>CACARD010000001.1:0-150000 GCA_902534735.1 uncultured Pelagibacteraceae bacterium
AACTTGGTGCAACTGATAATAATGCAATTAATGACGATAGGAAGATCACAAAAGGTATGGAAAACCATCCAAACCAAAATCCAATTGCAGATAATAGTTTTGCGTCTCCTAATCCCATGCCTTCTTTTTTTCTTACTTGTTTATAAAAAAAAATAATAGACCAAATTATTCCATATCCAAATATTCCACCAATTAAAGAATTTATATAATTAGGAAACATGGGATTTAAACTTGGTATAAAAGATTTAATAAAACCTAGAAACATCATTGAAAACGTAAGTTCATTTGGGATTATGTAATGTTTAAAATCAATAAAAAAAATTATTAAAAAACTTAAACTTAAAATTATTAAAAGTAATGTTGTAATACTAATGCCATAAAAAAAGTAAATAATTAAAAAAAACAAAATACTTATTGTCTCTACCAATACGTATTGCGAAGAAATTTTTTTGTTACAATATCTACATTTACCTTTTAAAAATAAATAAGAAATTATTGGAATATTATCCTTCCAAGTAATTAACTTTTTACACTTTGGACAAAATGATCTTCCAGACACAACTCCTTTTTCTAAAGGTAAACGGTATATGCAAACATTTGCAAAACTTCCCCAAAGTGCTCCTAGAACAAGTACAAATATGAAATCCACAGAATATGATTATAATTTAATGTTTGATGTAATATGGATTAATCCGTCTATTACATATTGAACCATTAAGACTGCATCCTGGAGGTGGATGTATAAATTGGGTGTATTAATTATAATCTCCATTGTTGAAAAATTTACCAAAAATTGCTTAAAATACTAGTTAAATAAATGTTTCTATTTAAATCAAAAAAACCAATCGAACCTAAAAAAGAAGCTGAGCAAGTTAACGTCGACTTAGAACTTGTTACAAAAATGAATCAAGACTTTGCTTTATCTCTTGATTTAAACGACACTCTGATGAATGCATTAAGAGTTATTATTGCAAGACTGAATGCAGAAGCTGCAAACATTTTTTTAATAAATGAGCAAAAAAAAAAATTTGAATGTATTGCATCACTTCATCAAGATTATTTAGATGAATACGAATTAGATCTAAAAGATGGTGTAATGGGCAAAGCTGTTCAGCAAAGAAAATGTATTCGTGTTGGTAATGTAAGAAAAGATGTTCGAGAGATAGCGGAATTTTATTTTGATTTAGATAATAAAACAAATTTTACAACATATTCAGTATTATGCTCACCATTGATTGCGGCAAATGAATGTATTGGTGTAATACATTGCTTAAATAAAAAAACTGAAGATAAATTATTTATAGAAGATGACAGAAAACTTCTAGAAACACTTTCGGCACCAGCTGCTTTAGCAATTAGAAATGCAAAAATGGCAAAAGAAATGGTTGAAAAAAATAAAATTCAAAAAGAAGTAGAAATTGTTGGGGAAATTCAAAGATCTTTATTATCTAAAAATAAAGAGAAAGACTTTCCTATTTCAGGTATCAACATACCAGCAAAAGTTGTTTCAGGTGACTTTTATAATTTTTCAGATTTAGGAGATGGGAAATATGGATTTGGAGTTGCTGATGTATCTGGAAAAGGGATTAAGTCATCGCTCTTAATGTCAAAAGCATCAAGTCTTTATAGATGTTTAAGTAAAACTAATCTTTCAGCATCAGATTTATTATTTCAACTAAATAATGAAATATGTGAAACTATTTCAAGAGGTATGTTTGTTACGATGTTAATTGGAATATACGACTCAAACAAAAAAGAATTACTATTATCAAGTGCGGGTCACGAACCTCCATTAATTTTGTCTGCTGATGGAACATTTAGTAATTTTTCTGAGGCTGGTCCCCCTTTAGGTATAATGCCTAAAACGAAATATCCTGAGCACACAATACCTTTTGAAAATAGCTCAATGTACATTTTTACAGATGGAATTACAGAGATAAAAAATCCGAATGGGGAAATGTTAGGATCAGAAGGTTTTGAAAATTATATTAAAAAATATCAATCAACTGCGATAAACGAAAGACTTAAAACAATGATTGATGATATTCTTGGTGCTGGACACATACAAAAAGATGATTTAACAATAGTTGCTATAGATGGAAAATAGCTAATAAACTGATATTTGTTCCTGATTATATATTTTACAACTCATAACAATACTTAATCCCAACATAATAGATAATAATGATGATCCACCATAAGACATTATAGGTAATGGTGCACCAACAATTGGCAACATTCCTAAAACCATTGCTATATTAACAAATACATATAAAAAAATTGCTGTAGCAAAACCAAAACAGTATAATTTTGCAAAGAAGCTCCTTGAGACTAGTCCAACATTTATTATTCTATAAATTAATAATATGTATAAAAATAAAAGTATAATTGACCCAAGAAATCCAAACTCTTCTGAAAAAAGTGTAAATATAAAGTCGGTGTGTTTTTCAGGTAAAAATTCAAGATAACTTTGAGTTCCTTTTAAATACCCTTTTCCAAAAAAACCGCCAGATCCAATAGCTATTTTAGATTGAATTATTTGATATCCAGCTCCCAAAGGATCTCTATCAGGATTAAAGAAAGTTAGAATTCTTGACTTTTGATAAGGTTTTAAAATGGATATAGCAAAAGGCAAAGATACTAATAATAACAATCCTGAATAAACAAAATATTTAATATTAAGACCTGCCAGCCATATTATAGCAATTCCACTTCCTGCAATTAAAATAGAAGTTCCTAAATCAGGCTGCTGAATTACAAGATAACAAGGAATTATTAAAAGTATAATTGGTTGAATTAAAAACTTATAGCTTTGAATATCTGAGCTTTGAATTCTATGATAATATCTTGCAAAACATATTATCACAGCAATCTTCATTAATTCTGAGGGTTGTAAATTTAAAAAGTATAAGTTTATCCATCTTGTTGCACCAGATGCTGAAATCCCAAAAAATAAAACTGTTATTAATAAAACTAATCCTACAATATAAAATAAGTAAGCATTTTTATACCATGTTGAAACTCTCACAAAAGATAAAGTCAAGAATAAACAAAAAAATATGGATAATCTAATTATATGATTTTTTGTGTAAAAAGAAAATTTACCTCCTTCAGTAGAGTAAATTGCAAATACGCTAATTGATCCTATAGCAATTATTAGTAGGATTAATAAATAATCAATAGATCTTAATTTATCTAAAAAACTATAATTGCTAGCTTGTATTCTCTCTCTTAACATTATGCTAAACTTGTATTTCCATTATTAAATTGTTCTCGTAATTTATGTCTATCAATAATTCTTTTAATTAATTTACTTGCAAGTGGAGCTGCAGCTTTGCTTCCAGAGCCTCCATGTTCAATAATTACACTTATTGCATATCTTGGATCCTTATATGGAGCAAAAGCTACATATAATGCATGATCTCTTTTTTTGTATTCAATTTGATCAGTATCTAAATCTAGTTCTCTATCAAGATCGGTAATTCTTCTTACCTGTGATGTTCCAGTTTTCCCAGCAAATTGATACTTAGGATCGTCGTATCTAGATTTGTATGAAGTTCCATATTGTTCATTTGTAGAACCAAACATTGCATCTAATACAAAATTAATATTAGACTTTTTGTGATACATTCTGTGGTAATATTCAATGTTTATATCATCTAAATAATTTCTTTCATGCAAAGGGAAACTAGATTGATCTATTTTAATTTTATTTATTATGTCCTTATAATTTATAGTTTCATCTTTAATTATATGAGGTTTTATTTTATATCCTCCATTTGCAAGATGTGCAGTCATTAGACAAAGTTGAAGCGGTGTAGTCTGTATATAACCTTGTCCTATACCATTGATGACAGTTTCTCCTAAATACCAACTTTGCTCTAATGCACGTCTCTTCCATTTAGTATCAGGAACCAATCCATTTTTTTCATCATTATAAACTTCTCCAAGTACATTGGTTCCAAGTCCATACCTTTTTGCAATTATAGATAATTTATCAACACCAAGTAATCTTGCCATTTCATAAAAATATATGTCACAAGATTGTTTGATGGCATTTCTGAGCTTCATATACCCATGGCCCTCTTTTTTCCAACAATGATATTTTACTCCATATAGTTCGTATGGATGCTTGTGACCTTTGCATCTTATTGTTTTATTAGGATCTAATATTCCATACTCTAGAGCTGCAAGGGCAACTAATGGCTTGAAAGTTGATCCAGGAGAATAAAGTCCTGCAATTGACTTATTTATTAGGGGTTTTAACGGATTATTTCTAATTTCTTGCCAATCTTTCTGATTAATTCCGTGTGTAAATTTGTTTGGATCATATGTTGGTGATGATGCCATTGCAACAACTTCTCCAGTAAATATGTCCATTGCACATATTGAACCTGCTTTTCCTTTTAACAACTCTTGGGCATATTTTTGAATTTCTATATCTATTGTTAAGTTTACTTTATTGCCCTGCCTTTCTTTGATGTAGTCTATTTGGCTTATTCTTTTTCCAGATGCATTAACTTCATATCTTTTTATACCGTAGTTACCTATTAACATTTTTTCTTGTGAATTTTCTATTCCATATTTTCCTACTTTTAGACCTGGAACAAAATTTTCTTTTATCTCAGGTTTTTCAAGATCTTTTGGACTAGCATCACCAACATAACCAACTATATGTACCAAATCATTTGCGTAAGGATAAAATCTAGATGTTGATAGTACAGGTTTTGCACCTTCCAATTCATGTAAATATAAATTAATTTTTGAGAATTGTTCCCAAGTTAAATTATCTGAAACTACTAGTGTATCCCAAGGTTTTAATCTTTCTTTTTTTTTATATAATTTTTGAACTTGAAACTTATCTAATTCAATTATATTTTTGATTTTAAATATTGTTACATCAAAATCATTTATTTCATCTAATATTAAGTGTAATTGAAACACTCTATCATTACTCGCTAAAACTTTATTAAATTTATCTACAATTATCCCTCTCTGTGGAGGAGTTTTCCATTCACGGATCCTATTTTTATCAGATAAAATTTCATATTTTTCTCTATCAGAAATTTGTAAATTGTATAATCTTGAAGATATACCTGCAAAAAGTAATATTTTTGCTGCAGCTAATATAAACATCCTCCTTGTTATAACTCTACCTTTTTCTATATTTCTTCCTCTATTCAGCATGTTCTTGTTTTAAACCTAGTAAATAAATTTGATTAAATATTTTTGCTACTGCTGGATAAATTAAAAATGAAAAAAAGGCTGTTGACATTAAAGTCCCATAACTAATATTTTTGTCAAAGAAAATTGCTAATACTGTAAAATGAATTGAGCTTACAATTAATATTGCGATAAAAAATAATATCCAATCGTAAATTAAATTAGGAACTAAAGTCCTTGTCCTAAAAAAAGACGCAATAACACATAGTAAAAGATAATTTATTGATGAAACACCTATTGGTAGATTTTGTACAACGTCGTTAATTACTCCTGCGAAAAAAATAAGCCCATAACCTAGCATCTCAGGTTTTCTCAACACCCAATAAAAAACAATTAAGTGAACAAAATTGAAAGATATATTTATTTTAAATATGTTAAATGAAAATGAGTAACCTGTTAGAGCAAAGAAAAATAATAAAATAATTGGAAAACCATTTAGTAAAAATTGGTAAAATTTTATATCTCCTCTGGCCATTTACTTATTTACCTGTACATAATTAAGTTGATTTAAGTTGCTAAAAAACTTCACATACTTTTTATTATCTTGAATTATTATTTTTCCAACAGGAATAGATGCTGGAATTGTACCATCTGAACCTGAAGTATATACAATTTCATTCTCTTTTATCTCATTTTCCTTTGGAAGGTATTCTAGTTCTGCGTATTCATCATTCCCATTTCCTGAGAGTATTGCATTGATGCCACTTGGCTCAATAACGATTGGGATTTTGCTATTAAGATCATTAGCCAGTAATACTCTAGAGCTCAAAAAGTTAACATTTACAACCTTTCCAATGTAATATAATCGATCTTTAACAGCTGATCCTAATTTAACTCCATTTTTTTGACCTTTATTAATTATCAAAGACTTTAAATAGGGGCTTTGTTTATCCAATAAAATCTTTGTTAACATATACTCTTTGGAAAAGAGATCTCTTTCCTCTATCAATTTTTTTAGAAGGGCATTTTCTGATTTGTAAAATTCAACCTCTTTTCTCAGTGAGTCAAGATCTAGGTTCTTATCTCTTAAAACTGAAAACTCTTCATACATACTCATATGATCTTGGAAGAGATAATATTTATCTTTTACATATTTAAATGGGCTTGAGACAACATATGATCCTCTAAATATTATATCTTTTGTAATAGACCTAAATTGATTAACTGGGCCAGTTTTAAAATACTCTAATGATAAAACTAAAATAGAAATTATTAATAAAGTGAATAATGAAAATTTTTGTCTATTTCCTTTTTTTAGAAATGCTGAACGAATAGCAATTATAAAATCATCTCTACTCGTTTCTGTTGACATAATATTTAATACTCAGATAACACAGTAGAAAATATTTCTTGATCGTCTAACGCCTTTCCTGTTCCTATTGCAACACATGACAATGGGTCATCAGCGATATTTACTGGTAATCCAGTCTCTTTAGAAAATCTTTTATCTATATTTTTTAAAAGCGATCCTCCTCCTGTCATTGTTAAACCCATATCAACTAAATCAGCTGATAACTCTGGCGGTGTATTTTCTAATGCTTTTTTTATTCCAGATACAATATCTTTAAGTATAGGATTTAAAGCTTCTGAAGTATCTTGTTCTGAGATGTTTACCTCTTTAGGAGTTCCTGATCTTAAATCTCTACCTTTAACTGCATAAGTATTATTATTTGTAGGTATTGCTGTTCCAATATCTTTCTTAATTTTTTCAGCAGTACTGTCTCCGATCATCAAATTATACTCTTCTCTCATGTAATCTTTTAATGCATTATCCATTGCATCTCCTGCAACTCTAAGTGACTCTGAATAAACAACGCCTCCTAATGACATAACAGCAATTTCTGTTGTTCCACCACCAATGTCTACAACCATTGACCCTGTCGCTTCTTGAATTGGTAAGCCTGCTCCAATTGCTGCTGCTATTGGCTCTTCAATAAGCTGAACTCTTCTTGCTCCAGCTGCAAGTGCACTATCTTGAATGGCTTTTCTTTCAACTGGTGTTGATCCAGTTGGTACACAAATTAAAATTCTAGGATTTGCCAAAGTTTTTTTATGAACTTTCTTTATAAAATGTTTAATCATTTCCTCTGTAACGATAAAGTCGGCTATCACACCGTCTCTCAAAGGTCTTATTGCCTGAATATTACCTGGTGTTCTTCCTAACATTGTTTTAGCTTCATCACCTACTGCTAAAACTGATTTTTTTCCTTTGTTATCAACAACTGCTACAACAGATGGTTCATTTAAAACCACACCTTTGCTTTTTAAAACTACTAATGTATTAGCTGTTCCAAGATCAATTGCCATATCCTGGCTCCAAAACTTTCTTAAATTGGCAAACATTGACATTTAATTATATTCCTTTCACTTTTTGATGTTTAATATTTTGAGATGGTGCTTTTTTCTCACGTTTTATAAGCATTTTATTCAATGCATTTAAATATGCGTTTGCTGATGCAACTAAAGTATCTGTGTCAGCTGATTGACCTACTGTAGTCCTATCATTTTCTTCGATTTTTACACTAACAGTTGCTTGGGCATCTGTACCTTCTGTTACTGCATGTACTTGATAAAGAGATAATTTTACGTCGTGAGGAAATAATTTTTTTATGCATTTAAATATTGCATCAACTGGTCCATCTCCTGTTTCAGTAGTATTCTTAATATCACCATAGACATCCAGTGTCATTTCAGCTTTTTGCGGTTCCCCTGTTCCGGCAAAAACTTTTAACGATTTTAAATTAATTGCATTTATTTTATTATCTACAATTAAACTGTCATCAACTAAAGCAACTATGTCTTCATCATAAATATGTTTCTTTTTATCAGCTAAAACTTTAAATTTTCCGAAAGCAGCTTGGATAATATCGTCTGTAAGATCTGAATAACCTAAGTCGGATAATTTATCTTTAAAAGCATGTCGTCCTGAATGTTTACCCATAACAAGTGAGGTTTTCTTAACACCTACACTCTCCGGAGTCATAATTTCATAAGTTTCTCTATTCTTTAACATTCCATCTTGATGAATTCCGGATTCATGAGCAAAAGCGTTTTTTCCAACTATTGCTTTATTAAATTGAACTGGAAAACCAGTAGCATTTGAAACTATTTTAGAGGCTTTGCTTATTAGTTCTGTTTTAATTCCAGTATTATATGGCATTAAATCGTTTCTTGTTTTAATTGCCATGACTACTTCCTCTAATGCAGCATTTCCTGCTCTTTCACCTATTCCGTTAATTGTGCATTCTATTTGTCTTACACCCTCTG
Source organism: uncultured Pelagibacteraceae bacterium (assembly GCA_902534735.1). Lineage (GTDB taxonomy): Bacteria > Pseudomonadota > Alphaproteobacteria > Pelagibacterales > Pelagibacteraceae > Pelagibacter. The sequence continues at coordinate 8,491 of CACARD010000001.1, forward strand.
AAACTCCAGCTAATGCATTTGCTACGGCTAGGCCTAGGTCATTATGACAATGCGCAGACAATATAGCTTTATCTATATTTGGTACTTTATTTTTTAAATGTTTGATTGTTTTTGCAAATTCCTCAGGTATAGAATAGCCAACTGTATCTGGAATATTTATAGTTTTTGCTCCACAATTAATTGCAAGCTCAACTGTTTTGCACATGAAATCCATATCAGTTCTTGTTCCATCTTCACAGGACCATTCTACATCATCAGTAAAATTTCTTGCATAAGTAACACTTTCTTTAATCGCTTCTAAAACTTGCTCGTTCGTCATCTCTAGTTTGTGCTTCATATGTAAAGGACTTGTGGAGATAAAAGTGTGAATTCTAAATCTTGGAGCATGTTTCAATGACTCGTGACATGCATCAATATCTTTTTTTAGTGCTCTTGAAAGACCACATGGAATTGAGTTTTTCATTATTTTACTTATTTCAGAAACTGCCTCAAAATCTCCTGGTGATGCTATTGGAAAACCCGCTTCAACAATATCTATTCCCATTTCATCAAAAACTCTAGATATTTGAATTTTCTCTTCGACACTCATCGATGCGCCTGGTGATTGCTCACCATCTCGCATGGTCGTATCAAATATGTATAATTTTTCTTTATCTGACATTGTATTTTTTAGCTCGAGCATAATACATGCTCTCGCTCAGATTGCAAAATAATTTGAGAGAATTAACCCAATTTTAACATTAAGTTATTTCTTATCACTATCGACAAGCTTCTTCTTTGCAATCCAAGGCATCATTTCTCTAAGGGTAGCACCAACTTTTTCGACTGGATGCTCAGCTAGTTTTGCTCTTGTGGCTAGGAAATTTTTTTGACCATTTTTACATTCATCCATCCACTGTTTAGTAAATTTACCTGACTGGATGTCTGCTAAAACTTCTTTCATTCTTTTTTTTGTTTCTTCTTTATTTATGATCCTTGGGCCAGACTCGTATTCTCCATATTCAGCAGTATTAGATATAGAGTAATTCATATTTGCTATTCCACCTTCGTAAATTAAATCCACAATAAGTTTAACTTCATGAACGGTTTCAAAATAAGCCATTTCAGGTTCATAACCAGCCTCAACTAAAGTTTCATATCCATTTTTAATTAATTCAACAAGACCTCCACATAAAACTGTTTGCTCACCAAATAAATCTGTCTCTACTTCGTCTTTAAATGTTGTCTCAATTATACCTGATCTCCCACCACCAATTGCTGAAGCATATGACATTGCTAAGTCTCTAGCTTTACCTGATCCATTTTGATGAACAGCAAATAAACATGGAACTCCACCACCTTTTTCATATTCACTTCTAACCAAATGACCTGGTCCTTTTGGCGCTACCATAAATACATCTAAATCTTTTCTAGCTTTTATCAAATCATAATGAACATTTAATCCATGAGCAAAAGCGATAGATGTCCCTTCTTTGACACGTTGCTCAATATGATTTTTATAAATAGTTGCTTGTAATTCATCTGGAGTCAAAATCATCACAACATCAGCCCATTCAGCAGCATCCGAAAGGTTCATAACTTTTAATCCTTTAGACTCTGCTTTTTCAATGCTTGATGACCCTTCTCGAAGAGCTACAACAACTTCTTTTACTCCACTATCTTTTAGGTTTAAAGCGTGAGCGTGCCCTTGGCTACCATATCCAAAGATTGCAATTTTTTTATCCTTTATTAAATTTGCATCTGTATCTTTTTCGTAAAACATTTTCATTTTTTTCTCCTAATTAATTATTTAAATATATCTGCACCTCTTGTCATAGCTACGGCTCCTGTTCTTGAAACACTCACCAATCCAAATTTTTTTAAATCCTTTGACATTTTGTCTATTTCTCGTCTTAAGGCTGTTATTTGAATAACATTCGATTTTTTTGTTTTGTCTAGTAATACAGGATTATATTTTTTACAAGCTTTCAATGCACCCTCTAATTTATTATTTGGACCAACAATTTTAAATAACGCCATCTCCTTAAAAATGACTGCTTTATCTTCTCTTTTAAAATCTGCAACCTTATGAACAGGAACAAGTTTTCTTAATTGAAGTTTAATTTGATTTACAACTTGTGGTGTTCCTGTAGTTACAATTGTTATCCTTGATATCTTTAACTTTTCATCAACTTGGGCAACTGCTAAAGATTCGATATTATAACCTCTGCCAGAAAATAGACCGACTACTCTAGCTAATACACCAGCTTCATTGTCGACCCAAACGACTATGATATGTGTATCAAATTTTTCTTTTTTATTTGAAAAACTATACGCTGATTTTGAATTAGGCATTAAACTAAGGACTTACCTTTGCCAGTAATCTTCTTATTTTCTTGATCTTTGGGTCCTAAAATCATCTGATTATGAGGCTTTCCTGATGGTATCATTGGAAAACAATTTTCTACTTTATCAACCATACAATCAAATATTACGGGTCTATCTGTATTCAACATTTCTATAATCTTATCGTCTAACTCTTCTGGAGTTTTTGCTCGTATACCAACGCAGTTATAAGCTTCTGCTAATTTGACAAAATCTGGTAGAGCAGCAGTATAACTTTCTGAATAGTTTTTATCATGTAATAGTTCTTGCCATTGTCTAACCATACCCATGTATTGATTATTCAATATAAATATTTTAATTGGAAGGTTGTATTGTACAGCTGTAGACATTTCCTGTATTGTCATTAATACTGATGCTTCTCCCGCAATATCAATAACTAATTTTTTTGGATGAGCAACTTGTACACCCACTGCTGCTGGTAAACCATATCCCATTGTACCTAAACCACCAGATGTCATCCAGCGATTTGGTTTGTTAAATTTATAATGTTGTGCAGCCCACATCTGATGCTGTCCTACCTCAGTTGTAATATAGGAATCTTTATCTTTAGTTAATTCATATAATCTTTCAATCGCATACTGAGGTTTTATAGTCTCTTCGCTTCCTATATAATCTAAAGATCTAACCGACCTCCATTTTTGAATTTTTTCCCACCACTTAGAAGTCTTTTGTTTATTTGATTTTAAAAATTTTGATTTTTTTTGTTTTAAACTTTTCAAAGTAGATGAAAGAACAGTTTTTACATCTCCCACAATAGCTAAATCAACTTTAACATTTTTATTAATAGATGATGGATCTATATCAATGTGAACTTTTTTTGAATTTGGTGAAAATTCATCTATTTTTCCTGTTATCCTATCATCAAAACGTGCCCCAATATTAATCATTAAATCACAATCGTGCATTGCATTATTTGCTTCATAGGTTCCATGCATACCCAACATTCCCAAAAATTGATTATCATCACCTGGGAAAGATCCTAATCCCTGTAATGTTGATGTGATAGGAAAGCCTGTTGCATAAACAAGTTCTCTTAAAAGTTCACTAGCCTTGGGTCCAGAATTAATCACTCCTCCACCGGTATAAAAAATAGGTTTTGAAGATTTGCTCATTAAATCAATTAACTGATCAATACTATTTTGATTAAAATGATTATGAGATTTACCATTTAATTTATTTTCTTTTTTAGGTTTCTTATATTTTGTTTTTTGAAATTGAATATCTTTTGGTATATCTACTAAAACTGGTCCTGGTCTGCCAGTAGTTGCTACCTCAAATGCTTTATGTATTGTTTCAGCTAAATCATTTATATCTTTGATTAACCAATTATGTTTAGTGCAAGGTCTAGTTATTCCAGTTGTATCGCATTCTTGAAATGCATCTGTACCAATTAAATGAGTTGGAACTTGTCCAGAAATACAAACTAACGGAATCGAATCCATATATGCATCTGTCAAAGCTGTAACTACGTTTGTTGCACCTGGTCCTGAAGTTACTAAAATAACACCAGGTTTACCTGATGATCTTGCATATCCTTCAGCGGCATGACCTGCGCCTTGTTCATGTCTAACTAAAACGTGTTTGATTGATTTAAAATTTTGTAATTCATCGTAAATTGGTAGTACTGCACCACCTGGATAACCAAAAATATGATCAACATTCTGATCTTCCATACACTTAAATACAATTTCAGCTCCAGAGTATAATTTTGACATCCAGACAATCTAGCTGAAGTTGTGCTAATAGGTCAAGCAATCTATGCTGATTTAGGAAATTTTTTTAAATATGATTTAAGAGTATTAAATTTTATTTTTTGCCAATCAGACATTTGTCCTCTTGCCCAAGTGGACTGTCTCTTAGCATATTGCCTTGTTTTTATTGATATTTTTTGTTTCAGTTCAGTAAGATCTATTCTTTTGTCGAGATATTTTTTAATTTCACTTAGACCAATAACTTTATTAGATGATAAATCTTTATTTACTCTTAATTTATAAAAGCTCTTAGCCTCTTTTATTGCTCCATCTCTTAACATTTCATTTGTTCTTAAGGAAATTCTCTCAATTAATTTATCTCTAGGATAATCGATATATAGCTTTATAAAACTGTCCTGATTAAAATCAGAGTATGTTTCACTGTACCAATCAAATAAAGATTTATTTGTAAACTTTTTTACTTCATAGGCTCTTATTGATCTTTGAGAATCATTTTTGTTAATTTTTTTTTTGCAAAGTGGGTCTAGTTTAACAAGTTCAGAATAAAATTTGATTTGTCCTATTTTTGATTGTTTTTTTCTTATTCTATTCCGAATAGTGAATGGAATATCTGGAATTTTTACAATACCATCGATAAGTGCTTTAAAATATAAACCTGTGCCGCCAACAAGAATTGGAATTTTATTTTTCTTCTTAATATTATCAATTTTTAATTTGGCATCCTTAATCCAATTTCCTGTAGAATAATTATTCTTTACACTTTTAAACCCATATAGATGATGTTTTATGTTTTTTAATTCATTTCTCTTAGGTCTTGCCGTAAGAATTTTGAGTTCTTTAAATATCTGCATACTATCTGCATTTATAACTTCCCCATTTATTTTTTTTGCAAGCTGTATAGCAAATTTTGATTTTCCAGATGCTGTTGGTCCTGAAATAAGAATTATTTTGGACTTTAAGTCCATTAATTTAATTTAACACCAATATATCTTCTTTGGTTATTGTTATTATAAATTGCGATAAGTAAACTTTTATCGTTGCTTTTTAGAGCTAGTTTTACAATGTTATCTAGATCTCCAATGGTATTGATTTTTTTCTTTTGTGCTTCAACAATAATATTATTTACTTGAAGATAATTAACTGGACTATCTTTATCGATTTCTGTGATTACTAATCCTGTTGTATTTTTTGGTAAATTTCTTTCTTTAATATCGTCTTTATTTAGCAATCTCACTTTTATTTTCAAACCGTCTATTGCATCTTCTTTCGGTTTTTCTGTTACTAAACCTTGCGACTTAAAGTCTTCAGATGTTTCAAGTCTTCCAAGTATAATTTCCTTAATTATTTCCCTTTTATTTCTCCAAACTTTTAATTTTACTTTTTTTCCAACTTCAGTTTCTGCAACTATTCTCGGAAGTTCACTCATTTCATTAATTTTTTTACCATCAAATTCTAAAATTATATCTCCAGCTTTAATTCCTCCCTTATCTGATGGACTATTTTCTGCAACACTTGCAACAAGTGCTCCTCTTGGTTCATCTAATTTTTCAACATCTGCAATGTCTTTTGTTACAGTTTGGATTCTTACACCCAGCCATCCTCTTTTAGTTTCACCAAATTCAATTAATTGATTAATTACTTTTTGTGCACTATTAGATGGAATTGCAAAACCAATTCCAATTGAGCCTGATTGACCTAATATTGCAGTATTAATTCCAACTACATCACCATCCATATTAAATAATGGACCTCCTGAGTTACCTTGGTTTATAGATGCATCTGTTTGAATGTAGTCTTCATATCTAGAAAGACCGATACTTCTGTTTCTTGCTGAGATTATACCAGCAGTAACCGTACCACCTAAGCCAAATGGATTTCCAATTGCAATAACCCAATCACCTATTCTTGCGGTATCAGAGTCTCCAAATTTAACTGGGGTAAATTTCTGATCTGACTCTATTTGAAGAACTGCCAAATCCATGCCAGGATCAGCTCCAATTACTTTTGCCTTTATATTTTTTTCACCATTAACTCTAACAAAAACATCTTCTGCACCCTGTATCACGTGATTATTTGTAATAACAATTCCTTTTTCATCTATTATGAAGCCAGATCCAAGGGCACTTGTTTGTCTCTTTTGAGGAGTTCCATAATCTTTGAACATATCTTCAAAAGGCGAGCCAGGAGGAAATTCAAATGGAAATGGATTAGATCTTGTGGTTACTGTTGTTGTTGTAGAGATATTTACTACTGACGGCATTAATTTTTCAGCTAGATCTGCAAAAGATGCAGGCATATTTGCTGCGTTAGTAGTATTTTGAATATTAATTGAAAATAATATTAGTAATAAAATCTTTATGAATCTCATCTTTTTAAGTACCAAATTATAAAAAAACCAATCACTGCAAATATCAACCCACTAGTTCTCAGTTGATTATCTGTGGCATCTTTTAATTTCATTATTATATTTTTCATTTTTGATGGAAATATGGCGTAAAGAATACCTTCAATAAAAAGGAATAGACCAAATGCAATGATCAATTCTCTCATTAAAATTACTCTACTTTTTGATCAATATTTCCGAAAAATTTAAAAAATTCACTATCTGGTGAAAGTATCATCGAAGTTTCACCACCAATTAAAGCTTTTTGGTAAGCCTGCATAGCTCTGTAAAATGCAAAAAATTCTGGATCTTGTCCAAAGGCATCGGCAAAAATTTTGTTCTTTAAACCGTCGCCTTCACCCTTCATAATCTCAGATTTTTTTTGTGCATCTGCAAGTATAACTGTTACTTCTTTGTCAGCAGTTGAGGTAATTGTAACTGCCATCTCCGCACCTTTTGCTCTAAATTCTTTCGCCTCTCTTTCCCTTTCAGTTTGCATTCTTCTAAAAATTGCATCACTGTTTGCTTGAGGAAGATCTGCTCTTTTAATTCTTACATCAACAATACTAATACCAAAATTTTCAGCTTCATTATTTACACCTTCTTGAATCAGCGACATTTGTTTTGTTCTATCTTCTGATAAAAGTGTTTGTAGTTCTTGTTGACCAAGAACGTTCCTTATTCTAGAATTGATGATTGTAGCTAATCTTGATCTTGCAACTCTTTCATTTCCAACAGATATATAAAATTTAAGTGGATCAATTATTTGAAACCTTGCAAATGCATCGACAATAAGTCTTTTTTGATCTGATGCAATGACCTCCTCTGGTGGAGTATCAAGATTTAAAATTCTTTTATCCAAAAATACAACATTTTGTATGAATGGAATTTTAAAATTAATTCCAGGTTTAGATATAATTCTTTTAGGATCTCCAAATTGAAGAACAATTGCTTGGTTAACCTCTTTAACAATAAAAACAGAAAAGTAAATTGTTGCAGCGATTAGTATAATTATTGGTAATAAAAATTTTCCAGCTTTCATTTTAGTTAGTCCCTGTCTTTAATTCTTGTAATGGTAGATATGGTACTACGCCTTCACCCGAATTTTTGTCAATTATTATTTTATTAATATCAGCTAGTACTTCTTCCATTGTCTCAAGATACATTCTTTCTTGAGTTACTTTTTTAGCTTTTGCATACTCATTGTATATTGATAAAAATCTACTTGCTTCTCCTTCTGCCTTAGCAACAACTTCTTTTTTATAAGCTTCTGCTGCTTGTAAAATTTTTGCAGCCTCTCCTCGTGCTCTTGGAATTACATCGTTAGCATATGCTTCTGCTTCGTTTTTAGATCTTTCCATATCCGCTCTAGCTGCCTGAACATCTCTAAATGCATCAATAACTTGGTCTGGTGGATCGGCTTTTTGGGTTTGAACTTGAGTAATTTGAATTCCACTTGTGTATTCGTCTAAAATTTTTTGAATTATTTCTTGAGTATCAGCTTCAATGAGAGATCTACCTTCAGTCAGAATTGGTTGAATATCAGATCGTGCAATAACCTCTCTCATCGCTGTTTCTGCAGCTGCTTTAACTGTTCCTTCTGGATCTTGAATTTTAAATAAAAAATTCCCTGCATCTTTGATTACCCAAAATACTGAAAAGTCTATGTTAACTATGTTTTCATCACCTGTTAACATTAAACTTTCTTCTGGAACGTCTGCAACTCCACCTGAGGAAAATCCACTGTCTCTTTCTGACCTAAATCCAATATCCATTCGATTAACTTTTGTAACTTTTGGGGTTAATACATTTTCAATTGGAAAAGGGAGATGGTAATTTAATCCAGGCTGTGTAGTTTTAACAAATTTTCCAAATCTTAATACAACGCCTTGTTCATCAGGTAAAACTCTATAAAGACCACTTAAAGTCCAAACAACCAAAAGAATTATAAGACCAATTATTATCGGCTTAGCACCGCCTTTACCGCCACCTAAAAATCTGTTTATTATTGATTGTAGTTTGCTTATAACTTCATCAATATTTGGGGGTGTAGGACCTTTTCTAAATCCACCATTACCACTTCCTCCTCCTCCTCCTGGAGGTGTTCCCCACGGACTTTGATTTCTAAAATCACTCATAATACGACACTCTATATAGTGTCTTTATTAGTAAAAACAAGGTAATGGTAAATTATGGATAGTAAAAAAGTAGGTTTAAGTGACACAACAAAGGCAAAAACTGAGCCAAAAACCTTTAGAAGGAACCCAATTATCGGAACAAAATTTACAATTGCAATTTCAAGTGCAAAAGGAGGAGTTGGAAAATCAACATTTGCCTCGAATCTTGCTTTGGCGTTAAAAAAAATGGATTTAAATGTCGGATTGCTTGACGCAGACATATATGGCCCATCACTTCCAAAATTATTCTCTATAAATGAAAAACCTGAAAGTGATGGGCAAAAATTAAAGCCAATTATAAAATATGGAATTCAATGTATGTCGATTGGTTTTTTAACGGATGAACAAACTCCAATGATTTGGAGGGGTCCAATGGTTATATCTGCTATAAAAACTTTTACACAAAAAGTTTTATGGGAAAATTTGGATTTTTTAATTGTTGATATGCCTCCAGGAACTGGTGATACACAACTAACTTTTGCACAAGAAATAAGCCTGGATGGTGTAATAATTATATCAACACCCCAAGAGATAGCCTTACAGGACGTGAAGAGAGGTATTAGAATGTTTGATAAACTTAAAGTAAAAATATTAGGACTTATAGATAATATGAGTCACTTTGTAGGAGATGATGGAAAAAAGTATGCAATTTTTGGTGAAGGTGGTGTCAAAAAGACTGCTGAAGAGTTTAAAAAAGATTTTCTAGGTGAAATACCAATTGATCCAGAGGTTGGTAAACAAGGAGATTTGGGATCACCTATTGTCGAGAGTAAACCAGAGCATAAAATATCTGAAATTTATTTGAAGTTCGCAGAAAAAGTTAAATCAATCTATCTTTAAGATCAAAAGCTTCCATAAGTTCATTCCATTCCCTTTTCGATAAACCTGAATTGTCAATTGAAACTTTTTCACCTTTCATAATTTTTTGAATAATATTTTTCCCTTTTGCAGAAACTTCTGTGCCACCAACCCTATAATCCATAAATGCCTCATAAGTTATAGGTACCCATTTTTTAACAGTGCTTAGCATAGCATCAGCATATGCTCTAATCTCATACTGGGCATGATGATCTGCTCGCAATCTCAAAAAATTCATAAGATTCAATAAATCTGTTTTCCAATACCATTGTGTATAAGTATTAAGAGTTAAGTTCATTCTAGCAAGTTCTCTAGCTAGTCCAACTGAGTTTTTATCAATCACAGTTCCATCATATCTTTCATTAAGCATGGTTTCATAATTATTGTATGTTTGCTCAGCATCTCCTTTTAATAAATCTAAAACTTTTTTTGCTTTTTCTCCGTCTAAAATATCTCCTCTTCCTTGTCTATTGCTTTGAGATTGGGCCGCAAGATGCTTAGGGTCTGGTAAATAAAACTCTTTATCCAATATAGAATATCTCGCAGAGTATTCATTAACATTTGCAGTACGATGTCTTATCCATTGTCTAGCTATGAATATTGGTAATTTAATATGATACTTAATTTCACACATCTCAAATGGAGTACTGTGCCAATGTCTCATCAAATATTTTATTAGTCCTTCGTCTGTTGAAACTTTTTTTGTTCCTTTGCCATATGAAACTCTTGCAGATTGCACGATAGATGTATCATCACCCATATAATCCACTACTCTTATAAAACCATGATCTAAAATAGGTATTGCTTCATATAGTATTTCCTCTAATTTTGGGGCTGTAACTCTTTTTGTTTTATTTATCTGACTTTGCTGGTCTTGGATTTCTTTAATTTGATCTTTAGATAATTTCATTTAGATAATACGGTAATATATAAAATATTTTAATTTTCAATTTAAGATGACTAAAAAAAATTAAATTTTACAACTTTCGATAGTATTAATGAAAAGTATTTCCATAGTATTTCCTGTACATAATGAGAAAAATAATTTGGAGGAACTAATTTCAAGTTGGCATAACACCCTAAAAAGTCATCAATTAGAACACGAATTTGTTGTTGTAGAGGACGGAAGCACAGACGGTACTAAAGAACTTATCATTCAGCTTGGAAAAAAGTTTCCAATAATAAATTTAAGTCAAAATGATAAAAGAGGTTATTCTAAAGCAGTTATTGATGGAATTTATGCTTCCACAAAAAGTTATATATTATGTACAGACAGTGATAATCAAATTAAAGTAACTTCATTAATCGAAAATCTTGGAAATTTTCCATCTAATAAAGAATTTTTAATGGGTTATAGAAACCCTAGAAGAGATCCATTAAACAGAATTTTATATAGTAAAATATTTAAATTATTTCATGATTTAATATTTAATTCTAAACTTCGAGACCCAAGCTGCCCATTTGTAATTGGTTCAAAGAATTTATATTTAAGTATGGATAAAAAAAAATTACTATACATGAAAGAGGGTTTTTGGTGGGGATTTGTGGGAGTATGCAAAATAAGTAATTTCAAAATTGTTGAAGTACCCATAATTCATTTTAAAAGACAGAGTGGTGAGGCAGGTTATAAACTTAAAAATTTGTTTGGCATTATTTTAAGAAATATAATTGGTCTCTTGAAAATTAAATTTAGTTAATAAAATTATTTATTATTTTAAAAACTTTAGCTGATGCTCTATAAATTGGAATAGTTCCTATATCATCTCTATATATTGCTTTAGGATTCCAACTAAAACATATGATAAACAATACTATTCCAAAATAGATTTTTCTTTTTTCAAAAAAGTCTAATGGTCTAAATTTACTTTCTTTATCAAAGGTAATTATTTTATTTTTTAAACAAAAAATAAATATTAATGTACACATCGTATAACTCAAATTAAACCATCTTCCCCAATCCACAGCGATAAAAAAAGGTATCAATGTGCATAAAAATATAAAAAAGAATATGTATTTAAAATCTATACTATTAAGTAAAATATTTTTTGAATATATATTTTTTTTAGTATTAAATAATAGTATCAATAGTCCTATTGATCCAAAAAGAAATATAAATACAGCTCTAAGAATATCTATAAATTTTATTCCACCTAATTCTTTTACATTGTCTATAAGTGATCTATCTAAAACATATGCTCCTAAACCGCATTTGGTATCAAATTTATTTATTAAAATCTCACACATTTTAATTATTGAAAATTCTGAGTGATTAAATTTAATAAATAAAATTAATATTGTTAAAAAATATATAGATACAATTATTAATAAAAGAATATTTAAAATATTAAATTTCCTTATTTTAAATATTATTAATAAGTAAAAGTATGGTAAATAAAATATCGAAACCTCGTGTGTAAAAATTAGAAAAGAATAAAGTATTATTAAGTAAAAAATTAATAATAAATGATCAGATCTGTCATATAACATACAAAAAATAAGAAAAAATAATGGAATAAGAATATCTTTTCTGCCTAGAGCTTCTAACTCCGATATTGGGAAAATTACAAATAAGGGTGAAAGTACAACTAAAATTAAATAGAAGTTAAATTTAATTTTTCTTAAAAAATAAAATAAAAAAATATGATAAATTGAAACAACTAAATAAATAAAAAATAAAACAATTTTTTTTAAATGAATTTTTGATAAAAGACTAAAATTTAGAAGCAATTCTCCGGCCAAACCTCTTCTGCCAAATCCGCCTTGGTAATTAATTGTCCACTCTGCTACGCTGTTGTTTGTATCTAGATTATAAGTGCTACCTAAAATAATAAATGATAAGAAGGTAATAAATATTAAATATCCCAAAAAGTAATGCCTAAAATTGCTGTAAATTTTTTCTGACATAAATATTTGAATATTTAATTATGAGATATATATTTATGTTGTTGGTTTTCCAACTATGACGATAAACGAATTTCGTAATAACCATTACGGACGTGGGGGCAGTACCCACCACCTCCACCATTTTCAACTTATGGGGGTGAATTAGGATCGACGGGTGACTAAAAGTTATTCTTTCGTTCGGTATTGTTCCGCCGTGAAGGGCTAATTTATAAATGCTAACGAAAGTTACGCACTTGCAGCTTAATTAATTTATTAATTAAGTTACGGGGTTTGGGGCACCTGGCAACAGAACGCCCCTAAAAATTAGATAACCTTTTATTTTCAACAAAAATCTGAAAGTTATTTACTATGTACCTACTATGTACTTCAAGATGTTTCTTTTAATCCTTTAGAATTAAAAGTTATTTTAATTTTTTTTGATTTTTCGAGTTCTCCATAAGGTGTGTAAAATCTATCACCTACTTTTATTTTTGAGATTATATTATTACCTTTTTTATCTAATACTTCTTCAATTAAAATCATATGCTTAGATTTTGTAGATACTACTATCCAATTTTTATCATGTCTGGAAACTATTCCTGACATATATGGGTGATTTGAACTATCTCCTCCATGAAGATGAACTTTTTTTAAATACAATTTTCCAAAATTTCCATTATTTAAGAAAGTAGAAGCGCCTTTATAAGGTTCATCAAATGCATTAATAAAATTATACAAATCATAAGAATCCATATCCCAGTTTATTAAACCGTCGGTTTCTGTGTTTAATCTTGGATTATACCTGCCTAGATAATTAATTTGAGGTTTTAAATAAAATTTTTTTCCACTTTTAATTTTTTTTAAAAATTTTGTGTAAAAATCTATAAATTTTTCTAGTCTGTATTTTTCAAAGTCAATTGGAATTTGACAATATTTTGGAAATAAAGATAAATTATTATCAATAATAGGACCAGCATCTATTTCTTCATTTACTAAATGTACAAGTTGATTGTCTATTCTATCTTCTCTCATAATTTTCCATGAATAACCTCCGCCCCCAGAGTCTAAAGGTAATCTTGTTCCATGAAAATTTACTAAGTTATTTGAAAAAAAATTTTGAATTGTATCTTTTTTAAAAATATATCTAGCGCCAATACTAACAAAAATTGTATTTTTAACCTTGATATTTTTATTAATAAATTTTTTAAATTTATCATCTAACGTATCAAATATTTTGTAGTTAATTTTTTTATCTATTAGTTTTGATTGTTGAGAACTGGTAATTATTAAAGTGTCTAATTTAAGTGAATTATTTAATTTAATTAACTCAGAAAAAACATTACTTTGACCAAGAAATACTACTGAATTTAGATTTTCAATAAAAAAGTAATTATTATCAATCACAATGCCCTTAAATATTAATCTTTAAATTTATATTAATAATTATCATTTGTGTATATAGAAATTGTATTTGTTTCTTTTGCTTTTGCTATTAAAAAGCATTCCATAAGTTGAGAATGGATGGTCTTTTATACTTATATTCTTATTATTTATAATAACCCATTTATTTTTTTTATAAAAATTTAGTAATCCTTTCTTACAAATCAAAAAGGAAATATAATCTGATTGTTTAATAACTGCATTATTAAAAGTCATTAATAAATTTGACAATTTCATATCTCTATATTTTTTATCAATAATTAAAGTATCAAATAAAAGATATTGAGTTTTTTTACTTAAGTTTTTAATTTCACAAGTTCTTTTTCTTAAAAGTGTATATCCAATAAGTTTAGATTTAATAAAAAATAAGTTGTGTATATCATATTTTTTAATATTACTTTTAAACCATTTAATTTGCGATTTTATTCCAAATTTCCATTGTTTATCTTTCAATAAACAAATTTCCTTAATTTCCTTATTTGTAAGTTTATCTGAAATAATTGATTTTAAACTAAACTTATTGTTTTCCGTGAGATGAGAAGTCATAAAATAATAATTAACATATACAAATATGAATTAAAACTTTAAATAACAGCAATACTTAATTGAAGTTTTACATTAAAAATATTGTGTCTAATAATTTCTTTATTGGGTGATATAGAACTTTATCTTTTTAAGATTTTGAAAACTATAGTGTAATCAAATTATCTGAACTATTGAAATGAAAGATCAAAAACAGGTTTAAGGTTTTATGGTACTATAAAAGAAAACTTCCACAATTTTCAATGAATTCTAAAAACAAGTTTTTGGACAAATGATGAAGCTCTCAATGAAGTCTTTCAATAAAGGTATGTATTATAATATTAATTAAAATTGAAGGTGAAACAGGACGCCCCATAATAGATATTTGTTTTTGGTGCGGTCAGAGAGACTCGAACTCTCATGGGCTAGGCCCACACGGCCCTCAACCGTGCCTGTCTACCAGTTTCAGCATGACCGCATGATATGCGGCAGATTAAATGAATGACAATTCTGTTTCAAGTTGATAAGTTTTTTTTATGGAATTTACTAGTGAAATAAAAAAAGCAACAAAATCAATTTACAACAAGGTATCAAAAAAAATTCCAGATATAGAATGGGCTACACATGCACCATATATTTATAAAATCAATAAATTAAAAAAAGAGAAGAACGCAGTAATTCTTGCTCATAATTATCAAACACCAGAAATTTATCATGGCATTTCAGATTTTTCAGCCGACTCTCTAGCGTTAGCTATTGAGGCTGCAAAAACAAAAGCGGATATAATTGTAATGTGTGGAGTTCATTTTATGGCTGAAACTGCAAAATTAATGAGTCCTGAAAAAAAAGTTTTATTACCAGATATGAAAGCAGGGTGTTCATTATCTTCATCTATAACAGGTGATGATGTTAGAAATTTAAAAAAAAAATATCCTGGTGTTCCAGTGGTCTCGTATGTAAATACATCTGCTGATGTTAAAGCAGAAACTGATGTTTGCTGTACATCTGCAAATGCCGTAAAAATTGTAGAGTCATTAGGCGTAAAAAAAGTAATATTTTTACCTGATGATTTTTTAGCAAAATATGTGGCATCACAAACTGATATAGAAATTATTTCATGGAAGGGAACTTGTGAAGTGCATGAACAATTCAATGATCAAGAAATTAATGATATTAGAAAAGCTAATCCAGGGATAAAAATAATAGCCCATCCCGAATGTCCTCCTGATGTTATACAAGCATCTGATTTTGCAGGTTCTACAAGTGGAATGATTAAATATGTACGAGATAATCAACCAGAAAAAGTTATGATGGTAACGGAATGCTCGATGAGTGACAATGTCCAAATTGATAATCCAAATGTTGAATTCATAAGACCATGTAATCTTTGTCCTCATATGAAAAAAATTACTTTACCTAAAATATTAGATTGTTTAGAAAATGAGACTAACGAATTAATAATGGACAACGAGACAATTGAAAAAGCAAGAAAATCTGTAGAGAGAATGGCAGAAATAGGCAGATAAAATCTGTGTCTAAAATTCAATTAAGTAAAAATTTTATAAAATCTTCATGTAAATTAGCTTTGAATGAGGACTTATATCCCTCAGGTGATATTACTTCAGAACTAATTGATGAAAATATTAGAAAAAAAGTTAAAATGATATGTAACCAAAATGGAATTTTAGGTGGGATAGATTTTGCTAAAGAGACTTTCAAATTAGTAGATAAAAAAATAATTTTTAAAAATAAAAAAAAAGATGGATCTCGAATTAAAAAAGGTGAAGTAGTTGCGACTATTGATGGTAACCTAAAAAATATTTTGACTGGAGAGAGAGTAGCATTAAACTTTGTTTCTCATATTTCTGGAATAGCAACAAAAACAAATATGTTTGTAAAAAAGGTTAGAAAAAAAACTAAAATATGCTGCACAAGAAAAACGATACCAAATCTTAGAGTGATCCAAAAATATGCCGTTAAACTTGGTGGTGGTACAAACCATAGATTTAACTTAAGTGATGAATATTTAATAAAAGATAATCATATAAGTTCAGAAAAAAATTTTGAAAATTTAATTCAAAGAGCCATCAAAAAGAAGGGAAGAAAACGAATTACAGTAGAGGTTGATAATTTATCTCAATTAAAGAAAATACTGGGTCTGAAATTTGATAGAATTTTATTTGATAATATGAGCTCAAAAAATTTAAAAAAAGCAGTTAAAATGTCTAGGAAATTTTATGAAACTGAAGCTTCAGGAGGAATTAACTTAAACAATGTTAAAAATATTTCCTATACTGGTGTAGATAGAATTTCTGTAGGATCTTTAACTCACTCAATGAATGCATTAGACTTAAAATTGGAGATATAAAATTTAATTTAATTTTTTTAATTGAGCTTGAGCTGCAGCAAGTCTTGCAACAGGCACTCTATAAGGTGAACAGGATACATAATCTAAACCAGCGCGTGCACAAAAGTCGATACTTTTAGGATCGCCTCCGTGTTCACCACATATACCAAGTTTAATTTTTTTGTTAATTTTTCTGCCTTTTTTTGTTGCCATTTCTATCAAATCCCCAACTCCGTCATCTATAGAAACAAACGGATCAATATCAAAAATTTTATTATCAATATAATCATTTAAAAACTTACCACTATCATCTCTGCTAATTCCAAAAGTTGTTTGTGTTAAATCATTTGTTCCAAAACTAAAGAATTCTGCATGTCTTGATATGTCATCTGCTTTGATTGCTGCTCTAGGTAGCTCAATCATAGTACCTACTAAAAAATTTAGTTTTGTTTTAGTTTTTTTTTCAACTTCTTTTGCAACTCTAATGACTAAATCTTTCATTATTTTTATTTCTGCTTCAGTAGATACCAGAGGTATCATGATCTCCGGAATAATAGATTTTATCTTGAGTTTTTTACATTCAACTAAAGCATGGAAAATCGCTGTGCACTGCATCTCATATATTTCTGGGAATGATATACCTAATCTACAACCTCTATGACCAAGCATTGGATTTTGTTCATGAAGTTCTGTTATTCTACCCTCTAATTCAGAACTTTTGATGTTTAAAGCAT
This sequence comes from uncultured Pelagibacteraceae bacterium, assembly GCA_902534735.1. Classification (GTDB taxonomy): domain Bacteria; phylum Pseudomonadota; class Alphaproteobacteria; order Pelagibacterales; family Pelagibacteraceae; genus Pelagibacter. The sequence continues at coordinate 25,932 of CACARD010000001.1, forward strand.
TTGCTACATCGCTAATTTCTTTTTGATTTTTCGGTAAAAATTCATGAAGTGGTGGATCTAATAATCTAACTGTAACAGGTAGACCATTCATAATTTTAAAGATATCAATAAAATCCTTTTTTTGAAAAGGAAGTAGTTTCTTTAAAGCACTAGCCCTATCTTCTTTTGATTTTGATAAAATCATTTCTCTCACAGATAAAATTCGCTCTTCATCAAAAAACATATGTTCTGTTCTACAAAGACCTATTCCTTCAGCTCCAAATTCTCTAGCAGTTTTACTATCTAAAGGAGTTTCAGAATTAGTTCTAATTTTTAGTTTTCTAAATTTATCAGCCCAACTCATAAGTTTAGAAAAATCTCCTGAAATTTCAGGTTTAACAGTTTTAACCTCTCCTTTTATAATTCTACCAGTTGATCCATCAATAGTAATTAAATCACCTTCTTTAATTTCATTATTTTTCGTTTTAAAAATTTTATTTTGGTAATCTATTTCAATTTCGCTTGAGCCAGATACACAAGGTCTGCCCATTCCTCTTGCAACTACTGCTGCATGACTGGTCATTCCCCCTCTTGCAGTAAGAATTCCTTTAGCTGCATGCATTCCATTGATATCTTCAGGTGAAGTTTCTACTCTTACTAGGATTGTATTTTGCATCATTCCTTTTAATCTTTCAGCTTCATCAGAAGTAAATACTACTTTTCCACTAGCTGCTCCTGGAGAAGCCGGAAGGCCTTTGGCTATTACTTCTAAATTCGCTGTTTCATCTAAAGTTGGATGAAGCAAAGTATCTAATGAATTTGGTTGTACTCTAAGCACAGCCTCTTTTTTCGTAATGAGTTTTTCTCTTTCCATATCGACAGCAATTTTGACTGATGATTTTGCAGTTCTTTTTCCAGATCTTGTTTGCAACATCCACAACTTATTATTTTCGACTGTGAACTCTACATCCTGCATATCTTTATAATGTTTCTCCAGCTTTATAAGAATATTTTTTAGATCTTTGTAAACTCTAGGCATTGACTCTTCCATTGAAAGAAGTGTTTCTTTTGAGTCTTTTCTAGCTTTCTTAGTTATATGTTGGGGCGTCCTTGTTCCTGCAACAACATCTTCTCCTTGAGCATTTATTAAATATTCGCCATAGATTTCATTGATTCCATTGGATGGATTACGTGTAAATACAACACCTGTCGCACAATCATCACCCATATTACCAAAAACCATGGACTGAACATTTACTGCAGTTCCCCACTCTGAAGGGATATGATTTAATTTTCTGTAAACCTTTGCTCTTTTACTCTCCCAAGACAAAAAGACTGCACTAATTGCACCTAGTAATTGTTCATTAATATTTTGAGGAAAATCCTTTTTGGTTTTTTCTTTTACAATATTTTTAAAGTCTTTAATCAATCCATCCCAGTCATCTTCATTTAAATCAGTGTCTAGCAAGACACCTTTTGTAAGTTTATAATTTTCAATTAGTTCTTCAAAATTATAACTTTCTACACCCATAACAACATTTGCGTACATTTGTATAAATCTTCTATAACTATCCTTTGCAAATCTCATATTGGATGTTTTATTTGCTAAAGCAATCACAGTTTTGTCATTTAGTCCAAGATTTAAAATAGTATCCATCATTCCTGGCATAGAAACCCTTGCGCCAGATCTTACAGATAACAATAAAGGATTTTTTAAATCTCCAAATTTTTTACCAGAATCTTTTTCAATATTTTTTAATTCTTTATTTATTTCATTTATGATTTTATTATTTAATTTCTTTTTATTTTTGTAAAACAAATCACAAACTCCAGTAGAAATCGTAAATCCAGGTGGGACAGGCAAACCCATCCTTCCCATTTCTGATAAATTTGCACCTTTGCCCCCTAAAATATTCTTCGGTTTTTTTATTTTTTTTGTATCTTTAGATTTAAAATTAAATACTAATTTTGGCATTTATGCTTCTATTTTAGAAAAGTTAAAATAATTATCGAAGCTTTTACACAACATTTTTAAAAGTTCTAGTCTGTTTTTCTTAATTATTTCTTCTTGATCATTAACTATTACATTATCAAAAAACTCATTAACCTCTATTTTAGCACTTGAGAGAGTTTTAAGACTTTCATCATAATCTTCATCTCTACCTATACTTGAAAAATACTTTCTTATTGTATGTATTTTTTTATAAAGATTTTTTTCATAATCATTTTTAAAAAGACCTGGATCAGCAGAACCTACAATATCTAATTTTAATTTACTTTCACTATTTAAAATGTTTGCAGATCTTTTATAAATTGCAATAACATCAAGACCAAAATCTTTTTTTATATTTTTATTCAAATTTAATGATTTATTAAAAATTTTTAGTAAATCGTCTATTCCATGTGAATTAATAGAACATTCAATAATATCGGATCTAATATCTTTTTCTTTCAAATAATTTTTTAATCTATCTAAAATAAAGTCTCCTAATTCTTCATTTATCAATTTTGAGTCAAAAGAGTAATTTTGTTCTTTGTACAAACTTATTGAATAATTTATTAAATCTCTTAATTTTATTTTTTTTTGATTTTCAATTATTAACCTCAATAAACTAATAGTCATTCTTCTTAATGCATAAGGATCTTTTGAACTAGTTGGTTTAAGATTAATTCCAAAAAATCCAACTAAAGAATCAATTTTATCACTTAATGATAATGCTATACTGTATGGTTTTTTTGGTACTTTACTATCAATACCACTTGGTAAGTAATGCTCTGACACAGCTAAGCTTATTTCTTCATCAAAACCTTGCTCTCTGGCAAAGTATCCGCCCATTACACCTTGCAATTCAGGAAACTCTGCAACTAAATCCGACATCAAATCTACTTTGCAAATTGAGGAGGCAATTTCTATCTTTTCTTTACTTATTAAAAGATCATCCGATATTATTCCACTAAGTTTTCTTATTCTTTGTATTTTATCAAAATAGCTTCCCAATCCTTTAAAATAATTAATTTGCTTCAATTTAGATACCTGCTTAACTAAATTTTGAGACTTATTTCTATTCCAAAAAAATTCTGCATCTGCCAATCTAGCTTCTACAACATTTTGATTTCCTAATTTAACTAATCCTTTCTTGTCCTTACAATCTGCCACAACTACAAAATTATTTGTTATTTTGTTTTTGCTGTCAAATGTAGGAAAATATTTTTGGTGATGCTGCATTGTTATAATAAGTATTTCTTGCGGAATTTCTAAAAATTTCTTATTAAACTCGCATACTAAAATTTTTGGTTTTTCAACAATATTTGTTATTTCGTCTAAAAGTTTTTCATTAACGTTTATATGAATTTTTTTTTGATTAGTTGCCTTATTTATTTCTTTAATAATAAATTCTTTTCTTTTATTTTGGTCAATTGTTACTCCTTTTTGTTTAAAAAATTTTATATAAGATTTAAAATCATTAAAACTTTTTACTTCATCTTCTAGATCTTTATCTGTAAAAGTTTTATTTGAACTCTGTAAATGGTTTAATTTAAAATCAATTATTTTTTTATCAAACAAAGATAATATAGATTTTAATGGTCTTCCCCAATATAAATCATGATTGCCCCATTTCATTGATTTTTTCCATGAAATTTTTAAAAGCAAACTTGCAATATTATCTTTTAATAAATCGTATGTTTTAATTTTTTGTACTGGTTTCTTGTAAAAGTAAAATATACCTTTTTCTGTACTTTTTTTGAAAACTATTTCTTTACCTATTTTATTAGATTTTAAAAATCCTTCTAAAGCCTTTTCAGGAGCATTTATATTAGGTCCTCTAATTTCTTCAGCTTTTTTTGTTACATCTTTAGATATCTTATTGATATAAACAATGAGCCTATTCGGAGTTGAATAAGTATTAATTTTACCTTTAATTTTAATTTCATTATCATCAAAAAAATTTTTAAAAATTTGTATTAAATCATTTCTGGCATTAATTTGTAATCTGGCAGGTATTTCTTCGCTAAATAATTCAAGAAAAAACTCAGACATTTTAATTTTGTGTTTCAACCCAAATTTTTCCTATTTCTCTTGTCAGATCTCTAATCCTCGCAATATATTCTGCTCTTTGAGCAACACTTATAACACCTCTGGCATCTAAAATATTAAACACATGACTTGATTTTAAACATTGATCATATGCTGGAAGAGAAATTTTATTTTCAATTAAAGATTTTGCTTCTTCTTCGAGCATATCAAAAATTTTAAATAAGTTATCTGTATTTGCATGCTCAAAGTTATAGGCTGAAAATTCTTTTTCAGCTTGATGAAAAACATCTTTATATAAAACTCCTTCATCATTCCAAATTAAATCAAAGACATTTTTCTTATCTTGAATGAACATGCATAATCTCTCAAGTCCATAAGTAATTTCAACAGATATTGGATTGCATTCCATTCCTGCCATTTGTTGAAAATAAGTAAATTGAGTAACTTCCATTCCATCACACCAAACTTCCCATCCAAGACCAGCAGCACCTAAAGTTGGACTTTCCCAATCATCTTCAACAAATCTTATATCGTGCTCTTCATGTTTAATTCCTATCGATGAAAGACTATTAAGGTACGTTTTTTTAATATCTTTTGGTGAAGGTTTTATTAAAACTTGAAATTGGTAATAGTGTTGTAAACGATTAGGATTTTCTCCATACCTTCCATCGGTTGGTCTTCTTGATGGCTGAACATAAGCTGTTTTCCAAGGTTTAGATCCTAATGATCTTAAAGTTGTTGCGGGGTGAAATGTTCCTGCTCCAACTTCTAAATCATAAGGTTGTAAAATAACGCAACCTTTTTTTGACCAGTGCTTTTGAAGATTTAAAATAGTATCCTGAAAGGAAATAAATGATTTTAATTTTTTTTTTTTTTTAGAAACCATATTTTTGCCAAATAGATCTTTCTTCTAGAACGCTAATCAATTTATCCACGTGGTCTTCCGAAGACGAAAATTTTTTGGCAAGCCATCCTTTAGACTTTTCAAATTTTTTAATTTCAACATCTTCACCAAATTTTTCTCTCAATATCTGTTCAGCATTCCCTATTCCATCTATCAGACCAAGTTTTAAAGATGTTTTGCCAGACCAAAATTCTCCAGAAAAAAGTTCAACATCAGTTTTGTTTAATTTTGTTGATCTACTTTCCTCTACAACATTAATAAATTCTTGGTGAAGTTCCAGTTGAATATTTTTTAATCTTTTAATGTCCTCTTCTTTCTCATCTAAAAAAGGGTCTAGAGTACTTTTATTTTTTCCAGCTGTATAAACCCTTCTTTGAACCCCTATTTTTTGAATTAAATCTTTAAAACCAAAAGAAGAATAAATTACTCCTATTGATCCGATTATGGAACTTGCATTAGCATAAATCTCATCACCTGCGCATGCAATTAGATAGCCTCCAGATGCAGCAACATCTTCAGCAAAAACTATTACTTTTTTTTTGTTTTTCTTAGATTGTTCTTTAATAAATTTATATATTAGATGTGATTGAACGGGTGAACCACCTGGTGAATTAATTGAAATTGCAACAGCCTCTGCTTTTTTTACTGAAAAAGCTTTTTTTATCATTTCTTCCTGAGAGGAATATTCTATTCCTTGTTTAAACTTTCCAACATTTCCTATGACGCCAGTAAGTCTTAAATGACTAACAATTTTTTTTTTTTTAAAAAATGAAAACATATAAATGATTATAAAAATTTTACTTAATTATAAAGCTACTTATAGTTGAAGAATTAGGTGCGTCAATTGATAAGTATATTAATAAACTTAATGTAATATTTTGAATTTATGGGTTCAGTAGTTCAATTAAAAAAGCAAATAACTAATGCGTATACAGATTTAGTAAATTCTGTTGATGAAAAACTAAGTTTAGTTGAAGACAAAATTTCTTATAAATTAGATAGTAAAGTTGAGCTTGTGAAAGAAATGACAGCTTACCACATGACTAGTGGAGGTAAAAGATTAAGAGCATTGCTTACTTTGGAGTGTGCTAAATTGTGTGGATATACAAAAGGTAGTAGAGATGTGAACCTAGCTGCATGTGTTGAACTTATACACGCAGCAACTCTTATGCATGATGATGTAATTGATAGCGCAGATTTAAGAAGAGGCAAAAAAACTACAAATAAAATTTGGGGAAATCAGTCATCGATTCTTGTTGGGGACTATTTATTAAGTAGATGTTTTGAAATGATGGTTGAGGATGGAAGTATTGAAGTATTAAAACTTTTATCTTCTACATCATCAACTATTGCTCAAGGAGAAGTTTTGCAATTACAACATAAAGGTGACTCTGAAATGTTAGAAGATACATATTTGAATATAATTTCTTCTAAAACTGCAGCTTTATTTTCAGCATCTTCAAAAGTTGGGTCGATAATTACTCATAAAGACAATAAATTTAAAGATGCGCTAGAATTCTATGGAAAGAACCTTGGATTAACATTTCAGATTGCAGATGACACACTTGACTATAACTCAGAATTAAAAATGTTTGGTAAAGAGATAGGGAAAGATTTCTTTGAGGGCAAGGTAACTCTCCCGATTATTCTATTAAATCAAAAATTATCTTCAGACGAAAAATTAGTTTTAAAAAAAATATTTGAACAAAATATCAGATCTAAAGAACAATTTGACTATGTGCTTACATTGGTAAAAAAATATAATATAATTAATGAGTGTTACAAAAAAGCAGATCATTATATAAGTTTAGCATCAAATTCATTAAGTATATTTCAAGATTGTGAAGAAAAAACTATACTCAAAAATTTAACTTCATTTAGTATTAATAGAAAATTTTAAGGTGATAAGAGAATTTTTTTCCAATCATTATTTTCTTTAATATATTTTAATCTTTCGTGAATTCTATTTTCACCATCTAACCAAAATTCAATTTCGTGGTGTTTTAACCTCCATCCTGACCAATGATCAGGTCTTGGAACATTATTTTCATCATTATAGAGATCTTTAAATTTTTTTATTGATTGGTTTAGCTCTTCTCTATCTTTTAAAATTGAACTCTGATTTGATGCCCATGCACCAATTCTACTTCCGTAACTTCTGGATTTATAATAATTATCAGCTTCTTCATCAGAAACTTTTTCAGCAGTACCAACTATTCGAATTTGTCTGAGTAAACTTTTCCAATGAAAGCACATCGAAATATTTGGATTCTGCTTTATAGAGTTTCCCTTATTACTATTAAAGTTAGTGTAAAAAACAAATCCATCCTCTCCATAATCTTTGAGCAATACCATTCTTACGTTCGGATAACCTTTTTCGTTAATAGTGCCTAGAGCTAATGCATTTGGATCATTTATTTCTGTTTTCTTTGCCTCGTTGTACCATTCAGTGAATAATAGTATTGGATTATCTAGATCTAGAAAGCATTTATCTAACCCTAAAGAATTTTTTTCGTTCATAATTTAACCAAAATAATTTATATAATAATATAATGTCTTTTAATACATTTGGAAAATTTTTTCGATTTACTACATGGGGTGAATCTCATGGTCCAGCCATAGGATGTGTTGTTGATGGTTGTCCTCCGAATATTAAGCTTAATATCAGAGACATTCAGTTAGAATTAAATAAAAGAAAGCCTGGTCAGTCTAAATTCACAACCCAAAGAAAAGAGGATGATAAAGTAGAAATTTTATCAGGAACATTTGAGGGCAAAACAACTGGTACACCTATCTCAATGATTATCTTCAATAAAGATATGCGTTCTAGGGATTATAAAAATATTAAAGATAAATTTAGACCTGGTCATGCTGATTATACATATTTTAAAAAGTATGGAATTAGAGATTATAGAGGTGGAGGCAGACAGTCAGCGAGAGAGACTGCTTCAAGAGTGGCAGCAGGGGCAATAGCAAAACAAGTTTTGCAAAATATTATTGGTAAAAAGTACAGTGTAATTGGAGCCGTAACACAATTAGGAATACTAGGATGTGACACAGAAAAATGGGATGATAAATTCATTGCAAAAAACCCTTTATTTTGTCCTGATAAAACAGTTTTAAAATTATGGGAAAAATATTTACTTGGGATAAGAAAAGCTGGCTCATCATGTGGGGCTATTATTGAAGTAAGAGCAAGAGGTGTGCCTGTTGGATTGGGAGCTCCAATTTATTCAAAATTAGATATGGATTTAGCATCAGCAATGATGAGTATTAACGCAGTAAAAGGGGTAAATATAGGATCAGGAATGAACTCTGCTCAACTTTCTGGTGAACAAAATTCTGATGAAATGTCCCAAACAGGAAAGAAAACAAAATTTAAATCGAATAATGCTGGAGGAATTCTTGGTGGTATTTCTAGTGGTCAAGAAATAATAGTTTCTTTTGCAGTTAAACCAACTTCATCAATTCTTTCACAAAGAAAAACAATTAATAGATTTGGAAAAAATACTTCAATTTCAGTCACAGGGAGACATGATCCATGTGTAGGTATTAGAGCAGTGCCTATTGGCGAAGCAATGATGCATTGTGTAATTCTTGATCACCACTTAATGAATAAAGCTCAATGTGGCAATTAATTAGTTTTTTTAATTAAAACTTTAGAATTTAGAATTTCTAAAACCTTCGCTTCTATAGATTTAGCATCTAGACCAGCTTCTTTGTACATTTCTTCTGGTTTATCTTGGTCTAAAAATTTATCAGGCAAAATCATTGATCTAAATTTTATATTATTATCTAATAAATTCTTTTCATTTAAAAAATGATTTACATGAGCTCCAAAACCTCCTATAGAGCCTTCTTCCAACGTAATTAGCACTTCATGATTTGTTGCAACTTGCCACATGAGATTTTCATCCAGAGGTTTTGCAAATCTAGCATCTATAATTGTTGGATTAATTCCCATTTTTTTTAAACCTTCTTCAGCCAATATACATTCTTTTAATCTGTTACCAAAACTTACTAAGGCAACTTTCTTACCTTCTCTTATAACTCTACCTTTTCCAATATCTATTTTTTCGTTGATATCAGGTAATTCCAAACCTGCTCCATTTCCTCTTGGATATCTAAATGCACATGGTCGATTATTAATATCTACTGACGTATTGACCATTCTTACCAATTCTGCTTCATCACTTGCTGCCATAACAATAAAATTAGGTAAAGTTGATAAATATGTAATATCAAAAGCACCTGCATGAGTGGCTCCATCGGCGCCAACTAAACCAGCTCTATCAATTGCAAATCTTACTGGTAAACTTTGAATTGCAACGTCATGAACTACCTGATCATAAGCTCTTTGTAAAAATGTTGAATAAATTGCTGCATAAGGCTTATAACCCTCTGTTGCTAAACCTGCAGCAAAAGTAACAGCATGTTGTTCAGCAATTCCAACATCAAAAGTTCTGTCCGGGAAAACTTTACTAAATGCGTCCATTCCTGTCCCAGATGGCATAGCAGCAGTTATACCTACAATTTTACTATCTTTCTTTGCATGCTCTATTAATGTATTTGCAAATACCTTTGTAAAAGCAGGAGTCTTAGTTGTTGATTTTTGTTGAACTCCAGTTTGAACATCAAATTTTGTAACTCCATGATACTTATCATCAGATTTTTCAGCAAAACTATATCCTTTCCCTTTTTGAGTTTTTATATGAATTAGTATTGGACCATTATGATTGCTTTCTTTTGCATTTTTTAAAATTGGCAATAGTACATCTAAATCATGACCATCAATTGGACCAACATAATAAAAACCTAATGAATTAAATAATGTACCACCTGTGACAGCCGATCTCAAAAAATCTTCAGCCTTTCCAGCCTTTTTGCTAAATCTTTTTGAAAATGATGAAATAATCATTTTAACTGTTTCTCTGAAACTAAAATAAATCTTACCTGAAAAAATTTTAGCAAGATAAGATTTCATTGCGCCAACTGGTTTTGCAATTGACATATCATTGTCATTCAAAATTACGATCATTTTTGTTTTTGAGTCTCCAGCATTATTCATAGCTTCATATGCCATTCCTGCGCTCATGGCACCGTCCCCAATAACTGCTATAACCTGATCTGATTTATTTGATAATTTATTTGCTGTTGCAATACCAAGTCCAGCAGAAATAGAAGTGGAACTATGAGCTGCACCAAAAGGATCAAATTCACTTTCCGATCGCTTTGTAAAACCAGATAATCCACTTCCTTGTCGTAAAGTTCGTATTTTATCTTTTCTTCCTGTTAAAATTTTATGAGGGTATGATTGATGACCAACATCCCATATCAATTTGTCCTTAGGTGTGTCAAAAACATGATGAAGTGCTACTGTTAATTCTACAACACCTAAGCCCGCACCTAGATGACCACCTGTTTTTGAAACAGCATCAATCATTTCGCTTCTTACTTCTTCTGATAGAACTTTTAATTCTTCATTATTGAGTTTTTTTATATCTGAAGGAAAATTAATATTATTTAAATATTTGTAATTTTGCATTTATTTATTTCTACTTAATATAAATTCAATTGTCTCTTTTAAATCACTAGCGTTATTTCCATAGCTAACTAAACTTTTAAATATTTCTTTTTTTAGTTTTGAAGCATATTTAATAGCATTTTTATATCCTAGTAAACTTATTAATGTTGCTTTTCCCCTTTTTGAATCTTTATTTGTTTTTTTTCCTGCAGTTTTTGATGTACTGCTATAATCAATTAAATCATCTGCAATTTGAAAAAGTAAACCAATTTTTTCACCAATAATTGAGAATTTTTTTATTTGATCTTTTTTATTTGTCAAAATAACTGGAGACAAACAGCTGAATGAAAATAATTTTCCAGTCTTTTTAATCTCCATATCTATAACTTTTTGTTTAGAAACTTTTTTTCTTTCATAATTTAAATCCAAAAATTGACCTCCAGCTATTCCTTGGTGACCTGATGATTGAGATATTAGATTTATTATGGATATTTTTTTATTGTTATTTATATTGAACTTTGGATCAGATAAAATTTCAAAAGCTAATGTCAAAAGAGAGTTTCCAGCTAAAACAGCTGTTGATTCTCCAAATTTTTTATGTGTAGTTAGTTTACCTCTTCTAATATCATCATCATCCATACACGGTAAATCGTCATGTATTAGTGAATAAGCGTGTATACATTCAACAGCTGAACTTAAATATAAAAGATATTTTTTTTCTACTTTAAAAATTTTTCCAACATCAAAAATAAGCTTAGATCTTATTTTTTTTCCTCCAGGAAATAAACCATACTTAATAGGTATTATTAGATCTGTTTTTTTTTGTTTTGCTAAGTAAATTTTTAAAAATTTATTTACTTCATTAACAGTTTTAACTAATTTTTTTTTCATTTTTTTTTTGAGTTTAATTCTTCTATTTTTAGCTTGGTACTTTCAGATATATTTTTTGAGTCTTTTTGAAATTTTTTTTCTATTATATTGTTTAACTTTATTAAATATTGATAATCTTCAATGGATTCTTCCAAATTTTTTTTATTTTCTAATTTTTGAATTAAACGATCTGCTATATCTGTGAGTTCACTCAAAGATTTTGATTCAATATCATCTGGCAAAATTTTTTCATTCATATAATAGTTTGTAATATTATATGAAAATTAATGATTCAAATATTAAAAAAGCAGTAAAATATTTAAATAATAACGAATGTATTGGAATACCTACAGAAACTGTCTATGGATTAGCTGCTAATGCCTATTCTGATAAAGGCACTAAAAAAATATTTAAATTAAAAGGAAGGCCTTCTGATAACCCCTTGATAGTTCATTATTATAATATTAAAGATTTGGAAAAAGATTGTGAGACAAATACTTTGTTTTATAAACTTTATAATTCATTATGCCCTGGACCAATTACCTTTATATTAAAACTAAAAAATGAAAGCAAAATTTCAAAAAACGTTACTAATAACAAAAAAACATTAGGTGTTAGATTTCCAAGTCACCGAACCGCTAGAATATTATTAAAATCTTTAAAATATCCTTTAGCAGCACCAAGCGCAAATATTTCTGAAGGGATAAGTCCGGTGACAAAAGATGATGTATATGATGAATTTGGAGAAAAAATTAAATTTATTCTAGAAGGTGGAAGATCAAAAGTTGGTGTTGAATCTACAATAATAAGTTTAGTAAAAAAACCCCAAATTTTAAGATTGGGCGGTTTAGATATTTCTATATTAAAAAAAAAATTAAAAATAAATTTAAAAACTAAATTGCATGGCAAAAACAATATAAATTCTCCAGGAAGAGGGAGGGTTCATTATTCACCAGGTATACCCATTAGATTAAACGCAATTAAAATAAAAAAAGACGAGGCTTTTATCCTAATCAAGAAGAAAAAAGAAAATAATAAGAATTATTTTTATTTAAGTAAGACAAATAATCTAATGGAGAGTGGTAAAAATTTGTATAAAACATTAAGAAAAATTAAGAAGCTAGGTTATAGAAAAATAGCTGTGCAAAGAATACCAAACCGAAACTTTGGATTAGTGATTAACGATAGACTTCTTAGAGCATCAAAAAAATGAAAAATTTAGTCGAAGTAAAAAATATTAAAAAAAATTATGGAAAGAATGAGGCTGTAAAAGGTATAAGCTTTAACATAAAAGAAGACGAAATTTTAGGCCTATTAGGTCCAAATGGCTCAGGCAAAACAACCACCATTGGTATGTTATTAGGACTTTTGAAACCAACTAGTGGAGAAATTTTGATAAATGGTCAAAAATTGGAGGGAAATAGAATTGAAATCTTGGAACAAATAAACTTCATATCTCCATATATTGAATTACCAAAAAAACTTTCGGTTAAACAAAATCTAACCGTTTATGGAAAATTATATAAAATAAATAATATTAATGAGAGGATTGAATTTTTATCGGAAAAATTAAGATTGGGAGGATTACTTAATAGCATTACAGGCGAATTATCATCTGGACAAAAAAATAGAGTTAGTTTGGCAAAAGCATTAATCAACGAACCAAAAGTATTACTACTAGATGAGCCAACTGCATCATTAGATCCAGAAGTAGGTGATTTTGTTAGATCTTTTTTGGAAGATTATAAAAAAGAAAAAAAAATATCTATACTTCTTGCTTCTCATAATATGAATGAAGTCACTAGGCTTTGTAAATCTATTCTTATGATGAAAGACGGAATTATTATCGATAAAGGAAATCCTGAAGAATTAATAAATAAACACGGTAGAAAAAACCTTGAGGAAGTTTTTTTAAAATTATCAAGGAGTAAAAATGAGCTTAACTAGAATGTATGGTCTTTTTTTAAGACATTTTTATTTAATTACCAGATCTTTCCCAAGGGTTTTGGATCTTGTTTATTGGCCGACTATTCAAATTACTTTATGGGGATTTATCTCAAATTTTTTTGCTACACATACAACATATTATAATAATGCAGTTGGAGTTATATTAACTTGCGCGATCCTTTATGATTTTCTTTTTAGAACTAGTATTGGATTTAATATGCTATTTCTTGAGGAAATTTGGAGCAGAAACTTTACAAATTTATTTATTGCGCCAATGAAAATTGGCGAAATATTAACTTCACTTGTTGCTACAGCTTTAATAAGAGCTCTTATAGGTTTAATACCAGCAGTTCTTTTAACCTCTCCGTTGTTTGGTATTTCTATTTTAGATTTAGGAATATTTTTATTCTTTTTATTTTTGAGCCTTTATTTATTTGGAATAACACTTGGCATCCTTGTGTCAGCTGGTCTATTGAGATACGGACCCTCTTTTGAAAATATAGCATGGTCCACAATGTTTCTATTAGCACCCTTTGGATGTATATATTATCCAATAGAAATATTGCCAGAATTATTTCAAAAAATAGCTTACTTATTACCATTGGTATACATTTTCGAAGAAGCAAGAAATATTTTGATTAATCAAACTGTAGACATTCAAAATATCTACAATGCATTCATTTGGAATGGGGTTTACTTTATACTATCAATTGCATTATTCTATTATTCTTTCAATGTCGCAAAAAAAAAGGGAACGCTTATTAATATGGGGGAATAGTGGTGCGCCCGCAAGGAGTCGAACCCTGAACCTCCAGAGCCGAAATCTGGCGCTCTATCCAGTTGAGCTACGAACGCATAATAATTTAATATAATAATTTATGAAAAATTTCATCAATTTTATTATTAAAGAAGATGATAATAACAAGAGAGTAGACACGATATTAGCAAATCATGATAAGAGGTTAAGCAGAACTAGAATAAAAAATTTAATTCTAGATAGTAAATTAAAAATTAACGAGAAAATTATAAAAGACCCTTCAGTTAAAACAAAATTAAATGACAAAATTGATCTTGAAATTGTTGAACCTAAGAAACAAAGTTTAAAACCTTATAATTTTAAATTAAACATAATTTATGAAGATAAAGACTTAATTGTGATTGACAAACCTTCTGGAATTTCAATGCATCCTGGTGCTGGTAATTACGATAACACAATAGTTAACGCATTAATGAATTATGATAGTAAAAATTTATCTGATATTGGAGATGAACTTAGACCTGGTATAGTTCATAGAATTGATAAAGATACATCAGGATTAATTGTAATTGCAAAAAATAATTCAACACATGAAAAATTATCGCTTCAGTTTTCTGAACACACTATAACAAGAGTTTATCAAACTTTAATATGGGGGAAATTACGACCTCAAAAAGGAACTATTGAAACGTTCATAACTAGAAGTTCTAAAAACAGACAGATGATGGAGGTCTCATCTAGCAAAGGTAAAAAGGCAATTACACATTATGAAACATTAGAAGTTTTCGAGAATGATAAAGTTCCAACTTTTAGTTTTATACAATGTAAATTAGAAACTGGGAGAACTCATCAAATAAGAGTTCATATGTCATACAAAGGTAACAATATTCTTGGAGATAAAAAATATAAAAAGAAATTTAAGAAATTTAAAAACATTGATGAAGATCTTAATAATAAAATTTTAGATTTAGATAGACAATTTTTACATGCAAAACAGTTAGGTTTTGACCATCCAAGAATAGGAGAAAGATTAGAATTTTCATCAAATATCCCAATCGAATTAAATGACATCTTAAAAAAACTAAGAAAATTGAGTAAATAAAACGATTGTAAAAAAAAATTTCTCTATTACATAAATACTTCCGATGAGTAACAGTACATACAATTTGCCAACTCTTTCAAATGAAGGTGGCTTAGCAGCTTATCTAGCTCAGATAAAAAAGTTTCCTATGCTAGATGCAGAAGAAGAATATATGCTTGCTAAAAATTGGCAAACTACAGGAAATGTTAAATCAGCTGAAAAACTTGTTACAAGTCATTTAAGATTAGTTGCTAAAATAGCTATGGGTTACAAAGGCTATGGTTTGCCTCTTAATGAAATGATTTCTGAAGGTAACGTTGGGTTAATGCAAGCTGTTAAGAAATTTGAACCAGAAAAAGGTTTCAGACTAGCAACTTATGCAATGTGGTGGATTAAGGCTTCTATACAAGAGTATATTCTAAGATCATGGAGCTTAGTAAAAATTGGAACTACAACAGCTCAGAAAAAACTTTTTTTCAATTTAAAGAAACTAAAAAATCAAATTGCACCTAGAACAGAGGGTGACTTACGTGATGAACACGTAAAAGATATAGCAAACAGATTAGATGTTAGTGAACAAGAGGTAGTATCTATGAATAGAAGGCTATCAGGTAAAGAGCAGTCATTAAATTCACCAATTGGAGAGGACGGTGATGAGTGGCAAGATTGGGTTGTGGATAATGATATGGATCAAGAACTTAAATTTGCACAAAATGAAGAAATGGAACAACGAAAAGATCTTCTTCAAGATTCTATTAAAATTTTAAATGAAAGAGAAAAAGAAATCCTTTACTCTAGAAGATTAACAGATGATCCAATAACTTTAGAAGATTTAAGCAAGAAATTCAAAATAAGTAGAGAAAGAATAAGACAAATTGAAAATAAAGCATTCGAAAAGCTACAAAAACATATGCTGAATTCTGCTAAATCAAAAAATCTTTTACCCGCTAACTAAATCACAATTATAATTAATTAAATGGATCTATCAAAAGAATGGTATCTTCCCTCTCTGGACTTGTTGAAATACTTGATATTTTTGTCTCAATGAACTCTTCAATAGCTTTTACATAAATCTTTGCATTATTAGGCAAATCATCAAATTTTTTAATACCTTGGGTTTTAGATTTCCAACCTTTGAGTGTTTTATATACTGGTTTGACATTTAATTGATCTTCAACGGCAGCAGGGAAATAATCTATTTCTTTTCCATTTAGTTCGTAAGCTACGCAAAGATTTATTTCATCAAGTTCATCTAAGACGTCTAATTTTGTTAATGCTATACCATTAATGCCTGAAATCTTTATAGTTTGTCTCACTAGAACTCCATCAAACCAGCCACATCTTCTTTTTCTACTAGTTACAGTTCCAAATTCATGTCCCTTTTCACCTAAATGATTACCAATATCGTCTGTTAATTCTGTTGGGAAAGGTCCTTCACCTACCCTTGTTGTATATGCTTTTGTAATTCCTAATACATAGTTTATTGAATTTGGACCACATCCAGACCCTGTTGCTGCTGAAGCTGCTACTGTATTAGATGAAGTTACATACGGATATGTCCCATGATCCACATCAAGTAATATTCCTTGAGCTCCTTCAAATAATATTTTTTTATTTTCTGATTTAAATTGATCTATCTTTCTCCAAACAGGAGCTGAATATTTTAATATATTTGGGGCTATTTTTAATAAGTCCTCAACTAGTTTATCTTTTTCATATATTGGCTTACCCAATCCTTTTCGGATAGCATTATGATGTTCTAGAACCACAGCTAATCTATTTTCTAGATTTTTTTTGGATGCAAGGTCCATTACTCTTATAGATCTTCGTCCGACTTTATCTTCATAAGCTGGACCAATTCCCCTTCTTGTAGTTCCAATTTTTGATTTACCAGCAGTATCTTCCCTTATTTCATCCATCTCTCTGTGAAATGGTAAAATTAGTGTGGCAGCCTCAGATAAAATCAGATTGTTTTCATTGATTTCTACAGCTTTAGATTTAGCTTCCTCGATTTCATCTAGCAACGCCCATGGATCTACTACAACTCCATTTCCTATAATAGAAATTTTATTTTTTCTGACAATCCCAGATGGTAACAATCTCAATTTATAAGTAACACCATCTATGACTAAGGTATGACCAGCATTATGTCCTCCTTGGAATCTTACAACTACGTCAGCTTCGCTTGATAACCAATCAACTATCTTACCTTTTCCTTCATCTCCCCACTGCGATCCAACAACAACTACATTATTCATCTAAAATTCTTATCTATAGTAAAACTATTTAAATGGTTAATTGGTCCATTTCCTTTTCCAAAGTTTGGTCTTGTTTTAATGGCATTGTTTACATATCTAATACCTAACTCACAAGATTTCTTTAGAGTTTTTCCACATCCATAATATGTTGCAATTGCACTTGATAATGTACAACCAGTTCCGTGAGTATTTTTTGTATCAATTTTTTTATTAACAAATATTGCAGTTTCTTTTTTATTTACAAAAATATCTTTTAAGTTTTTAGAGCTTAAATGACCACCTTTAATTAAAACATTCTTAGCACCTAAATCTAATAATATTTTAGCAGCATTTTTCATATCCGTTATAGATTTAATTTTTATTTTTGTTAGTATTTCTGCTTCAGGAATATTTGGTGTTATTAAATCAGCTTTTTTTATTAGTTTTTTTTTCAATACTAAAATCGCTTTATTGTCTAGAAGCTTGGTTCCACCTTTAGCCACCATGACAGGATCTAATATTATTTTTTTTAATTTTGATTTTTTTATTGATTTTAATACTGAATTTACAACCTCAGTAGAGTGCAGCATTCCTATCTTTACTGAATCTGGCCTGATATCTTTTGTGGTAAATTCAATTTGATTAGAAATTTCTTTACTACGCATTGGTATTATAGACATTACACCAGTAGTATTCTGGGCTGTAACTGCTGTTATTGCTGTCATAGCGAAAGAGCCAAGGGAAGTAACTGATTTAATATCTGCTTGGATGCCCGCTCCTCCAGAGGAGTCTGATCCTGCAATAATTAATATTTTAGATTTGATTTTCAATTTACTGAATACATTTTTTAATTATGTTAACACACATTTTATTTAAATTTGAATCCTCTGACTCGCTCATAATTCTTATTTTTGGTTCAGTACCAGATTTTCTAACTAAAATTCTACCTCTGTTTTTAATTATTTTATTTGCTTCGTTAATTGCTTTTTTGCATTTTGGTGAATTAATAATAGATTTATCTTTAACCTCTATATTTTCTAATATTTGAGGAGTGGGTTTAAATTTGTTAAAAAGCTCACTTGCTTTTTTTATTTTTCTTAAAGAGAAAAGTATTTCTAGTGCGACTAATAAACCATCACCAGTTGTCGCAAACTTTCCAAGAATTATATGACCAGACTGTTCCCCCCCTAAATTAAATTTATTTTTTTTCATTTTTTCTTTTACATATCTATCTCCCACATCTGATCTTAAAAATTTAATTCCATTGTTTTTAAAAAAATTTTCTAAACCATAATTTGACATTAATGTACCAATGACGCCTCCTTTTAAAATTTTTTTTCTTTTCCATCTCTCACCTAACATTGCAAGAATTTTATCTCCATCAATAATCTTTCCTTTTTCATCACAGACAATTATTCTGTCAGCATCTCCATCCAATGAAATACCTATATGAGCTTTATTTTTTTTTGTCATTTGACAAATTTTACTTGGATAAGTAGATCCGGATTTGAGATTTATATTTAAGCCATTGGGAGATGTGCCTGTGTCATATACTTTAGCACCTAATGATTTAAATAAAGCTGGACCAGCTTTGTAGCCAGCTCCGTTGGCACAATCTAAAGCAATTTTGATACCTTTTAAACTAAATGAGGATGGGAAATTTTGTTTTAATATTTTAATATAACTATCGTTAGCATCCTCTAATCTTTTAACTCTCCCCAATTCTATTGGTTTTGATAGATTTTTAGTAATCTTTGAATCAATTAGTTTTTCAATTTTCTTCTCAATTCTATCAGATAATTTAAGTCCATCAGGTCCAAATAACTTTAATCCATTGTCGTGATATGGATTATGAGATGCAGTAATCATTATACCCATATTAGCTCTCATTTTTTTTGTTAACATCGCTAAACCATTTGTTGGAAGGGGTCCCAAAGTATAAATATGCATTCCTGCTGATGCCAATCCAGAAACTAAAGCTGGTTCAAGCGTATAACCTGATAATCTAGTGTCTTTTGCAATAATTGCTGTTTGTTTACTTTTTTTTAAATTTTTAAAGTATGTTCCCGCTGCTAAGCCAAATTTGAAGAACATTTCTCCATTTATTTTAGATCCATTAACTTTTCCTCTAATTCCATCAGTTCCAAAATATTTTTTAATCATTTTTAGTTTTGTAATTCTTTAAATACTTTAAATGCTTGATGAATTTCTTTAATATCATGAACCCTTAGAATTTGAACTCCTTGAAGGTATGCTTGAATACATGAAGATACAGTTCCACCAATCCTTTCTTTAGTATCATTTTCTCTTGAAATATCCTTAATAAATCTTTTTCTAGACAAGCCCAACATTACAGGAAGGCCTAGTGAATGAAAAATAGAAATATTCTTTAAAATAGTAATATTATGTTTCAAATTTTTTCCAAATCCTATACCTGGATCTAATATAATATTATTATGCTTAATACCTTCGTTTCTTAAATATTTTAATTTATTTTCAAAGAAATCATAAATATCAAGCAATACATTATTGTAAGATGGTTTTAATTGCATATTTTTTGGTGTTCCTTTCATGTGATGAATGACAAAAGGTTTTTTTGTTTTTTTTAAATAATTTATAGTCTCAGGATCATAACTTAGTCCAGAAACATCATTTATAAGATCTACTTTTATTTTAGAGGCATTCTTCATCACAAAACTTTTTCTAGTATCTAATGAAACAAAACTTTTTTTATTTTTTAAAATTTTTAAGATAAACTTTATTCTATCCCATTCTTTTCTAGGATTAATATCTTTTGCACCTGGTCTTGTAGACTCTCCGCCAACATCTATTATCTTTGCGCCATTTGATAATAAATTATTTACATGTTTTAACGCTAAATTTTTTTTATTATATTTGCCACCATCTGAGAAACTATCTGGAGTTAAATTAACTATGCCCATCAAAATAGGGATATCCAATAAATTTATTTGTTTAAAAATTTTCTTTTTTTTTATATTTTTTAAATCTCTATAAACTTTTTTTTTTAATTTAGTTGAAAGTTTACTAATATCTTTAATATTGATTATTTTGTTTTTTTTTCTGTCAATGATTTCTAATTTATCAAAAGAAATATGATTGTAACCATTGAGAGGAATAGATTTTTTTTTTTTAATGTATGTTTTTGATGTTGTCCCGTAATAAAAATTACACGCTCTAGTGTAATATTTATTCATTAACGCTTAGTGCACTATCTTTGGTTTTAGGCCCATTGAACCAAGTGCTGAGCTTTGATCATCATCTTCAACTTTGAGATCTTCTTTATTCTTAGGATATATATTTTTATTTATTAAATCTTCAATTTCAGCACCTGTTAAAGTTTCATAAGTAAGTAAGGCTTTTGCTAATTTATGCAGATCATCAATTTTTTCAGTCAATACTTTTCTTGCTCTCTCGTAACCCATATCAACAAATTTTCTAATTTCGCTATCAACTTTTCTAGCTGTTTCTTCAGACATATTTTGCTGTCTTGCAACAGACCTTCCTAAAAATACTTCCTCTTCGTTTTCACCATAAGCAACTGGTCCCATTTCTTTACTTAATCCAGCTCTCATAACCATGGCTCGTGCTCTTTTAGTTGCCTGTTCAATATCGCTTGCTGCTCCAGTTGTTACTTTGTCATCTCCAAAAATTATTTCTTCCGCAACTCTTCCGCCCATTGCTATGGCCATTTGTGCATGAAGTTGTTCTCTTGTTTGAGAAACTTCATCCCTTTCAGGTAATTGCATAACCATTCCTAGAGCTCTTCCTCTTGGTATTATTGTTGCTTTATGTATAGGATAAGCGGCTTTTTCATTTATTGTTACAATTGCATGTCCAGCTTCATGGTAAGCAGTTAATTTTTTCTCTTCCTCTGACATTACCATAGATCTTCTTTCAGACCCCATCATTACTTTATCTTTAGCTTCTTCAAATTCTTGATACGTCACAATTCTTTTGTTTTTTCTTGCAGCTAGCAACGCTGCCTCGTTTACAAGATTTGCTAAATCTGCACCAGAAAATCCAGGTGTTCCTCTAGCTACTGTTCTTAGATTAACATCGGGTGCCATTGATATTTTCTTTGCATGTACTTTTAAAATTTTCTCTCTACCGATTAGATCTGGATTAGAGACAACAACCTGTCTGTCAAATCTTCCTGGTCTTAAAAGAGCTGGATCTAATACATCTGGTCTATTAGTTGCAGCAATAATAATTACACCTTCATTAGTATCAAAACCATCCATCTCAACTAATAACTGATTAAGCGTTTGCTCTCTTTCATCATTTCCTCCACCAAGACCTGCTCCTCTGCTTCTTCCTACTGCATCAATCTCATCAATGAATATTATACACGGAGAATGTTTTTTACCTTGTTCAAACATATCTCTAACTCTCGAAGCTCCAACACCAACAAACATTTCAACAAAATCTGATCCAGATATGGTGAAAAAAGGAACTCCAGCTTCACCAGCAATCGCTCTTGCCAATAAAGTCTTACCAGTTCCTGGGGGACCTACTAGTAAACAACCTCTTGGTATCTTACCACCTAATCTGCTAAACTTTCTTGGATCTTTTAAAAATTCAACTACTTCTTCTACTTCCTCTTTAGCCTCCTCAACGCCAGCAACGTCATTAAAAGTAACTTTTCCTTTTACTTCGTTCATCATTTTTGCTTTCGATCTTCCAAAGCCCATGGCTCCACCTTTTCCTCCTTGCATTTGTCTCATAAAGAAAATCCATACGGCAATCAATAAAAGCATTGGGAACCATGAAAGAAGTATTCCTAATAATGAAGGCATTTTTTCCTCTAATGGACTAGCGGAGATGCTAACACCTCTATCGCTTAGTTTCTGGATTAAGTTCGGGTCCTCAGGTGCATAAGTGGTAAATTGGTTTCCATTTGATAATACACCTTTTATATTTTTTCCTTGTATCTCTACTTTAACTACTCTTCCATTATCGACTTCGGTTAAGAATTCTGAGAAAATAATTTTATTTTTTTGAGAAATCGAACCTTGTGGGTTCTTAAACATATTATAAAGACCAATCGTTAAAATAACGATTATACCCCACATGGCTAAGTTTTTAAAATTCATAGATCATTAAATTAAGAATTATTAGTAAATTAACAAGTGTCAATTTGATCATTTAACAAAAAAATTATCGTTTTTCTGGGTAAATAATCACCGAATCTTGAATTTTTTCGATAATACATCCAGAAAGTGTCAATTTTACGTTTTTGTTTGAAAACTTTATAGAATCTATAAGACTATTCACCTTTTTGCCTCTTGGATAGTTTTTTTTCCAACTAATGCGTTTAATTACTTGCATAATACTTCTCAAAATAATTTCCTCAGGATTATTAAAAAAGGATTGATTTAATATTATTTTTTTATCTTTCTCAAAATACTTTGAGTTTTCTAAAATATTTTTATCAACATAAAATTCGATTACTTGATCACTTTTTGACAAATTTTTTAAAGTTAAATAGAATTTATTAAACTTTAGACCTTCTTTATCTAAATTTATCAGAAGTTTTCTAATTCTACTCCTTAAAAATTTATCATCATTATTTGTGGGATCATCTATAAAAAATCCAAAAGTTTTTTTATTTATTTTAAGTAAATCTTTTTTTGAAGTAGATAGAAATGGTCTAATAACATTAATTCCATTATAAATTATCACTTTTTTTTCAAAAGAAACAAGTCCTTTTAAACCAGAGCCTCTCAGAAATCTTATAAAAAAATTTTCAATTAGATCATCTTTGTGATGGCCTAATATAAGATAGTCTATTTTTTGTTTATTGCACTCTTCAAAAAATAAATCATATCTTAAGTCTCTTGCATAAGACTGTATATTCTTATTAATTTTAACAATTTTTTTTGAGAGAATTTTACAATTAATTTTAAAATTTTGTTTGAGTTTATACTTCAAGTTTTTAGCTTCGATTGTAGATTCTTTTCTTAGTTTATGATCTATTATTACAGGGTACAATTTAGTATGATGTTTTAAAGCATAGCACTGAGAGAAAAATAAAACAGCTAAGCTGTCAGCACCACCAGATACCCCAACCATAATCTTTTTATTGTTCAAATCCATAGATGCGAGATTATTTGAAAATAGGTTATATAATTTTCTTACCTGGGGATCCTTTAATTTTGTTAGGTAAAAATTAAGAGTTTTCTTTGTTACACTCAAACTTTTTCTCTTCATATTTAGCTTTTTGAAGAACTGATTGAGTAGCATTTGGATACTGTTTTTTAACACCAGCTATCATCAAGCAACCCTGATCTTTCTCTCCTATTTGAACTAAAGATACACCAAGCTTCAAAAGGTTAATAGGTGCTTTTTCACTCTTTGGATATTTTTGATAACCTTCTAAATAAGCAGATGCTGCATCTGTATAAAGCTGTCTTATTCTAAAAGTCTCTGCATACCAATATTGTGCATTTCCAGAAAGGTCATTATCTGGATTTGTGTCCACAAATTCTCTAAATGCTCTTTCTGCCATATTATAATCTCCAACTTTTAAAAAACTTGTTGCAAATTCATATTGTTCTAATGGAGATGCGTCAGGTAAAATTTTTTCCTCACTAATAAAATTTTCTGTTACAACAGTTTTAGTTGTCTCAACAGATTTAATTGCTTGTGTCTCACTTGTGTCTGTCATATCTTTATAAGATATTGTTCCTAAATCTTGAGGTTGAGATGTGCCTGGCATAATTTTTTTGCTGGCTAGATTTGTCTCTGAATTTTCATTTGTTAATAAATTTTGTTCATTAATTTCATTTTTTTGAACAAGGCTCGAATTGTTTTCTAAATCTTGAAATCTTAATTGGTTATCAGCTTGTGTTTTAGATAGTCTTGAAGATAATTTATCTACTTTAAAATTAATTTCCTCAAATTTGTTAGTCAAATTTTGAAATTGTTTTTCTATTTCAGATAATTTTAGTAAATGTCTTGTCAAGGCATCTTCGGTTTCTTTATTTGTCAAATCAGTTTCACTTCCAGTTTTTTTCTGGAATGAATCTGAATAAACTGCTCTTTCCAAAGTTCTAAGATCTTTTTGAATAATTTCTAAGATTTCTCTCATGCTTAATTCTTCAGAAGCTGTACCGAATGAAATAAAAAATATAGAGATTATGTAAGTAAAAATGTTAGTGTACTTTTTAAACATTCAATTATTTTTTAATTATAATGATGGCAAAAAAAAGACCCTAAAATTATTTATAATAATCTCAGGGTCCTTAAAATATTTCAAATAGCTTTAGTTAGCTTTTACGGTTACAGATCTTCTGTTTTTCGACCAAGAAAGTGGGTTTGAACCTGAGTCAACAGGTCTTTCTTTACCATAACTTATTACTGAAATTCTGTCTGCAGATATTCCGTAAGTGATCAGATAATCTTTGGCAGCATTTGCTCTTCTTTCACCTAATGCCAAATTATATTCCCTTGTTCCTCTTTCATCTGCGTGGCCTTCGACCACAACATTGATGCTAGAGTTCTCTCTTAACCAATTTGCTTGTTTTCTTAATGTGTCTCTTGATTTAGTTGTTAAAATAGACTCGTTTGTTGCAAAAAATACTCTGTCTGGAACACCGTCAGCTAAATATTTAACAGTATCAGTGCCTGTATAAACATCACCTTGCATTTGACCTTCAACTTTTGTAGTGGTTTTTTTAGTTGCACAAGCTGATACGATTAAACTTAATAATATAACTAGAAAAGTATTTCTAAATGATTTGCTAAAATTCATTAATGCTCCTTAATAATTTATTAGAACTTTTTCACAACTAATTAGATGTTTCAAGCATAAAAATCAACTTAATTTATATTAAAAATTAATAAAAAAGCCCTAATTACTTAATAAAGACGACCAAGATGGGTCAGAGGCATCAGTCTCTGTTTGAACCTGCCTTTCATTATATCCTGTAAGATCTATAGACCAAAGTTTTGCGCTAAATCCTTCACCTTTATCATTAGATTTGGTCTCTCTATAAAAAATTAATACCCTTCCATTTGGAGACCAAGAAGGAGCTTCTTGATAGTAATTTTCAGTTAACAATCTTTCACCCGAACCATCTGTTCGCATAACACCAATATAAAATTTACCTTTATGTAATTTTGTGAAAGCAATTAAATCACCCCTAGGAGACCATACTGGCGTGCCATATAATCCTTTACCAAATGAAATTCTTTTTACATTTGATCCATCAGATTTCATTACATAAATTTGTTGATACCCACTCCTATCAGAATTAAATGTTATAAATCGATTATCAGGTGAGTAAGAAGGCGATGTATCAATTGATGGATGATTTGTTATTCTTTCAACGATTCTATTTTCTAAATCCATAGTATAAATGTCTGAGTTACCATCTTTAGCAAAACTCATAATAATTTTCTTTCCATCTGGAGAAAATCTTGGAGCAAATGTCATTCCTGGAAAATCACCAACTACTTCTTGCGTACCGGTTTCAATATCTAATAAATAAACTCTTGGTAGATTTTTAAAATAAGATAGGTAAGTCACCATCTGACTTGTCGGATTAAATCGTGGGGTTAAAACTAATTCATTTCCTAATGTTAAATATTTTGTATTAAAACCATCTTGATCCATAATAGCCAATTTTTTTACTCTTGCTGTCTTTGGTCCTTCTTCCGAAACATAAATAATTCTAGTATCAAAATATCCTTTCTCTCCAGTTAATCTTTCATAAACCTTATCAGAAATTATATGCCCAACTCTTCTCCAATTACTTGGCACTGTTGTAAATGCCAAAGCCATCATTTCTCTACCAGCTAAAATATCCCAGAGTCTAAACTCAACTTTTAATTTTTTGTTCTCAATCGTTACTTTTCCAGTAATTAAGGCTTGCGCTTTAATCAATGCCCAATCCTCAAATCTTGGTTTTAAATGAGCAATATCTGGCTTTTGTAAAAATGCATCTTTACTAAGAGGATTAAATAAACCTGAAATTTTCAAATTATTTTCCACAACTAATGAGATCTCAGATCCAACATTTTCAATTTTAAGTTCATTAATTGAATTTCTTTTTGAATTGTCATCTTGAAACAAAGGAGAAACTGCAATTGGTAAAGGATCTAAATTACCCCTTGTTATATCAATCTCTATTAATGAATAAGCCTTAGATGACAATAAAAAAAATATAATAAAAAATAAATTAATTATTCTAATCATTATCCTCCAAGCATATCACGAGCGTCAAAATTTAAAATCATATTTTTCCATCTTTCATAACCACTTGTGGGAACTTTTAATGGATTACACAACTGAATGGCTCGTCTTACACTATCCGCTAGTGTTCTAAATTTTTCTTTACCAGGTGTGTTCATTTTTACATGATCTAACATTTCAAGTTTTTCAATTGTTCCGTCTGGCTTTAATTGGAGTTTAACTCTAACTAATAAATCCTCACTAAATGGCAAACCTATAGGGACACTCCAGCATGTAAATATTTGGGCCTTTAATGCGTCCTCTTCACTTAGGGTTAATTTTGAATAATCCATAGTCTCATCAGTTGATTGAGAAATCTTATCAACTTCTTTTTTTGTTTCTGCTAAATTTTCCTTTTTTTTATCAATTAAAGCTGCAATTTCATTTAAATCCAATTTATCTTTTTTTTCAAATTCAGAAACTTGTTTAACTTTTTTTTCATCTAAAATAGGTTTTTTAGTTTGAACTATTTTTTTTATATTTTCATCGTTAATTTCTTTTGAAGGTTTCTGCTTTTTTTCTTCTTTAGGTTGAATTTTTTGTTTATCTTCATCTGGCATAGGTACAGCATTTAATTTTTCTTTTTTTAACTTTTCTATTTTATTTTCACTGGTTGGTGTTTTTTTTGATGCAACCTTAGAAATTTCATTTTTTTTTTTATCTGTCTCAACTTCTTTTTTTTCATCTTTTTTTACTTTTTTAGGAGGAGCCTGTTCAGACAAAAGCTTTTCATTTTCTTTTTTTGCCTTCTCAATTATTTTTGATGCTTTTGGCGCAAAAGGAATATTTGTCTTTTCAGCTATTTGAATAAGCTCAACAGAGATAAGAGGTGGAATATCCAGAGGTTTTTTTGCAACAAATGGTAAAGCCAAAATACTTACCATAACAATAGCAACATGAAATCCAGATGAGATTAAAAGACCTCGATACATAATCTCTATCTCTCTTTATTCGGTTCAGATATTAAAGCAACTTTTGTAAATCCCGATCCTGAAAGCATTCCCATAATTTCAAGAACCCTTCCATAATTAATAGCCTTGTCTCCCCTAACATATATTCTTGTATCAGTTCTATTATTTGACACTGCCAATATTTTTACAATTAAATTATTAAATTCAACTTTTGTTTCCTGAATAAAAATTTCACCTTTAGAATTAATTGTCAAAGTCAAAGGTTCATTTTCCTCAGGAAGTGTATCAGCGGAAGTTTCTGGCAAATCTACTTGGACCCCAACCGTAAGCAATGGTGCAGTGACCATGAATATAATCAGCAAAACCAACATTACATCAACAAATGGTGTAACATTAATTTCACTCATTGGATCATTTTTTGAACTTTTGAGCTTAAATCCCATTTAAATAATTGATAAGAATCTTTTTGAAAAATTTTCTAATTTTTGTGAGTATTTTCTAGAGTCTGAATTAAATTTATTATACGCAATTACAGCAGGAATTGCTGCTAATAATCCAAGTGCAGTTGCAAATAAGGCCTCAGCAATACCTGGCGCAACTATTGCAAGGCTAGTGTTTCTTGAAATTGCAATCGATTGAAATGAATTCATAATTCCCCAAACAGTTCCAAACAATCCTATAAAAGGAGCTGTCGATCCAACAGTTGCCAAAAAACTATTATACTTTTCAACTGCTACCATTTGTTTTTCAATATTTACCTCTAAAACACTAGATAGTCTCTCAGATAAATTTGATTTTGATCTAGTTTTCATAACTGTTTGCATAGAACTTTTAAATAATTTTGCCATAGGATCCTCAATATTTGAAGGCAGACTGTTATAAAATGTTTCAGCAGACTTTGATTTCCAGAATTTCTCTTCAAATTCCTCTGCGCTTTTATTAATTTTTCTAAACATTCTTATTTTTTCAAATATTATTGCCCATGAATAAATAGAACTTACAATTAATATTATGATTACTGACTTGACAATAATATCCGCACGTAAAAATAAACTAATTAAAGAAAAATCTGTGTTACTTGCTAAACCTAAACTTTGCGTTGCAATATCTGCTTCCATTCAATCGTTTCCCATTAAAATATGTCATTAATTTGTCTTCGAAAAACTCTAAAAGTCTAGTTATCGTTGTTTTCCCTTGTGTTTTCAAAATACTGAGCAATTAAAATAGCATCTGCTTTATTATTATCTTTTTTTCTTGATAACTTATTAGAAATTTTAGGAAACATATCTATTACTTTAGTTCGACTGGCATCTTTTTCAGAATTAATCAAATTAAAATGTTTTTTCCATTTTGCTGGTCTAACATAAAAAATTGGAAGCTCCATTGCAGAACATATGCCTTTAATTACTCCAAATGATTGTCCAAAGTTAAACATGCTTGTTACACCTTGTCCTGGCATAGCAGAAACTTGTTCGACTATTACACTCATTTTTTCATTCTTAAATTTATTTTTTATTAGCATTATTTCATTATAAATTTGCCTACCATTAACTTGTTTTTTATTTTTTTTTCCATCAGCCATTGTAGGCATATCGATTACATCAATAACATTCCCACTAGAAAAAAAACAGATAGCACCTGCAATTCCTGGATCAATTCCAACAATAATCATTTAATCTTCAAAGTTAACATTTGTATAAACATTTTGTACATCATCCTCATCGTCAAGAGTTTCTAAAAATTTTACCATATTTTGATTTTCTTCGCCTTTAAGAGATACCTTATTTATGGGTAGCCACTCGATTTCGGTAGAAAGAAAATTTGCAATAACTTTTTCAAATTTTTTTTTTACTTCATATATTTCATCGATATCCGTATGCACTTCATGAAATTCATCACGAGATATACAATCATTCGCACCCGACTCGATTGCCAATTCAAAAATTTTATCTTGTTCAATTTCATTTTTATCTATTTTAATTACACCCAATCTTTGAAAATTATGTGATGCAGAACCCTGGGTTCCTAAAGAACCGTTATTTTTCGAAAATATTGTTCTTATATTAGAAGCAGTTCTATTTTTATTATCAGTCAATGCTTCAACTATTACAGCAGATTTGCTAGGTCCAAAACCTTCATACCTAATATTTTCAAAATTTGATTGATCATTGTTAGAAGACTTTTCAATTGCTCTCTCAATATTTTCTTTTGGCATGTTAGCTGATCTGGCTGCTTGTATTGCTGATCTTAATCTCGAATTCATATCGGGATTCTTATCTCCTAGTTTTGCAGCTACAGTGATTTCTCTAGAGAGTTTAGAAAAAATTTTTGATCTCTGTTTGTCAGCTTTGCCTTTTTTATGTTTAATACCCGCCCAATGTGAGTGTCCAGCCATAATTAATTTACGTTATTTAAACTCCCACCAAAAATGAAACTTTCTATATTTTTTGCTAGACCATTTCTTACATCGCAATCTACAACTACCCCACTCAGAGATGCTTCACCATTGGCAGGAAAATGTTTTACAGCTTCTTTTTTTAGAAATCTGTTAATTGAATTTTGTGTGTTCATGCCAATTACCGAGTCATAATCGCCACACATTCCAGCATCGGTAATATAGCTAGTTCCATTTTTTAGAACTCTCGCATCATTTGTTGGCACGTGTGTATGGGTACCTACAACTAAAGTTGCATATCCATCAAATAGATTACCTATAGCCATTTTTTCACTTGTTATTTCTCCATGAAAATCCACTATTAAAAAATCATAATCTTTCGATTTTTTTTTTTCTGCAATAAATTCAGTAGCAATTTTAAAAACATCATCACACTTTTTCATAAAAACGTTACCCATAAGATTTAGCACACCAACTTTCAGATTTTTTTTTGAATTGAATATGGAAAAACCTTTACCAGGTAAATTTCCATGCATATTTATTGGTCTTAATAATTTTTTTTCAGTTTTTATATATTCATAAATTTCTTTTTGATCCCAAACATGATTGCCTGTTGTAATTACATCTACACCTACATTAAAAAGTTCATTAGCAATATTTTCAGTTAGACCCACACCTTCACTGGCTGCATTTTCACCATTAACACAAACAAAATCTATACCTTTTTTTGAGACTATATTTGGCAAGTTTTTTTTTACTGATTTAAAGCCTGTGTCTCCAACTATATCACCTAAAAATAAAATCTTCATTTTTACATTAATTTTTCTGTCAAAATTAAATCTAATTTTCTATCAAAATTTTCAACATTAATTTTATTAACTTTTTGATGTGAAAAAGCCAGTCCAATTGTTGTACATTTTTTAATTAGAGAAATTTTTTCTAAATATCTATCATAAAATCCACCACCATAGCCAATTCTGTTCCTGAATTTATCAAAAGCAACTATTGGTACAAATATTATATCTGGGTATACTTTTTTCAATTTTAGTGGCTGAGGAATTCCTAATGAGCTTATTGTTAAAGGATCATTTAGACACCATTTATAAAAATCCATTTGATGATTTCTTTTTATAATTGGCAACGAAATATTATAACCATTAGAATAAAATTTTTTTAGTATTTGCAAACAATCAAATTCAAAATTTATTGGAAAATAACCTCCAATAATTTTATTTTTTGATAGATTAAATTTATTATGAAAAATATCTATAATATTATTGCTTATTTTGATTTCAAAATATTTTTTTTTTCTTAAGTTAATAATTTTTTTTCTTAATTTAAATTTTGACACTGATATTTTATGAAACAGAAGTATTTGTGCTATTTTTTTTGACAAAGTCCTCTATTTCTAAAGTTACTTTGTCTATTAAATTTTCATAACTTATTTTGTAGTTTTCAATATCATTCTCAAGTTCTTCTTGTGTTAAGCTTAAATTTTTAATTTCATTTTCTTTGTTATCTTTGTACTGATAAACTAAAGATTTTAATTCTTTAAATTTTTCTTTTAATTCTTGAAGCTCTTTTTTTTGCGCGTCTACTTTTTTTTTGGTTTCAAAATACTCATCCATGACTTTTATGGAAGATATTAGTAATAATTTATTTTCTCCAATATTTCCAAGATCAAATTTTAGATCATTAAATTTTTTATTTAAACTTAAGGATAATTCTTCCAAATGTTCCTCTTGACCATCTTCGCAAGATAATAAATATTCTTTACCATTAAATTTTATATTTACATTTGCCATTTATCTATTTCTTCCAATAAATTATCTGTTTCTTGATTTAATTCATCAATTTTTTCATTAAATTGGTTTTCTTTTCTTTTTGAAGTTTCGTAATCTTTTTTTAGTTCATTTATTTGACTTCTAAGTTTTAAGTTCTCTTCTTCTAAGCTTTGCATTGATGTGGTTATCTGTTTTTTTTCAATTTCTAATTGATTTTTTTGATCTTTTAAAATTGCAACTTTATCTAATTCTTCATTATGTTGAATGTTTATCTCTCCTAATTTTTTTAAAGTATCCTTTAATTTTTTTTCTTTTTCATCAATGTTTTTCATATATATATCTATATTAATAAATTGAATCACCTAAGTCTAGATAGGATACTTTTTGAAAAATATAGAAAAAAATTTATCAAATGCTATTCGTTTTTTATCAATGGATGCTGTTCAAAACGCTAATTCTGGTCACCCAGGTATGCCAATGGGTATGGCTGACGTTGCAACAATTTTATTTAAGTATTTTCTAAAATTTAATCCAAAAAATCCAAACTGGCTAAATAGAGATAGATTTATTTTATCAGCTGGACATGGATCAATGTTGCTTTACTCGCTTTTGTACTTAACTGGATATAAAAGTGTATCCCTTAAAGACATAAAGAATTTTAGACAACTAAATTCAATTTGTGCTGGACACCCAGAGTATCACCCAAACTCAGGTATTGAAACAACAACTGGTCCTTTAGGTCAAGGAATTGCAAATTCTGTAGGTTTTGCAATTGCAGAAAAAATATTAAAGAAAAAATTAGGGAGTAATTTAATTAATCACAAAACCTATGTCTTGGCTGGTGATGGGTGCCTTATGGAAGGAATAAGTCATGAAGCAATGAGTCTAGCTGGTCACCTTAAACTTAATAATCTAATAATGCTTTTTGATAATAATTCTATTTCAATAGATGGTCCTACTAGTTTAGCAGTCTCAGATGACTATAAAAACAGATTTAAAAGCTATGGATGGAATTATATTTTGATCAATGGGCATAATTACAGAGAAATTTATAATGCGTTAAAAAAAGCGCAAATATCAAAAAAACCGACTGTGATTTCGTGTAAAACAAAAATAGGATTTGGATCTCCAAATAAAGGAGGAAAAGCCTCTTCTCATGGAAGTCCTCTTGGAATAGATGAAATTAAGTTAGTTAGAAAAAAATTAGATTGGAATTATAAACCATTTAAAATACCTCAAAGAATTTTAACTGATTGGAGAAAAATTGGTGAAAAAGGTGTCAAAAAAGAAAAAATATGGAATAAGACTTTTAGCAAACACAAACAAAAATTTAAAAGTATTATAAAAAATAAATTCTCGAGTTCAATTATAAAACAAAAAAAAGATGCAATAAAAAATTTTAAGACTATAGCCACAAGAAAATCTTCAGAAGAGTTTTTATCAGCTATATTAAAAGAGAGAAATACTTTAATTGGTGGCTCTGCTGATTTAGCGGGATCAAACAATACAAAAACTAAGTTACATAAAATTATTAATTCAATTAACTTTGGCGGTAATTATATTCACTATGGTGTTAGGGAACACGCAATGAGTGGAATAATGAATGGATTAGCTCTTCATAGTAATTTTATTCCTTATGGAGGTACTTTTTTAATATTTTCAGACTATTGCAAACCTTCAATAAGACTGTCTGCTATAATGAAACAGAGGGTAATTTATATAATGACACATGACTCAATAGGACTTGGAGAAGATGGACCTACGCATCAACCAGTAGAGCAACTTGCTGCTTTAAGATCTATTCCAAACTTAAATGTTTTAAGGCCAGCAGATCAAACTGAAACAATTGAATGTTGGGATATTGCTTTAAACAGCAACAAAACGCCTAGCATATTAGCTTTAACTAGACAAAACTTAAAACCCATAAGAAAGAATTTTAGCAAAAAAAATCAATGCTCTATGGGAGCTTATGAAGTTATAAGGACTGGAAAAAATATAAATTTAACTATTTTAGCATCAGGATCAGAGGTTAATCTTGCAATTGAGACTAGTCATAAATTGGCCAAACAAAAAATTTATTCAAAAGTAATATCAATGCCTTGCCAAGAAATTTTTGACAAACAAAACAAGAGCTATAAAAATAAAATCTTAAATGAAAGCAAAAACACTTTTTCAATTGAGGCTGGATCAAAAATGTCTTGGGAAAAATATATTGAAAAGGGCTTGTCTTTTTCAATAGAAGACTTTGGTAAAAGCGCTCCTTATAAAAAGGTCTATGATCATTTTGGTTTAAGTAGTGAAAAAATTAGTAAAAAAATTAAATTTTATTTAAAAAAATGACAATAAAAGTTGGCATTAACGGTATGGGAAGAATTGGCAGAATGATTGTGAGGTCAATTTATGAAAATTACAAAGGTAAAATAATTATCAAACATATTAATAATAGATCGAGCTCTGAAATTTGTGCAAATTTATTAAAATATGATTCAATTCATGGTAATTTTAGTTCTCTAGTAAAATCTGGAGGAAATTACATAAAAATAAATAAAGAAAAAATATCTTACACGCAACACTCAATGATTAATGACATAAAGTGGAAAAAATATGGTGTAGATTATGTTTTTGAGTGCACAGGTAAGTTTAATTCTAAAGATCAATTACTACAACATATAGAAAATGGGGTAAAAAAAGTTATTGTATCGGCCCCATGTAAAATGGCAGATAAAACTATAGTTTTTGGCGTAAATCATAAAAAAATTAACAAAAATGATAGAATTATTTCAGCAGCTTCTTGCACAACAAATTGCTTAGCTCCTGTTGCAGACGTAATTAATAAAAATTTTATAATTCTAAATGGTTTTATGACAACGATACATGCTTTTACAAGTGATCAAAGAATATTAGATAATTCTCACAAAGATCCAAGAAGAGCGAGATCTGCAAGTCAATCAATTATACCCACATCTACTGGTGCATCAAAAGCTATTGGTGAGATTATACCCTCATTAAAAGGCAAGCTAGAGGGGATAGCAATGAGGGTGCCGACACCAAATGTTTCATTAATAGAATTTATATTTAATGTAAAAAAAAATATTACGTTAAAAAAATTAAATAGCTCTTTATTTTCAGCTTCTAAAACGAAATTTAAAAATATTCTAAATGTTACAGATGAGAAGCTAGTCTCAGTTGATTTCAATCACAATAGTGCATCTGCAATCATAGACTCATCACTTACTAATATAGTTGGAAATAAAATGGGTAAAATTTCAGCTTGGTATGATAATGAATGGGGTTTCTCGAATAGGATGTGTGATATTGCTGAGTATGTAAGCAAGATCAAATAATGAAATCCATTGAAAATATAGAAAATATTGAAAATAAAAGAGTAATTCTTAGACTCGATTTAAATGTTCCAATAAAAAATGGAAAAATAACAGATTCTATTCGAATTGATAAGGTTATTCCTACACTAGAATTTCTATTAAAAAAAAAAGCAAAGATTATAATAATTTCTCATGTTGGAAGGCCAAAAGGTAAAATAGTTAAGGAACTTTCTCTAGAATTGGTATCATTGTATATTAAAAATAAAATTAAAAAAGAAGTATCATTTCTTAAAGAAAACATTTTTAATTTAAATAAAGAAAACATTTTTAAGAATTCAAATGATGAGTTGGTACTACTTGAAAATATTAGATTTTATCCCGAAGAAGAAGCCAACGATGATAAATTTTCAAAGAAATTAGCAAGCTTAGGCGAAATATACGTTAATGATGCATTTTCCTGTTCACACAGAAATCATGCGTCTGTATCAAAGATAACAGAGTATATTCCATCGTACAGCGGAATTCAAATTAAAGAAGAGGTAAATGCTCTCAACAAAATAACATCTGAAATAAAAAAGCCTATAACATGTATAATTGGTGGATCTAAAATATCTTCAAAAATAAATATAATAAAAAATTTAATACCAAAATTTAATAGTATTATAATAGTTGGTGCTATGGCAAACAATATATTGAAATATAAAGGTTTAAAAATTGGTAACTCTGTATATGAAAAAAATATTGATTATATAATTCAAGAAATATTCACGTATGCTGAAAAAAATAAATGTAAAATATATTTTCCGAAAGATGTTAAAATTGGAAAAAAATTGAACGATAAATCTTTTGAAAAAGATTTTAAAGATATTGAAGATGATGATATGATACTTGATATAGGCTCAAAAACATTAGTTGAAATTAAAAGAATTATTGACAATTCCTCAACAATATTATGGAACGGGCCATTAGGTTATTTTGAAAATGAGAATTTTTCATTAGGAAGCTCAGAGGTTGCAAAATATATAGCAAGCAGAGGGAACAAAATATTTTCTGTTGTTGGTGGAGGCGATACGGTTGCACTAATTAATTCACTAAATATAAAAGATAAATTTAATTTTGTTTCAACTGCAGGTGGAGCATTTTTAGAATATCTTGAAGGCAAAGTTCTCCCTGGTATAAAAGCATTAAATTAAATGACTGAATTACATAAAATTGCTCTTCAAATATTGTCAAATGGCAAAGGTATACTTGCAGCAGATGAAAGTACAGCCACAATGACAAAAAGATTAGAATCAGTAAATGTGCATTCTGATGAAAATAATAGACTCCTTTTTAGACAAACTCTTTTTTCATCTTCATCAATGAGTAAATATATAGGTGGAGTAATACTATATGATGAAACAATAAGACAATTAACATCTAATGGAAAAACTATACCTGAACTAATAAAATCAAGTGGTTCGTTAGTAGGGATTAAAGTTGATACAGGAGCCAAAATATTGGCAGGATCTAAAGATGAAAAAATTACAGAAGGTTTAGATGGTTTAAGAGAAAGACTTAATGATTATTACGAGCTTGGAGCAAGATTTACAAAATGGAGAGGTGTTTACTTAATTTCTGATAAATATCCTAGCAAACTATCTATTTCATCAAATGCCCACGCGTTGGCTAGATACGCGGCTTTAGTTCAAGAGTCGAGAATGGTACCAATAATTGAACCTGAAGTTTTGATGGATGGTAATCATACGGTTAAGGACTGTTTAATAAAAACATCAGAAGTAATAAGTAAATGTTATGAAGAATTAGAGTTAAACAAAGTTGATTTAAAAGGAACAATATTAAAACCGAACATGATTTTACCAGGAAAAAAATCTAGTGAAAAAATATCTAATGAAGAGATAGCAGAACTAACATTAGAGTGTTTAAAAAATAATGTTCCTTCATCAGTCCCAGGCATAGCTTTTCTCTCTGGAGGTCAAACAGAAATAGAGGCAACTGCAAACCTTAACCAAATTAATATCAAAAATAATACTGGTTTTATAATGACTTATTCTTATGGAAGAGCTCTTCAACAAAGTGCACTAAAATTTTGGTCTAAAGATATAAATAATGTAGTCGGAACCCAGACAATTTTCGATCATAGAGCTAAAATGTGTTCTTTAGCGGCAAAAGGGAAATGGTCAAAAAGTTTTGAAATTTCGTAATAAAAAATTTATTTATTTAATATCTCCTAATAAAATAATAAATAAATCATTTTACAACATCTTAAATCTTGTTTTTAAATCGAATAAAGTAAAATTTTTTCAATTAAGACTTAAAAAGGACAGTATTAAAAAAAAAGTTGTGATTGCAAAGAAAATTCTCAAAATTTGTAAAAAAAATAATGTAAGGTTAATTATTAATGATGATCCTTATCTTACTTTAAAAGTGAATGCACATGGATGTCATTTAGGTCAAAGAGATATGAATATTTTTGATGCAAGAAAAATTTTAAAAAATAAAATAATTGGAGTTACTTGTCATAATTCAATCAAACTGGCGAAAATTGCTTCTTCAAGTAGTGCAAACTACATTGCATTAGGTGCATTCTTTAAAACCAGAACTAAAAAAATTACGCATAAAGCAAGCATCAAGTCTTTAATTAAAATCAAAAAGTTAATAAATTTACCAGTTGTAGCTATCGGGGGAATCAACGATAAAAACTATAAAAAACTATTGTTGAATAAGGCAGATTTTTTGGCTATTTCAAGCTACATTTGGAATAATAAAAAGTTTAAACCACACGAAGCAATAAAAAAATTAATATGAAAATAAACGCAACAGAGATAAGAGTGGGCATGATATTGGAATACAAAGAGGATCTATGGGAAGTGTTAAAAACTAATCATGTTAAACCTGGCAAAGGTGGGGCTTTTACACAAGTTGAAATGAAAAGTTTAATTAAAAATACAAAACTTAACGAAAGATTTAGATCGAGTGAGACTGTTGAGAAAGCATCATTAGACGAAGTAAAATATAATTTCTTATATAGTGATGAAAATGATTATTATTTTATGAACCCCGCATCGTTTGAGCAAATTAAATTGAGCAAAAGTATGGTGGGAGATAAAGGTAAAATGCTTACTGAAAATCTAGAGATAAATATTGTCTTTCATAATGAAAATCCTTTGAGTATTTTACTTCCGAACCAATTAACATGCAAAATAGAAACCACTGATGCTGCAATAAAAGGTCAAACAGTCTCTTCTTCTTATAAACCAGCTATACTTGAAAATGGATTAAATATTCAAGTTCCTCCTTTTATAGAAAGTGGAGATATTGTCATTGTTGATACCAGGACAATGGAATACGTTAAAAAAGTTTAAGATGAATTCAATATCCCCAAATTTAAATTTAATGATAAAAGCCTGTGAAAAGGTATCAAAAGTAATAATAAGAGATTTTGGGGAATTAGAGAATTTGCAAGTATCAAAAAAGGGTCCTAAAGATTTTGTAACAAAAACAGATAAGAGGGTTGAAAGAATACTTATAGATGAACTAACTAAATCAAAAAGAAATTATTCATTTATTACAGAAGAAAATGGAAAAATTTTAAATGATAATAAAGATACTTTTTGGATTATTGATCCAATTGATGGCACAACAAATTTTTTACATGGAATACCACATTTTGCAATTTCTGTTGCTCTAAAAACAGATGATGAAATTATAACTGGGTTAATTTTTGACCCAATAAAAAATGAAATTTTTTATGCTGAAAAGAATAATGGTTCATTTCTTAATAATAATAGAATGAGAGTATCTAGTAAATCTAGTCTCGATGAATGCTTATTTGCTTCAAATAATGAAGGCTTAAAATCAATTTATCCTAAGCTTAATTTAAGAAATACAGGTTGTGCGGCTTTAGACTTAGCCTATGTTGGATGTGGAAGACTGGATGGATATTTTCATAATAATATAAATTTGTGGGATGTTGCAGCAGGAAAAATAATTATCGAGGAAGCTGGGGGGAAAGTTAATAACATATCTAAATATAAAATAAATAAAATTGATATTAGAGCTGGGAACCCAAACATATACGAAAAAATGTTAAAAAAGCTTGATAACTTTTAATTGTGTTTCAAACATTCTTTGCTATAAGGCTGCCATGAAAAAAAATATACACCCTAAATATCATACTATAAAAGTTGAAATGACAGATGGAACTCAATTTGAAACTAAATCAACATGGGGATCCGAAAACGATATACTTAAACTTGAAATTGATCCAAAATCACATTCAGCATGGACAGGTGGAAAACAAAAAATTTTAGATAAAGGCAGAATAAGTAAATTTAATAAAAAATTTCAAAATTTTAAATCTGAGAAAAAAAATTAATGACAAAAGCACCTTTGATGCCAATGGCTACCGCGGTATGGCTATTAGATAATACATCATTAACATTTAAACAAATAGCGGAATTTTGTAAAATGCATGAAGTTGAAATTCAAGGGATTGCTGATGGAGAAGTTGGCAAAGGAATAGTTGGATATAATCCAATAATTTCTGGACAACTTACAAATGAAGAAATAGATTTATCATCTAAAGATGAAAATAGACCATTAAATATTTTAGATAAAGATATTGAAATAAAGAATTCAGAAAATAAAATTAAAAAATATGTTCCACTCTCAAAAAGACAAGACAAGCCAGACTCTGCGTTATGGTTGATAAAAAATCATTCTATATTGAAAGATTCTCAAATCGCAAAATTAGTTGGCGTCACAAAAAATTCTATTACTTCAATTAGAAATAAAAGTTATTGGAATTATAACAACCTTAATGCAAAAGATCCTGTTGCTATGGGTTTATTTAACCAAAAAGATTTACTTAATGCATTAGAGAAAGCGCAAAGACGAATTCAAAAAGAAAAAAAAAATAAGGAAAAAATAGATTTAGCAAACAAAAGTAGTAATTGAAATGTATAGACAAAGATTATTTAAAATGTTAACTAACTCATCTTTTTGGAGGTTGTTATTAAAATAGAAGTCAAAGATAATAATGTTGAGCAAGCGTTGAGAGTTTTAAAAAGAAAACTACAACGTGATGGTTTTTTTAAAATAATTAAATTGAAAAATAATTACGAAAAACCGTCTGAAAAAAAAAAGAGAATTCTTCAGGAAAACATTAAAAGAGTAAAAAAACTTAACAAACTCAAGAATAGAATTTAGAGATCGCGGGGTGGAGCAGCCTGGTAGCTCGCAAGGCTCATAACCTTGAGGTCGGCGGTTCAAATCCGTCCCCCGCAACCAATTAATCAAGTTCAAATTTATCTTTATAACTTTTTATTAAATCCTGATTTTGTTTTTTTTTATCTAAAATAAAATTACCAATAACTAAAAAGTCTAACTGAGTTCCCATAAAACAGTTAAAGGCATCAGTTGGGCTATTTACTATTGGTTCTCCTCTGACATTAAATGATGTGTTTATTAACACTGGACATCCGGTTCTCTCCTTAAATTTTGAAATTAAATCATAAAAAATTTTATTTTGATTTCTTGAAATAGTTTGAACTCTGGCTGAATAATCTATGTGAGTTACTGCAGGAATTTCAGATCTTTTGATATTTAATTTATCTATACCAAAGAGAGTTTTTTGATCATTGTTCATTTCAATTTTTTTATTTTTGTTTATTTCTGCAACTAACAGCATATATGGACTATCCACGTCCATTTTAAACCAATTTTCTAAATCTTCTCGAAGTATTGAGGGAGCAAATGGTCTAAAACTTTCTCTATATTTTACTTTCAAGTTTAAATTTTTTTGCATATTTTCAGATTTGGGATTAGCAATAATTGACCGAGATCCTAAAGCTCTTGGACCAAATTCCATTCTTCCTTGAAACCAGCCTATAGCTTTGTCTTCAGAAAGATATTGCGATGTTTTCTCAATAATATTCGAATAATTGTATTTATTATAATTAGCTCCAATTAATTTAAGTTCTTTTTCAATTTCATCTTGAGTGAATTCATTTCCAAGATATGAACCTTTCATATCATCATTTAAGTTTACATTTCTACTATTTCCAAACTCTAAATACCATAAGGCTAAGGCTGCTCCTAAAGAACCGCCTGCATCTCCAGCTGCAGGCTGAATCCATATATTTTCAAAAATTTTTTCTTTTAGAATTTTACCATTTGCAACACAATTTAAGGCAACACCTCCTGCTAAACAAAGGTTTTTCAATCCATACTCATGACGAATTGATTTTGCTAATTTAATCATTATCTCCTCAGTAACTTTTTGAATAGAGGCCGCAATATCCATATGGAATTGTTCAAGTTTTTCCTTCTCTGGATTTCTTGGATTTTGACCAAATAAATTATTAAATTTTTTGTTCGTCATAGTTAACCCAGTAGCATAATTAAAATAACTTTGATCAAGTCTAAAAGATCCATCATCTTTTATATCTATTAATTTTTTAATTTGGTTGATGTAAATTGGTTTACCGTAAGGCGCTAAACCCATTAATTTATATTCTCCACTATTTACTTTAAAACCAATATAATAAGTGAAAGCTGAGTACAATAAACCAAGAGAATGAGGAAAATGTATTTCTTTTTTTATTTCTAATTTATTTTTTTTTCCAACTGCAACTGTAGTGGTTGCCCACTCACCAACTCCATCAGCAGTTAAAACTATAGCTTCTTCAAATGGGGATGGAAAAAAAGCACTTGCTGCATGGCTGAGATGATGATCAGAAAAAAATATTTTGTTTTCAGATTTAAAATTGTTATCATGGGATTTAAGTTTTTTAATTAAAAAATCTTTTTGAAAAAGCTTTTCCTTAATCCATATAGGCATAGCTTTTGCAAAAGAAATATATCCTTTTGGAGCAAACGCCACATATGTTTCTAACAATCTTTCAAATTTCAAAAATGGTTTTTCAAAAAATACTATTTGGTCTACATCTTTAAGTTTTAATTTTGAATACTTTAAAACAAATTCAATTGCATTATAAGGATAGCTTGGATCATGTTTTATTCTAGTGAATCTTTCTTCTTGAGCTGCAGCAATTATTTCACCATTTATAATTATACAAGCAGCACTATCGTGATAAAAAGCAGATATACCTAAAATTGAATTCACTTTAGAAAATTGTATATATAAATGGAGCTACGGCTGAACCTTGGGTTAATACAATTAAACCTCCAAATATAAGAAGAACAATAATAATTGGAAAAAGCCAATATTTTTTTCTTACTTTTAGAAATTCCCAAAATTCTTTAATAAAGCTCATTTAAAATTGATTTTTCATTTTACTTTTAATACTATTTTTTTCAATCCAATAAGATTTTTCTTTATTAAATTTAAGGCTTAATAAATCTTTATTTAAAATTTTCATTAGAACACCTATAGGTGTTACTACACCAAAAAATATAATTCCCATTATAACTGGGGATACTATCTTTCCGAGAATTAATCCAAATTTAAACCATAATTGGTTTAAAGGAGATAATATTTTTGAGTTGAATAAACCTAACACCAGAAAGATTAATGCAATAATTAAGGACCATATTCTGATATTTTCATTTTTTAAAAGAGGGTAAAGTGAAACAAGTAAGAAAAAAATAAAAAAGACAATACCAAAACTTTTATTTGAGCTTACTTTTAATTGATCAGACATTATTAAATATAGATTTA
Source organism: uncultured Pelagibacteraceae bacterium (assembly GCA_902534735.1). Taxonomy (GTDB): domain Bacteria; phylum Pseudomonadota; class Alphaproteobacteria; order Pelagibacterales; family Pelagibacteraceae; genus Pelagibacter. The sequence goes on from CACARD010000001.1 coordinate 68,620, forward strand.
AAATAAATAATTATAAACTTTTAACTATTTCTTCTGTCATTTTTTTTGCATCTGCAAATAACATTAAAGTATTATCTCTATAAAATAAATCATTATCAATACCTGCATAACCGGGGGATAAACTTCTTTTGACAAATAATACCGATTTGCTTTTTTCTACATCTAATACGGGCATACCATAAATTGGGCTTTGGGGATCAGATTTTGCAATTGGATTCGTAACATCGTTGGCACCTATAACGTATGCAACATCACAATTTGCAAAATCATTATTAATTTCTTCTAATTCAAAAACTTCATCATATGGAACGTTAGCTTCAGCTAATAAAACATTCATATGTCCAGGCATTCTTCCTGCCACTGGATGAATTGCATATGAAACTTTTACTCCATTTTTTTTCAATGCATCAACCATCTCTCTTAAAGCATGTTGAGCTTGCGCTACAGCCATTCCATATCCAGGAACAATTATTACTGAAGAGGCATTTTTCATTAAGAATGCTGCATCATCTGCATTACCATTTTTAACTGGTTTTTGTTCCTTGCTTTGTGACGCTGATCCATTGTCTGTTGCTCCCCAACCTCCTAATATTACATTAAAAAATGATCTATTCATTCCTTTACACATTATGTAAGACAATATTGCACCTGAGGATCCGACCAAAGCTCCAGTGATTATTAGTGCAGTATTTTCGAGAGTAAATCCAATTCCCGCAGCTGCCCAACCTGAATATGAGTTTAACATTGAAATTACAACAGGCATATCTGCTCCACCAATAGGAATAATTATTAAAACTCCTAAAATGAAAGATAATAAAATTATTGACCAAAATGTATTTGTAGACTGAGTTTGACATAAATAAAAAATTAAAAATATGACTGATAAACCCATTGCTAAATTTATAAAGTGTTGACCTTTAAAAGTGATTGGAGATCCAGACATTATGCCCCTTAATTTGAAGAATGCTATAATCGAACCTGAAAAAGTAATAGCTCCTATTGAAGCACCTAAAGACATTTCAATTAAACTCGCGAGTTTTATATTTCCAGCAAATCCTAGATTGAACGCGTCCGGTTTTAAAAAAGCTGATACTGCAACAAATACAGCTGCTAATCCAACCAAGCTATGAAAACCAGCAACCAGTTCGGGCATGGCAGTCATAGGTATTCTAAAAGCAATAAATGCTCCTATTGTTCCTCCTATAATTAAAAATAATAATACATAGACGAAACCTGATCCAAAATTGCCCACTGTTAAAAATGTTACAATAATTGAAATTGCCATTCCAGCAATACCTAAATAGTTACCTTGTCTAGAAGTCTCTGGTGAAGAGAGTCCTCTCAAAGCGAGAATAAACAAAATTCCGGAAATTAAATAGAATAAAGCTGAAAGATTTGCAGACATGATTATTTTTTCTTTTTCTTGTACATTTGCAGCATTCGCTGGGTTACAAGAAAACCGCCAAAAATATTTACTGCAGCTAGAATTATTGCAAGAAATCCGAATAAATTTGAAGTTTCAAAAATACTTTCATTTGCACTGGCTAATGCCGCAATAATAGCTCCGACTATTATAACTGATGATATTGCATTTGTTACTGACATTAATGGAGTATGCAGCGAAGGTGTTACACTCCAGACAACATAATACCCTACAAAAATCGAGAGAATAAATATACTAAGTCTGAATATAAAAGGATCAATTTCCATACTTAACCTTTGTTTTTATTATAATTTCATCATCTGAATTTGTATCAAAACTTTTTTTTTCTTTATCAAATAAATTACTCACAAAATTGTAGAGATTTTTTGAATAAAGATTTGATGCAGAAATTGGCAACTTATTTAATATATTTTTTTCACCCATAATTTTAATACCGTTATACTCAACAATTTCATCAACTTTTGTTAATTCTGAGTTTCCTCCTTGTGAAGCAGCTAAATCATATATAACAGATCCTGTTTGCATTACTTCTATCATATCTTTTTTTATTATAACTGGAGCTTTTTTTCCAGGTATTAAGGCAGTACATACAACTATATCAATTTTTTTTAAAGTTTCCTTTAATAAATTTTCTTGTTTTTTTTTGAATTCCTCTGATGCTTCTTTTGCATACCCACCATCAGTTTCTAAATTTTCAGCACCTTCAACTGTCAAAAATTTACCTCCCAAACTTTCGACTTGTTCTTTAGAAGCCAATCTTACATCGGTTGCATAAACTATTGCTCCCATTCGCTTAGCAGTGGCAATTGCTTGGAGTCCAGCGACACCAGCACCAACAACCATTACTTTTGCAGCAGAAATAGTTCCCGCAGCTGTCATCATCATAGGTATTGCTTTTTGAAAATATGCAAACGAGTCAATTACCGCTTTATATCCAGCTAGGTTTGCTTGTGATGATAAAATATCCATTGATTGGGCCCTTGTTATTCTTGGTAAAAGTTCAAGTGAAAAACAATTAATTTTTTTTAATGTAATTTCTTTTAATTTTTTTTCATTTAAAAATGGATTCAGCACTCCTATCAATATTTGATCCTTCTTAAGTTTAAGTAAAGTTTCATCATTTGGAATATTCATTTGTATTATGGCATTTGAATTTGATATTACTTCTTCATCACTTTTAAAAATACGCGCTCCTTCAATTTCATATTCTTTGTCACTTATTCCTAAATGTATTGCATAATCTTTAGTCAAATTTACACTTAACCCTAAGGACTTATATTTTTTTATAATTTCTGGAGTTATGGCAACTCTTTTTTCTACACTTATATTTTCAGATATTGAGCCAATAATCATTTTTATAATAGGAAAATTGCCATTAAAACTAGTATAAGAACTACAGCTACTGATCCCCATAGAACAAATTTTGTAAAATTATTCCATGTATTTTTATGACTATCATTATCCATAATAATTATTTTTGTCTTGCTTTAAATTTAGGATTTTTTTTATTTATTATATAAACTCTTCCTCTTCTTCTAACTAGTTTAGAATTGAGGTCTCTTTTTTTTAACGATTTTAACGAGCTTGCTATTTTCATTTTTTTTTTTTTCAGCTTTAATAAACGAAGTTATATAATCTTTCAAATTTATTTTTCCATAATGCTTAATAACCTTATTTTTATAGGACATATTTGTTAAAGCTGACGCATATCTTTCGCCTGATCTTTGGGGTAAAAACTTTACTCTAGTATTAAACATCTTAGCCACATTGATGATTGAATACGATTCTTTATGACTAATACTGTAATGTTTACATTTATTTAATTTCCATGCTTTGTAACATATATTTACTGTATCAGAAATATGAGTAAATCTCCTTGATTGAGTCCCTGGTTTAACTATCGTTAAATGTTTATTATTTTTATACTGATTTTGAAATATTCCAATTACTGTTGCCATATTTCCAGTCTCGATTTGATTAGCGCCATAGACATTGTAGAAGTAAATTATTTCAAATTTTAATTTAAACCATTTCTTTAAATTTTCTAATAGTTCTAAATTTTTAGATTTTGTAAAAGCGTAAGGTGATAAATTTTTATCATTTCCACCTTTGCCTAAAGAGGCAGAAGTTGCAGAATAAATAAGTTTAATTTTATTATCTAAACAAAATTTAAATACCTCCTTGCTCCCTATTGAATTTGATTCATAACATTCGTTAAAATTTTTAAAACTTTGAAAAATTCTTGAGAATTCTCCAAAATGAAAAACTGAATTTATTTTTTTTTTAAATTTATTTAATTTTATTTTTATATCCTTACTTCCACCTTTTAAATATGTTACTCTATTTGACTTAATATGATTTTTTATAGTTCCTGTAGAATAATTATCTAGGCTAATTATTTTAAAATTTGTATTTTTAATAAAAAGTTTAATTAAATTTGAACCAACAAAACCTGCGCCACCTGTTACAACAATATACTTTTTCATTAAAAAATTAATTAAAATAAGTTTGTTTTTTTTTTAAATGATTTTTTAAATAATCATTAATTGCGATTGAAATGCCTTTTTCAAAATTTATCTTATGTCTCCATCCATATTTATTAGCAAGTGATGAGTCTAGCAACTTTTTGAATGTTCCATTTGGTTTTTTTTTATCATAAACAATTTTTAAATTAACATTCAAATGTTTCATAATTAATTTAGCATAATCCTCAATGCTATATTCGATACCTGATCCAATATTAAAAATTTTAGATTTTGTTTTTTTTTTTAAAAAGTAAACACAAGCAGAGGCTATGTCCTCACTAAAAATTAATTCTCTAAGAGGTTTTCCATTTCCCCATAAAGTAATGTAGTTTTTATTTGTTCTAATTGCGTCAACAATTTTTCTTATTAAGGCTGGTAGAAAATGAGAACTTTTTAAATCATAATTGTCATTCTCACCATATGCATTGCATGGCATTAGTGTTTTGTAATTTAAATCATATTGATTATTATAATTTTCACACATTTTTAAACCAGCAATCTTAGCTATTGCATAAGGTTCATTAGTTTTTTCTAAGTAATCCGATAACAAATATTTTTCCTTTATTGGTTGTTTAGATGACCTCGGATAAATACAGCTTGATCCTAAGAAAATTAAATTTTTTACTCCCGCTAAATAACTTCCGTGTATAACATTTGACTGTATAGAAATATTTTCATAAATAAAGGATGCTCTCTCTGAATTATTTGCATGAATTCCTCCCACTTTAGCTGCTGCTAAAATTACACCATCCGGTTTTTTTATTTTTAAAAATTTAAATACATCTTGTTGGTTAGTTAAGTTAAGATTATTTTTTGTTTCATATATTAATTTGAATTTTTTATTTTTTTTTAAAATTTTAAGTATTGCAGATCCAATCATGCCATTATGACCAGCGATATAGATTTTTTCTTTATTTTTCATTTGATATTTCATTTAACTCATATTCTGTCATATCATGAATTAAATCGTTTATATCTTTTGAAGGTTTCCATTTTAATATTTTTTTTGCCTTTTGAGAGCTACCTTTAAGATTGTCTACCTCTGCAGGTCTAAAATAACGTTTTTTAATTTCTACAATTGGCTCATTTTTTTCTGAGTAAGCTTTTTCATTTAATCCTTTGCCTTTCCAAAAAATCTTGAGTCTAATTTTTTTTGCTACTAAATTAATAAATTGTTTTACAGAATACTGCTTACCTGTGGATATAACCCAGTCATCAGGTTTTTTATATTGCAGAATTTTCCACATCGCTAGTACGTAATCTTGTGCATGACCCCAATCTCTCTTTGCATATATGTTTCCTAGATACAATTTTTTTTGCTTATTATTTTTTATTCTACATAAAGCTTTAACAATTTTTTTTGTGACAAATGTTTCTCCACGAAGCGGGCTCTCATGATTAAATAATATCCCATTACTTGCAAATATATTATATGATTCCCTATAATTTACTGTGATCCAATGTGCATATACTTTAGAGACAGCATAAGGACTGCGAGGATAAAAGGGAGTGCTCTCATTTTGTGGAAATGTTTGAACTTTTCCAAACATTTCCGAGCTCCCGGCCTGGTAATATTTAATTTTAGGATTTATTTTAACTATAGAGTCTAAAATCCTTAAAGCACCAAGCGCATCTGCATTCGTGGTATATTCTGGAATATTAAATGATACAGCCACATGTGACTGCGCTGCTAAATTGTATATTTCTGTTGGATTTATTTTATAAATTAAATCATTTACTGATGTTCCATCTGTTACATCACCAAAATGTAATATGAAATTTTTTTTTTGAGCGAACGGTTCTTGATATATGTCATCAATTCTTCTAGTGTTTATAGATGATGATCTTCTAATTACACCATGGACAATATATTTCTTTTTAAGAAGTAATCTTGATAGATAAGATCCATCTTGTCCAGTAACTCCAAATATTAGTGCTTTTTTCATAATAATTATTAACAATTATCTAAACTATTCTTAAGGAAACTAATTTCAATTAAAATATGATTAATAAAATGTGATTTTTCAGCCTGGCAATGTCCTACTCTCCCGTGTCTTAAGACAAAGTACCATTGGCGCAGAAAGGCTTGACTTCCGAGTTCGGAATGGGATCGGGTATTACACTTTCGCAATAATCACCAGGCAAGATCTTTTATAACAATATTGCAAAATGTAAACAGCTAATTTATAAATTTTTTACTATTTGGATTTCTTAATTTTTCTGAATAGATCCAGTTAAATGTTTTCTTTAAACCTACTTTTAACTTAATACTTGGCTCCCAATTAATTATTTTTTTTATCAATTTATTGTCACTTGAACGCCCCCTAACACCCTTAGGTTTATTTAATAGGTATTTTTTTTTTACTTTTATTAAAGCGATTTTCTCAATAATTTTAATCATCTGATTTATTGAGACCTTTTCAGATGAACCTAAGTTTATTGGGTCTGAAAATTTACTAAAAAATATTTTTAATATTCCTTCAATACAATCATCAATATACATAAAACTTCTTGTTTGCTTACCATCACCCCAAACTTCAATTATATGTTTGTTGTTTAGCTTGGCTTCTACAATTTTTCTACAGATCGCTGCGGGAGCTTTTTCTCTCCCGCCGTCATAAGTTCCATAAGGTCCATAGACATTGTGAAAACGAATTATTCTTACTGGCAAACTATAATCCTCTTGAAAATGTCTACACATTCTTTCACTGAACAGTTTTTCCCAACCATATCCATCCTCGGGTTGTGCAGGATAAGCATCTTCCTCCTTTAACGCGGGGTTATTTAAATGATTTTGTTTATCTGCATTATAGACACATGCGCTAGATGAAAATAAATATTTTTTTATGTTTCTTTTTTTTGATGCTCTAAGTAAATTTGTATTTATAAGTACAGAAGTCATGCAATCAGCTTTATTATTTTCAATAAAGCCCATTCCTCCCATGTTACAGGCGAGATTAAATACATAGTCAATATTTTTTGTAATCTTTAAACAATTTGAGTAATTCTTTAAATCTAAAGAATATTTTTTAGTTTTTTTAAATACTTGAAACCATTTTTTTATAGGTTTTATATCTGCACATATAACTTTATATTTTTTTTTAATTAAATTTGAAACAAGATGTCCTCCTATAAAACCACCTGCACCAGCAACCAATACTCTTTTCATTAATTATGTTTAATTTCTTAATTTATTATTTTTATTTATGTAAAATAAATTTACACTATTTTTAACATATTTTCTTTCTAAAACTTGTCCTTTAATTTTAGTTTTAATAATTTATTGATATCTACATTATAAATATAACAATCAAAATTTTTTTTTGTAAAATTATAAATATTTTTAAAATTACTATGATTATACTCAATTAAAATAACCGGTTTAGTTTTATTTAATAGTTTTTTCATACCTTTTAAAACAAGATGATCTAAACCCTCTACGTCGATTTTAATAAAGCAAGGATTTATTTTAAGATTTAAATTATCAAATTTCTTAAGTTTTAATATCTCTGACTTAAATGTAAAATTTTTATATTTTTTTGGATAATTTTCTTTAATTTTATTTTTTATATAAAATTTATCAAAACTATTGTTAAAGTGAAAATAATTATTCTTATAGAATGCTTTAAATAACTTTTTTTTTGAATTTTTAGCAGAAAGACCAAAATTATAGATTATTAAATTTTTGTATATTTTTTTTATCCTTGATAAATAATTGTTAATTAAAAAGTTATCTGGTTCAAAAATATGAATTTTATTTTTTTTAAAACCTAACTCTCTGAAACCAATTGTTGAAAGACCAATATTTCCCCCTACATCAATAAAATCTCTTTTCTCAGATTTATTAAATAACAAATTTAAAGCCAGATAATCTTTATCATGAGGGAATAGAAATTTAAATTTCTCTAGATGGTTATAAATAAAAATTTGAAGAAGCGGTATATTCTCAATAAATTTAACAAGTCGATATTTTATCTTTGTAAATTTCATAAATTTTTGAAAAATTTATATTTAATTATAGCTTTAATTGCGCTTAAACCGTCAAAAGCTGTTATTTTTTTTCCTTCTTGATACGTTCTGCCTTCGTAATCAATCGGAATTTCATGAATTTTAACATTCAAATTAGAAAGCTTAGTATTTAATTCTGGACAAAATGCAAAACCTTTTTCTTTAAGTTCGATTTTTTTAAAAATATCTGATCTTACCATTTTGTAACAAGTATGTGCGTCTGTAAGATTTTGTTTATTTATAATATTTGATATGAAAGTTAATAGTAAATTTCCCCAAATTCTAATTTTATGGCTAAAATTTTGTATATTTTTATATTTATCTTTTTTTAAAACTCTTGAACCATAAAGTGCTTCGATTTTACTGTTTTCTACTTCTTTCATAAAAAGTTCCAATTGATTTGGATCATATTCTAAGTCTGCATCTTGGATAATAACAAAATCTCCTTTAATATAATTTTTGGCACTAATTATTGCGGCTCCTTTTCCTAAATTCTTTTCATGAAGTATTATCTTATCTACTTTGTTTGAAAATTTATTTATTATCTCCTCTCTACTTCCATCTGTGGAGCAATCATCTATGATTATTATTTGTTTTTTAACTTTGCTAGCAAGAACTCTATTAAGTAAAATATTTAACGATTTAATTTCATTGTAGACTGGTATAATTATTGTTAATTTCACTCGAATAATTTAAATGATTAATATTGTTTTATTAGGTTTTTTAGCCACTTTCCTTTATACACCATACGGATATTTAATTCAAAAAGGTAATAATATAAGATCTTTCTCACTACAATTAATATTTTCTCTTATTATTTTATCATTTTTCTCATTAGTCCTTAATTTTTTAACACCTCTTTCAAAATTAGTTTGCTCATTATTTATTTTGGTCAGTTTAGTATTAATTGTTAAATTTAGGCATATTTTTTTAACAACAAAATATTTAATTTTTTGTTTTTTATCATCAATTATAATTTTTTTATTAATTGCATCATCTAATGTTTATAGACCTGATGCCGGATTATATCACTTGCCATTTATCAATATACTTAATCAAGAGAAAATAATTTTTGGACTTTCAAATTTACATTTTAGATACGGTCATATCTCAATAATACAGTATACATCTGCAATATTTAATAATATAATTTTTCAAGATAAGGGAATCAATTTTCCTGCTGCTTTGATTGCTGTTTCAGTAATTTTAAATTTTTTATCAAATTTAAATATAAAACTAAAAAATAAACAATTTGATTTTCATTTTTTTATTTTATTTTCTCTTATTTTATTTATTTTTTACAAAATTAATCGATTTAGTGAATATGGTAACGATGCACCTACTCACTTATTAATGTTTTTATTAATATCAGAAATAGTAAAAAATTTTAAAATTTCTAATAGTAGTAAGTTTTCAAATTTATTTCTTTTATCATTGTTTATAATTATGAATAAAATAATATTATTATTTTCTATTTTATTTCCATTAATTTTATTTTTTAATAAGAAAAATAAAATTAATATTTTAGAATTAAAAAATATATTCATATTTATTTTTGTTTTTTTTTGGTTTTTAAAAAATATATTAATAAGTGGTTGTATATTGTATCCTGTAAAAATTACGTGTTTTAATTATTTTCAATGGACGGATGCAAAAAAGACTGAGGAAGTTTCAATAGAAAATGAAGCATGGGCAAAAGGTTGGCCAGATTATAGAAAAGAGGATGTCAAATTAACACAAAAAGAATATTCGAAAAATTTTAATTGGGTAAGCACTTGGGGAAAAAATCATTTTTTTAAAATATTAAAGATAATTTTGCCATATATTTTATTTTTAACGATTATTCTGTTTATTGTAAAAAGTAAAACTTTAAAAGTACCGCAAGAAAAATATATTAAATACTTAATTTATATCAGTGTGTTAGGTACAATTATGTGGATTTATAAAGTTCCAGTATTTAGATATGGGTACTCGTATTTAATTATCCTTATAAGTTTAATATTTTCTTACTTCGCGCAGAGTTTTAAATATAAAGAAAACTCAGGATCTATTTTTAAAGCATCAATATTATTGTTAGCAACAATTTTTATTTTGAAAAATACAAATAGAATTATTTTTGAGAATAAAGAATATTATGATTATCCATGGCCCAAAATATATTCAATGGATGAGAATAATGAACCAAAGATGCATAATTTTAGTTATATAGATGGAAAAAAAATATATTACACTGAGAATGACTACTGTATGTATGGATTGTCTCCATGTGGGTTATCAACTTCAGGTATAAAACATAGGAAAATTAAAGGTTATTCATTAATTTACAAACCTCTTAATTAAATTTTATAAGGAAAGAATATTTTCAAAACTAATGTTTATTAAGTTCACATCATTAATAATACCTACAAAAGAAAGGTTAAATAATTTAAAGAGATTAGTAAATTCTGTTGGCAATTATATAAATGAAATAAATGAGGTAATTATTATAGATAGTTCTTCAAAAAAAATACACACTGAAATCATAAATTATTTTAAAAATTTTAAAAATATTAAAGTTTTAAAATCAAACCCATCTGCCTCTAAACAAAGAAATATTGGAATTAAAAATTTTAATAAAAAGAATAAATTTTTAATGTTTTGTGATGATGATATCGTTTTTAGAAAAAATTCTTTGTTTAATATGAATAAATTTATTGAAAAAAATGCTCATAACATAGGTTATGGATTTAATTTAATACAGAAAGAAAAATATAGTTTTTTTGAAAAAATTAAGAAAAATAAGTTTTTTATTAATAATGGATTTTACAATACAAAACCAGGTGTTGTTTGTGAAAATGGTTGGCACACAAAGTTAATAAACGCAAAGAAAGATCACAGCACAATGTGGCTAAGTACTCAGGCGTGTATATATAAAACTGAATTCGTAAACAATATTTTATTTGACGAGAATTTAGGAAAATATAGTTACCTTGAGGACTTATTTTTTAGTTTTGAATTAAGTAAAAAGGGATCTTTATCTATATCCCATAATTCACAATATACTCACCCAAATGATATTCAAAGAAATGATTTAAATTTTGGAATTAAAGAGGTAGTTAATAGATATAAATTTGTAAAAAAAAATAATCTAAACTTATTTAAATTTTATTTAACTATTCTATTCAAATTATTATTCAATTTAATTAAAATTTTTTCGTTCAATTTAAATTTTGTACCTAAGTTTTTAGGTAATATGTTTGGTTTAATTATATGCATTATAAAATAATTAGTATTTTTAATATTATCCTGTTTTTGCCACTAATTTATTTAATTATTACTGAAATACTTTTGAGACTAATTATTTTTTTATTTACTTTAAATTCAGATATAATGGTTTATGGGATTAATAAGAATATAAATATAGAATTACACAGTATTAAAAACAGAGAACTATATATTTCAAATGATTACAAGCTTTATAATGTTAAAAAAAATATTAATTTAAGCGAAGATGGAGAAATTTGGATTTTTGGAGGATCTACATCAAATAGTGGTTTTTGCGATAGCAAAGATTTATCTTGGGTAGATTTTTTAGAAAATGAATTAAAAAAAAAAAATTTTTCAAAAAATGGAGTAAATTCGGGGTTTTCAATCAATGTTCTTAAAAATCAACTAGAAAATTATCAAAAACCTGAGATTATTATATGGGCTAATAAAGTAAATGAGGTTCTCTATGTTAAAAGAAATTTAGGTGACAGAATTTTTTTTCATTCTTTAAAGAAAACACTAAAAGAAAATTTAGTAACCTTTTATTTCTTTGATGAGCTTATTGTCAGATTATTTGATAAAATAAACATTAATATTAGATCAGAAAAAAAATTTCTTAATGATGATGATTATAGATTGTCATCAGAAAATTATTATCAAAATACTCTGGAAGCTATTAATTTATCAAAAATATATAATATAGAAAAATTTTATATCTTATCACTTTTTAATAAAGACAATTTAGACAATAAAGAAACTAAATTTTATAAATTTTACGAAGAAAAAGTAAATAAAATTGTTACAGAAGAAGAAATAGTAAGTTATATCAATACAAAAAATTATTTAAAATTAGAAGATAAACAAAAAGAATTATTTTGCGATGTAATGCATCAAAATTATAGTGGAAAAGTTTTAACAGGCAAAATAGTTTCTGATTATATAAATGATAAAAAATAACAATCTTAATATAATTATTATTTTTTTGTTCATTGGTATTTGGATATCCATAGGGTCTGATCCTTACAATTTCTTATTTTTATTCGAAACAGATTATAAAATTAAGCGAATTACTGAAAATTTGAATTATAAAGATATAATAAATCTTTTACGAGCAATTTTTCCGCTATTTTGTTGTATTATATGTTTATTTTTTCTAATCAAATATCGTCTATTTAAAAAACAAAAACAATTTTTAAATATACTTTTGGCAATTCAAATAATTCAAATTTTTTCAACTATTCTATCAACAAATACCATTATGTGGGGGTATGAAAATATTATTAACCATGTTGGAAGATATAATTGGTTATTATCATCAATAGCAACAATACTTATTTTTATGATTGCAAATAAATTAAAAAATTTTAATTTAAAAAATCTATTTTATATTTCAATTTTTTTTTTGAGTTGTATGGTTGTTTGGTTTTCACTAAAAAATATTGTAGATTTTTATTCTTTAGAAACAAGAACTTCTATATATAATTTAGACGTATTTAGAGATAGTGCTTTTTTTTTAAATCATCAAATGCCAAGAGTTACGGGATTATCGAGATCGATAATTTTTCTATATGTTATAACTTTTTTTCTTAGTCAAAATACTCAATGGAAAATAAGAATATATCTCTACGTAATATTAATAATATTAGGTAGCCTAATATTTATATATCAATCAAAGTATGCTTTAATTTCATATATCATTATTAATATAATATTTTATTTTAATTTTTTAGATAAAAAAAAAGGAAGTAAAATCATAATACTATTATTTATTTCACAAATTGTTGTTTTCTATTCTTTATCTAGTTCTAGAATTATCATTGATAACTTTAAAAAATCAGAGTTGCCATCTCAAAATCAAGAATTAGAATTAAACGAGAAAAAAAATAAAGAAGATATAAGACATTTTAGAAAATTTCAGGATTTAAATAAAAAGGGAATAAGTTTACTTGAACATGTAATATTATCAGGTAGAGCACAACTATGGCTTCATTCATTTGATTTTATAAAACATAGGCCTTTTCTTGGATATGGATCTATGTCTGATAGATATTTATTAAATGAATACAGAATTGATAATAATTTTCTAGTGAACCCTGTTTCAAACGCATTTATATATTCTTTTCTCAGTGGAGGTGTATTTTGTTTATTTTTATTTTTAATGTTTTGGTGGAACTTAAAAAAAAGAATATTAACATTAATCAATATAAAATATATCTCCAACAATTATTGTAAAATAGGCACAACCATTGTTTTATTGATCGGATTGAGATGTTTGGTAGAAAATTCAATAATGTTATTCGGCGTAGATTTTATACTAATAATTAATTCTTTGTATTTAACAGAGGAAAAATGAAGATATCGATATTAATGTGTGCAAAAAATAGCATGCCCTATATTATGTCCTCTGTAAATTCATTTTTAAAACAAAACTATAAAAATAAAGAATTAATAATAATTTATTCGAAATCAAAAGATAACACTGAAGAGTACATAAATTCAATTAATCATAGTAATATTAAAAAATTTAGTTTTGATGGAAGGATATACAAAGCTCTTAACTTTGGTATTAAAAAATCAAAGGGTGATTTGGTGGGATTATTACACTCAGATGATGTTTTTTTTGAAAAAAATACATTAGAATCAATTGCTCAAGAATATAAAAAATCTAAATCTGAGATTATTTTTGGTAATATAGTTTACAGTGAAAAAAATAATATTCTTAAGATTGTTAGAATGTGGGACAGAATTAAAATAAATAAAAAATTTGATTTACCACCACATACAGGGACATTTATTTCAAAAAAAATATTAGAAAAAGAAAAATATAAAAATAATTTTGATATTTCAGCTGATACTGAACTTCTTTTAAGAATTTTTAACAAAAAAATTAAATATAGCTACATTAATAAATTTGTTACAATTATGAGAGTTGGTGGATTAAGCACAAATTTATTTTTTTTATTAAAAAAAATGTCCGAAGACTTAAAAATTTTCAAGAAATATAATTTAAATGTATTTGATTACATGCAAAAGATATTTTCGAAATTAAAACAACTTATCAATAGTAAAAAAATAAAAATCACAAAATACCATAAAGAGATAAATGATTCATCAAAAGTAAAATTTTTGAAATCTAAAGAAATTAATAAGGTTGAGGGTAAAATAATATCTGCATTAAATTTAGCTTTCATAACATATAACTATAAATTTAATCTAAGATCTCATAATTATTTATTTTGGCCAGACGGAATTTTTTCTAAACATGTTGGGAATATTCAAAAAATACCTGGAAGAATATATTTTAAGAAAATTATAAAAATATTAAATTCACATAAAAAAAAAATAAGAAATATTTTTATTGTTGGAAACTTACCTCACAAATCTAAGAATTGGATAGATAAAAATCTTAAAGTTAGTTATAAGCATAAAAAATTATCTTATGGAAACATTCGAATTCTTAAAAAAGAAATTTATAGAATGAAATTTTCAAATAATTCAATTATTATCTTAACCTTGCCGACGCCAAAACAAGAAATAATAGCAAATTCAATAATTAAAAAATATCCTAAAATCAATATTATTTGTATAGGAGGAAGCATAAATATACTTAGTGGTCATGAAATAAAAACACCGACTTTTTTTTACAAATTTAATCTTGAGTGGTTATGGAGATTAAAATTTGATACAAGACGAAGGATAATAAGACTTCTCGAGAGTGGTTTTTTATATTTAAGATTAAGATTGTCTGGAGACAATAGTATCTACTAATGCAAAATTATATTGCGTGGTGTAACGATTATAGCAAAAATACAGGGGAAGGAAAACTTGCAAGAAAATTTATTAAAATTAAATTTAGTAAATGTAAGGTTAAAATTATTTGTCCTAAAATTAGTTTTTTTCTAAGTAATTATGTACTCCAATTTTTTGGAATTTTTGTCTTGTGGTATTATTATTTTGCAGGGAAAAAATTAATATATACAAATTATCTACCATTATGGAATACATTTATTTTTTTACTATCACCACCTGGAACTAAATTTGGTCCAATTACTGGAAGTATACAGATAAATAAAATAAAAAATTTTAAATCCTTTTTAAGATTTTATACTTTTCCTGTTTTGTATAAATTAAATTTAAAAATTTTATTATTCAGGTTGAATAAAATAATCTTTGCCACAAATATATTAAAAAAATATATAAGCAAAAAAGATAAAAAGAAAGTTTTTATAAATTTTGTATTATTCGATGTAAAATTTCCAAAAGAAAATTCTGGTTATAAAAAGTATGACTATATTATCTATTATAGAAAACACGAAAATAAGTTTTTTAACCACCATTATGATTATATAAGGAATGAAATTAATAAAGGAAAAAAAATTATAATAGTTGGAGATAAATTTAACTTAAAAGGTGTTCAAAATTTAGGATTAATAAGTTCTAGTAAATTGACAAAGTTTCAAAAAAAAACAAAATATACACTATCAGGAGATGATAATTTGCTTTCTTTATTTAATTTAGAATGTGCTCAAAATGGTGTGAAAATAATTTTTAATTATAAACTTAATTTTCAAATTGGAAAAATAAATAGACATTTTTTTATAGCCTACAATTATAATAAAAAAAAATTTGTTAAGTATTAATTAGAATTTAATATTTTAATTAAATTGGGTATTATAACTTTAAATGAATAATGTTTATTATAAGTTTTATATGAAGAATTCGCTAATTTAATATAATTACTATTATTTTTAAAATTTTTAATGATTTTGTCTGCAATTTTTTCCAAATTTTCTGATTGTTTAAAAATAAATCCATTTTTATTATTTTTAACTATTTGAGATATACCACCTGTTTTAAATGTTATATTTGGAACTCCTCTGGAATTTGCCTCGACGAGTGCAATTCCATAGGCTTCTCTTCTTGAAAATAAAATATGGTAGTGATTTTGAATCAGATTACCAGATATTTTACTTTCCCCATTTTGATTATTTTTATCTACGAAACCAATTAATTTAATGTTATCATCAATTTTTTCAATTTTTTTTATTCCAATAATTGTTAATTTTGATTTGATTCCTCTTTTATTTAATATTTTATTTAACTTTATTACTTTGTGTAAACCCTTTCTTTTTCTCCTGACACCTAATGTAATCAGTCTAAGATTAGTTTTTGATCTTTTTTTAATTATTTTTTTAATTTTGTTACTATCAATACTTTTTTTAAATCCAGGTCCTAGATGCAAAAGAGTAAATTTACGTGATGAATTTTTGTACTTTTTTTTTGCTTTATCAAGAGCCCATTTACTTGCCAAAATTACTTTGAAACATTTTTTTATTGCGTTTTTTTCAATTTTTTTAATAAACTTCTTTGTTTCTTTAGATATTTTCTGATCATCAAAATAATAACTATAGTAGTCAGAATAAAGCAAATCTGTCCACAGAACTATCGGTATACTAGTTTTCAAATATGCTATTAAAGAAGCATCAAATGTTAACAAAAAATCAATATTTTTATTATTTAGTTTTCTTTGTATTTGACTTGAAAAGTCTTTAGCTACAAATTCGTTATAAGCATCATCGTACTTTGTGCCATTAAAATATTTTAAATATTCTCTTTTTAATGCAGATAATTTTCTTAATCTATTATTTAAACAGTCTATTCTTACAACTTTGATTTTTTTTTGAGATTTTAAACTAGAGTATATATTATAAGGTGTGCCTGACCAATAAACTCTATCATCTAAGTTAGACCTTGATATAATCCCTATTTTCATATTTTGAATAAAGATTTATATTTTATTTGCATCAATAACCTTGTTTTTTTATTACTGTAATCAAATAAAAAAATTATGAAAAAATAAGTTAATAATGTTGAATAGGCAGCTCCTTGAATTCCAATTTTATTAATCAATATATAATTAAATATTATATTTAAAACTGCTCCTAAAAAAACATAGATAGCATAATATTTTTGAGCGTTTTTTGAAATATACCAGTGCTCGTTCACTACGCCAAAAAAAACAAACAGTAGAGAAAATGATAAGATTTTAGTTGTTAAAATACTTTGTGCGTATTCATTTCCAAATAAAAAAGGAATAATAAAATCAGAACTTAAAAATATTAATCCTGTGAGAAAAATTGAAAATTTAAATATAATAGAATTAATTTTTATTAAATCATTAATATATTTTTTACTATTTAGTAGTATTGGCAAAAAAGAAATCATTATAATTTTCGGTATAAAATGAAAAATTTCCACATATCTTACAGATACAGAATAAATTCCTAACTGATATTCGTTAATAAGAGAATTAATCATGATTTGATCAATTCTCATATATAAAATTATACTTAAAGACGAAAGAAGAACCGGGAAACTTTTTAAAATTAATTTTCTGACATTTTTAAATTGGAACCTATTTAAAATTTTTTTATTTTTAGAGATATAAAAATAATTAATTAGACAAAATACAATAATTGCATCAATTAATAATCCATAATAAATATATATATTGTCTAGACCTTTATTTATTACAAAAAATACTATTGAGGCTAGAAAAATTATACCAATTAATTGTGAAATAACTATGAATTTAGATAATAGTTTTGCCTCAAAATAACTGAAAAGAATTTCACTACTTTTAAGAATAATAATTAGTCCAGCAATTAATGAATAATTTAAATAGGTTTCTTTATTGTTGAAAATTATTATTAAAAAAATAAAAATTACATAGCATAATATGCTTACAAGGAATCTGAGATGGTACGCGCTAATTAATAAACTTATATTAAATTTTCTATTTTTTTTTACAATCAAGTTAATTAAAACAGGGTTCATGCCCAAGGATGAAATTGCATTCAACAAAAATATTAAAGCAATAAGATAATTTAGGACTCCAAAGTTTTCTGGGCCTAAGTATCTTGCGAGAAAAATTGATAATAAAATATTTAGAGAGGCTCTGAACAATTTATCAAATAAGAGCCAGGATAAATTAATTTTAAAACTAATATTATTAAATATTCTAAACAATTTTTTCTAATGAGTTATATTTATTTTCAAATAAGTAGTAGGAAATTGGAATAAAATATAGCATAGATAGCCAATTATTAAAAAAATTACCTGTTGGTATTATTGGCCATAAATTTATAAAAAGAGCAATTAACAGCGCGTACTTTGGATTTAAAGGATTTTTATTTTTAATTATTAAAGATACAACTCTGTAAAAAATATATAAGAAAATTACAAATATAGTCAAAAATCCAATTATTCCAGCTTCAGATAAAAGTTGGAAATAAGTATTGTGTGGATGTGTTGAGCAACCATAATATTCTTGAGAATCCCCGAAACTAGTATTTACCTTTTTTTCTGGCCTGAAAGCAAATTTTTCACATTTATATCTAAACATTTTTAATCCATGACCTTGTATTGGTTTATCTAGAAACATTCTAAAAGCAGTTGTAAAATGACTTTGATGATGAAAACTAAAAATCATAAAATTTAATTTTGTTTCGCTTATGTCTTTATCTAAAAATTTATCGTAATATTGTCCTTTAAATTGTCCAATTGTATCAACAAATACTCTTTTAAATATTTTTGGATTATGAAAAGTGATAATAGCTGACATAACAAGAAAGATTAAGGAAACTAAAAGTATTCTCTTCCTCAAAGGTTTATAAATTATAAAAAATATTAAACTAAAAAGTAATATTAAACCTAATGCAGCCCTATCGCCAGATCTATAGATAATTACAAATGATAAAGCAATAATTACTAAATCGTCCCATTTTAATTTTTTTATTTTTTCATAATTTTTTAAAATAAAATATATAAAAACCGGTAATATTTTTTGTAGAAAACTTCCTAAAACAAATTTATCTCCAAATGGTCCGCTTATTCTCATTAAATCTATGCTGTTGGGTTTTAATCCAAAAATGTCTGACCCATAGAATATTTGTATAAAGCTATCAAATATTACAAAAATTAAAGTAAATTTATAAAGTAGATAAATAATATTTAAATGTTCTTTTACTGAGTTTAAAAAATATAAAATTGAGATTGTATAAATTCCAAACCTCAGATAAAAAAATGATGATTTTAATGACACTAATTTTTCTGGAGCAAAGAAAGAAACTGTTACTAAGTAAAACCAAAATATTAAAAAAACTTTAAATAAACGATTATCAAACAAAAAAAATTTTTTTTCCTTAAATAAAAAATATAGGAAAAAAATAAACAGTAAGAAGAGAAATATTTCAGCTATCAATGGTCCTGCAATAAGAGCCAAAGGCAATAAACCAATTAAATAAATAGATAATTTTTTTAACATTGATATTAATTTTTCTTTATATATAACAAGTTTCATATAAATGACTAAGCTTTATTGTGATACATCAAATTTAAAAGATATTCAAAACTGCTTGAGAAAATTTAAAATTGATGGAGTAACAACAAATCCATCAATAATGAGAAATGAAGGTGTTAAAAATTATAAGGAACATTGTAAAAAAATATTAAATTTGACAAAAAATAAACCTCTGTCAGTTGAGGTATTTGCAGATAAAGATAATGAAATAATTAATCAAGCTCTAATTATCTCTAAGTGGAGTAAGTTTATATATGTGAAAGTTCCAGTAATAAATACAAAAGGTAAATTTTTAAAAAAAGTAATAAGAAATTTAAATAATAGTAATATCAAACTAAACATAACGGCAATTTTTACATTAAGACAATTATTAAATATTAGAAAAGTAATTAATAAAAAAACCCCAGTAATAATATCAATTTTCTGTGGAAGAATAGCCGATAGCGGTATTGATCCAGAACCAATTATGAAAAATGCAAAAAAATTATTTAAAAAATATAGTAATGTAAAAATACTTTGGGCAAGTGTTAGGGAAGTTTATAATTTCTATCAAGCAAAAAGATGTAAATGCGATATTATTACTATTCCTCCAAGTTTTATTAAAAAAATAAAATCTAAAAAACATAATTTAGAAAATTATTCAAAAATTACAGTAAAACAGTTTTTTGATGATGGGAAAAAGTCGAATTTTAAACTTTAATAACATCTAATATTTTTTTAAAATTTTTAACGCAGTGGTCTGAAACTGTATTTTTACAATCATTATATTTTTTTTTCAAAAGTATAGTTTTACATTTAGCTTTTTTTCCAGCTATCACATCTTTTTCTCTATCGCCTACAACATATGATTTAAAAAGATTTATGCCAAAATCTTTTTTTGCTCTATAAATCATGCCAGGATTTGGTTTTCTCATAAAATTTTTATCATTATCGGAGTAAGAAGTATAAACTTTATTAATAATTAATTTTTCCTGAAGCTTATTATTAATCTCTTTAACATTTTTTTTTGAATTTTTTCCCCTAGCTACATCTGGCTGATTTGTTAAAACAATAATTAGATATTTTTTTGATAATTTATTAATAATTTGTTTAACATTATTCAATAATTGGAAGTCATTTAAAGTTTTTATAGCAATAGGATTATTTCTTTTATTCGTAAAAGTTTTTATGAGTGTTCCATCGCGATCAAAAAATACAGCCTTATTTTTTCTACCACTTGGTATCATTAAATTGTAAGACAGGATGAGATACAAGTAAATGCCATATAAGAACTTGAAATGTTTCTGAAATGGGAGTGATTAATTTTTTATTTTTCATATTTATTGAAAGACTTATATCTGAATTCTTATATGCATAGCCGTCAGTTTTTCCAACTACAGAAATTATTTTAGTTTTTTTTATTTTTGCATATTTTATTGCTTTAATTAAATTAACAGAAACATTTTTTTTTTGACTCCCCCCACCTACAGAAAAAACCATTAATATATCTTTTCTGTTAATTTTACAAAGTTTTAGATAGCTATCAAATATTGTATCAAAACCTTCATCATTTGTTTTAGCTGTTATTTCTGAGATATTATCTACAGGTGTATAGGCATCTATATTACACAATTTTCTAAAATCGTTAACTGCATGAGATGCATTGCCAGCACTCCCTCCTACTCCAATTAAAAATAATCTTCCACTTTTACTTCTTAAATTTTTTAATAATTCAACAATTTTTAAAATTTTTTTTTTGTCTAAATTATTTACTGATTGAATAACATTACTAAAATAATCCTCAATATGTTTCATTTTTTAAAATATATTTTCTAAATTCTTTAATACCATTGTATGAGCCTATCTCATAGAACCTTTTTTTTACAATATATCCATCTAATAATTTTTTTTTCGACAATTCCTCATATAAAATAGAAATGTCAAATTTTGATTTTGATGACACACTTTTAAATATTGATTTTTTTACAAATGTTACTCCATAATCAATATAATTAGCTTTTTTATCTGGTTTTTTCTTTTCATAAATTATTGCTTTCTTATTTATTCTTACATTACTTTTATCAAACTTATCATTATTTTTGTACACAGCCATTGTTGAAATACTTTTTTTCTTAAGCATTTTTTTTATATCAAAGTTTAGATAGCTGTCCCCATAAAGAATAAAAAAATTATTATTTAAATATTTTAACGATTTAATTACGGCTCCACCTGTACCTAAAGGTTTTTTTTCATTAACAATTTTTATATTTATAAAATCAATATTTTTTTTAACATATCTTATTATTTTATTACTTAAATATCCAACAGATAGAATTACATTATTGATATTGTGATTTTTTAAATATTTTAGTTGATAATATAAAAAAGGTTTTCCATTAAACTTTATTAAACATTTTGGTATTTTTTTTGTATAATTTTTTATTCTTGTCCCTTTGCCACCACTTAGTATAATTCCGTTATATTTCCTCAAAATATTTGTTTAACTCCCTCAGTATCAAATTTAAATTTAACTTCTTCTAATTTTTTTTTTGTTAATGCTTTCCTTAGTTGATTTGGTGAATTTGCATAGAAAAGAAGGAAGCCGCCACCACCAGCACCAATTAATTTTCCCCCTAAAGCCCCATTTTTCATAGCAAAATTATAAATTTCGTTGATTGTTTTATTTGACATGTTTTTTGATCTTTTTAATTTGTATTGCCAATGACTATTCATAAGTCTTGCAAAACTATCACAATTGCCTTTGACTAGTTCTCTTTTAATTTCAAGTCCTAAAGATTTGACATAATCTAAATTTCTAATCATGTCATATTCATTTTTTTTTGTTTTTTTGTCTTGCTCATTTAAAATTAAAGAGGAATTTCTTGAAAAGCCTGTAAAAAATAGTAACAAATTTCTTTCTAAATTTATATAAGTGTCTTCAGAAATATTTAATTTATTTATTTTAACAATTCCATTCTTATTTATTCTAAATTCAGATATACCTCCAAATACTGAAATATATTGATCCTGTTTTCCGCTCGGCTGTTTTAATTTATTAATTTCAATCTCACATGCTTTTTCAGCTAATTGCATTTTATTAATCGATTTATCGTTGTAAACATAAACTCCTTTAATCAAAGCGGTCGAAAAACTTCCTGAAGATCCAAGCCCAGTTTTGGTTGGTATATCTGTTAAAGTGGTTATTTCAATTCTATTTTCTAATAACTCTTGTTTTAATACTTCTTTTATAATTTTATGAGATATTTCATTGATTGATTTTACTTTTTCAATTTTAGAGTATTTTAAATATATTCCCTTTTCAAAAGGCCTGGTCAGAGTTACATAAACATACTTATTTATTGCAGCGGAGATAAAAAAACTACCTTTCTTCTGATAGTATGATGGAATATCTGTTCCGCCTCCACCTATACTAATTCTTAATGGACTTCTTATAATAATCATTTTCTACTTTTATAAATTGTGCTTATAATTCTTAAATTTTCATGTGCATCTTTAATTCCTGGGACTGGATTCCTATTTTGTTTTATATCTGAAGAAAATTCTTTCATCTCCTCTTTCCAAGAATACATATCATTTTCTTTAAACACGTAAGTCTTTGAATATGGTATTCCCATATTTTTTGACATTTTATAGTATTTTAATATTTCTTTACCATAACTTTTTCCCAATCCATTAATTTCAATTTTTCCATATTTTCCAAAAATTTCAAAAATAAATTTATTTTTCCATTCTGTTGATGAAGCATGTAATATAGCCATGGCTCCCTGATTATTTGATAAATTTATAAAACAATTATCCTCTAATTTAGATTTCCAAAAAAATGTATTTAATTTTGAGTAATCTACTTTTAAATTTTTAAGAAATAATCTTGATAAATCAATTAAATGTGAGCCTTTATCTATTAATTCTCCACCGCCTGAAAACTTTTTATTGAATCTCCATTCCTTATGATAATTTTTTCTACCACCATGTCCATAAATAGCTCGAATATACATTATTTTTCCAATTTTATTGTTATTTACCATTTTTTTAGCCGCTAAAAATGCTGGATGATATCTATGATTGAAGCCTACTCTAATTTTTAAATTTTTTTTTTTTTTTAGTAACTTTAAAATTTGTTTACTTTGTAAATCATTGATTGAAGCAGGTTTCTCAACAAATACATGCAAATTTTTTTTAATGCATTCTTTTATTATTATAGAATGTAAATTGTGTGTTGTACAAACTATAATTGCATCAAGTGACTTAAGGTCAATTAATTTTCTCCAATTGTTAAATACATATATATTCTTTTTATTAAGTTTAATTTTATTTATTTTTATGTATGGATCAGCGCAAGCAACTAAATTAAAATTGATTGGTAGACTTAAAATTCTTCTTTTTCCCACAACACCATATCCGATTAAACCAATATTAATTTTTTTTTGCATTAAAAATTTTGCCTTCTTCGCATAGTAAATATATCTGAACTAGAAATTTTTCTTAATTCGATTTCATTCCATTTTTTGAAATTATCCCATCGTGAACTTAAAATTTTTCCAGAAATATTTTTTCCAGATTTAAATAATAATAAATTTATTAAATCATAAACCTTATTAAGTGATTTATTTGATGATTTAAAAGCCTTTTTGATTTTCAAAATTTCTTTATGTTCAACTTTATTTTTATTTTTTAATATTGTTCGAGTCATTTTTGAGTCTATTATCCCTGGAGCAATTGCATTAATTCTAATATTTTTGGTTTTAATTTCAGTTGATAAAATTTCTACCAATTTAACTAATGCAATCTTAGATAAAGAGTATGAGCTAAAATTTTCTCTTTTACTTGTGGCCCCTCCACCAGAAAAAAGGATAATAAGAGTTCTTTTGTTATCTTGAATTGTTTTATATAAATATTTTAGTAAGTAAACATGGGAAAAAAAATTGATATCAAATGTTTTTTTAAATTTTTTTAAGTTTGAATTAAAGAAATTATTGATTTCACCTTGAACACCTATCGTGCTTATTATTAAATCGGCTTTCTTAAAAAATTTAATATTTTTTTTAATAATGCTTTTTGTTTTTTTTGCGTTTGTAATATCAAATCTTTCAAAAATTATTTCTTGAGTTTGATTATTTGAATAGTTTTTTTTTAATTTATTGAATTTTTGTTTATTATTTGAAAAAAGTAATAAGTTATGATTGTTTAAATAATATTTTCTAGATAAAAAATTTCCTATTGAGCTAGTAAATCCAAAAATAACAATATTTAATTTTTTATTTTTAATAACCATTTGTTTTTTAATAAATATTTTACGGTTTTTTTAATTGACTCCTTTATATTATATCTAGGTTCCCAGCCAGTAGATCTTATTTTATAAGTATCTAGATAAATGTATGGGTTATCTCCAATCCAGCCCCTCTTCCCTCCAGAATATTGCATTTTTGGTTTTAGTTTTAAGATTTTACAAATTATTTTTACAGATTCTTTAACCGTAAGACATTCTTGTGTTCCCAAATTAATAATATTTACTTTTTTATTGAATTTTCTAACCGCTAAATCTATTGCCTGGATGCAATCTGCAACATGAAGATATGATTTCTTTTGATTACCATCTCCCAATATATTAATTACGTTCTTATTTTTTTTTAGTTTTTTTATAAAATCGTATACATGGCCGTGAGTATATCTATCTCCTAAAATTGAAACAAACCTAAAAATATATGATTTTAAATTGTATGCTTCTGAATATGCGCTTATTATTGCCTCAGCAGATACTTTTGATGCTCCATACAAAGAAGTTTGAATTGGAAATGAAGTATTTTCTTTAGTAGGAATTTGTGTTGCTTCACCGTAAATTGATCCAGTGGATGCAAATATTAATTCATTAATTTTATTTTTTTTAATGGTTTCTAATATTCTATATGTGACTATTATATTTTGGTTTATATCTTTTTTTCTATGTTTTAAGCCAAATCTGACATCTGCATTTGCTGCGAAATGATATACTCTATCTACATTTTTGAAATATTTATCAATATGGTTTTTCAATAAGTCAATTTTATAAAACTTAAAATTTTTATTTTTTAAAGCATCTTTCAAAAAAAATTTTTTACCTGTAGATAAATTATCTAAACCAATAATTTTACAATTTCGTTTTAATAGATAATCAACTAAATTACTTCCTATAAATCCTGCACATCCTGTAACTAAATAGGTTTTCATATCAAATATTTGCTGAAAAAATTATTGTTTCTACTGGAGTAAGAATTGTTGGAAATTTAATACCATACTGGAGAATAAATTTACCTTGTTTTACTTTTTTTACGTTTATATTCTTAAACCCATTCCTAATTAAACAATCTGATATAATTTCCTTGGTAAACTGAAATGCTGGGGGGTGCTTCATAAATTTGTTAATCAAATAACTAGTTGGCTTAAAAACAACTTTTTCAATATTATAAAACCATTTTGGTACACAGGATTCTACGATAATAAGTCTTCCATTTTTTGATAAAGCTTTTTTGCTTTGCCGAATACATCTGTTTAAATTATCGATGTTTTCATTAACATTTTTACCTACTAAATGATGAATTAACATAACAAATAAAATCGTATCAAAATTATTTAGTTTTTCTGGTATTTTCAATGCACTACCAATTTCTAATTTTACGTTTTTTGGAATAGAATTTTTTTCAATCATTTCATCTAAATCTAATCCAACAATTTTATTTACCTTAGTTGTGTCATAATCAAAGCTACCACCATGACCAACGTCTAGAAGTAAGTCTGAGCCTTTAATTATTTCTGTAATCTCATTATAAAGAATTTTGTAAGTATCTATTTGATTTATATTATTTTGATAATTTAAATTCTTTGAAAAAAAATCTATGTTTTTTTTATTTATATTTTGTTTATCAGTTTCATTCATCAAAATTATACTTTTTATCAATTATAAAATTTGGCCTGTTTTTGACCTCGTCATAAATTCTACCTACATATTCACCTAATAAACCTAGACCTATTAAATTCAGTCCAGAAAAAAAAGTAATGAATAAAATTGTTGATGAAAGACCGGGTGTTAACGAAGGATCTATAAATTTTACAATTATATAATATAAACCTATAAAAAAACTTATAAACGCAAATATGAAACCAATAATAGACATTATAAACAATGGTCTAGAACTAAAACCAAAAATACCATTAAAAGCTATTTTTAGTGAACCAAAATACTTATTATATTTTGTTTCTCCACTAAATCTTCTTTCGCGGTTATATTCTATATAAGTCTGTTTAAGTCCAATATATGCAACAAGACCTCTGAGAAAAGCATTTGGTTCTTTAAACTGTTTCAAATTATCTATAACTCGTCTTGATAAAATTCGAAAATCACCCGTATTTTTTGGAATCCTAATATCAGTAATTTTTTCAATAAATGCATAACCAATATTTGTTATAAATTTTTTTGTTAGTGTCTCTCCTTGACGTGATTTCCTTGTAGCTAATACAACATCATAACCTTCATCCATTTTTTTATTTAAATCATAGATTAATTCTGGAGGATCTTGTAAGTCACAATCAATAATAACACATCTTGAACCACTTACGTAATTTATTCCTGCCATTGTAGCTGCTGGCTGACCAAATCTTCTTGAAAAAACTATTAATTTAATTTTTTTATTTTTTTCAATTTCATTAAGAATTATTTCTTTGCTATTATCAGTTGAAGGATCTAAAAGAAAAATTATCTCGTAGTCAAGTTTAGTTTTATTTAATGATAGTTCTGTTCTTTTAATAAATTCATTAATATTCTTTTCCTCATTATAAACTGGAACTATAACTGAAATCTTGCTCATTTGCTAAACTTGCTTTTATAAATATTAAATTTATTTATCATTTTTTTTTCTAATCTTAATGGCATTCTCATATTTGGCTCAGATATATTTAAATCTAAAACTTTTGATTTATTTAAGTATTTTTCAAAATTTATAAGCATCTTAACCTCATAATTATAATGTCTTTCAGATAAATCATGCAAATTATCTGATTTATATATCGGGGTAATTTTATGGCTTATAATTTTCCCCATATCTACACCTTCATCAATGTAGTGAAGAGTATTCCCTAAAGGTTGATCTTTAAATATAGCCCATTTAAAAGCATCCAAACCTCTTATCAAGGGTATTAATCCAGAATGGCAGTTGATTATAAAGTTTTGCTTAATCATCGATTTACTTATGATTGAAGAACCACAGATTAATGCAATGTCTAAATTTCTGAAAACATTTTTACTATTAAAATCACAATATTTGTAACCATAATATTTTGAGATTTCTTCGTAATTTGAGCCTACAAACTGAAATGGTCTATGATTAAACAGACAATACTTCTGTTTATTTTTGAACTTTTTGAACTTGGAAATTATTAATTTAATTTTTTTATAACCTAACCTATGTAAACCATATATTACATCTTGTGTTTTTTTGTGTGGTTTGTTGTAAGTTAAAATACCAATTCTCATAAAATTTAAAACAATTCAAAATACTTTTGATTGTCAACTAAATAACATTTATTTTTTAAATCCAAGTTAATATTATCAATAAAGTTGTTATTTATTCGATAATTCAATAATTTTAAAATTAAGTATGACTTTTTGAAATAATCATTCACATATACATACACATAAGAGCAGTTTTTTAAACTCTCTTTTTTTAAACTCCAATCGAAATTTATTTTCATATTAGGATGCATTGCTGATGGAAACGAATCTAGCTTTCCAATTCCATTATTATAACTGGTATATTTATATATCGGAAAAGTTAAAATTAACAAAATTACAAATTTATTAATTTTTAAAGAAATTTTTGAATTTTTTAAATTGAATTCAGTCACAATAAATAAAAAGATTAATGGCGAGATATAAGAGTAAAGTTTAATTAATGACCATATTTTATTATTTATTAATAAGAAACAACATAATGTAAATAAAAATAGCGTCGGAAATAATATTTTTTTCTCTTTTATAATGATCAAAGAATTTTTAAAACATTTATATATCAAATAAATTTGCAATAATAGGATGACTATTACTTCAAAATAATTATATAACGTTAATATTTTTCCTAAGGAAATATGATATAATCCGAACAAGGATGGTATGATATTTAAATAGTAAAAATTATAATTATTTTGGTGATGAGATTTATTTAAAAAATTAATGGCTTCAAAAAAATTATTTTTCGTTAAAAGTAATTTTAGTTGATCTACAAAAACTTTATCCAAAACTAAATTTTCTTTTCCCAAAATAAATGATCCAAAATAACCCCACCAATTTTTATTTTCTGTAATTACCATTTGAACTTGTTGATATAAAAATAAATAGTTAGTCTTAAATGCAAATAATGTAATTAATAAAAAAAAGAACGTAAATTTTAAAAAAAACAAAAAATATTTCTTAAATAATATTTTATTATTTATAATCTCAGACAGTACATAACTAAAAATAATCAGTGAACTAATTATAAATAATTCAGGATAAACAAGAAATAAAGCTGAATTGAGTATGGAAAAATAAATAATATATGAATTTGAATTTAATTTTAGATTGTCTTTAAACTTTATCAATTCTGATATTAATAGAAGAAATATTGGAAGAGATACAATATGTGACAACGCTTCAATTTCATAAATATAAATTATCCAAAACGAAAATGTAAATGATATTGACAAAAAATAAGAAACATACTTTTTTTTAAATAACTTGATAAAAAATAAATAAATTGAAATCGAGGAAATAATAATAAATATAATTTTAAATAAAGAAACCGATAAGAAAATATCAATTGATTTAATATTTAAAAAGAGGCCTAGTAAAAAACTAGTTATAGGTCTTGAATAAGATAAACTCTCTATATTTTGAAAATGGAGATAATGACTAGGAAAATCCTGATCAATAATATCTTTAAATGAAACTTCATTAAATAAAGATGCCAAAGATAAATATGAAAATAAATCCCAATGATTACCTCTAAAAACATAAAATTGTTCACCATAAATTATTAATACTAAAGTGTAAAAAAAAGTAATTGGAAATAAAAAAAAATATGTTTCTTTAAAAAAATTTTTTATTTTTAGTTTAATTTCAAAAAAGGAACTCAAAAAAACTAGTATTAAAATTACCGCAAACCAACAAATGATTATTAAACTTGTTTGTAAAAAAAATATAAAATATAAAAAATAATTAACTATTATAAATATACAAAATCCAAAAATAATCTTTTGAAGGGAATTATGAAAAGAAAAATAGTTGCTTGATGAATTCCCAATAACATAAAATGAAAATAATAAAATGTAATTGATTATTAATGATTGTATTAAAATCATCTCATATTTTAATTATTTTTTTATTAACAAACTATAAGAAATTAAATATACGCTTATATATATAATAACTACAAATCCTAGATATAAACTATTATCGTAAAATAAATATGAAAAAATAAAATTTGGTAATAAACATATATTTACTAAAATACCTGTAAAGCTGTTTTTATTTTTTAAAAATTTAATATTTAATCGTCTATATATTAAAGAGTGAAGATGAAGTTTATCAGGTAAATAAGTCAATTTTTTTTTTGTTAATCTTCTAATAATTGTAAACAAATTTTCTATGGCAGGATACCAAAATAATGAAACTGCTAAAATTGGAGATACAGAAATATTTAAATTAATTAAATTGATGACTAAATATGAAATAAGAATTGAAGATATATAAACACCATTGTCTCCTAAAAAAGATTTGCCGAAAATATTAAAAATAAAAAATATAAAAAATAAATATATTATTTCATTAAAATAATAATTACTTGTTACTTTTAATGAAATCAGATTTAATACAATCAGAATTAATAAAATATATCCTGAAACAAATCCATTTACACCATCCATGAAGTTAAAACCATTTAGAAGAGTTATAATACAAAATATTGTAAATAAATATTTTCCAATTTCTGAGGTCAATAATAAATCTAGAATTTTAATGTTAGTTTCGTTAATTAATATTTCTGGATTAATTAAAACAAAAAAAATAATTATAAATAATTGAAGTATTATTCTAACTTTTGGAGAGAAATTACTTTTTATATCTGCAAAAATTCCTAGTATTAAAATCAAACTCAAAAAAAGGAATATTTTTGACTCAATATAAAATTGAAAATTTATTAAAGACAAGAAAATTAGACAAAAAAATATAAATAAACCTCCAGATAGAGGTATATTATTTTTTTTTTCAATTTTATGAAAACTTTCAGAAGGCTTATCTACTAGAAATAATAATTTAACTAAAATTAAATTTAAGAAATATAATATTAATGGAAATAATAAAAGTTTATAATACATACTTAATTAAATGATTACTAAACATAATAAATCTATATGAATTAAATGAAAATTAGTTTTTTGTGTTAATATAATATAACACGATTTTTTATATATTAAATGTATAGTAATAGTTACGTTTGATGAAAAAATATATTTATTTGATTATATCTATTTTTAGTTTTTTGATAATTGTTACAACATTCACTGAATTATATTTGAAATATATTGGCTTAGGTGATCCGATTGTTTATGATAGCAATTTTGTTTATGGTTATGCTCCTAAAGCAAATCAAAAAAAAAATAGATTTAACAATTCAGTTGTTACGATTAATGATGTGGGTTTAAGGTCTATAGAAAACTGGTCAGAAAAAGAAAGATCCAAAAAAATAGTCTTTTTTGGAGATAGTGTAACTTATGGAGGTAGTTATATAGACGATAAGGATACTTTTGTATTTTTATCGTGCAAAAATCTAAAGCAATTAAATATAGTCTGTGGTAATGCTGGGGTAAATTCTTATGGAATTCATAATATTGTGTACAGATCAAAATATGATGAAAGATTAGGAGAAATATTTTTAAAAGTATTCATGATTGTTCCTGATGATTTTTACAGGGGTTTACAAAATTCTAAAACTGCACATTTCTATTTAAACAAAAAAAAATTTTTTTTACCTGCAATTTTTGAAGCGTTAAATTTTGTTGCATCAAAATATGACTTGAATAATTATATAGGCAAGCTAGACGATACAATAATTGATGATAATATGTATGATTTAGTTAATGAATCTATAATGTTATTAAATAAAGAATTTAAACAATTACGTAACTCTAGCCAGAATCTTTTAGTTTTTTATATTCATCCAAAAAAGAGGACAGAACTTAGTGATTATATTTTAAAAAAAATAAGTGAAAAAAATGAAATTATAGATCTGGGAAAAAATTTAAATGATAAGTTTTATTATGATTCAATTCATTTAAATGTTGAAGGTCATCAAGCTGTATCAAAAATAATAAAACAAAAACTAATGGATTTTATTAAAATAAATTAATTTTTTTTATTATAAAATCTAATTGTTTTTTTTGTAAAAAAGGATCAATTGGAATGCTAACTCCTTTTTTTGAAATTTTTATCGAATTTTTAAATTTTTTATCCTTACAGTATTTTCTAATTGCCGGCAAACTATGAATTGTATATGGATAATGAAATCCATATGGAATTTTAAATTTTGCTAAATACTTTAAGAATTTATTTCTTTGATTTACAAGAATTACAAACTGATGAAAGCATGAATTCTTAGATATTTTAAATAATTGAATTTTATTGTTATTTATATTTTTTAAATAATAATCAGCGATAGTTCTTTTTTTATTATTAATTAAATTTATACGTTTTAGTTTATGATTAAGAACAACTGCCTGCATTGAATGAAGTCTGCTGTTTATTCCAACTATTTCATGTTTGAATTTTTTTATTGCTCCATGTGTTCTTAATTTCAAAATTTTTTTATAAATTTTTTTATTATTTGTTACAACTGCACCCCCATCTCCATATGCACCTAAATTTTTACCTGGAAAAAAACTAAAACAAGCTATATGTCCTATATTTCCACTGTTAATTCCTTCATCATTTATTGAACCAATTGATTGAGCTGCGTCCTCAATCAATATAATTTTTTTTCTTTCACAAATTTTTTTTAACTTTTTGTAATTAGCTGAATATCCCCATAAATTAACAAAAATTATAGCTTTAGTATTAATATTAATTTTCTTTATAACATCTTCTTGATCAATACTTGCATTTTCCAAATTGACATCTGCGATTCTTAATTTACATCCATTATTTATTACTGCACTTGCAGTTGCAACATAAGTCATATCTGGAATTATAACTTCATCTTTATTTTTTAAATTTAAAGATTTAATTGCTAAATATAGTGCATCAGACCCACTTGCACATCCAATACAATATTTAGTTTTTGTAAACTCTGAAAAATTTTTTTCGAACTTTTTGACTTCACTACCTAAAATAAAATTATTTTTTTTAATTATTTTTTTTATATTATTAATTATATTATTAACTATAATTTTATCCTGTTTAAATATATTGTTAAAATCAATCTTCATTTTTAAATTTTTTTCCTAAATAAGTATCTTTAATTTTATCTATAGAAAATGTACTATTCATTTTTGAAGATTTATAGATAGAATTTACAATTTTTAAACTCTTCAAACCTTCCTCTATACTTAAAGAAATCTTTTTGTTTTTTATAATGTTATTAATTATATACTCATAGAATTTAATGTGACCATTTTTTTTTTTGTACTTTGCTTTTAGTAGTTTCTTTACTTTTGAATTTTTTTTGATCGTCCATTCGATAACCTTTTCTCCAGATATACCACCCACAACTACAGTACCTTTTTCACCTATAATTGAAATTGACCCTTCTAAATTTTTCGGTCTAATAGCATTAGTAGCCTCAATCATTCCTAATTTATTTTTTTGATTATATTCAAATATGGCTAACGATGTATCTTCTACCTCTTTACCTATCTTTTGCATTTGTTTTATTCTAGAAAAAACTTTAGCTGGCATACCGAAAAGCCACTGAAAAAGGTCAATGAAATGAGATGACTGGTTTGCTATAACGCCTCCATCTAATTGCCAAGTCCCTCTCCACTCAGATTGAGAATAATATTTTTCACCTCTTGACCATCTAAGTCTTATTGTTGCTAAAAACAATTTTCCAAACAATTTTTTGTCTATTGCTTTTTTTAGTTCAATAATTGGGTCATTAAATCTATTTTGCAATACTACAAATATTTTAGTATTTTTTTTATTAGACAAACTAATTAATTGTTTAGCATGAGAAATTTTCAAAGTAATAGGTTTTTCGACGATTAAAAATTTTACCTTTCCAATACATCTTTTTATATGTTCATAATGAAAACCACTGGGCGTTAAAATAGAAATAACATCTAATTTTTCAGATTTAATTAAATTAGTTATGCTATAGTATTTTTTTACATTTTTTAAATGGATGCTATTTAGTAAATTTTTATTAGGGTCACATATTGCTACTAATCTTAATCTTTTCTTTTTTTCTTGAATTTTAATCGCCTCAATATGTTTTGAAAAAATATTTCCACAACCGATGATTGCTATTCTTTTTTCCAATTTATTTCCAAATTAATTCAAAAAAAGTTTTACTATTTTTTTTTATATCAAAATATTTTCTTGCATTTTTAAATGATGATATTCCCATTTTTTTTATTTTATGCTTATTTTTTACTAAATATATAATTTTTTGCTCAAATGAATTTAAATCACCTGGATAGAATACTAAACAATTATTTTTCATTGCAGTATCAGAATTGTAATTTTTTAAGGCAATAATTGACGGTTTTTTCAGTAAAGAAGCTTCTATTACTGGTCGTCCAACAGCATTCATATAACCAGGAAATAAAATTACATCAATTTTAGAATAAAATTTTCTCAAATCAAAAGTCATTGGTAAAATTTTTATATTTTTGATTTTCATAATTTGTTTTTTTTTAACATAGTCTTTAAAGTCTCGTTCAAAACCAAAAAAATTTAATAAGAAATTTTTTTTTTTAATATCCCCAACACAAATCAGTTTCGTATTGTGTTTGTCTTTTATTTTACTAAAAACTTCTAAAGCTTCATATATTCCTTTTCGTTTAATAAAATTTCCAATGAAACCAAAAGTTATATATTTACTTTTATTTTTTTTTACTAAAATATTTTTTTTATTAATTCCATTATAGATAATTGAAGAAATTTTTTTTAAAGGAGAAGTTTTAAAACAATCTTTATCAATTGCAATAATATTAGATATATATTTTCTACACATTGATTTTAAAAGTCTAAACCTTTTTTTTCCTTTTTTTGTTTCAATCGGGCATCTCAAATGACTTGATATACTTGCATTAAAAAATAATTTTAATAATGGCGCCAAAATAACAAGTTCGATTTCATTTAAATGAAATTGACTTATATTACTTTTCTGTATTTTAAGAGTTACTAAAAAATAGAAGAAGTAAATAAAAGCAACAAATTCTCTGATTAATAATAACCATCTTAATCCTTTATAATAACCAAGTTCAAAATGATTAAATCTAGGAACCATATAAACTTCTATTACTCTGATATTTAAAGACTTAAAAAACTTAGAGGAGGATCCAGTGGGACAAATGACAGTAAATTCAACTTTATTTTTTAAAGAAATTATTGTCTCGCCTAAACTTCTGGCAGCACCTGAAAAATTCTTATGATTATGTATCAAAAACAACTTTTTTTTGTTCACGTCAAACCTATAAATACAATTTTTTATGTTTAAATTTAGTTTACTAATGTTTTATATCTATATCTCATAAATGAAAATAAACAAAAAATTAGTTATTTTTACCTATGGTTTTCCAACGGGTAAAGGTGAGAAGACATTCATTAAATATGAATTAGATCAATTAAAAAATATTTTTAAAGAAATAGAGATTATTCCACAGAAGAAATTTGATAGTAAACAAGTAAAGAGTCTTAATAAAAATATAAAAATAAATTTCAATTTATCCTTTAAATTAAATAAACTTAATATTTTATTTAAATTTTTTTTACATACCATATTCGAAAAAGATTTTTATAGGGAAATATATAAAATTTTATTTAAAAAAAATTTCCTAATAAAACTCAAAATGCTAACTATAGAACTCACAATGTCTGAAATTACATATGAATGGATTTTAAAAAATAAATTAAATGATAAAAAAGATTTAATTTTTTATTCTTTTTGGTCCAATTACATATTGTTATCGTTTGAAAAATTAAAAAGAACATCAATGAATTATAAAACTATAGCTAGATCTTTGGGTAGTGATTTGAATGGTTATATAAAAAATGACGATTATGTACCTTATATTGAAAAGAAATTTTTCACATTAGATAAACTATTTCTTTTGTCTAAGTTTCAAAAAAAAATTTTATTAAAAAAAAAATTGATAAATAAAAATAAAATCAAAATTGCTCCCCTTGGTGTTTATAAGATTAGAAATAGATCTGTAAAAACTCGATTTTCATCTTATAATATATTGAGTTGTAACAATTTAATTAAAATAAAAAATAATTTGCAGATGATTAATTTTGTAAAAGTGTTGTCTGAATACACTAATAAAAAAGTGAAATTTTATATTATAGGAGATGGACCAGAATATAATAAAATATCAAAGAAACTTTTAAATTATAAAAAATTATTTAATTATAAATTATTAAAAAAAACAGCAAATTTACCTAAATTCATTATAAGTAAAAATATACATTTCTTTTTAAACTTAAGTAGCCAAGAAGGAATGTCTTTTTCAATAATGGAGGCTATGAGTTGTGGGATTCCTGTAATTTCTTCCAATATAGAAGCAAATAAATATTTAGTTAATAAAAGTAGAGGTTACATAATAAATATTAATAACTATGAAAAATCTTTTATTTCAAACGCCAAATTGATTTTAAAAGATATAAAAAGCAATGCTTATTTATCAAAACAAAGTAAAGCATTATCCTTTGTTAATAAAAATTTACAAAACAAAGAATGTTTTAAATTTTTTTTAAAAGAATTAAAAAAATTATAAGTTATTTCCTAATTGCAGCCGCAATTGCTGATATTTTTTTAAATTTTAATAGTTTTTTTTTTTTTAAATGTAAATCAATTTTTTTTTCTG
Organism: uncultured Pelagibacteraceae bacterium; assembly: GCA_902534735.1. Lineage (GTDB taxonomy): Bacteria > Pseudomonadota > Alphaproteobacteria > Pelagibacterales > Pelagibacteraceae > Pelagibacter. The sequence continues at coordinate 105,293 of CACARD010000001.1, forward strand.
CTTTGGGAATATAATATGTAGTATTTTTCCAAAAATTTATAAATTCTTTATTTTTTTTAAATTTTAAAAAATTTATCTTTTTTTTATTAATTATTTTTTTTCCGTTAATTTTTAAAAACGGTATCAAAACATTTTGATAAAATTTTAAGGTGTTTAATATATTTTTTTGAATATTACTTATTTTATTAACAAAATTTACCATTTCATGAGGTTCTGTCGGTGCTGAAATTAAATAAATTCCATTATCTGATAATGAATTTTTCATGCTATTTAATAATTTGTTTTGTTTCTTTGAGTAATAAAGTGCGTAAGATGAATGAACTATATCAAAATATTTAGTTAATTTGTTTTTATTTAAAAAACTGCCCAGGTTATCCATATCTTCATTAAATATTTTTATATTTTTTGACTTATATTTTTTTTTTAAAGAACTTAAAGAATGTTTAGAATAATCTAAGCACCAAATTTCTGGCGATTTGAAAATTTTTAAAAAATGAGAGACTTGAAGTCCATCTCCAGATCCAATATCAAGTATTTTAATGTTATTTATTCCCTTCTTAGCAAGTAACTTTTTAATAATTTCAGCATATGTTTTATATTGCCAATTTTTAAAGTTAGTTTTCTGATATTTTTTATTTAGATTAATTCTATTTTTTAAAAAGGAACTAGATGTTGCTCGAGATCTTATATTATTTTTAATCATATTATTAATTTGTTTGTCTTATTAATCTGAAAGCCTCTGCAAATTTTGCTCCTACTATTTTACCTCTGTACTTTGCAAGTGTTTTAATTCCATCTTTTGTTCTTGGCATATCATTTGATTGAACTTCACTTTTGTAGAAATAAAAAGCTTTGATTTTATCATTAATATTCTTCTCGCTTAGCTCAACAAAATAATTAGGAGATAATTGATTTTCAAAGTTCCATTCTGTACTAGATATAATCTCAAATGTGATCAATGTTTTCAAATACTTAATTGATGGCATTGGTCTTGTCGCCATCATTACTGATCTATTTAAGACTCTATGGTCATTATTACAATCTTCTGAACTGTGTGTTAAAATTTTATTTGGTTTAAATTGTTTAATTTCTTTTTCTAAAATTTTATTAATTTCTATGATATCAACTTTGTCAAATCTACCACACGGCAAATTATAATATTTGTATTCATTAATTCCAAAATATTTTAAACAATCGATGGATTGTTTTTGTCTTTGTAAAATTTTTTTTTTTATTTTATTTTGATCGTCATTAGATGAATAGCGGCAAGTTGTTCCTTCACCTATAAAGATAACCCTAAAAATTTTTGTATTTTTATACTTTGATATATAACCGCCACAACCCAAGACTTCATCATCAGGATGGGCGACAATTATTAAATTTTTTTCTTTATATTTCATTTTTTAAAAAATTTTTTATCAAAGGTATAATTTTATGGCTATCATTTGTATCTACTATTTTTTCAATTTTTAACAACAAATTATTTATACTCTTTAGATCATATAAGGGTTCATCAACTTGTAAAACTCTGTTAATTTTTGTTTTTTTTGTTAATTTATTAATTGATAATTCTTCACACAATTTTTCACCTTTATTTAATCCAACTTCATTAATTTTGATATTAAAATCTTTATTAAAATTCAATTTCAAATTTATCATTTTATTTAATAAACTCTTTATATTGATAGGATCTCCCATATCTAAAATTAATATTTTAAATTTTTTTTCTAATTGACTTGCTGCTATAACTAAATTACATGCCTCACTAATTGACATGAAATATCTAGTCGCTTTTTTATCTGTCAAATTGATAGTTTCTCCCTTATTTAATTTTTCTAAAAATAAATTTATAACCGAGCCTCTACTTCCAAAAACATTTCCAAATCTAACGGTTGATACTTCAATTTTTCTATTATTAAGAAATTTATAACTTTGACATATTATTTCTGAAATTCGTTTTGATAACCCGAGTATACTTGTAGGTTTTACTGCTTTATCAGTTGAGATGTTTATAATTTTAACTTTTTTTGATGTTGATTTATTTACAGTGTTGATCAAATTATAAGTACCTAGAATATTATTTTTTATCGCTTGAACTGGGCTTTTTTCGAGAAAATTTAAATGTTTATAAGCAGCGGCATGAAAAATTAAATCAATGTTATTTTGTTTAATTATATTTTTTATCAAATATTTGTCATTTATATCACCTAAAACTAATTCGATTTTTTTTTGATTTAAATCCATATTATTTTTTAAATTAAATAAAAAATATTCAGAAAAATCGAGACATATAATTTTTTTTTTGACAACTTTTGATAATTGAATAACTAGCTCGGATCCTATTGAACCACCTGCTCCCGTAATTAGAATTTTTTTATTTTTTAAATTAATATTAAAATTTTTAGCTATTTCTAAATTTTTTTTATCAAATATGTTTATAAATTCAGAGTTTTGTAAATCATTTAGGCTAATTACTTCAGAATTTACCTCAGATTTTAAGGGTAAGTTATTTATACTTAAAGATATTTTGGACAAAGATTGATATAAATTTTTTAATTTTTGATTACTTAATGATGGTATTGCTAATATTACATTTGGAACTTTGTTTTGGCTCGATAGATTTTTTAATTCCTCAAAAGATATTATAATTTTACCTCTATAGAATTTACCTAATTTGTTAGGATCATCGTCAACAAAACAAAACACACCATCAACATTATTTTGTAAAATTAAATCACAAACTTGTTTTCCCGCATTTCCAGCACCATAAATAATGCTACCTTTAATTTTTTTGCTCACAAAAAACTTATTGATATCAAAGTTATACTTTTTCAACTTTAACTTTTTTCTTTTACCTGTTTGTAAGTAAATATAGTTTATAAGGTTCACTTTGTTTTTTACCTTAAATTTAATATTTGCTATTGAGATATTTTGCTCAGGTTTCGTTTGATTTGTAATCTTGAATTTATTTTCTCCGATTAGTGATATTATATCCTTGATTTTATATCCATAACCATTACCAATATCGCAAATATTATTAGTTTTTTTTTTAATTAAAATTTTGTAAATTTTGCAAACATCATCAACGTGGATAAAATCTCTAATAGCTTGCCCATCATTAATTAATAATAGAGGTTTTTTTTTGATATATGAATCGACAATTTTTTTTACAATAGAAAAATTATCGTTTCCTCCGTAAATATTAAATACCCTTGCTATTACAACATTAATTTTATTTTTTTTTGAATAGTTTAATAAAACTCTTTCACATAATAACTTTGTTAATGAATAGATATCTCTATTAGAAATTTTATCTTTATTTAAATTTATGTTACTTAAGTTATATACCGACGAACTCGAAGTATATATTAATTTGTTTATATTTTTATCTTTACATGCTTCCAAAATTCTTTCTAAGATTTGTATACTTTGTTCAATAAATTTTTTTAAATTTATTTTTTTATTTAGAAAAGAAGATGGATAAAAACTATTTATAATTAAATTTATCTTTTTATTTTTATTTAAAAAATTTTTTTCATTTAGAAAATTTTTTGAAGATATTATTTTGCTATTCTCTAAATTTTTTTTCAATCTTTGAGACAAATTACTTCTTTCACCAATAATTATTGTATGGTTTTTCATCTAAATAATCTTACTAAAATTCTAAGAAAAAATATAAAATAATAAATTTTTAATCTAGTGGTACTTAATTTGAAATTTTTAACTATATACTTTCTTATTAAATATTCTGAATAAAAGTCTTTTAATGTTTTTAATTTGTTAGATTTTAAAACAATATTTCCAGATATTTGGGCTGAAGCTTTTGCATCATAACATTTATACAATATAATTCCATTATTTCTAAGCAATAAAGAATGTAAGATATCTTCACAAAAAGATCTTTTAAAATTGTACGGATAATAATTTTTAAGTATGAGATTTTTTCTTCTATGCATTACGGCACCACCAGAAAGCCATTCGTGAACTTCGAAACCTTTTGATTTATTTTCATGAGAATAATTAAATCCACTCAAAGATATTTTTCCTGGAGAATATCCATCAGATGAATTTATTAACCAGTGGTAAAATTTTAACAAATAGCTGTTAGGTTTTTTATATATTTTTGAAATTTTATAATTGTTAATATATTTTGGCGCAACTGATATATTTTTTCTTTTTTTTACAAACTGATACAAATTATGTATACAGTTTTTTTTTAATTCTACATCATCGTCAAGTTGCATGACATAATCTGTTTTACAATTTTTAAAACCTAATATTCTTTGGTAAACTTGATTTTTTTTTTTGCTCAATATAATATTTAAATTTAAGATTTTATACAGAGGCTTTAGATCTTTCATTTTTTTATAATTACTTTGAGGAACAACTACTAATACTTCAGTTGGTAAATGAGTATTTAGATTAATTGCACGTAAGCAAAATTTTATATGATCATATCCTAAGGTTGGGATAACAACAGTTACAGGAATTTTTTTTTTATTTATCAATTGAAATTAAATATTTTATTAAATTCTTTGAAGCAGAATATTCCATATCTTTTCTTGTTTCGTGTGTATATGAAGCTATATGGGGCAAAGGAAATACATTATTTAAATTCAAAAGATTTCCTTTGTATGGTTCTTTAACATAACAATCTAAAAAAGCCTTAGAATTTTTATTTTTTTTTAAAAAATTATATAAATTCCTTTCATTGATAATTGCACCGCGTGATGCATTTATAATGGTGATATTTTTATTGGCGGTTTCTAAGGTTTTTGAATTAATAAGATTTTTTGTTTTATCATTCAAGCTTAAGGAAATACAGACTATATCACATTTAGAAAAAATTTCATTTAATCCACATCTCTTTAATTTATTGCTTTTAATATTTCTTTTTTCAAAAACAAATGTATCGCAACCAAAATTTTTTAATTTTCTATGTAAGTTTTGGCCAATTTTTCCAAATCCTAAAATACCAATTTTTTTTTTTTCTAAATTATTTCCTATAATAGGTTTCCATTTTTTTTTTTTCATTAAATTTATGTTCGGCAAAATGTTTCTTAGAGAAATAAGAATGAGGGTCAAAAATAACTCGCTAACACTATTTGTTAATTCGTCTTTCAATTTAATAACTTTTATATTCTTTTTTTTTAAGTACGGCAAATCTAAACTATCAACACCGACACCGACTCTAGATATGGCTTTTAAGTTTTTTTGATTAGAAATTGTTTTGTAGTTGTACTTTTCTAAACCTGCTATGATACCTTTTATATTAGGATATTTTGTAAAAATTTTTCTTAGATCTTCTTCTTTGAGTGGTCTTTTAAATTCATTATAAATAACTTTAAAATTTCTTTTTAAATTTTTTGGGAAAAAAAAATTTTTTTTTGAAAACAGATTATCAGCTATGTAAATAATTTTTTTATTTGAAAGCATTTAATATTAATAATATTAGAATTTAAATGTTAGTGTTTGTACATTTGATCATACATTTTTTAACAAATAGAAGACATAAATAAAGATAAAACTTATTTTTAAGTTGTACCATATGAATTTTTATTTATATATGTCTAAAATTGAATTGATTATATGAGCTTTTACTCAAGTTTATTAAATAAAATTAAAAAAAAAAATGCCAAAATTGCAATTGTTGGATTAGGTTATGTTGGCTTACCATTAGCCTTGGAATTTAGTAAAACGAATTTTAAGGTCGTATGTTTGGATATTGATAGGGAAAAAATAAAATTACTTAATAATAGTAAATCATATATCAATCATATCTCTAGCGATCTTTTAAAAATTAACAAAAAAAATCTTACTTTTACTCACGACTTTAGTTATTTAAAGGAAACACAAATAATAATATTATGCCTTCCAACACCCATTACTTCTAAGTTAATTCCAGACCTAAGTCATATAAAAGCTGCTTTAAAATCAATTAAAAAAAATTTAGTTACGGGACAAATTATAATTTTGGAAAGCTCAACATATCCTGGATCAACAAAAAAAGTTATAGCCGAAAAGTTGAAAGAATTTCAAATTGGAAAAAATTTCTTTTTAGGTTATTCTCCAGAAAGAGAAGATCCAAATAATAAAAAATATAATATAAAAACAATCCCTAAAATATGTAGTGGCTATTCAAAAAAATGTCTTAATATAACTGTTTGTTTATATCAAAATATTATAAAAAATATAATTAAAGTATCAAACATAGAAACCGCAGAATTTGTTAAATTATATGAAAATGTTTATAGAAGCGTAAATGTAGCTTTAGTAAACGAGCTTAAAATTTTATCTAATCAATTAAATTTGGATATATATGAAATTATTAAAGCTGCAAAAACAAAACCTTTTGGATTTCAAGCATTTTATCCAGGACCAGGTGTTGGTGGGCACTGTATACCTGTTGATCCATATTATTTATCTTGGATAGCAAAAAAAAATAATATCAAGACGACGCTTATAGATAATGCTGGAAAAATTAATTCGTATATGCCTCGATGGACAGCTAAAAAAATTTTAGAAAATAAAATACTTAAAAAAGTTTTGATAATAGGCGTAGCTTACAAAAAAAATGTGGATGATACAAGAGAATCTCCCGCAATTGATTTAATGAGTATACTGATTAAAAAAGGTATAAACGTAGATTATTACGATCCTTACGTCAGAAAATTGAAATCAAAAAAACTAAATAAAATTTATTACTCAATAAAAATTTTAGATAAGAAATTAAAAAAGTACGATTGCTCTGTAATAATAACTAATCATACTTCAATTGATTACGAGATTATAAGAAAAAATTCAAAATTTGTAGTTGATACGAGAAATACCTATAAAATTAAAAATAATAATATTATGAAAGTATAATATTATATATAAATTTATTCTCCTCCAGTAAAATTAATTGTTTCAGACGCGATATAAGTATTTGTAATAATAAAATATTTTATTAGAGTAATTATTTCATCTATATTTGCAAATCTTTTGATTGGTATTTTAGTTATTCTTTCTTTTAAATTTTTATTTTTAATTTTTTTATGAATTTTGGTATTTACCACACCTAATCTCAAATTGTTATAAAAAATATTAAATTTAGGTAAATTTCTAATCTCATTTGGTATAAATTCAGAGCAATATTTTGATAAAGAATAATTGAATGTATTAAAACCTCCTCCAAATTTTATACCTATGCTAGAACAATTAATGATTCTGCCGAATTTATTTTTTTTCATATAATCAATTGAATTTTGATATATCAATAATTGAGATATAAAATTAGCATTTAATGATTTGATTATATTTTTATAGTCTGTCGTTAAAAATGTTTTATTATCAATATATCCCACTAAATTAACAATAATATCAAAATTTTTTAAATTTTTTAAAAGTTTGTTACTATTTTTTACAGATAATTTAGAAAAATCTCTTTTTAAAAAAAAAATTTTTTTTTTTAATTTAGGTTTATTTTTTCTGTACTGTAAATAAATTTTATATTTTTTTTCATCTAAAGAATTTACGAGATTTATCCCAATATCAGAACTACCGCCTAGTATTAAAATTTTTTTTAGACTACTACGCATGCGTTACAAGGTTTTAGATTTTTTCTATCATTATTAAGGTGAGTTATGCGAAGTTTTTCATAATTCTCAGAATTCCACAAAGATGATAGATTTCCATTAAATACCCCCGTACTTAGTTGGGATTTATAGTCAACATCACAGGGGTTCACTTTTCCATCCCACCAAACAAACATTCTTCTCCACAAATCAGAGCAAGGCTCAATAATTTCATTACTTTCTTTATCATAAGAATTTTCCCAAGGATTGTAATTAACAAAAGCCACTTGATCTACTAATCCTCCCCATATACTTTTCATATCATCAAAATTTTGATCATCTGAAACCTTTACTCCAGAAACTCTGGTAATAATGTTTGTTTCTGGATAGTATTTTTCTTTAATTGTGTTGAATAATTCAAGATTACTTAAAACTTTTTTTAAGTCTCCATTAACTCGAAGTTTTTTGTATGTATTTTCATCAGCAGCGTCGGCACTTATAACCAATGTTTTAACACCACCGCATAATATAGAATGTATCTTTTTTTCATTTAATAGAGATGCGTTAGTATTAATTTTAAGATTTAAAAATTTACCAACTGTATATTGAAGCATTTTATCAATATCTTTACATGCCATTGGTTCACCTCGAGATGCAAGTGATAAGAATTCTATGTTTCCACAAGCGGAGTCGATCACTTCTTTGAATAATTCTAACTTCATTTGACCCATATGACCATTTTTTTTGTTAGTAAGAGTTTTGTCTGTCATAAAACAAAATACACATCTATAATTACAAATAGATGAAGGTTCTATTTGTAAGTAAGGCGGAAATTCGTCGACAATTTTTTTTTTTGGAAAAATTTCGTATCTATATCTATGAATTAAATACTTTATTATATCTTTTTGGTCATAAGTAACTAATTCATCTATTACATTGTCATTTAAACAAAAAGTATATTCATCTTTAAAATTTGGAGTTGATAAATCATCTTTTATATTCTCTAGTATTTTTTTGTTTTTTTTTGAATATTGACTTAAATTTGAATTTTTAATTAAATTGATAATATTCTCTTTAACATCATTTTTTTCTTTTTTCTTTTTTACAGAAAGACTTAAGAAACTGTTGTGTTTTTTATATAAATTTAATTTCATTTGTAATTATTTAGCCAAAACTTTAGTGAAGGAAGTTGCCACTTATAATCAATATCAAATCCAGCTTCTGAATATATTGGTGCTATTTTTTTACCCATCCACTTTTGTGGAAGTAAATTATATTTCATATTTTTTATACAATGAGGTCTTACGATAGAAACTCCCATATCAGCAAATAAAACATCTCCTTGTGAATCTCTGTCACAATTTAAAGTCATTGGATTGCCAAATGTTTCAAATGGAACAAATGGAACTAATGATCCATCCTTGGAAACTTTCCTTGCTCTTAAAGGACTCCACATATTATATCTTGAAACTGTAACTGCTGAGTCAAATTTTTTATTTTTTCTTAAAATACCTATTCCTTTATTAATTAAAGTATCGTTTATTGTCGCCCCATTGGCAAATAATAGTATTATAAATTCAATGTCTTTATCTTTTTTTTTTTCTGATTTTAAAATTTTATTATATGCGTGTTTAAAAACATCTTCTCCTAGTGCTTTTTTATCCGCGAGATATTTGGGTCTTTTAATGAAACTTACATTATATTTTTTTGCATTTTTAGAAATAATTTTACAATCAGTCGATACAAATATTTTATCAACTTTTTTTGTTTTTTTTGTAGCTATTAATGGATACTCAAATAAAAATTTATTATTTATTTTGATAATATTTTTTCCAGGATATCCAGTGCTTCCAGCTCTTCCAATTAAAATAGCGTAAATTAATTTTTTTTTCATTAAACTTATAATCTATTTAAATATCAAAAATAATATATATCCAAATTTATCGATTAATTACAATATTTATGCAAAAATACTTCTAAATACTCAAATATACATTACAAGAAATTGTCTAATTATTAAATACTTCTGTATTATATTTAAGATTTAACATTTAATTCATTAATAATCTCATCTAATCCTTTTTTTAATGGGATAGGTTGCTTAGGTGAAATAGTAATTCCACGTATTAATTTGTAGCTATAAGGGCTTTTATTATAATGATACTGTAGTTTTTCATTTTTTTTAAAGACTATTTTTTTCAAATTTAATTTATTTTTAATAATATTTATAACTTCTCTAACCTTTAATTTATTTTTTCCAATAATATTGATATATTTATTTTGAAACTTTTTATCTAGAATTTTGTGTGTAATTTTTGCTGCATCTTTTACATTTATATAACTTCTTACTTCATTTCCTAGGCCTTTCCTAATAATCTTTTTTGTATACATTCCTTGTAAAATAAAATTATGAATCGCATTTAGTGAATTGGTTCTTGTTCCATAAATTGATCCATATCGGAGTATCGAAAATTTTAACCCATATTTGTTCGAATAATTTTCAATTATATTTTCTGAGGATCTCTTAGTTGAACTATAAAATTCTCCCTGACTACTAATAGCATAAATACTACTTGCAAATATAAATCTTTTTACATTTTTTTGTTTTTTTATAGCTTCTAGGATATTAACATTTCCTAGAAAATTTTGATTTATGGTTTTGACTGGATCTATATTTGCTTTTGCTATATCTGAAATAGCTGCAAAATTAAAAACATAATCGTAACCTTTAAGAATTTGTAATATTTTTTTTTTGTTTGTTATGCTTCCTTTGATAAAATTTATAGATTTTGTTTTTTGTTTTTTTTGTTTTATGTCAAAAATTGTAACATTAAAATTTTTTTTTGATAGCAAATCACTTAGATGACTTCCAAGAAATCCCGAGCCACCAAAAATTATTACCTTATATTTTTTTTTCACAGTTAATATTATCTTTTATACTAAGTTTTAATTTATAAAAAAAACTCATTAATGAAATTAAATTGGTAAAACTAAATCATTTCATCTTTGTTGGGATCTTTAATAAGGTTTAAATCTAGCATATGAGATTTTAGCTTATTTTTCTCTTTTAGCTCGTTTCTTGGAGTTGGAATACAATAAGGATTTTCTACATCTTTAAAATCTTCGTGTCCTCCATGAGGATCTGCATCTGGTTTTGGCATATATTTTTCTAAATATTCTTGTTTTAATTCTTTGTAAATTTTTTCACCTTCATGATCATTTTTTTCAGCTCTCTCTATCTCCTTCCATCTATTTTTTGGAAACTTTATATACAACGCAAAACACTTTTTTATTTCTTCAATTTCATGAGGTGGATATTGTGGCATATTCAATTGAGTTTCGCTTGTTAAACATTTAGTAATTGTTTCAGGCTTAATTAAATTTAAATCTTCGCACATTTTTCTTAATGGGGTTCCGTGAAATGGAACAAAACTATAAATATTTGCATTATCTGAGTCGATTTGTCGATTTAATTCAATTGTATCAAATGCTAACTTTTTTGTTTCAGTTGGAAAACCAGTTATATTATTACAACTAAATTGAATACCATATTTATGTGGTATTTTAAGTTTATCTATAATATCTTTATTTTTCCACCTTCTATCTAAAACTCTTTTTCTGAATTCTTCATTTCCATGTTCTACTCCAAACGAAATTCTATGTAATCCTACATCTGAAAGTTTTTTCATGTTATCGTCATTTATAGTTTCGGGTCTGGTCTGCATCCAGAAAGGCAGTTTTATTTCTTTATACATTTCAATAAAAGCCTCAAACTCATTCTTATTCATTCCTAAAAAAGTATCAGCCCAGAAATAATTATATTCAACACCATGCTTTTCTTTAAAATGTTTTAATTCTTCGTAAACTAAGTCCATTCTCTTTTTTCTATAAAAATTTGAACCTTGACCTTTATAAAACCTCATTTGATCAGGAGAATTACAAAAAGTACAAGTAAATGGACACCCTCTTATTGTTTCTATTGGTATCATTTTATAAACTCTACCTGACATAGGTCTATACAACCTTGCCTCTTCGAATAATGATATGTCTATCTTTGGATTTTTATTTATATCTACTGGTTTAGATATTTTGTTTTTTTGAATTATTTCATTATCTTTTTTTATCCAACAGTTAGTAATATCTAAACATTCTTCTTTATTTTTAATTTTTTCGGAAAGTTGAATAAGCGCATTCTCGCCCTCGCCAACACAAACTAAATCTACTAGATCGTTTTTAATACAAATTTCTGGCGCAAAAGTTGGGAAGACTCCGCCAGCAATTGTAAGAATATTGTTTTTTTTTTTATACTCTCTAGCCTCTTCTAAAACTTTCATTCCTAATTCCCACATGTCCTCTGTAGAAGAAATTGCTAAGAGATCAGGTTTGAAACTATTAATTTTTTTATGAAAATCTAGTTTCCAATCTTCTGTCTTTAATCTTATTCCTTTATCCTCCATTGAATAAGGAACAACGTTTAGTCTTTCCATTTTACTTCCATCAGAGTCGATCCCATAATCAATTGAATAATAAGTGGTATCAAAGATCTCAACGCTATGACCATTTTTTTTTAACAAAGCAGAAAATAAAGCAATCGCTGGAGGTAGCATATTCATACCAAAGGTATTTGGATAAATAAATAAAACGTTAATGCCTTTTTTTTTCATAATATGATAATAAAATTTATTTTTTTTGGTTAATCATAATTTTTTAACCAAAATGAATTTCTTTTATCAGAAATTTCTACTTCATTGAAATTATTTATTTTTAAAAAATTGTAACAAAAATCTAGTTTTTCCTTATTTGATGGTTTTTCCATAATTATAAATTTTAACTTATCATTTTTTAAAGTATTTTCTGCTCCAAGAAGGACATTTTTTTCATTTCCATCTGTGTCAATTTTAATCATTTCAGGAACTAAATTTAAACTTTCACAAACAAAATCTAATGTAACTTCCATCACTCCTTCTTTCCATATCACATCAAATCCTTCATGTGTTTTATCAATTTTTTTGTCAGAAATTGAACTTACAGCTGCACCTGGTGTGAAATCAGCAACATGCAAATTTGTAATTGCCTGTTTGTTTCCTACTGCTAATGAATAGGGAAATATTTTGCTCGTAAGACTTGAATTTATTATATTTTCTTTTAGCAAAGACAAATTTGAGTACTCTGGCTCGAAACAATAAACATAAGCATTTTTTGTTATAGCAGAATATAGAGAAAATATTCCAATATTAGCACCAATATCAAAAAAAATTGAGTTATTATCTAAATACTTATCTATGAAAAATCTAACTTCCTTCTCTTTTAAGAAAAAAAGATTTGACCTAAAATGAGTCACATAATTATCTGCATTTAAATTAATTGTTTTGATTTTATTTTGGTAATTTTTTATTTTAATTTTTTTTTTTAATTTAAATAACGATGAAATAAAATTTAATAGAGGTAAAATTAGTATAGATAAACTGATTATTCTGAATTGCTTATAATACAAAATAAATAAGTTAAAAAACTTTTTTAAATTAAATTTATTATTCATAATTACTTAATAATATTTTTTAGCTTATATAAATCCAATTTTGAACAAATGTTTTTAGTTATATTAAACTGTTTTTGGTGTTTTTTTCTATAATCAAAAGAGTTTAGGCCTGAGAGTTTTTCAATATTAAAATAAAACTCACTGATGTTTTTTGAGCAAAAAAAATATTTATTTTGACTATTATCTAAAGGAGAAAGGTTTATATTATAAGTTTTAGTCCACATTGTTATTAAACCTAAATTGACAGTTTCGATTCCAGCGCTTGTATTAGAGAAAATCGAAAACTTTGAAATTTTACAATCTTCAATTAAAGATTTATTAATTGAAATACTAAAATTTTTATTATTTATTAATTTTTTTTTAAAATTTTTTATATTTACACCAAGTGGAAATCTAAAAATAAAATTTATTTTATTTTTAAAATTTTTATTTACTAAATACTTAAAAAAAATATCAAATTCAGAAGGATGACCTATTAAAATTAAAAAAGTATTTTTTTTTTTAAATTTAGAAAGACTAAATTGTCCTTTAGGAGTACCAACTATTGAGTTACTATAACTTATCAAATTTTTTCGTTTAAGTTTTAAAAATCTATTAGCTATTATTTTACCAGTAAAAAGATATTTTTCTGGTCTTGGAATTTGTAAAGTTTTAAAATTTGAAAAATATAATGCTAAATTGTCTCTAGGATTTATTAAATATGCGTATAAATTTTTTTTTTCAAATTTTTTTTTATTATAATTTATAGCTCTTTCATAAGGTTTTTCCTCATAAGGATATATTATTTTATTTGATTCTAAATCAATTTTTTTGAACAAATTATAAGTTAAAGTTGATAAAAAAAAATTTACAAAATTATTTTTTTTTTGGTAATTAAACCAAAAATTTTTATTTATTGTATATTGGAATACGACAAATTTTAAAATATTAAATTTACAGTAAACAAAAATACATTTAAATAATGTAAGAAATACTTCTTTTCTATTTAATAATTCAAATAATGAGAAATTCTTGCCGTCATTATATTTCTTATATCCTATGATTATATTTATAAAACTTAATTTGGTCTTTTTTGGAAAATCTTTGAAATAATAATCCTCTTTTTTATCTAATTTAATTGAAAGCTTTACATCCTCAAATACAAAAATTTTTTTATTTTTTAAGTCATATTGATAATTTTTTGAAAAAATTTTATTAAATAAATAATATAATAAATTTAAACTTGAAAAAATTTTTTTGTATACTGAATTAAACAAATTTTCTTTTAGAGGTAAACCCATTGGAGCTAAATCCAATCTACTAGAGTTTAGAAACCACCAATATTTCCCCAAATACTTTTTAAAAAAAAAAGAGATTGAAATGAAATCAGAATTAATTGATTTAATATTTTTATATTTTTTTATGTTTATCATCTAGATTTTTTATAAAGAAAGAAATTCATTTTTTGGATAAATAATAATATATGCTAATTTTCTAACTTTACAAAATATCCCTATTATTATAACAGCATTTTCTTACAGAAAAAATTGAGTTAATAAATAATGCAACATCATGCTATGTCAAATGTGAAATCTTCATTTATAACGATTTTGAAAAAAATTAGAAATAAATCATTATTAAAAAATCCGTATTTTTTGATATCTTGATGTATATTAAATTAATTTTTAAAAAATTATTAAAATTTTATATAGAATGATTTTATGTTTTCAAAAGATATAATTATTAATACAATTAATAGATATAAAGGTCACAAAAGATGTTTACAAAAATCTGACATTTATCAAAATGTTAAACATGATGAATTTATAGACCAAAAAAGCAAATATTTTGATAATGGAATATTGGATAGTAATAAGAAGTTTAGTGTAGATGAAAATATTAATCATCTAACTGGATGGGTTCCTTATATAAAAGATAAGACTTCAATACTAATTTATAATTTTTTTTCGGTTAACTATTCTATTAGAAAAAATTTAGTTTTGAAAATTTCTATATTAAAAAATCATAAAGTGTATTTTTCAAAATTTTTATCTTTGAAGCAATACGATATAATAGAACTTGGAAAAAATTTTTTCGATTTAAAGTCAATTAAAAATGGAATTATTGTTGTTCAAGTATATCACCCCAAAATTTCAAAGAATCATGGTGGTGGTCAATTTAGATATTGGTCAAAGTACTATGATGAAGAAGATAATTATATGGCAACAGTTCATTCTATGCCATTAAACTATAAAAAATATACTAAAGAGAAACATTATGGGAGAAATTATTTTCCAAACCATAAAATTAGTGAAAACAAAAATATTAATGCATCTCTTCAACTAGATGATGTTAAAGAAGGAGATATTGGTTTAAGTATGGGTGGATATAATATGGTTTTAGATAAACAAGATAATCCATTAGCTATTTGGCATATGGGTCCAGCATACAACATAAAAAATGAAAGTTTGGAGATTAAAAAATATTATCATTGTTTGTGGATACCAAAAAATGAAGATATAAATCCAAGAATAATTGTAGATAATAAAGAAACTTTTCTTGGTGACAGTCAGGAACAAGTTTTAAAGGTTAAAATCATAAGTAACAATAAAATAATTCAGGAGAAAGAGCTTAAATTTAGTAATTTTTTTGAAAGTACAATTAATGAAATATTTGAAACAAAATTTCAATTCGATTATATAATCTTTTTAGAGTTTTATTCAAAATTATTTTCATATTTGCAAATCAACTATGATAACAAAAGTATAGGAGATCAAGTACATACCCATAGAGCTAATTTTTACTATGATGATACTAATAACTTAAAATTCTTTAATGAAGAGAAAGAAAAAAATTGCAGAAAATTTATGCATATTTATTTTAAAAATAATGAGTACACTAACTACTTAGTAGTTCATAATGCAAAATTAATGAATAAAAAAAAGAAAAATATAAAAATAAGATATTTGGATGAAAATCATATTGAAGAAGTAAAAAATATCGAAATTGAAGATGATAAAATTCTAGCTATTTTTAACTTAAATTCCTTGTTTGAAGATAAAATAAAGAATTCAAAATTAAATAAAGCTGTGATTCAACTCGAGAGCAAAGATTATAATTTTGATTCTACCATATTTTGTCATAATCAAAAAAATGATAAAATTGCAATTGACCATTTAACAGGTGGATAAAATGAAAAACTATTTAGAAAAAGATATAAAAAATTTATGGTCATTTTCAAAATACTCTAAACATTATCCTGATGTCACGTGGGATTGGCGAAATCTGCCATTTAGTAATGATATAAATAAAATAGATGATTTTAATTTTAAAGTTGAAAGAAATTTTAAAAATATATCAATTCTGGAGATTGGCTCATCGATGGGTCAAGGTTATAATTTTTTAAAAAATAAGAATAATATTGATGTATCTAATTATCTAGGTATCGACGTATCTAAAGTTGCATATGATTATTGTATTAAAAAATACCCAGAAACAAAATGGCTAAACACTAATTTTTCTGAACATAATTTAAATACTAATTTCGATTATACTTTTGAAAGACATTCGGTTCATCACATGCCGTTTCCGCTATTACAATATGAGAAGATTTTAAAAAATACAAATATTGCTTTCACGACAACCTTCAGAGGATGTATTCATGGTGAAACAATTTCTGATTTAAATTTGGCATTTTTTGAAAATGAAACAGGTAAATATTTTATGAACATAATTAATTTTTCTGATGTAATAATGATTGCATTAAACAATAATTTTAACGATATTATTGTTGACTGGAGAGGTTTGCATGAAGAGATTAATTCAGAAATAAATGGTCTAACCGAGATGTTTTTATCCAAAGATGTTGATAGAGAGAAATACTTAATATCAAGATTTATTATTTATTTTAGGAAAAACCCAAGTTTAAATAAAATTAAGGTTCGTATGAAGAAAAAAATAATTTACTCCCTAAAAAACTTTAGAATAATAAATAAAATAAAAAATCAACTTAAAGGAATTGAACATATATATAATTTTAAGGTTGGATTATAAAAAATTTGCAAGTATTGATTGATCGTATCTTTTAATTAAATTAATAATTCTCTTTTAAACACAGTGTCAATTTTAAAATATTTTTCTCAATTATATTATAGATGATTTATTTATTGTGTAACAAACAGCTTTATTTTTTTTAAATCAATTAATTTTTTTTTAAATCTTTGCTCTGTATATTTAGTAATTTTCAGATTATTTATCCAATTTAAATATCTTTGATTAGTGTTTTTTATTGGATCGAGTTTCTTAAATATATTTCCACTTAAATATTCATTAATTTTAAACTTTCATTAGTATATTTGCTTATTAATTTTTTTAGATTTTTTTTTTTATCAAGAAATCTAATTATACTTTTTAGAGGAATCTTTGGATATTTTTTTTTGAAATTAGAGTAAATTTCCCTTAGAACAATTAAATCCTCTGGATAGTCTGCTGTCAATCTCAGATCTTTTCTTTTGTATATATTTTCAATATTATATTTATAAAAATTAAATTTTTTTTTATTCTCCCTAATATAAAGTGAACAAAATTCGGACTTATGTTTTTTTTTGCCATTTTTTAAAGAGAGTTTATAAGCTTTTAAATTTACAATCTCAAAACCACTTCCATCCGGGACATCATCTATAGTAGTGAGATCATAGTTATTTTTAATATGCACTTTCCATAGCTGTGGTATTTTTTCAAACAAAAAGAATGGTGATTCTGTTGTAATTCTAAACAAATCAGTTCCTTTTTCTTTTTCACAACTTTTAACTAGTCTTGATAATACATTTATCTCATGGCCATATATAAAATTAATATTATTTTTTTTTGCAATTTCTTCATAAATTTTGTTCTGAATATTATTACTAATTGCTAAAATAATAGAATTAATTTCTCTAGTTTTTTTAAGACAATCAATAATGTATTGGAGAATAGAAATTTTTTTTTTTATATCCAAATTTTGTAATGGCTTTCCATACAGACGAGATCCTTCATTTCTGCAGGCTAAACAGGCAACTAATTTTCTCATTTAAAGAAAGAACCTTTTAAAGGTTTATTTTTTTGGATTTCTTTTTTTGCAATCTTGCCAATAATTGTATCTGGATTTTCTAGTATTTTGTTATTATTTTTTACTCTTTTAAGTAATAAATCGTTGAGGCTCACTTTTGACCCCTTTCTAATTTTTTTTTTTGAGACTAAATTTTTTGAAGCTAATTTTTTATATTTTAACTCTTCTTTACTTAATTTAAATCCTATCTTACCTAAAGCTGCTTCAGCTTTTTTGAATAACTTTACAAAATTTTTAAATTTATTAGGTGTTAACGCAGAAATATAATCTTCTAATTTTAACTCTCGATCAAGTGTTATATGTTTCTCTAAATAATCTACACCTAATCCTAAAGATAAAATTGAAGGTAAATTGGAATATTCTGAGTCTCCATGAGTATGATCCATAAAACCAATTTTATGCCGAGGGAATATTTTTTTTAACTCATATATTCTATACAAATTGTTATCCTTTATTTCAGTTGGTTCTGACTGGAATCCATACATCAATACTAATTTTTGTGTATTTTTTAACCTACTAATATATGGGATTAATTCATTTTTTTTAACTCCAGAGACACAAAGTAAAACTTGATCAAAATAATTTAAAGATTTTTTAATTAATTTAATATTAAAAAAATCTGTTGATGTAATTTTAACTCCATCAACTTTCAATTTTTTTGCAATATTGAAACTTTTGTCTCCAAATATGTCAAAGTAAAACTTGATTTTATTTTTTTTTGCTTTTCCAACTAAGTTTCTCCATATTTTTTCTTTCATTTCTAATTTTTTAAAAAGTTTGTAGTACTTGTAAGATTTAGTAGATAGTTCATCGGCATAAACTAATTGGAATTTTACTATATCAGCATTTGTTTTAAATGAAGACTCTAGAAGCATTTCAGCTAATTTTGGATTTCCCTCATATCCCTGGGCAACCTCACAAATAATTTTTGTGGAAAATTTCATTAATTAACTCTTTTTAAGGATCTTTGTTTTAAAGGACCTTTTATAAGTTTTTTTAAATTATGTTTGTTTTTCGATATCTTGAAAAATATTTTATCTAACTCTCTTAAGTAAAGATCAATATACTTTTTTGTATGTGCAATGGAAACATATATACAATTTGTTGCTATAATATTTTTTTTCAACATTTCTTGCGTCAGATATGTTGATGCCTCAATATTAATTTTATTTTCGAAATTAAAAATTGGTATTGGATCTATTCCAGTAATTTCAATTTTTATTTTATTTTTTTTAGCTAGCTCGCTCCAACCTTTTTTAATATATTTCCCTGTTTTGATAATTTTTTTAAAAAAGCTTTTTTTCTTCATTTCTTTTAAACAAGCAAGTGCTGCTGCATAACCAATTCTTTCTGTCCAAAATGTACTACTTATAAATGTTTTATTTGCAGCTTGCATTATATTCCTTTTTCCTAAAACAGCATTTATAGCATAACCATTCCCTAGAGCTTTACCCAAAATTAACATATCTGGGTAAACTTTGTATTTTAAGTGTAAGCCACCAAGATTTTCCCGAAAACCAGTTGTGCATTCATCGAAAATTAAAATAATTTTATTTTTAGTCGCCAATCTTCTGACTTTTTGTAAAAAGTTATTTTTTGGATAATAATTACGCTGAACTTCCATTTTTATAATGCCGATTTTTTTTTCTTTGACAATTTTTTTTAACATTTCAAAATTATTATATTGGAATGGAAAAGCAGTATTTTTAAGTTGACGTGGTATCCCTGAACTATCGATGCCTGGAATTAAATGATTACTTAATGAATTATTTTTATTTAGGGTCGAAGATAAGTACCAATCATGCCAACCGTGGTAACCACAAAAAGCTATATTTTTATTTTTTGAGGATGCTCTCGCTATTCTAATTGCTATAGCATTAGCCTCTCCCCCACTTCTAGAAAATTTTGCCATCGATGGCCACTTATGAATTTTTATTAGTTCTTTTGCTAGCAATACTTCATCATATGAATTTAAAGATGACATATTTGAATTTTTAATGACTTCATGTATTCGTTTATCAATTTTATTGTTTGTGTATCCATGAATATTTGTGCCAACACCAAAATACATATCAAGTAGTTTATTATTGTTTAGATCCCATACAAAACATCCTTTTGCTTTTTTATAGTAAGATGGCCAGTAATCTGGTAGCAAGAAATCTGATCTTTTAGATATAAGCATATTTCCACCCGGGATTATATTTTTTGCATATATCCAATTTTTATTTTTGTTTAATTTCATTTTTAATTTTAAAGACCCAATTTTTTAATTCATCATTGTTTAATATTTGAATATTTTTTGCAGCCTTGTGTTTTTTTTTAAAATATCCAACAGGGTCAAAATATACAGCTTTTTTTCCAAGATTATCAAATATTCTTGATGTTGAAGTAAAAGGTAATGATATACATGCATCAAAATTTTTTGCAAGTTTTATGGCTGAGACACGCGGGTCAATTATTTCAATGCTATTACTTAACTTCGATATTAGTTTTTTATATCTCTTGTCATGAATATTAGTATTTATGCTCCTCTTAGTCTTGAGAAATAATTTTACATTTTTTAGATCTTTTTCATTAAATATTTCTAATATATCAAAGTAAAATTTTTTTATATTTTCGTAAGTATAGAAAGAAGTCTCAAAATCAAAATAATATGAGTCAGCTCGCCTGTATAAAGGGATATCAAATATAACTATATTTATGTGCTCATTTTTTAAACCAAAATTTAAAGGTTTATCTTCAAATGGAATTGGGCCTACCAGTTTAAATATGCTATCATGAGAATAATTTTTTTGTTTTAAAAAACTCTTTAAAGTATTCTCATGATGATTATCCCATACATAATAATTTTTCCAGGTCATAAGGCTATAGAAATTAATTGGTTTTAGTGTGTTTTCATCATCTTTTTTAATAGATTCTATATTAGATGCATAAAAAAACATTATAACATTTGAATTTTTTTTTTCTGCTTCATAAGTCCAAAGTGGACGGAAAACCCATGAACTGTTATTAAAGAAATAGTTTTTTGATAAGAACTCATCTGGTGTATTTCTTATAATATTAGAACTTAATAATTCTTTTAAAAATAACGGTAACTTCCATTTAAATAAAAGCAAATGAATTAAAGAAAATAATATTAAAAAAAAACCAAAAAATACAAAATATAATAGAGTTTTAACTTTTATAATATTTATAGGCGAAGAAATGAAAAAGAACTTTGGATTCTTTGTTTTTTTTTTATCTTTGCAATTATGGAAAAAAAAAGATTTGTTTTTTTCTTGATTAAAATCTTTAAAAAACCAATCTGATAAACCATACGTGTTTAAATCATTACTAAAGTCATCATTAATACAATTTTTATTAATTCCTAAAAAAAAGGATGAATCTCTAATTGCAGTTTGATAATTCTTTTTATCAATAAAAAAGGTTATTATTTTCCAAAAGTAATAAATAACTCCAAACAAAAAACTTTTTATAACAAAAAGATAAAATGTTACAAATGACAAAAAAAAATTTATTTTAATGTTTATTGATAAATTTTTTAAAAAAGATAAGTTAGCAGGTAAAGAGACTGCTTTATATTTACCGATTATTATTTTCTTTTGAAGGTTTTTCCAATTTATATTATTTAATATATATTGGGTAATTATTTCATCTTGGTTATTAAAATTTTTAAAAAAAAATTTTTCTATGTAATTATCTTTATAGTAATTAATTTTATTTAGGTTTTCATTAATCTTAAGATTAGTTTCATGCTGGAGATGTTTAAATTTTCTACTATTTATATATTTCTGTATTTCACGTTTTGAGTTTATTTTTTTAAGTAATTTTTTTACTAAATTTACCATTTTCTAGGATCAAGTATATTTTTTTTGATTATTTTAAATTTAGGAAATGCGATTTTTTTTCTATTTTTAATATAATACATGTTTTTTTTTAGTTGCTCAAAGTTATCTATACCTAATAAAATACTATCAAACTTTTTTTTATAATTTAGAACAAAATTTATAGCAGCTTCTTCTGGCACTAAACCATTCTTTTCAACCCAAGAATGCCATTCTTTTAATTGTAACTTAAACTTACAAAATTTTTTTAAATTATACGCATTCTTATTTGTGAGTAAGCCTTGTAAAAAAATAGATCTTATCTGTATTTTTATTCTATCTTTTTTTAATAAATTTATAAATTTAGGATCAATTAATCTTCTATCAAAAACATTGAAAGGAATTTGAATAATGTCAGGCCTATGTTTTTTTATTAATTGAATAGCTTCAAAAGGATTATAGACGGAATAACCTATTTTTGAAATTAAGTTTTGCCTTTTTGATTGTAATAATGAATTTATTAAAAAATCACCTGTTTTATTCTTTAAAATTTCTTCAGGTCTATGTAAGAATAGTGTGTTAATTTTTTTTATATTGTGACTTTTCAATATAGTCTTAATTTTTTTTTTTAATAATTTATTACAATCATTTTGACTTTGAGTATTGAAGTTTGATACCTTAGAATTGACTTTTATATTTTTGTGAAGTGAAAATTCTTTTTTGTGTTTATAACTTTCTGCAGAATCTATTGTGTTGATTTTACCCTTAATATATTTTTTTATATATTTTATCTCTTTTTTTTTAATTTTATTATGTTGAAAACCATAATTGAGATTGAAATTTGCTGTTCCTAAAATAATTTTCAATTTAGCACTTTTATTAAAGATTTAATTATTTTATTTTGTTCACTTATTTTTAACCCATAATATAGGGGAATTGATAATGCAGAATTAAAATAATGCATAGTATTTAGAAAATTATTTGTATGGGTTTTATTTAATCTTTTGTAAAATGGATGTAAAAAAACAGGTATATAATGCAATTGTGATCCAATACCTAAATATAATAATTTTTTCATAAAATTGGTTCTGCTTAAGTTAATCTTTTTAAAATCTATCAAGATCACATAAATGTGATTAGAGCTTATTTTTCTATTATTATAATTTAAAATAGATATGTTGTTAATTTTACTCAATTTTTTATCATAATTTTCGGCAAGTAATCTTCTTTTATTTATAAACTTATCAATATTTTTTAGTTGAGAAATTCCTAAAGAAGCCTGTATATCTGTTAGTCTATAATGATAACCAAGTTCCTGCATTTCATAATACCATGTTGAAGATAAATTATTTCTTTTTTTAGTCTTATTATAATTATTTAATGGAGCTTTTTCGATGCCATGTGATCTTAATTTTTTTAAATTTAGATATATATCATAATTATTTGTTGTAATTATACCTCCTTCACCACATGCAATTGATTTTACAGGATGAAAAGAAAAAACTGTCATATCGCTGTACTTACAACAACCAACCATGCTACCATCATTATATTTAGAACCTAATGCGTGTGCTGCATCTTCAATTATAAAAATTTTTTTTTTTCTTAGGTAATTTTTTAATATTTTTGTATTAAACGGCATTCCACTAAAGTGAACAGGTATAATAGCTTTTACCTTTTTTTCTTTTTTCAATAAATTTTTTAGTATTTCAAAATCTAAATTTCCAGTTTTTAGACTAATATCAGAAAAGATCACTTTTGATCCACAATGCAAGCCTGCATTAGCGGTAGAAACAAATGTATTTGGACTTGTGATGAACTTGTTTGATTTATTTAAACCTGCTACTTTACAAGCAAGATGTAAACCTGCAGAGCAGCTTGAAACGGCTACTGCATATTTAGAGCCTACATAATTAGCAATTTTTTTTTCAAACTCATCGATTTTTGGTCCTTGGGTTAGATTATTAGAAAACAGAACTTTATTTACTTCTTTGATATCTGATCTAAATAGATAATGCTTACCATATGGATGAAATTTATAAAATTGTTTTATATGTGATTTTTCAAAATCATTTTTAAATTTTTTGATATTTTTTTCTAAACTAAAAAAATTTGAAGGTATAAATTTCTTAATTTTATTATTTAATAACGCCATATTTTTTGGTTTTAAAACCTTTTTATCTTCAGAAGCCTTAATTAATTTATCGTTTAGATTAAAATGCTTTGCAATTTTTAATCCGAAATCAAATTTACTTATTTGATTATTTGTAGATAGGTTGTAAATACCTCTTTTATTTTTTGAAATTAAATAATCTATCAAATCTATTAAACTCCCAATGTACATTGGGTTAAATATAATTTCCTTACTTAAAAAAACTTTTTTATTTTGTATTAAATTTTGTATTATATAATCTGTTATTGAACTTCTATAATTAGTCCCCCAGCCGAAAAAATTAGTTCTGATTATTAAAAAGTTTTTTAATTTTTTTTTAATTTCTTCCTCAGATTTTGATTTAGTCAAACTGTATGTATTAAGTGGATTTTTTATATCATTTTCTCTGTAAAAACCTAATTTTTTGCCATCAAATAAATGATCAGTTGAAATATGAACAAGTCTAATATTTAAATTTTTTATGACGTCACATAAATTTTTAGTAATTAAAAAATTTAACTTGTAAGCTAATTTTTTATTTTTTTCACATTTTTTTAAATCAGTCAGACCAGAGCAATTTAAAATTATATTTGGTTTGGTTGATAAAATTACACTTTCAATATTTTTTTTGTTAAATAGGTTCATTTTTACTATATTAGAATGAATATTTAATTTCTGCTTATGTTGGTTGCAAATTAAATTATATTTATCTCTTAATTTACTTATAAAATTAACTCCTAATAAGCCTGAAGAACCAATTATTAAAATTTTTTTCATCAGTAATTTATTGAATTCCTAATTTTTTTTAGCTTTGAATTTTTCATTATAAAAATATTATCTGAATATTTTAAAGGAATTTTTCTATGTGAAATACTTAAGATTGTACATTTGCTAAATTTTTCTTTAATATTCTTAATAATTTGCTCCTCTAGATCATTATCTAAAGAAGAAGTTGCTTCATCTAATACTAATATTTCTGGACTAGAATATAAAGCTCTTGCTATACCTACTCTCTGTTTTTCTCCACCAGAAAGCCTACTTCCTTTATCTCCAACAGTATTACTTAATTCATTATTTAGTCTATCAACCACTTCATTTAAATTTAATAATTTTAAAATTTTGTCAATTTTTCTTTCATCTTTAGTTTCACATTTCCTTCCAAAAATTATATTTCTTCTTATAGAGTCATCAAGTAAATAAACATCTTGAGGCACATATCCAATTAGCTTTTGCCAATTAGTATTATTAAGATTCACTTCTTTGTTATCAATATAAATTTTACCAGATTTTGGTTTTATTAAGCCTAAAAGTATATTTAAAAGTGTTGTTTTTCCTGCACCTGATTTTCCAATAATGCTTGTCATTTTGTTTTTATTTATGCCAAGGTTTACTTTATTAAGTATTTTTTTTTTGTTATTATAAAAATAGCTAATTTCAGAGAGATATATTTTATTTTTAAAACTTATTTTTTGATTACTATTAGTATCGACTTTAATTTTATCAATTCTTTTAAACTCATCATAAATTATATCAAATGATGCCTTTCTAAATTTATATGATGCAATACTTAAAGCTATAGAATTTAATCCTGGTATCATTCTAAGAGAACTAAGAGTAAATAATGTAAGAACTGGTAGAACAGTACTCTTATCTTTTGTTACAATAAATAAATAAATAGTTATCAATAAAATTACACTAATTGTAACTTGCTCTAATAATAGTCGTGGTATTGATTGAACAACCCTAAAAAAAATAACATTTTTTAATTGTAAACTAATATTATCCTTAAACTGGGATATAAATTTATCTTTAATTCCGTAGACTTTAGTTTCCTTTAATGAGCTAAGTGTTTGTCTAAGAATTTTAATTTCATTCGATTTGAATAAATTTTGTTTTGCTCCCCTTTTTTCTAAATCCTTTTTAATAAATTTTAGATAAATAAATAATGTAAAAGTAAATACGAAAAGACAGGCTAATGTTACTTTATAATCTGTGAATAATAATAAAATTAATAAAAATAACAAAACAACTGTTTCTTTAAATATTTTGATAAATATAATTATAAATTCTGAGGAATTTGAAACTCCTATTTGTATATTTCTTATTAATTGAGAAGGATTTTTTTTTAAATGATATATTATTGGTAAATACAAGTAATATTGTAAAAGTTTTTTAGAATTGTTTGATTTAACTTTTGAAACTAATTTTGTTTCTACAAAAGTTGATAAAAGAATAATTAAGTTTTTAATTAAAAAAATACTAAAAATTGTGAGTGATCCTAAATAAATTAGGTTAATATCTTTAATATAAAATAAAAAATTATGCATAAAGTCATAATCAAAATTGTTTGATATATTTTTAATTAAAATATCTGGATCAAACAAATATGAGATAAATAATGGTATCAACCCAATTCCGATAATTTCTAACAAAGCAGTTAAAATTAATAAAACAAAAACAAGAAACGAATAGTAGAGATATTTTTTACCTAAAAGATAGATAAATTTATGAAACATTTATTAAATATACTTGTCCAGAATTTTTTTTAATTCACTTGAAGAAATCCAATTTTTATTATCATTAGAAATATATTGAAAGTTTTCCTTTACTTTTTTTCCATTTTTAATCATTTTTTTTTTTACTCTTTGACTTGCTAATTCTGGTAAAATTTTAAATATTTCTTTGTATTCATAAGTATTTCTTGAGTCATTAATATTAATCATTTCCTCGTGAATTTTTTCTCCTGGTCTTACACCAATTATTTTAATATTTAATTTTTTATGAATTGCTTTTGCAATATCTAGAATATTAATAGAAGGTGCTTTTTTTACAAATATTTCTCCACCAATCATTTCTTTTAAAGAATAATACACTAAATCAACAGCATCGTTTAGAGTTATCATAAATCTTGTCATATCTTTATGTGTTATGGGTATTGTAGAATTTTTACCGAATGATTTAAAAAAAGGTATAACAGAACCCCTAGAATTAATTACATTACCATATCTAACAACTGAAAATTTAGTTGCATTTTTTTTAAATTCATTACTAGAGACAAAAAGTTTATCTGAAGTTAATTTTGTTGCACCATATAAATTTACAGGGTTACAAGCTTTATCAGTTGATAATGCTATAACATTTTTAACATTATTTTTTTTTGCTGCAGTAATCAGATTCATAGCACCAAAAACATTAGTTTTTATACACTCGCTTGGAAACTCTTCTGCGGTAGGTACAATTTTTGTTGCAGCTGCATGAATTATTATATCAACATTTTTTGTAGTCTCTTCAATTCTTTCTTTGTCTCTAATATCTCCAATGACAAACTCTAATCTTTTATCTTTAATTTCATTCTTCATAAGCCATTGCTTCATCTCATCTCTGGAAAAAATGATTAATTTTTTTATATTTTTTTCACTTAAAGTTTTTTTAGTAAAAAATTGCCCAAAAGAACCCGTGCCACCTGTTAAGAAAATTGTTTTGTTATTCACCATTATAATAAGAAAGTTAATCTAACCTATAGTTTAATATTATTAAACTTACAATATATATTATAAATAAATTTAATTTTATTTATCGAAAAAACTTATTAAATAGAAATTTTAAATTTATTAATTAAATATAATATTTATGAATAAAAAAAATTTTATTATACATATTGGTTTGTATAAAACAGGTTCTACTTATTTACAAAAAAATTTTTTTGAAAATATTAATGATGAAAATTATTTTATATCTACTAAATGGAAAAATGAAAAGATTGTTCAAAATCTTATTGACCTAATAAACAAAAAAATAGATTTAGAAACATTCAATAAAGAACTTGATAAAATTCATGAAAGTAACATTATAATTTCGTATGAAGGTTTATTTGGAAGTTTTTTTAATGGATTTAAAGACAAAAATGACAGATTTGATTTAATGGAGAAAATATTTAATAAACCTAAATACATTATAGGTTACCGGGGTCAGTCGGATTTACTTTTTTCTTTTTATAAAGAAAGAGTAAAACATGGATTAATTAATAGTTTTAAAAATTTTATTAGTGGAGACGATGATTTTTTAAGTAATCAGACTATAAATGTTAAAAGTATAACTAATTACAAAATTTTAGATTATAATAAGATTTTACATAATTACATAAATATAAAAGAGAGAGTTTTATTTTTAGATTATAATAATCTGGTATCAAATCATAAAGATTATATTAATAAAGTTTCTATCTTTACTAAAGTTTCAACTAATTACGAAAAGAATGATATTAAAAATAAATCAATTAAAAATATTGAATATCTTGCATATTTCAACAAATTTTTAATTTTTAAATTTGTCAAGCTATTTTTTATTTATTTAATTAAAATAAAAAAAACTTTTAAATATTCTAAATACTCAAAAAATTATTTTGAAAAAAGATATTTAGAAGATGATTTAATAATTTTACTACTTATGATTTCAACCTATTTTGCCGTGACTCTAAAAATTAAATCTTTTTATGATTACAAAAGACAGATGAAACAAACTTTAGATTTAATTGAAAAACATTATAAAACATATGATTTTAACTTTTAAAATACATTCTAGGAGTCTGACGAAAATTTTTGTATTTTTTCAATAATTCTGTGATTGAAAGTTTTATCTGAAGTATAAACGATTTGATCAGTAAATTTTTTCATTGGTAAATTTAGTTTCTTATTACTCGTAACTTTTAAAAATTCCTCAAATTTTTTTGTAAACATATTTTCATCCAAACAATTAATTATGAATTTTTTATTTTTTAATATCTTTAAGTGCGGAGCTACTACAGTGTGTAGTCTCCAATCAAAACCATACTGATTTTTTTCGGTATAACCGACGGCCATACAAGGTACTTTGTTATACAGAGACTCCACTATCATTGTTGAATATGGAGTAATTATTCCTTCCATACTTTTTAATAAATACGGGTAATCTTCTAATTTAAACTCTTTTTTTATTTTATGTGAAAATATAACTTTATTAGGACTGGCAAAATTTATCTTTTCATCGAATATTCTTTTCATAGCAAATGGATGAGGTTTATAAATAATTCTATATTTTTTCATTTTTTTATTTTTTAAATATTTAAGAATTTTATTAATCAATTTATGCTCATTAAAAACAACAACAGATCCGCATACTAATATATATTTAAAATTATGATCTAATTTTAGTTTTTTTAATGCGTGAATTTTTGAAATATTTTTTTTATAGATGTCAAATTTGAATGATCCAATTATTTCAGATTTAAAATTATGTATATTTTTGCACAATTGTTTAGTTTGTTTTCCCCATACCATAATTTTATCAGGTCTTACTAGCATAGGTTTTCCAGATATATGATCCCATCCAGCAGGTATAAAAAAGTAAGGAATATTTTTTTTTTTTGCATTTCTGGCTAAATCATCTGCTAATAAATCTTTTCCAGTGCTGATACTTATAAAAAAATCAGCATTTGAAAAAAAATTATAATTTTCTGTAGTTTTATACAAAATAAAATCAAATAATAATTTTACGATTTTATCTAATTTTAATAAATAAATTATTTCAATAATATTTTTATGCAATTTATTTACATATAATCTTGAGTTTTTATAAATATTAGGATGCTGTTTTTTTTTTATAATAATTTCCTCTAAGTAAAATAGATATGTCCAAAACAAAAATCTTATATTTTGTTTTAATTTAATAACAAAATAATTTTTTCTTTTTTTTTTAAAGTTTTTTATAGGTTCTCCATCGAACAACCAAATTACATTGAAATATTTTTCCATATTTGAGTAAAAATGAGTTTCATATAGATCTCTATGCCCCATTTTAGATGCATTAGAATATACAATGATTGTTCTTTTAAATTTTTTCATAATTAATTGCTTATAATTTAAAAAAATTTTTATACAAATTAATTTTAAATGTAAAATTTTAAACATATAATTAAAATTTATGAATGATTTAATTATATCAAAAGAAGCATATGTGATGGTTCCAGATATGAGAGCACTGGATGTGATATATTTTTGTGATTTAGTTTTTAATTTTGATTCCATAGATTTTAAATTTACTGACAAAGGTAAATTTTCTAAAATAATTTTGACAGATCAAACATTTATTAACAAAATTAATTTAATAAAAAACTACGAAAACTATAAGTTTATTATTTTTATTTGGAATGGTAGCTTTGATTTAAAAAAATACGAAAAAGATATTTCAAACTTAAAAAAGATAAATGTAAATTTTAATCTTTTTATCGTAGGTTCATTTCATCAGAAAAATAAATATAATTTATTTTCTAGCGAATTTAAAATTAATAAAATAAACAGAAAAATGATTATTAAAAATCTTGATAACAAAATAATTAATATTTATGAAAAAACTAGAATTTTTTCACTTACCAAAATGATTAGACATCCCATTAGAGCTATTAGAAAATTATTTTTTCCAAAATTAATTTTTTACGGCTTTGGCTTGATAAGAAAAAATGAAATAATTAATAGCCAAGAAAATAAAATGTTGGATAATTTTAACTTACTTAAAAAATATTATTGGGAAAAATTGTATAATTTTAATAACACTGAAAAACCTATTGAAAATTGTATACAACTTTTTGAAGCACTAATTACTGATGAAAAATTTAATAAAATTTCTCTTTACGAAAAATATTATTTTCTACAAAATTTTTTTAGACATATATTTATTAAAATTTGTTTAAATTTTAAAAATTTTGAATGGGAGAGATTTGAAAATAAATTACAAGTTTACCATTCTCCATTTTATAATAATAATTATTTTTTAGATTTTGGTAGTAAATGTGATACCGGAAAAATTTACTCTAGATACCTTTTTTTAAAAAGATATGATAAAAAAATACTGAACATTAATTTCTTTAAATCTATAAAAAAAGAGGAGCTACTTAATGAACAACTCGGTAAATCTATTGAATATTTAAGAACTATTTACAAATTATCTTCAAAAAATCGAAATTTAAATGCAACAAAATTACATGATCTTTTAAAAGTAAATTATGATAAGTATTAATTGTGAATAAATTACAGTAAAATGATTTTAAATAAAATATTTTCTTATGTCCTGAATAAATTCGAAAAAAAGATGAAAAGTAAATCTATATCATATGTCTTATTTGACTATTTTTATTTAAAAAAAATATGTAAAGATATAAATAATAATTTTTTTAGGCTAGGATATGAAAAGATAAATAGCAATTTTAGCGGATTTGTTGAGAAAATTAACAATCATATTTCTAATCTTAAGTTAACAAAAAATACAGAATACTTAAAATTGTATGAAATTGATGAATATGTAGAAAATCAAGTATATGACTTATGTAATAATCAATTAAAAAAAACTCTTGAAGATTTATCAAAAATTTATAAATCAAATATATTTTTGGCAAACATTAAAATAGCTCAAAATTACAACATTGAAGAAAATACTCAGAAATACTCTAACTTTTATCATGTAGATAATAATCGTTGTACTTTGTTCAAGATCTTCATTTCTCTTGAAGACGTATCATCAAATCAAGGACCTACAAATATTATACCTAACAATAAAAAAAATGAATTTCTGAAAGAAACAAAATATAAAAATAGATATGATTATGATCACACAACAGATAATTTTGAAATTTTTAAAAATACAAATTTAAAAGGAGACGCCTTAATATGCAATACTTCAAGATGCTATCATAAAGCAGGTGTTCCAGATAAAAATGTCTCTAGAAAAATGATGACACTAAGTTTTGTTGCCTATCCAAAAGAATATGAAAAATTTAATTATCTAGATTTTATAAAAAATCAAAAATTATCACAAATTTATGAAAAAAATTTTATAAATTATTTATCAAAATCAAAAAATTTTTATGACAATTACATAATTTATAAAAATTATGTTAGATTTATGAAAAATAAATATAATTATTAGAAGATAATTTATATATATTGAAAGTTAAACATAAAAAATATAATCATCCTTAAATAAATGGCGAAAAAAATATTAATTACAGGTGGTGCAGGTTTTATTGGACATCATATGATTAATTATCTTTTGAAGAACACAGATTGGGAAATTGTTTCGTTGGATAGATTAGATTACTCTGGAAATTTGAATAGGATCCAAGATACATTAAATGATTATAAAGATAATGATAAAAAAAGAGTAAGAATAGTTTATCATGATTTAAGGGCTGAAATTAATAATATTTTAACTTCTGATCTTGGAGAGTTTAACTATATAATTCATATGGCTGCATCCTCACACGTAGATAGATCAATAACAGATCCATTGAGTTTTGTTTATGATAATGTAGTAGCAACATGCAATATTTTAAACTATGCAAGGAAATTAAAAAAATTAGAAAGATTGATCTATTTCTCAACAGATGAAGTATTTGGACCTGCTCCTAAAAATGTTTTATATAAGGAAAGAGACAGATATAATTCTACAAATCCATATAGCGCGACTAAAGCTGGTGGAGAAGAATTGGCAGTGGCTTTCGAAAATAGTTATAAATTACCTGTATATATTACACATACCATGAATGTTTTTGGTGAAAGGCAACATCCAGAAAAATATATTCCAATGACAATTAGAAAAGTAAGAGACAAAGAAGTAGTTACAGTCCATAGCGACGAAACAAAAAAAATACCTGGAAGTAGACATTATATTCATGCTGAAGATGTTTGTGATGGATGTTTGTTTTTATTACTAAATCAAAAAAAAATCGAGCAAATTAAAAATGATTTTGGAAATGCTAAATGTAAAAAGTTTAACCTAGTAGGTCCTACAGAAGTTAACAATTTAGATTTGGCCTTGAAAATTGCAAAAAGCCAAAATTTAGAGCTTAAATATGAAATGGTGGATTTTCATAGTAGCAGGCCAGGTCATGATTTAAGATATGCATTAGATGGAAATTTAATGGAAAGTTTAGGGTGGTCTCCAAAAATTGATTTAGATAAAAGAATTTCGCAAGTAGTTGAATGGAGTTTGAAGAATGAAAGATGGCTTAAAGTTTAACACAAATAAATGAAAGTAATTTGTATCATACCTGCAAGAAAAGGTTCAAAAGGTATAAAAAATAAAAATACTATTAAAATTGGAGATAAATCACTAATTGATATTTCAATTAAATTTGCAATTAAACTAAAATTTATAGACAAAATTATTTTTAGCTCAGATTCAAAATTGTATTTAAATAAAGCAAAAAAATATAAAAATATAGGTTTAAATTTAAGACCAAAGAAACTGTCAAGCGATAAATCACTTATGGTAGACTATATTAAATATCAATTAAATGAGGAAAAAAAGTTGGGCAACTTTTATGACTTCGTTTTGCTATTACAAGTTACATGTCCATATAGAAAAAAAGAACATTTTTATAAAGCATATAAAATTCTAAAAAATAAAAAATATAACTCTGTAATTACAATAAATATGGCTAAAGAGCATCCAAATAGACTAAAGATATATAAAAAAAATTATTTAGTTAATTACTTAAAAAAACTAAAGACAGAAGACTTAAAGCCAAGGCAACAATTAGAACCAGTTTATATTAGATCAGGTTCAATGTATTTTTTTGAATCTACTTTACCAAATAAAAAAAATACATTAGTTGGGGATAAAACTTATGGTATTAAGGTAAGTGGTAAATATGCTATAAATATAGACAATTATAATGACTTAGTATTAGCTAAGTATTTTGCTAATCAGAGAAAATAAATTAAAAAAATTCTTTGAATGGAGATGATAATAAAAAATAATAAGATTTATAATAATTCAAAAGCTTTTTTAATTGCTGAAGCAGGATTAAGTCATGATGGTTCTTTAGGAATTGCAAAAAGCTTAATTGATAAAGCTAAAGAAAATGGCGCAGATGCTATTAAGTTCCAAATGCATATGCCAGAATTTGAGTCATCAAAACTCGAAAAATTTAGAAAAAAATTTTCATTTCAAGACCGAAGTAGATTTGATTATTGGAAAAGAACTTCTTTTACATTTAATGAGTGGCATTTTTTGAAAAATTATTCTGAAAAAAGAAAAATAATTTTTATGTGTTCTCCTTTTTCAATAGAAAGCGTAGATTATTTATTAAAACTTAAAATAGATGCATGGAAAATAGCCTCGGGAGAGATAAATAACTATTTATTGTTAGATTACATAATCAAAAAAAGTAGTAAACCAATTATAATAAGTACAGGATTATCAGATTACTCTGAAGTTTCAAAAACAATAAAATATGTAAAATCAAAATTGAAAAATAAAAAAATAAAAAATAAATTAGCAATCCTACAGTGTACATCTGAGTATCCAACGCCATTATCAAATATTGGACATAAGTTAATTTATAAATTTAATAAAAAATTTGATTTAGTATCTGGTTTATCAGATCATTCTGGAAATTTAAATTCCCTAATATCAGCAATAACAATGGGAGCAAAAATTCTGGAGTTTCATGTTACATTCGATAAAAGTTTTTTTGGACCAGATACTACTTCATCAATAACATTTGAAGAACTTAAATTCCTATCTGAATTCAATAAAGATTATAATCAAATAATAAATTCAAAAATTAAAAATAAAAAAATCTCAAATAATATTAAAAAATTAAAAAAAATATTTCATAAAGGTCTGGCTCTTAGGAAAGATAAAAAAATTGGGGAGAAAATTGATTTAAAAGATTTAATTGCTCTAAAACCTAATATTGGGATACCTGTGAAACAGTATAGTTCCTTAATTGGAAAAAAATTAAAAAAAAATATTAAAAAAAATAATTTTTTAAAAAGAGAATTTATTGAATAATGAAAAAAAAAATTACATTTGTAATTGTTAATAGGGCAAATTATGGAAGGATAAAAGATTTGCTAATAAAATTTAAAAAAGATAAATATTTCAAGATTGATATTGTGATTGTTTCATCTTCAACATTAAAAAAATATGGTGAGATAGAGAATATTATCAAACAAGATGGTCTTAGTGTTAGCGAAAAAATATATACTCACATTGAAGGTGAAAATCTTCAAACAATGACAAAATCCACAGGCTTACTATTACTAGAGTTGTCTACTACATTTCAAAAACTCAACCCGGATATGGTATTTTTAGTTGGAGACAGATATGAGGTTCTTTCTGCAGCTATCGCCGCAAATTATATGAATATTTTTTTAATTCATTTGCAAGGTGGAGAATTAACCGGATCTGTTGATGAAAATGTAAGACATGCAGTTACAAAGTTATCCCACCTTCACTTAGTAAATACTAAAAGATCAAAAAAAATAGTTGAACAAATGGGTGAAAATCCAAAAAATGTATTTAATGTTGGTTGCCCATCAATTGATTTAATAAAAAACACAGACTTTAAAAAAGTTAAAATAAAACAACCTTTTGGAGTAGGATTTGAAATCAACTTTCAAAAACCATATTATGTTTTCTTAGTCCATCCGGTAACTACAGACTATAAAAATTCTGAAAAATTGATTTCTGAAATGATTGAAGTTGCAAAAAAATTAGAAAACCAAATAATCTGGTTGTGGCCTAATGTTGATGCTGGAGCTAATATTTTTTCAAAGAAAATTAGATCGTTTAGAGAAAGATTTGCCTCTAAAATTAACTTTGTAATTAATTTTAAAACAGACGAATATTTAAAGATTTTACAAAACTGTACTGCAATCGTTGGAAATTCATCTAGTGCGATTAGAGAGGCATCTTATATGGGAGTTAAAGCTATTAATATTGGTGATAGACAAATTCTTCGAGAGAGAGGCAATAATGTAATTGATGCTCCTGTTAATCACAAAAAAATAATTAAATGTATTGAAAAAATTAAAAGACGTAAAATAAGTAAATGTAAAATTTATGGAGACGGAAATTCTATAAAAAAAATTATAAAAATTTTAAAAAATGTAGATCTAGATATAAACAAAAAATTTTATGTCAGATAAAAAAATCATTAAATATGAAAAAATAATATCACATAAAAATATTTCCGAATTTAAAAGAAAATTTGTTTTTAAAAAAAAAATAAGATTATATGAAAAGAAAAATGTCGTTGGAATATATAGTTTTCTAAGTAAATATTATGGAAAAAAAGATCTCTCAAAATTTAAAAATTTAAAATTTGTATTGTCACCAACAACAGGTCTAAATCATTTAGATTTAAATTATTTGAAAAAAAAAAAAATTAAACTTTTTTCATTAGATGTTTCTCATAAAGAAATCAGAAACATTACATCTACTGCCGAATTAAGTATCACAATGATATTAAACTCAATACGAAATATTTATAAAATATTATCTGATACTAAAAATTTTAAATTTTCGAGATATAAATATAAGTTTCAACAATTTAGAAACTACACAGTCGGGATTATTGGATATGGAAGAATTGGGAAAAAAGTAAATAAATATGTTAAAATATTAGATTTTAAAACGAAAATTTATGATCCAAATCTTCAAAAAAATAGATATAATTTCAATAAGATAATATCTGAGTGTGATATTTTAACTTTACACTGTCCTTATAAAGGAAAACAAATTTTAAATAAGAAAAATTTTATATTTTTAAAAAAAGATATAAGAATAGTTAATACATCTAGAGGTGAATTGATTGACGAAAAAAATTTATATTTATTTTTAAAAAATAATCCTGAAAGTCAATATTGGACCGATGTTTTAACAAATGAACAATCAAGAATTAATGTGAAAAAAAAAGATAAAAATTTTCGTAAACTTAACAAATTAAGAAATTTTTTTATTACACCTCACATAGGAGGTGCTAGTATCGATGCAATGCAAATTGTTGAAAAATATATATTTACAAAACTTAAGCACGCAATTAAGTAATTTAAATGTTAATTATATCAAATTCTAAAAATCAAAATATTAAGTACAACAATAATAAACAGATTAAAAAAGTAATATCATGTGAAATTTGCTCAAAAAAAAATTTCATACCTATTCAAAATATTGGAAGAATAGATAGAGTGGGGGTTTATGGACATTTAAATATTGTTATCTGCACTAATTGTGGTCATAAATTTGTTAATCCTAGATATATAGATGACTTCTACATTAGATATTATTTAAAAAAATATAGAAAAATTGCGTTTGGTTTCACAGAACCTACAAAAAACTATCTAAATATTCAAAAGAGGAGAGGTGAAGGGATTTTTAATTTTTATAAAAAATATTTTAAAAAAAAAGGAAAAATGCTCGATCATGGTTGCGCATCAGGAGGGACAATGATTTCTTGGATTAAAAATGGATGGGATGCTTACGGTTTTGATCCACACACTCCAAGTGTGAAATTTGGAAAAAAAATGCTTGGGCTCAAAATAAAAAATTGTTTTGGTGAGAATGTTAAGTATAAAAATAATGAATTTGATGTTGTTAAAAGTCTTGGATCTCTTGAGCACTCATATAATATCAATAAATCCCTAAATGAAATATATAGAATTTTGAAGCAAAAAGGTTTTTTAATAATAAGGTGGAGGAGTGATAAAATTATAGGATCAACTTTAGAATATTTTAATCACAATCATTATAGATATTTTACGAGAAAAACATGGAAGCTTTTGCTTTCTAAACATAATTTCAAAATAATATCTTATACAAACCTAAAATTAGAGAGATATAATAGTTATGAATACATTCTAGCACAAAAAATATCAAAGAGAAAGTTTACTATAAAAGTATCTAAAAATATAATCAATAATGAAATTAATAAATTAAAAAAAATAAATGTTAATTATCTTAAAATTTGTATAAAGGCTAAAGAGAATAATTTAATAAATTCTAAAGACCTAAACAAAAAAATAACTTTTATAAAAAAAAATAAATTGATACTTTTAAATAATATAGTCAAATCATCAGTCTTAAGATTTTTTTATGAAATGAAAAAATTCTATGAAATTGTAAATAAAAATGATAACAAGTTTAAAACTTATTAATAGATTTATTAGAAAAAATAATGTTTCAAACTGATAAGAAGATAAAATCAAAAAAAAGGATTTCATGGACATTCAAAAATAAGACTGTAGCAAATGCTTTTGAAAAACATGTAGCTAAATCAGTTCCTTTTTATGAAAATTCTCATGAAATTGCTTTGGGTCTATCTGATTTTTTTTTAAAAGATAAAAGTATTTGTTATGATTTGGGTAGTTCGACAGGAAGTTTGCTAAGAAAAATTAACGAAAGACACTTCGACAAAAAAATTAGTTATATTGGTTATGATGATTCAAAAGAAATGGTGAGATTAGCAAAAAAAAATAAGGGTATTAAATTTTACCATAAAGATATAACCAAGGCTAAAATGCAAAAGTCAGATTTTATTTTATCTTTGTTCACGATACAATTTGTACAAGCTAAAGAGAGGCAGAAATTATTTAATAAAATTTACCAATCTCTGAATTGGGGTGGTGGACTATTTCTTTGCGAAAAAATAAGAGGTAAAGATGCTAGGTTTCAAGACATTTTAAATTTTCTTTATTTCGATTTTAAAAAAAAACAAAAGCTTTCTGATAAAGAAATTTTAAATAAAGAAAAATCACTAAGAGGTGTAATGGATCCATTCACAATTAATGCAAATTACGATTTTTTAAAAAGAGCTGGGTTTAAAGATATTATGCCTATATATCAATACTTATGTTTTGTGGGTATACTAGCTATAAAATAATATTCATTAAATTTTAGATTTTCTTGTAATATCTCCATTTTGAAAACAAATAAACTCTAAACCATAAATCTGCATTTTTCTGATTTTTACTATACAGATCTCTAGTATAGTTATTGATCATATTTTTCAATTGTTTGTGAGTAGAAAAAAATTTATTTACGAGTACTTTTTTTATATCTTTGGATAAAATCGAATAGACAAATGAGTAATTACCTGGCTTGTGAAATTTTTGTTTTGATACAGTTTTAAATTTCTGGTGTTTTCTTAAAAGATACTTATTTTTACCATTTTTAAAAAAATAATCCTCTTTCCATTGAAAAACATGATCAATTAATTTACTATCAAGGTAAGGTACTCTATTTTCAATAGAATGCTTCATGCTTAGAAAGTCATCAATATATAACCAATACGGTATATGCGTTTTTAAAATTCTTTTTTTTAAAAATTTTTTTAAGGTCATTTTTTTTTTTGATAATTTTTTTCCATGTAAAAAAAGTACTTTTGCTTTTTGACCTGTAAACTCTTCCATTTCATTACAAAATTTTTTTGCTTTACTTAACTGATTATCTAAAATTAAACTGCTTACTCTATAGGGTACAGCATATTTATATCCTCCAAAAACCTCATCAGCTCCATCTCCACTTAATAATATTTTTACTTTATCTTTTTTCGCATATTCTCTCAATAAATATTGATATATTGGTTGAAAAGATCTAATTGGATAATCTAACATTTTTATAAAATTGTTAATTTTGTTTTTTGTTGAGAATTTTTTACAATCGACAAACCTATGTGATATTTTATATTTTTTTATAATTTTATTTTTTATTACATCACTTTCATTATCGTTTTCATAATTTTTAAGAGAATAACAAATTAAATTTTTGTTTTTTTTAAAATTTTTCAGTAAATAATTCGAATCTACACCCGAACTTAAAGGAATAGCAGTTTTTACATTATAGTTATTATGTTTTAAAATATTTTTATTTATAATTTGATTAAATTTTTTAAAACTAGAGTTACCAAACTTTTCATCATTATTTAAATTCCAGTATTTTGTGAAGATAAATTTATTTTTTTTAATTTGACAATAATTACCAGGTGGAAACAATTTTATATTATTATAAATTGTACTTTTACTTTCAAATATACTACCTTTTTTTAAATACTTAATAACTTGATTTATATTTATTTTAGAATTGTTCAGAAAATATTTTCTTACAGTTTCAATTGAAGATGAAAAAAAATATTTATTTTTTTTTTTTGAATAAAATAATGGTTTAATCCCAAGTCTATCTCTAGAAATAGTTACAACTTTCTTTT
The DNA here is from genome assembly GCA_902534735.1 of uncultured Pelagibacteraceae bacterium. GTDB lineage: Bacteria > Pseudomonadota > Alphaproteobacteria > Pelagibacterales > Pelagibacteraceae > Pelagibacter. The sequence continues at coordinate 145,474 of CACARD010000001.1, forward strand.
TTGCATCATAATATATAAAAGACCACATACCCTCCAATAGCTCATGTGTTTTTTTAATGCCATAATATTCTAAACATGCAGCTAAAACTTCAGTATCCCCATCTGTCTTAAATTGAATTTTTTTTTTTAATAAATTATCTTTTAATAATGAAAAATTATATATTTCTCCATTAAAAATAAGTATATTATTGTTTCTAATAAATGGCTGAGGTGACCCTTTATGAGTTCCTGTAATTGAAAGATAATTAAAACCAAAAAATAAATTTTCTTTAACAATATTTTTACTTAAATCTGGACCTCTATATTTTGTGTCTTTTACGATATTAAATCTTAAAGGATATAATTTTGGAAAATCATTACTAAAATCAATGCCACACATTATAAATCTTATAACAAATTTAATATTATTATGTTAAAAAAAATGATTTAATTTATTTGATTAAAAAATATTTGTTAGCGTCAAGGATTTATTTCTTGTAAACCTTTTCTTATAATTTTAAGAGAATTTGGACCTTCATTAAACATTAAATCCAATATAGACAGTTTTTCCTCAAATTTTTTAGATAATTGTCTGTAATTTGGAGTAAATTGTTAGTTTTTTATTAAATTTTTTAATTAGCTTTTTAATAACAATATCGAACGAATTTGATTTAGGTGAATTATTTTTTATATTTCATTATTTAGTCACCAAAAAATGTTATACTAGTTTTATTGTATCGTATTATTTTAAATTTATAGTTTATATATGAAATAATTTTTTTGATGATATAAATGAATAAATGCAATACCATTAGCATCTTTAAAAAATATAATGCTTTCAAAAAAACCATATTTAATTGCTGAAATATCTGCAAATCATAATGGTTCTTTATCTACCGCAAAAAAACTAATTAAGATGGCGAAATTATATGGAGCAGATGCAGTTAAATTACAAACCTACACTGCTGATAGTATGACATTAAATTCAAAGAAAGAGTATTTTAAACTTAAAAATGGATTGTGGAAAAATTATTATTTATGGGACTTGTATAATAAAGCAAAAACCCCACTAATATGGCACAAGACACTCTTTGACTTTGCAAAGGCTATAAATATTGAGATCTTTAGCACACCTTTTGATGAAACGGCTGTTGATTTTTTACAAAAATTAAATTGCCCTATTTATAAAGTAGCCTCTTATGAAATGTCGGACTTTCCACTTATCAAAAAAATTATTCAAACAAAAAAACCAATTATTATTTCTACAGGTTCTGCAAATCTTACTGAGATTTCTGATACAATAAATTTTGCGAGAAAAAATGGAGCAAAAAAGATTATTCTTTTGTATTGCGTCAGTAACTACCCGTCTAAAATTTCGGATTTTCATTTTAATAATATAAAAATTTTAAAAAAGAAATTTAATTGTATTGTTGGATTTTCAGATCACTCAACAGATAATAGGATAGCGATGGCTGCGGTAGCTGCAGGTGCTCAAGTAATTGAAAAACATGTTGCTTTAAGCGGACAAAAAAAAGGATTTGATATTAAGTTTTCAACAAAAGGTAAAGAATTAATGAATTATAGAAGAGATATTGATCTTGTTAGCTCACTATTTTCAAAAAAAAAATTTTACAGAAGTTTTGAAGAGACAAAATCAAAAATTAATAGAAGATCTATATTTAGTACAAAAAACATCAAAATTGGCGAAAAATTCACTATATATAACATCAAGAGGGTTAGGCCTGGCCATGGTATAGAGCCAAAATATTTCAATCAATTACTAGGAAAAAAAAGCCCAATGAATATTTCAGTTAATGAACCTATCAAAAAAAATATACTTAAAAAGTTAAAAATTTTCAAATTTTAATCTTTTGTTTGATAAATCTTTTTTGCTAGTTTAGATATTTTCGTATCTTCTTTATATATCTCTTTTATTAAAAGTTTCGTTTTATTAAGGTCTAATTTAATTGAAAGTCTAAGTATATCCATCCAATTCTTATTGTTTCTTGTTCTGGCTTTCTCAATATCATTCAAAATTTTCAAGGCTTTATTTATTTTGCTATTTTTTTTCATAAAAAATATTAGAAATAACATTGATCATAATTAAATAAATAAGACAAGCAATTTTTACAAAATTTAATAATATTGATAAATGGTATTAAAATTAAATAGGAGTAATTCAAAGTTAGAATTTTTATATGAAAATCTTAATGCTAATTCAAATGTAATTATCAGTGGTGGTAACACTTTAAAAAAATTATTTAATAAATCAAATAAATTTAAAAAACAAATAAAAATTAAAAATTTACTTTTAGCAGATGAGAGATTAGTCAACTTAAAATCAAGATACAGAAATGATTTATATTTTAAAACTTTTTTGAAAAAAAGAATTATTATTTGTAAGAATTTCTATTATTATAAAAAAGAAAATTACAACGAAAAATATTTGAAATCTTTCTCGAATAAAATATCTAAAATACATTTTGACACATGTTTATTATCACTAGGAAGTAATTGTCATGTGGCAAGCATATTTGATTATAATATTTCAACAAACTTGAATTATTTTTTTGTTGATAATTCCCCAAAAAAACCAAAAAAAAGAGTATCTATTTCTCCAAAACTTTTAATTGACAGCAATAAAATAATTATAGTTGCTCAAAGAACTAAAAGAAGAAAAGAGATAAATGATATTTTTAAAATAAATTTTTTTAAAAAATTAAGAAAAAAAATTATTTTAATTATTTTATAATTTAATATGTGAAAATGATTATAAAAAAATATTTATAAAAATTGACAATTATCAAATTTATATTATTAGTAACTTATTATCGAAATTTGGTGGGAAATCAGTGTGGAATTCATTGGCTCTTCCTGGAACCGTAAAGTCGGAGCGCCGCCCGATAAAAGTCCTTTGTTGAATGAAGGCCAGGAAAAGTCTAATTCTACAATGAAAAATTAGCAGAGGCATGCGCGGATAAATTGAAAGGAAACTCAGTTTCCAGAGAGAAATATATGTTAAAGCTAATTAAACTTTTATTATTAATTCTATTTTTTAATAGCTATTTGAAAATAGGATATGCAGAGGAAAAACCTTGCATTTGGGATAATAAAAACGAAATTCCATGTTTAGAAATCAAAGGTCATATATCAAACACTTCAAAGTACTCCATTTCTGGATTAAATAAAATCGTAATTTCGAAGAAACAAATTGAAGAAAGTGGTTCTGTCGATTTGATTGATGTTTTAAAATTAACACCTAGCATCAATATTACTCAATCAGGACCAAAAGGTCAGCAAGCATCAATGTTTATGAGAGGTACTGGTTCTAATCACACATTAGTTATGATTAACGGTATACCCATAAATGATCAATCGACAACGCAAGGACTTCACGATTTTGGTGTTGATTTTATTCAAACAATTCAACAAATTGAAGTTTATCCAGGTTCAAGTGCAACTCAATTTGGAACAAATGCTGTTGGAGGAGCTGTAAATATAATTTTAACAGGTGACTATGAAGATTCTATATCGATAGCATCTGATAAAGATATAAATTATGAAGTGCTTGGAAATAAAACTTTTTTATATGATAACTCTTCTTTGAACATAAAGCTTGGAAGCGTTAAACATAAAACAATTAGTGCCAGAGGAAAATCTGACGATGAAAAAGATGGTGTGATAAATTATACATCTAATTTAAATTATGAGAATTACTTAAATTTTGATACGAGATTATTTAATACGATTTATTTAAGACAGACAAAAGCAGATTATGATAACTCAAACACAAATCAAACAAATTACAAAGGTGATAATAGAATGGGTTCTTTTCAAATAGGTTTGGGGGAAACAACAAAATCAAGTGATAAAAAATATATTTTATATTATAATACTTATGACAGAGAATATGACGAAAGAGGAACCATTGATAGTTATGAAAGTGAAGTTATTGGTTTAAAATACGACATATCAAAAACCATTGATGATGCCGTATCCTTTGGAGCAGGCTCTGAGTATAAATATGATTGGGGTTATTTTGATAACAATGGATCATATGAAGCTTCAACTAAAGGTCATTCAGATAATATAGCTCTATATGGCAATGTTGGAATTAATCTACTTGAAGATTTAAACTTCTCATTATTTGCGAGAAATGACAATAATAAGCATACCAAAAAGAATAATACTTACAAATTAAATTTAGAGAAAATAATTAATAACTCAAATTTTGGAGTTTCTTACATGAAAGGTTTAAGAAATCCTACTCTTTATGAATTGTTTGGAACTGATAATTTTGGCTATTCTGGAAACTTAAATCTTTTGCCGGAAAAAAGTAACACTTATGAAATTTATTCAGATTTAGTCATAAATGAATTTTTCAATTTTAATGTCAGAGGGTTTAAATCAAATATAAAAAATAATATTGAATACATTAGTAGTAAATATCGTAATGATACTGATAATGTCGATTTGAATCAATCTGGAATTGATTTTAGTTTAAATTTTAGTTCTGCTGAAATTAATCTAAATATGTTCTCATCTTTT
>CACARD010000001.1:155000-339861 GCA_902534735.1 uncultured Pelagibacteraceae bacterium
TGTGTTTAATGCTTTCGCTGCGACACTGAAAATAAATTTCCAACGTCTAACACACATCGTTTACGGCATGGACTACGAGGGTATCTAATCCTCTTCGCTACCCATGCTTTCGTTCCTCAGTGTCAGTAATGATCCAGAAAGCTGCCTTCGCAATTGGTATTCTTTCTAATATCTACGAATTTCACCTCTACACTAGAAATTCTGCTTTCCTCTATCATACTCTAGCTAAAAAGTTTTGATGGCAGTTCCAGAGTTAAGCTCTGGGATTTCACCACCAACTTTTTTAACCACCTACGAACTCTTTAAGCCCAGTAATTCCGAACTACGCTAGGTCCCTTCGTATTACCGCGGCTGCTGGCACGAAGTTAGCCGGACCTTCTTATTCGGGTACAGTCATTTTCTTCCCCGACGAAAGAGCTTTACAACCCAAAGGCCTTCTTCACTCACGCGGCATCGCTGCATCAGAGTTTCCTCCATTGTGCAATATTCCCTACTGCTGCCTCCCGTAGGAGTTTGGGCCGTGTCTCAGTCCCAATGTGGCTGATCATCCTCTCAGATCAGCTATTGATCAAAGTCTTGGTAGGCCATTACCCCACCAACAAACTAATCAAATGCAGGCTCATCCTTCGGCGCATAAAGCTTTCTCCGTAAAGACTTATGAGGTATTAGCACAAGTTTCCTCGTGTTATTCCTCACCAAAGGGAAGATACCTACATGTTACTCACCCGTCTGCCACTAAGTATTGCTACTTCGTTCGACTTGCATGTATAAGGCGTGCCGCCAGCGTACGTTCTGAGCCATGATCAAACTCTCAAGTTTAAAAACGGCGCACACTAGCTTCTAAATAAATACTAAGAATAATATTTATTTAATGTTGAAGTGTGTACGACAAATTTTGGTAACCTTAACCGTCCACACTTCTCTTCTTAAAATATAAACTTATAAAATAGCTAATTGGTATTACCCAATAAATAACATTTTTAGTGTTGAGTGGAACGCTTATAAATAATAATATTAAGAAATCAAGATATTAGATAAAATTAAAATGATAAAAAAAGCTAGATAAATCAATACTTTTTGACGATTAAAATGAAGATAATCAAAATAAACACTTATAAGGAGTATACAATTTTCTTTTGGTTGTTATTAATAGTTATTTTTGGGATATCTGTATCTAAAATACATTCTAAAATCCAAATTGAGAAGAATACTAAAATTAATTCCACTCTTGACAATATTTATCTTAAAAAAACATTTAAAGAAATTACAAAAAATTTAGAACCAAGATTTACTTACTTTGAATATCTTTCAAAATCAGGTGATAACTACCAAACAATTGTTAACAAATTAGATATAAGTAATGATGAAAAAAAAGACATATTATCATCAATTAAAGATCAAAAAAATTTAAAAGTTCTTAAAATAAATCAAAAATTTTTATTTAAAATCGATAATTTATCTGAAGTTAATGTAATAGAATTTAAAATAGAAACTGATAAAAAAAACGAAATTATATTTACTAGATCGAAAAAAAATAAAAAGTTCGCATCTAAAATAATAAAGAAAAACTTTAAAAAAAACCTTGTTTATAAAGAAACTGTCATTACAAAGTCCCTATATAGTAATGCCATTGACATTGGAATAAGTCCTAACATCATAATTGAATTTGCAAGGCTTTATGGATTTCAAATAGATTTTCAAAGAGATATTTGGAAAGATGATAGTTTCCAAATTATTTATGAAGAGTATACAAATGAAAATAAAGAAATAGTCGATACAGGAGAAATAATTTTTGCAAATCTAAATTTACAAAATGAAGATTATCAACTTTATAAGCATGAATATGAAAAAGATAAAATTGATTATTTCGATGAAAGCGGAAAGAGCGTAAAAAAGACTTTGATGAAAACTCCAATAAATGGTGCTCGATTATCTTCATCATTTGGAAAAAGGAAGCATCCAATATTAGGTTACACAAAAATGCATACTGGAACAGACTTTGCAGCCCCTCAAGGTACACCAATTATGGCTTCGGGGGATGGTAAAGTTACAAAGGCTGGATGGTGTGGCGGAGGTGGAAATTGTGTAAAAATTAAACATAACAGCACTTATCAAACTGTTTATGCACATATGTCTAAATTCGGTAGTGGAATAAAAAAAGGTGTCAGAGTTAAACAAGGACAAATAATTGGATATGTAGGTTCAACAGGTTTATCTACAGGACCACATTTACATTATGAAGTTATTGAAAATGGAAGAAAAATAAATTCCCAAAAACTTAAGCTTCCATCAGGAAAAATACTAAAGGGTAAAGCAAGAAAAAAGTTTGAGGTGGATAAAATCAAAATTGATGTTTTAAAATCGAATCTAATCGCTAAAATAAATTAATCTGTATCTAGGTTTTCTAGGTTTGTGATATTATCTTTTTTATCATTAGTATCTTTTGGCGATTTTGTAAAATTTTGCTCTATAATATTATTTTTTTCTTCACTTGATTTGCTTACTTCTTGCAAACTTAAGATTCTTGCAAAATGGTCTGCATGTTGTAAATAATTTTCAGATAGTATTTTGTCTCCAGAAGATAATGCTTCTCTTGCTAGATTATTATATTTATCAATTAATTTTCCAGCATTCTGATTATTTCTTCCTGGATTTCTGTGTCTAAACTCTGAATGATTATTAAAGTCATTTTGATTTTTATGTCCATTTAAAGGTCTTTTTCTAAAGTTTCTATCACCATTAGACTTAAATCTGTTTTTTCTATTATTTCTATAATTATTCATTAAACTATTTTTGTAGATATTATTACTCTCGGTATTGAAGAGATGTCATTAATCACTTTATTTATATAAAAACCATTTTGTTTTAATATTTTTTTTATAATTTTGCATTGGTTCATACCTATTTCAAAAATCAATTTTCCATTTATTTTAAGCAATCTGTTGCTTTTATTAATTAATTTTTTTATCTCTCTTAGACCATCAATTCCAGCTTCAAGTGCTATATGTGGCTCAAAAAATTTAACACTTTGATCTAACCTACTTAAATTAAATTTTTTAATGTATGGAGGATTAGAGATTATAAAATCATATTTATTATCATGAATTTTGTCAATATCGATATTAATGAAATTAATATTATTTTTTAAATGATGCATTTTTGCATTAAATTTTGCAATTTTTAACGCTTTTTTACAAATATCAATAGCTGTAGCTGAACAGCTTACCCTTTCTTTAAGTATTGAGATAATAATACATCCAGATCCAGTTCCAACGTCTAAAAAGCTTTTAGAAGAGTTAATTTCTGTATTTTTTAAAACTTCCTCAACTATCAATTCAGTCTCTGGCCTTGGAATTAGGACATGATTGTTAACGTAAAAATTGTTTTTCCAGAATTCTTTCTTATTAGTAATATATGCAATTGGTTCCTTCTTTTCTCTCCTTGATAAAATTTTTTTAAATTCTTCAAAGTTGTTCTTATTAATATCTGAATTTAATTTAGTTAAAATTTGTTCTCTAGATGATTTTAATACAAAAGATAATAATAATTCACTATCTAAAATATGGGATTCTATCTTATTTTGTCTAAGTTTATAACTTCCAAATTTAATTACCTGCAAATAATTCATGAATTTATTTTTTCAAGTTCTTCCATCTGAGCCTTGAGACTTAAGTTTTCAACCATTTCATCAAATATCTCTCCTTCCATAAACTCTTCTAGTTTATGCAGAGTTAAATTAATCCTGTGATCAGTAACCCTTCCCTGTGGAAAGTTATAAGTTCTTATTCTTTCTGATCTATCACCTGAACCTATTTTATTTTTTCTATCTTTAGACCTTTCCAAATCTATTTTTTGTCTCTCATAATCATAAATTCTAGATCTTAATATTTTCAAACCTTTCTCTTTATTTCGAATTTGTGACTTTTCGTCTTGTTGGCTTACAACTATTCCTGTTGGTATATGAGTAATTCTAACAGCAGAGTCTGTAGTATTAACACTTTGTCCGCCAGGACCACTACTCCTGAAAACATCAATTCTTAAATCTTTTTCATCTAATTTAATATCTAAATCTTCAGCTTCTGGTAATACTGCAACTGTTGCAGCTGAGGTGTGAACCCTTCCCTGTGTTTCGGTATCTGGTACTCTTTGAACTCTGTGAACACCGCTTTCATATTTAAGCGAAGAATAAATATTTTTTCCCTTTATTAGAGCAATAATTTCTTTTAATCCTCCAGCATCACTTTTAGAAATTGAAATTACTTCAATAATCCATTTTTTTTTTTGACTAACTTTTTCATACATTTTATATAAATCTGATGCAAATAAACTCGCCTCAAGGCCTCCCGTGCCCGCTCTAATCTCAATAATAGCATTTTTGCTATCCGCAATGTCCTTTGGAAGTAAAAATAGTTTAATTTTTTTTTCGTTAATTTTGTAATTATTTTTTAATTTTTCTAGCTCACTATTAGCAAATTCTTTCATTTCTGAATCTGAGCTTTTGTCATTTATTATATTATTTAAATCATCAGTATCATTTTTATAACTTAAATATTCTTTTGCTTGTTTTACGATATCATTTAAATCTGAGTACTCTTTAGAAATCTCTGCGTATTTTTTTTTGTCTATTTCACCTGATGAGAGTTCACTCTCTAATTTACGATGTCTATCAATTAAGTTTTGGACTTTTTCTTGTGGAAGCATTTATTTATTACTTATAAATTGGAGGCTTTTTCTTCTACTAAAGAAACAATTCTATTAATCATGTCTTTAGTCATTACTTTTTCTGTTTCTAAACCATTTAAATACAACATGTGATTATCTTTTCCACCACCTGTTATTCCTATTTCTGTTTGTTTTGCCTCTCCTGGGCCATTAACAACGCAACCAATGATGGATAGTGTTATTGGTTTTTTTATATGAGATAATCTGCTTTCTAATTCTTTCACAGTTTTAATAACCTCAAAAGCCTGTCTAGCACAGGATGGGCAAGAAATAATTTTTACACCTCTATTTCTTAAATTTAGAGATTTTAAAATTTCATTACCAACTTTAATTTCTTCAACAGGATCATCAGAAAGCGATACTCTTACAGTATCTCCAATTCCATCTAACAATAAACTACCAAATCCTATTGAAGTTTTAATACTGCCTGGTAAATAGCTACCAGCTTCTGTTATTCCAAGGTGAAGAGGATAATCTGTTTTTTTAGATAATAACCTATATGCTGCTATAGACAGAAAGACATCCGAAGATTTAACACTAATTTTAAAATTTGAAAAATCCATGTCCTCAATTATTTTTATATTTCTCAAAGCACTGTCTACTAAAGCCTCAGGACAAGGTTCCTTATACTTTTCTAGGATGTCTTTTTCAAGTGATCCTGCATTTACACCAATTCTAATCGAACAGTTGTTATTTTTTGCGGCGGAAACAACTTCTGCAACTCTTTTTATATCTCCTATATTTCCAGGATTTATTCTAAGACAATCCGCACCATTCTCTGCAGCTTCAATTGCTCTCTTATAGTGAAAATGGATATCTGCTACTAGAGGAACATCCACATGTTTGATTATTGTTTTTAAAGCTTCTGTCGACTTACTATCAGGGCACGAAACTCTGACAATATCTGCGCCGGCTTCAGTAACTTTATGAATTTGTTCTATTGTAGATTTATGGTCAGTTGTCAATGTATTGGTCATTGTCTGAACAGTGATTGGATTATTTCCACCAACCTTAATTTTACCAACACTTATCTCTTTGGTCTTCTTTCTATTAATTTTTCTAAATGGTCTAATTTCAGATGTCATTTGTCTAACTTAAATTCTTTATGCAAACATTTTACAGCTTTTAAGACATTTGTGCTTTTTATTAAAACTGATATTTTAATTTCTGAAGTTGAAATAACTTGTATATTTATATTTTTTTTTGCAAGTGCTTGAAACATTCTAAATGTAACGCCTGGAGTAGTAATCATTCCAACGCCTATTATTGATACTTTCGATACATTTTTATCAAAAATTAATTTTTTAAAAACAATATTTTTATTTTTGTTTATAATTTTCTTTGTTTTATTCAAATCATTTGACTTTATTGTAAATGTAAGATCAGTTTGCTTTCCATCAGCAGATATATTTTGAACTACCATATCTACGTTTATCGAATTTTGTGAAAGTGGTTTAAATATCGATGCTGCTATGCCTGGTCTATCTTTAACTCCTAATAAAGTTACTTTTGCATCATTATCTGTGAAAGAAATTCCTGTGATAATTTTATTATTAATAATATTTTTTCTTTTTGTAATTAATGTGCCAGATTTGTTTATAAATGACGATTTTACCTCAATATTTATCCTATTTAATCTTGCATCTTGTATAGAATCTGGTTGCATTACTTTTGATCCTAATGAGGCCATTTCTAACATTTCTTCATAAGATATATTTTTAATTTTTTTTGCAGAATTAAGTTTATTTGGATCTGTTGTATATACTCCCTCAACATCTGTGTAAATGACACATCGATCAGCTTTAAAAAACTTTGCAACCATAATTGCACTTGAATCTGAACCACCCCTGCCAATAGTTGTAATATTTGAATTTTTATCCACACCCTGAAATCCAGCAATAATAGGGATTCCTCCAGATTTTAAAAATTTTAAAATTTTAGTTTTATTTATATGTTTGATTCTTGAATATTTGTGTTTACCCTCTGTCACAATTGGTATTTGCCAAGCCATCCAAGATCTAGAATTTAAACCATTTGCTGCTAGATGGCCTGCTAATAACGAACACGAAATCTGCTCACCAGCAGAAACTAGAGTATCATATTCATTATCAGGAAAATTTTCACTGATTTTTTTTGACATATTGATCAACTTATTGGTAGTGCCGCTCATTGCAGATGACAAAACTATTACCCTATATTTTTTTGAGTAAGATTTAATTATTTTTGATACTTTTTTAATTCTTTGAATTGACCCAACTGAAGTACCGCCAAATTTTAATACAATAATTTTCATTGGTAGTTTTATTTACAAGCCTTATAATATTGATAAAATACATCTTATTTACAATGTCAATAAAGAATGAGCAATAATACTATAAACAAAGAAGAAGTAGAAAAATTTAGCAAAATTGCTGAAGAATGGTGGAATCCTAATGGAAAATTTAAACCACTTCACAAATTTAATCCAATAAGAATAGAGTACATAAAAAACAATATTATTAAAGATTTTAACATTTCATCAAATCATAAACCATTAAAAGGAATAAGTATTCTTGATATTGGATGTGGAGGAGGTTTATTATCGGAGCCTTTAGCAAGACTTGGAGCAAAAGTTGTAGGTATCGATGCGTCCAAAAAAAATATTGATATTGCAAAACATCATTTAAAAAAAAGCAATTTAAACATTGAATATCATGATAAGTCTCCAGAGAATTTCAATTATGAAAAAAAATTTGATGTAATTCTTAATATGGAAATAGTTGAACATGTCGAAGATATTCCAAAATTTATTAATCAAAGTACAAAATTTTTAAAAAACAATGGTTTAATGTTCATTGCCACTTTGAACCAAACATTAAAATCTTATGTATTTGCAATAATAGGTGCTGAATATATTTTAAGATGGCTTCCAATTGGAACACATAATTGGAATAAATTCGTAAAACCTGAAAATCTAGAAAATATCTGCAATAAAAATTCACTTGTATTAAAAAGTATTGATGGAGTTAAATTTAATCCATTTTTAAATAAGTGGAAACTTTCAAATGACAAATCTGTAAATTATATAACAAAGTACAAAAAGAGTTAATTTTCTTTACCTTCAATCCATGGAATGGTTGATGTCTCTATACCTTCTTCTTTTAGTTCCTTAATATCTTCAATTGATGCTTTGCCAAAAATATTTTTTTTATTCTTTTTTTTGCTGTAATGAATAGATCTAGCCTCATAAGCAAAATTTTCTCCAACATATTCAAAGTTTTCTTTTACAAATTTTTGATATTCTCTTAATTTTTTTTTAACATTTTTATAATTTTTGTAAGCTTTATCTTGTTTGAAGTTAGAATTAGCTAAATTTGGCTTCATCAAAGACTTTTCAATTTTTTGAGAATTACACTGCTGACAACTAAGAAGCTTTAGTTTTTTTAATTTATCAAATTCTTTTGAGCTAGCAAACCAACTTTCAAACTCAAGACTGCAATTTTTACAATTTAATAAATATTTAATCATTGAAATGACTTAATTACATTTTGTAGGATTTCAATACCTAAGATCTGTAATCAGAATTAATTTCAATATATTCCTTAGATAAATCCATAGTATACGCTGTAAATTTTTTACTTCCAATAGATAGATCAATTGTTATTTCTATATTCTCATTTTTCATATAATCACTAAGGATATTTTCGTTATAATTTTTATCTAATTTTCCATCTTTAAGGATCATATTAGATCCCATCAATATAGATAATTTTTCTTGTTTAACAGTCACGCCACTTTTTCCGATTGCCATCGCAATTCTACCCCAATTAGGATCTTCTCCAAATATTGCTGTTTTAACTAATGGTGAGTTAGCTATTGAGAAACAAATATTTTTTGCATCATTTTCAGTTTTACTATTAATGCATTTAATGGTAACAAATTTTGTTGCTCCCTCTCCATCACTCGCAACTCTTTTTGCTAAGTTTAACATGACCTGATGAACGCTACTAATGAATTGCTTTAATTTTGGATCTTTAAAACTTTTTATCTCTTTGTTGTTTGCTTTGCCTGTTGAAAATATTGAAACCATGTCATTTGTACTAGTATCCCCATCGCATGTTATAGCATTAAAAGTAGTTTTAATATTTAGATTAAGTATCTGTTTCAAAATTGATGAAGAAATATTGGCATCAGTAAAAATAAATCCTAAAGTTGTTGCCATATTTGGAAAGATCATTCCTGATCCTTTTGCAACTCCATATATTTTTACATCGGAACCAGCTATCTTACATTCTGCCATTGATAATTTTGGTTTAGTGTCTGTTGTCATAATCCCAAGAGCTGCTTTGATCCAAATTAATTTATTTTGATTGTATTTTATTTTATCAACTAAGTTTTTAGTGTTACTTAAAATTTCATTTTCAGGAAATTTTTCCCCTATGGTGCCTGTGCAAGCAAATAGTAATTGGTTTGGTTTAATTTCTCTTGGCTTTTCCTCATCTTCTATTTGTTTTGATGTTAATAATTTTGACAAATTTAAGGAAATTTTTTTAAGAGAGTTATAGCCATCATTTCCTGTTAAGGCATTTGCGTTTCTTGTATTGATTAAAATGCCATAAATTTTTTTATCTTTTATTTTTTTATTCCATTTTATATTTTCAGATACTAAACTAGATTTTGTATATACATTTGCATAACTTGCTCCATCCCTAAAATAAAATAAAACTAAGTCGTCTCTTTTTTTGTTATAAAGACCACAGCTAATTGTTGAGATAGATAATCCATCAATATGTTCAAGATCTTGAAAATGTCCTATTTTAGAGTCCTTGTATTTCTTATCAAAAAAGTTGTTTATACCAAAATCCATGCTATTTAATTTTTTAAATAAATAACTATATAATTTATAACTATTAAAACATCAAAAATATGCTTAATCCTTTAAACATTATTAGTAAATTTATAAAAAGTGGCAATCAAAAGGAATTAGACAGAATTCAAAAAATTGTAGAAGATATTAATCTTAAAGAAAGTAAAGTTAGTAAATTTGAGGATAATGAATTTCCTTTAAGAACAAATGAATTTATCTCTAGATTAAAAGAAGGAGAAAAATTAAACGATATATTACCTGAGGCTTTCGCATTGGTAAGAGAAGCTTCGAAAAGAATTAACAATGAAAGACACTTTGATGTCCAGCTTATTGGAGGTATTGCGTTACATGAGAATAAGATTGCAGAGATGAAAACTGGTGAAGGCAAAACACTTACTATAGTTCTTGCTGCATACCTTAACGCATTAGAAAAAAAAGGTGTTCATATAGTTACTGTAAATGATTACCTCGCAAAAAGAGATAGTATAAATATGGGTAAAATTTACAATTTTTTGGGTTTGAGCTGTGGGTATATAAACTCAAACCAGTCAGATGAGGAGCGCAAAGAAAATTATAATAAAGATATAACTTATGCCACTAACAGTGAATTAGGCTTTGATTTTTTAAGAGATAACATGAAATATTCAAAAAATGAGATGGTCTTGAGGAAGCATAACTTCGCGATAGTTGATGAGATTGACTCTTGTTTAATAGATGAGGCAAGAACTCCTTTGGTTATTTCTGGGGCAGCAGAGGATAAAACTATGCAATATATTGCTGTAGATAAATTAATTAAAAATTTGAAACAAACAGACTTTGACTTAGATGAAAAAGAAAAAAATATACTTTTAACAAATGAAGGAATAGATAATGTTGAAAAAATATTTTCTGATGCTGGTATTTTAAAAAATAACAATTTTTATGACCCAGAAAATTTACATTTAGTTCATCATGTAAACCAAGCATTAAGGGCAAATTATTTATTTGAGAATGGACGAGATTATATAGTTAAAGATAACGAAATAATTATAATTGACGAGCAAACAGGTAGGCAACTGCCAGGTAGAAGATTTGGTGATGGACTTCATCAGAGTCTAGAGGCTAAAGAAAAAATAGAAGTTAAAGCTGAAAATCAAACACTGGCGTCAATAACCTATCAAAATTTTTTTAAGTTGTACGATAAATTAGCAGGTTGTACAGGAACAGCACAAACAGAGTCTGCAGAATTTTTTGAAATTTATAACCTGCCTGTTTTACAGATACCTACCAATAAAGAAATGATAAGAAACGATCTTAATGACCAAATCTTTAGAACAGGTTTAGAAAAAGACAATGCGATCATTCAAAAAATAAAAGAATGTAATGAAATTGGACAACCACTGTTGGTTTTCACATCTAGCATAAATAAATCTGAGCATTACTCTAATTTGTTAGAAAAAGAGAAAATAAAACATATTGTTTTAAATGCCAAAAATCACGAGAAAGAAGCAGAAATTATTGCAAACGCAGGTAGAATAAATTCTGTAATTATTACAACAAGTATATCAGGGAGAGGTGTTGATATTAAATTGGGTGGACAGGATCAATCTGAAAAAGAGAATGTAAAAAAAAAAGGAGGTTTATTTGTAATCGGAACAGAAAGAATGGAAAGTAGGAGAGTAGATAATCAAGCAAGAGGACGATCTGGAAGACAGGGAGATGAAGGTAGTTCAATATTTTTTGTCAGTTTAGAAGATGATTTGATGAGATTGTTTGGCTCAGAAACAATGAATTCTATGCTAGAAAAGCTTGGTCTTAAAGATGGTGAAAGTATTGATCATCCTTGGATAAATAAAGCAATTGAAAGAGCACAACAAAAAGTTGAAGCAAGAAACTTTGATATTAGGAAAACGCTTATTAAATTTGATAATGTTCTTAATGACCAAAGACATGTAATTTTTGAACAACGAAAAAATGTAATAGATGGTAAAGAAGATGAGAATTATTCAGATATTTTCCTAGAAGAAGTTTTAGAAAATTTAAAAAGACAAAAAATATTACATGAAAAATCTCCTAATTCTAAAGAATTTCCAAATGCTTTAAAGCAGACTTTAGGTAAATCAATAACTGATGATGAGTTGGGTGAAATTTTAAATTCAAATCTGAAAACAATGGAAAAAAAAATAAAGGATAAATTTATAAATAACAGAGATGAAAGAAATAATTTATTAGGCATTGAACAAGGAAAAGAAATTGAAAAAAGAATATTGGTACAAATTATAGATCAAAATTGGAAATCACATATTCAATACCTAGAGCAATTAAGACAAGTAATTGGTTTAAGATCTTATGGACAAAGAGATCCTTTAGTGGAGTACAAAAAAGAAGCTTTTCTATTATTTGAAAATTTACTGGGAAAATTAAAAACTGATCTTGTCACAATGCTTTTAAATTTAAAAATAATACAAAAAGAAGAGGAAGATAATTCTCAAAACAAAGTGAAAGAAAACTTAAAATCAATTGCAAAAAGTAAAATTGGAAGAAATGAACCTTGCCCGTGTGGATCTGGGAAAAAATATAAACACTGCTGCGGTGCCTTATAAATTAAAAAATCACTATTAATAAAATTAATAATAGAAGAATTGATGTAGTTGAAATAAATAATTTTTTATTAGATTTAATTTTTAAAATCAAATTTTGAAAGAGATTATTTTTAATAGTAAGTTTATCTTGATGCGTTGCATTAGTGGTGAAACCTTTATTCCTTCCAATATCTAAAAACTTATTCTTTCTTTGATTTAATATTTCTTCCTCATTTAATGTTAGAAATTTGCTTAAGTTTCTATCAATAGCATTACGTACATTATCTAAAATAAGATCTTTATCTCGATGCGCACCACCTAAAGGTTCGGGTATTATCTCATCTATAATTTCTAGTTTTAAAAGATCTTTCGCTGAAAGTTTCATTGCTTTCGCAGCTTCTAAAGTCTTTGTTGGATCTCGCCAAAGTATGGTTGCACATCCCTCTGGAGATATTACTGAATATATTGCATTCTCTAACATCAATACTTTACTTGAAGAAGCTAATGCGATAGCACCCCCAGAGCCTCCTTCGCCTATAATTATAGATAAAGTTGGAACAGTCAGTTGCATAGAACATTCAATAGACTTTGCAATTGCTTCCGCTTGTCCTCTTTCTTCAGCACCAACTCCAGGGTAAGCACCTGGAGTATCAACAAAATTAATAATTGGTATTTTGAATTTATTAGCTAAATTCATTAACCTTATTGTTTTTCTGTAACCTTCTGGTCTCATCATTCCAAAATTTCTCTCAATCCTTGTATCTAAATTTTCACCCTTTTCCTGTCCTATTACTAAAACTGACTTAGAATTAAATTTACCAAAACCACATATTACAGACTTATCCTCTCCATAAAATCTATCCCCAGAAAGTGAAATAAATTCATCAAATAAATTATCAATAAAAAATTTTGATTTAGGTCTATCCTCGTGTCTTGCAACTAGTGTTGTCTGCCATGCATCTAGATTTGAATATACATCGTTAAGTTTTTTATCTATTTCATTTTGTAAATCCGTTATTTTAGTCGTATCAACTTCTGAAATGCCGTCTTGATTATAAGGATCTTTTAATTTATCTAATTCTGTTTCTAGGTTTTTTATATCAGTCTCAAAATTTAAATAATTTTTCATTGCTTTATTATATATAATTTTTTGGCGATAAAATGATCAAATTACAAAAATTATATTCTTTATGGATGAAAAATAACATTTTTTTAAATAAAGTAATGACATAATTTATTGATTGTCATATACAACGGTTTTTAAATTTAAAAAATTATGAGTGATTCATTTATTAAAATAAATACTTTATCTGTTTCTAAGAATTTGGCTGATTTTGTAAAAAATGAACTTCTTACAGGATTAGACGTTAACGAAAAAGATTTCTGGGATGGATTTGATAAAAGTGTTAATGAACTTGCGCCAATAAATAAAAAGTTATTAGAAGTTCGTGAAACTCTTCAATCTGAAATTGATTTATGGTTAAAAAAAAACAGAAATAGAGAAATTAATTATCAAGAGTATAAGAATTTTTTAAAAGAAATAGGTTATTTAAAAGAAGAAGGGAATGATTTTAAAATAGATACCAAAAAGCTTGATAGTGAAATTTCAAGCATTGCAGGTCCTCAACTTGTAGTTCCTATAATGAACTCTAGATATACATTAAATGCTGCTAATGCTAGATGGGTAAGTCTTTACGATAGTTTATATGGAACAGATTTAATTGAGTCAGAAGAAACTGGAAGTCAAAAGTATGATCCTCTAAGAGGACAAGAGGTAATAAGATATGCACGTGAATTTCTAAATGACCACTTCTCTATCAATGAAATTCATTGGAAAGATATAAATGGATTTAAAATAAAGGGAAGTGACTTGAAAATTTTAAAAGATGATAAAGAGTTTGAGCTAGTAGATAAAAATAAATTTATTGGATATAGAGGAGAACCTAATAATCCAACAACCATAATTTTAGAAAATAATAATTTAAAAATTGAGATAATAATTAACCCAAAAGCATTTAGTGCTGTCCAAGATGCTGCAGGAATAAGTGACATAATTATAGAATCTGCAATATCTACAATATGTGATAACGAAGATAGTGTTGCAGCAGTAGATTCGGAAGATAAAATATTATGTTACAGAAATTGGTTGGGTTTGATGAAAGG
The DNA here is from genome assembly GCA_902534735.1 of uncultured Pelagibacteraceae bacterium. GTDB lineage: Bacteria > Pseudomonadota > Alphaproteobacteria > Pelagibacterales > Pelagibacteraceae > Pelagibacter. The sequence goes on from CACARD010000001.1 coordinate 169,293, forward strand.
AACTCTAAAATCTGTCTTCGAAAAGGATGGAAAAACTTTAGAAAGAAAACTAAATCCAGATAGAAGTTATATTTCAAAAGATAATAAAAAAGAAAAGTTACATGGTAGAAGCTTACTTTTAATTAGGAATGTTGGTCATCTAATGACTAATTCAGCAATTATTTTAGAAGATGGTTCTGAAGTCCCAGAAGGTATCATGGATGCATTTATTACAACTGCTGCAGCAATTCATGATTTAAAAAGAAAAGGTAACTCAAGAACTGGATCTATATATATTGTAAAACCGAAAATGCATGGACCTGAAGAGACTGCTTTTACAGATAAAATATTCACAAGAGTTGAAGAAGTATTAAAACTTGAAAAGAATACAATTAAATGTGGTATTATGGATGAAGAGAGAAGAACATCTGTAAACTTAAAAGAATGTATCAGAACATTAAAAAGCAGGGTTTTTTTCATTAATACAGGTTTTTTAGACAGAACCGGAGATGAAATGCATACATCAATGGAAGCAGGTCCAATGATAAAAAAAGGTGACATGAAAAAATCAAAGTGGATAGCTGCTTATGAAGATAACAATGTTGATGTTGGTTTAAAATGTGGCTTTTCAGGTGTTGCACAAATAGGTAAAGGTATGTGGGCTATGCCAGATAAAATGAAAGACATGATAGATCAAAAAATATCACATCTTGAAGCCGGTGCGAATTGTGCATGGGTACCATCTCCCACAGCAGCTTCTTTACATGCAATGCATTACCATAAGTTAAATATTTTTGAAAAGCACAAAAAATTAAATGAAAATAAAATTAATTACATTGATAATTTATTAACGATACCAATTGCAGATAGACCTAATTGGAGCAAAGAAGAAATAAATAATGAGTTATGTAACTCAGCTCAAACAATATTAGGATATGTTGTTAGATGGGTAGATCAAGGGATAGGGTGCTCTAAAGTTCCAGACATAAATAATGTTGGATTAATGGAGGATAGAGCAACGCTAAGAATATCATCACAACATATAGCAAACTGGTTGCATCATGGTATTTGCTCAAATAGACAAGTTTTAGAAATTCTAAAAAAAATGGCGAAGGTTGTTGATAAACAAAATCAAGGAGATTCAGAATATCAAAATATGTCACCTAATTTCGACAAGTCAATCTCTTTTAAGGCGGCATGTGAATTGATTTTCCATGGCAAGTCGCAACCATCGGGCTATACTGAACCTCTATTACATTTAAATAGATTAATTAAAAAAAGTTAATTACTAATTTATAAATCTTTTCTATTTTTAAAAGCAGATATTAGCGTTCCGTCATCTGAAGTTTCGATTTCTCCACCAACTGGCAAACCTTGAGCTAATTTTGAAATTTTTACATTTATATTTTTTAAGCTGTCCTGAATATAAAAAGCGGTAGTTTGTCCTTCAACAGTAGCGCTAGTTGCTAAAATTACTTCATCAATATTATCATTTTTTATTCTTTCTATAAGAGAATTAATAAGCAAATTTTCTCTATTATTTCCGTTAGCGCTATCAGAGATTGTGCCTCCTAGAATATGATAGTAGCCTTGATAAATAGATGAGCTTTCTATTGCCCATTGATCCGAAATGTTTTCAACAACACATATTTTGCTAAATTTTTTATTTTTGTCTTCGCAATTATTGCAGGGATTATTATTAGATTTTAATGTTCCACAAATTTTACAACGTTCAATATTTTTAAACACATCGCTAAGATTATTAGCCAAAGGCCTTAATATTTCTTGGCGGTTATTAATCATTTTTAAAATTATTCTTTTTGCAGACTTTGGTCCAAGACCTGGTAATTTAGATATTAGTTTAATTAAATTATCTATTTCAGGAAGATTTTGCATTTAATTATAAAGGCCATTTAAATCCAGGCACACCTAATCCACCAGTCGCTTTAGATATTTCTTCTGAAGTTTTTGATTTTAATTTATTTTTAGCATCATTATGTGCGGCAGTGATTAAATCCTGAATTATCTCTTTATCTTCTTTCAGTACTTTATCGCTTAATAAAATTTTAGTCATCTCCCCATCTCCGTTAAGCGTAATTTTAACCACATCTCCCCCGGATACACCATTAACCTCAATTCTTTTAAGATTCTCCTGACTTTCTTTCATTTTTTTTTCTATCTCTTTTGCTTTTTCAAGAATTTTATTAAAATCAGTCATCTTTTTTTTCAATATCAATTAATTCAATGTCAGGAAGTACTTTTAACAAATTTTTATATTCGCTTGAGCTTTTGTACTCTGTAATATTTTTTTTTTTTAGGTTGTGTTTCTTCTCTTTTTCACTCATCGCGCCCTTTTCTTTTGAAAAAGAAATAAGCCATCGGTTTTTAGTCCAGTCGTATAATTTTTCAGACAAGTCTTTTATGAAATTCTTATTTAGTTTATCATTTATAGAAATTTCGATATTCATATTTGAAAAAGACACTAAGTTAACATTGTTTTCTAATTCATATTTTAATTTCATCTCTTTTTTTTCAAGGCATATTTCAATCAAATCATCCAAGTTGTTGATCTCAATAGTATTTTTTTTCTCAATTTTTTCATCTTCTTGTTTGATATTTTTAATTTGGTTAATTGGCTCCTCGTTTCTAGTATTTTTCAAATCTATATTTTTTAATAAAGTGTTACTTAATTTATTTTGATGATTATTTTCCATTACATTTTTTTTTTTTAAATAGGTTAATTGGATAAGAAACATTTCGATTAGTAAATTCGGGTTAGCGACTATATTAATTTCTTTTAGAGTTTTTAAGGTAAATTCCCAAAATAATAATATAGCATTTGGATCAATTGCTTTTGATAAAGAAGTTATTTTTTTGTGATCATTATCATTTAATGTAAAGTTACTTCCCTCATTTTCTATATGAGATATATTTTTGATATAATATAACATTTCTAAGAAATCATTTAAAAATAGATTTGGTTCAATACCTGAATTATAAAGTTTCCTATAATGATCAATTATTTTTTCTTGATCACCTGAAAAGATTATTTCTAATAAATCTATATATGAACTTCTATTTACATAGCCAAATATTTTTTGAGCATCTTCAAATGTCAGTTGATTTTCATTTATAGAAATAGTTGCTCTATCAAGTAAAGATAATGCATCTCTTACAGATCCTTCTGATAATTTCACTATTAATTTAATTGCATTATCCTCGACTTCCTTTTTTTCTTTTAATGTTATATTTTTTAAATAATTAAATAATTCTTCAGACTTAACTCTCGATAAATCATATCTTTGGCACCTAGATATCACAGTAATTGGAATTTTTTTTACTTCGGTTGTTGCAAAAATAAATTTTAAATATTTTGGAGGCTCTTCCAATGTTTTAAGTAATGCATTAAATGCTTGTTTGCTTAACATGTGCACTTCATCAATGATAAAAATTTTAAATTTTGCAACTGATGGTGGATATCTAGAAAATTCTATTAACTCCCTTACATCATCTATTCCTGTTTTGCTTGCTGCATCCATTTCAAGAACATCAATATGATTTGAATTTACTATAGGTTCGCAATGGCTACATTTTTTTTCACACTTACCTTCAAGTGCTTGCTCACAGTTCAATGCTTTCGCTACAATTCTTGCAAATGTGGTCTTTCCAATTCCCCTAATGCCGGTGAACAAAAAAGCATTAGCTGAACTATTATTTTTAATAGAATTATAAATTGTAATTGCAATTTCCTCGTGCCCAATCAAATCTTTAAATGTTTGAGGTCTATATTTTAATGCCAGAACTTGAGATTTTATTGTCATAATAGGAGACCAACCAACCTGGAAAAAACTCATTACCCTTGCTCTTTTTCAAGTCTAGGGGAGTTCATGGTAATCCCACCTGGAAGGCCTCCAAATGTATTATAACAATAATTTTTTCTAATCTACAATAAAGTTAATTATTTTTTTTCTCTAAATTCATGTGCTTTGTAAACACCTAGGACGTGCATATCTTCACAGTGGAAAGCAAGCTCTTCTAGTGAATTTTTTATTTTTTTATCATCCAAATGTCCATCAATATCACATAAAAAAAAGAATGACGAAAATGAATTTTTTTCTGGGAAACTTTGAAGCTTCGTCATATTCACTCCATTAATAGCAAAACCTGATAAAGCAGAATACAAAGCTGCTGGCCTCTCTCTAAGTTTAAATAATAATGATGTAATGAAATTATTTTTATCAATTTCTGGCTGAATTATATCTTTACCCATTATCAGAAATCTTGTGTAGTTATCATTAACATCCTGAATATTTTCTTGTAAAATTTCTAAATTATATATTTTAGCACTTAATTTTGATGCAATTGCAGCTTTCGTTTTATCTTTCTCTTCAGAGATATATTTTGCAGAACCTGCAGTATCAGCTCTAACATTGGCAGAAAATTTATTTTTTTTAATAAATTCTGAAGCTTGACTTAACGCTTGAGCATGGGAGTAAACATTTTTAATATCTTTTAATTTTGATCCTTTTATACCAATTAAATTATGATTGATTGGGAAAAAAAATTCTTCATAAATATTTAACCTATGTTTAAAAATTAAATACTCTACTCCAATATTTCCTGTGGTTTTATTTGACTCTGGTATGATTGCTCTAATATTGCTATCTTTATGTGCTTTTTCAAAACATTCATCGAAAGTTTTGCATGGAATAGTCTCTATATTCGGAAACATATGTTTTGCACAACTCTCACTATAACTTCCAGCAATTCCTTGGTAAACAATTTTCATATTGTTATTTATTCAATAAATTTATGTATTCTTCTAGATCTTTTTTGGTATCAATTCCAGAGGAAAAATAATTTGCCAATAATACATCGATTTTCATATTATTATCGATTGCTCTTAGTTGTTCCAGTCTTTCTTTGATTTCATTTTTACTTTTTTTTAAATTAACAAACTTTTTTAAAGCTGAATACTTAAATAAGTATATACCAAAATGCTGGTATACATTATCATAACTTTCTTCTTTAATTACTCGGTGAAAATTCAAAGCTTCAGATATTGAGTTATTGGATATTTTGTTTTTTGTAATAACTTTTACAATATTTTCATTGTCGTAATCTTCATTTTTCTCAATGTTGTAAGCTAATGTAGAAATATTTAAGCTTTTTTCCTTTGATAGCTTATTTAAATTTTTAATATCTAAAGGATTGATCATTGGTTCATCACCTTGGATGTTCATAATAAAATCTGTATCTTTTAAATTTAATTTTTGAGAGGCTTCAAATACTCTATCAGTCCCAGTTGTGTGATTTATATCTGTCATTATAAATTTACCTCCATTTTTTCTTACTTCTGAGGCAATTTCCTCGTCGCATGTTGCAACATAAACCTCTCCAATTTGGCTTTGTACAGCTTTTTCATATACATGTATAATTAGAGTTTTATTATTTATTTTTATTAATGGCTTTTGAGGGAGTCTAGTTGCTGCTAATCTTGATGGAATTATTATAATTGAATTACTCATATATTCATATTTTATGCGTCTTTGAGACGCAAATTTATAAATTAAATTTCGTATAAATTTTGTTTAACATGTTATACGACCATAATAAAAAGAAAACATGGATTCATTTGAAATAAATAAAATTATTGCAGCTGTTCTTCTTATTGCACTACTTGTAATTGGAATTGGGAAAATTTCAGATATTGCTTTCCAAGTAGATAAACCGGAGAAATCAGCTTACAAAGTAGATATTCAAGAAAGCAGTCAAATTTCAAGTTCAACAGCAGAAAAAATTGAGGAAAAAGTTGATATTTCTGCATTACTTGCATTAGGAGATGTTTCTCATGGAGAAAAAGTTTTTAAAAAATGTTCTGCTTGCCATTTAGTAAATAAAGGTGGAGAAAATAAAATTGGACCAGCATTGTATGGTGTAATAGGAAGAAAAGTTGCATCAAAACAAGATTATAAATATTCAAAGGCAATGGCTGCATATGACAAAGATTGGACATTTGAAGAGATGAATGGTTATTTAAAAAAACCTCAAAGTTATATTAAGGGAACTAAAATGGCATTTGCTGGATTAAGAAAAGAAAAAGACAGAGCATCTGTTATTTTGTATCTCAACCAAAATTCAGATAATCCACTACCTCTACCTTAATTTTCCAAAACAATACAATAAAATACTTTTTTGAACATGAACTCTGTTCAACGCCTGTTGCCAGACATGGGAATTTTTTCCTAAAAATACATCCTCCTCAACTTCATCTCCTCTTGGTAAGCAATGCAAAAAAATACAATTTTTTTTAGCATAATTAAATATCTCTTTTTTAATTTTAAATTTTTGAAAATGTCGTTTTTTTCTTTTTTTGTTCACTTTATCATTTAAAGATATTACTTTGTCAGAAAAAATTACATCTGCATCCAAAGCTGCTTTTTTTGGATCGTGATAAATAAAGATTTTTTTTTTATTTTTGCTTACCCAATCCTTAACTTTATTACTTGGTGCAAATTTTTTTGGACATCCAATACTTAATCTGAAAGAAAACTTAACAGATGCTGCAATTAAACTATCCAAAACATTATTGGAGTCTCCAATCCAACAAATTTTTAATTTTGATATTGGTTTTTTTTTTATTTCCTCAACAGTAAAAATATCTGATAACACTTGAGTTGGATGAGATGACGGACTTAAACCATTTATTATTGGGATAGTTAAATGCTTTTGAAAGTCATCAATTTTTTTATCATCATCAGTTCTCAACATGAAGCCATCACCATATGTAGATAGAATTTTAGCGGTATCAGCAATCGTCTCACCACCTTGTCCAAGATGAAGTTCATTAGATCTGAGTGTCAGTGTTCCACCTCCAAGCTGTTTAATGGCTAAATAAAAGCTTATTCTTGTTCTTGAACTTGCTTTTTCAAACATTTGTACTAGCATTTTACCTTTAAGAGGCGATCCTTTGTCTGGCTCTAAAATATTTAATTTTTTTCTTTGTTTTTTTCTTTGTTTTGCATCAACAATTATTTTTCTAAGATCTTTACTTGGAATATCTTTTAAATTTATAAAGTGTTTCATTTTATCTGGTTACAAACTTTGCTAATAATTTTTAAAGCTATATCAATTTCTCTTTTCGTTACATTTAATGGGGGTAAAATTCTTATGACATTTTCAGCTGCTCTAATAGTCAATAATTTATTTTCCATTAATTTTTTTATAAACTCAGTTTGGTCCTTAAAAAGTTGTAAACCAATTAATAGCCCTATACCTCTGACTTCTTTAATTATTTTGGGATATTTAATTTTTATTTCATTAAGTCCATGAATAAAATATTTTGACATTTTGTTTACATTTTTTAATAAATTCTTATTTATTTGATCAATGACTGCGTTTCCAACTGCCATGGCTAAAGGATTACCACCAAAAGTGGAGCCGTGGGTGCCTGGCTTCATTGCTTTCGAAACTTTTTTAGTCATTAATACTGCTCCAATTGGGAAACCTCCTCCAATTCCTTTTGCTATTGGAACTATATCAGGTTTTACATTTGCATATTCGAACGCAAAAAATTTACCAGATCTTCCTATACCACATTGAACCTCATCAAGTATTAAAAGTATTTTATGTTTATCACATAATTTTCTTAATTCTTTAATACAGAACTCTGGGATTACCTTAATGCCCCCCTCACCAAGAACCGTTTCAATCATAATAGCTGCTGTATTTTTTTTAATTAATTTTTTAAGTTTTTTGTGATTACCAAATTCAAAATGATCAAAACCTGGAACTTTTGGGCCAAAACCTTCTGTCATTTTTTTTGAACCGCTCGCATGTATTGCTGCAATTGTTCTGCCATGAAAAGAATTTTTAATACAAATAATTCTATTTTTGTGCTTCTTGCCTATCGAATAAAAGTATCTCCTAGCAACTTTGATAGCCGTTTCAGTTGCTTCAGCACCACTATTTTGAAAAATTATTGCGTCTGCAAAAGTTTTTTTTACTAATTTTTTGGCTAGTTTTTCGCCCTCTGGAATTCTGAATGCATTTGATACGTGCCAAAGTTTTTTTGATTGTTTGTTAATTGCGCTTATGAGCTTTTTATTGGCATGTCCAAGAGAATTTACCGCAATACCCTGAACAAAATCTAAATACTTATTTCCATCTGCTGTTATAAGAAAGCTCCCCTTTCCTCTTATAAATGATAAATTTTTTCTTTTGTAGTTAGGTGCTAATACGCTCATATTTACTTATAATTTTTTTTAGTTTTATTTACAGTTTATTTTGCAACCTCAAGTATTAAAATTTATTTAATTGTTGAAAAATAATAAAAATAACTTGTTTTAGAATAAATAATGCAACATGATGTTGCCTTATATATAAAATATACTAAATGTAGTATCATTAATGAGTTGGACACAAGAAAAAGTAAACAAATTAAAAGAGCTTTGGGGCAAGGGTAGCACGGCTAGTCAAATTGCAGAAATTATTGGGGGTGTTTCTAGAAATGCAGTAATTGGTAAAGCTCATAGACTTAATTTATCACAAAAAATCAAAACAAGGTCATCTATTCAGCAAGCCAAAGCTTTAACAAAACAGAATTTAAATGAGACAAAGTTTAAAGGCAGAAGAAGTAAATTTAAATCCTTAATTTTAGATAAAAATTTTGAACCTGCTAAGAATTTAACCTTGGAGGAATTGACAGAGAATACATGTAAATACATGGAGGGAAATCCTAACGAAAAAGAAGCTAGATTTTGCGGGAGAAAAAACGTTGAAAAATTCTCTTATTGTCCGTTGCACTTGATGATAGTTTTTCAACCCAAAGGAAAGAAAGAAGATGTTATCGATAAAGATGAGGATGTTCCGAAATTTATAGAAAAGAAAATTAAATCTGCCTAATCCAATAATTTTTTTTTTGCTTTTTCATATTCTTCATCTGTTAAGATTCCTTTTTTGTTCAACTCTTCTAATTTAAGAATTTCATCAGATAAATTGTTACTATCTTTTTTATCCGAAACCTCAACGTCGTAATGATTATCATCATTTGATTCACTGACATTTATATTTCTTCTTGCTTCGATTCCCATACTTATTGGTTTTGCGGATATATAAACGACTAATAAAAGAAGTATTATGCAAATACCAATAACAATATAACTAATCATTTTATTTTTTCACTTCTTTTTCTAAGGAGTATTGTCCACCGGTTCTCCAATTGTAACTATATTTATTAATTTCATCTTCAAAATTTTTTTTTGCAGGCAATCCTAAATCATTGTTCGTTTTATAATTATTAGATTTGATATTATCATATTTTAATAATTTAAGCTGATCTTCTGTTATTAAGGGTTTAGGAAGATTTTGTAAAATTTTAGCAGATACTTTTGCAAGCGGTAAAGGTAATGGAAATAATAGTCTTTTTTTGTCAATTGAATTTAGTAATTTCTCAATAATTTCTCTAAATGTTAAAATTTCAGGTCCAACACATTCTAGAACTAAATTCTGATTTTTACCTATAATTATTTCAAATAAAATATCTACAAGATCACTTACATGAATTGGACAAAATTTTGTTAGACCTTTATAGTAAAGAGGCATAACTGGTAGTGCACTTAATAAACTCATAAATTTAGTAGTAAATTTATCATCTACAGAATATACAATGGATGGTTTGATTATAATTGAATTTTTGAAATTTTTTATCACTTTTTTTTCTCCATCAATTTTACTTAAGGCGTAATTGCTATCTAATGCTTTTTCTATTCCCAATGCAGATAAATGTATAAATTTTTCGATATTGTTTTCATTTGCTAATTTAGATAGCATATCTGGTAAAACAGTATGAATGGTCTTAAATGAGTATTGTTTTTTTTCAAAAAGTATGCCTATCAAATTAATGCAGATTGAGCATCTTTTAATTAATTCATCTAATTTGGCTATATTAAAATTTTTTAATTCTACCAATTCAAGATATCCTGGATTTGCTTGAGTCTTCAATATATATCCAGCACGATGAATATTCCTCGTTACCGCTATTATTTTATAGTTATTTTTTGTTAGCTTTCTTATCAGATTTCTACCGATTTGACCTGTGGCACCGAAAAGTAGAATTTCTTTTTGTTTCATATATATATTCTATTAAATGAATATAGATATTAAATTACACGACGAGGATTTGCCAGATCAATTAGATCTTAGTGACAAAATAGCAGTAGATTGTGAATTTATGGGACTTAATGTCGAAAGAGATAATCTTTGTTTAGTGCAGATTTCAAATGGTAAGAATGATGCGCATATTGTAAAGCTTAATAGAGATACTTACAAAGCACCGAATTTAATAAAAGTACTTAATGATAAAAAAATTAACAAAATTTTTCATTATGCAAGAGCAGATTTATTATTTATAAAAAAGTATCTTAAAACAGACGTACAAAATATAAATTGTACAAAAATAATGAGTAAACTTGCAAGAAGTTATAGCGATAAACATGGTCTGAAAGATTTAATTAAAGAGTTTACTGGAAATGATATTAATAAAAATCTTCAGTCATCTGATTTTGGAGGCGATTTATCAGAAAAACAATTACAATACTGCGCAAAAGATGTTATTTTTCTACATAGAATTTATGAAAGATTAAATAATATTCTTATTAGAGAAAAAAGAGAAAACTTATATTACGACTCTATTAAATTTATTTACAGTAGAGTCAATTTAGATTTAGCATCATTTACATCAGATATCTGGTCACATTAAAATGAAAAAAAAAGACAGTAGAGCAGTTGCACTAGGCGTAATACAATTTGAAATAAATGCTTTAAAAAATTTAAAAAAAAATATAACAAAATCTTTTCAAAAAATAGTCGACGTTATTCTCTCATGCAAGGATGGTAAAATAATTATCTCTGGTGTTGGCAAAAGTGGAATAATTGGAAAAAAATGGGCAGCAACACTTTCTTCTACGGGGTCACCTTCATTCTTCATGGATGCCTCAAATGCAAGTCATGGTGATATGGGTCAAATTAGATCAAAAGATGTGGTTATTTTAATAAGTAATAGTGGTCAAAGTGAGGAGCTTAAAAATATTATAAAATATGTAACTAGAAATAAAAATATAAAATTAATTGGTATTACATCTAAGAAAGACTCAATTCTATACAGAAATTCAGATGTTGCATTTTTAATGCCAAATATAAAAGAGGCTGGATTAGAAAATATAGTTCCAACCTCTTCTACAACTGCACAGTTGGCCTTGGGTGATGCTATTGCGATTGCATGCATGAAAGTAAAAAATTTTACAAAATTTGATTTTAAAAAAATTCATCCGAGTGGAACTTTATCTGTAAAATTGAAAACTGTTGGAGACTTAATGACTAAAAGAAATAAACTTCCAATTGTTAAGGAAAATATTAATATGAAAAAAGCCATAAAAGTTATTAACAATAAAAACTTAGGTGTTTTAATTATTGTTAAAAGTAATGGCCATACTTCCGGATTAATTACAGATGGTGATATTAAAAGAATTGCTCAAAAGTATTCTGATTTTGAAAATTTAGAGTTAAAAAAAGTTATGAAAAAAAATCCAATTAGTGTAAATGAAAATACATTAGCGACATCTGCATTATCATTGATGAATTCAGAAAAAATTACTTCTTTGTGTGTGCATAAAAAAAATAAAATGAATAGAACAATTGGTTTGGTTCATATGCATGATATTTTGAATTCAAATATTAATTAATGTCAATAAAATCTTTATTACAAATTATATTAATATTATTAATCTTTATAATAATTGGTGGTATTTATTTTATATATTTCTACTCAGATCCAAATAAAAAGACAGGATTATCAGAGGTTAATAGAAATTTAAATATATCAGTTGATAAAGTAATATTAGAAGATAACGAGGCAACTGATAAAAATGATCTGTCAATAAGTAAGGTCGAAGATTTAAAAAAAGTAAACGATGATAAAATCACAGAAGAAAAACAAAAATATAAAAAATTTGAGAATTTAACCAGACAAATTCAATACATTACATCACGCAGTAATGGAGATGTATTTAAAATATTAGCAGATACAGGCAAAACAAACCTAAAGAATAGAAATTTACTAGATCTTGAAAATGTTAAAGGTTCAATAATATCATCGGAAAGGCCTGATATATACATATCCTCAAAATTTGCTGAATATAATTATTCTGACCAAAATTCAAAATTTTATGATGATGTAGTAATTAAATACAATGATCAAGTTATAAAATGTGATAACTTAGATTTAAAAATAAGTGATAATATTGCTATAGCCTATAATAATGTAATATTACAAAATAGAAATTCATTAATGAAAGCTGAAAAAATAACTATGAACATCTTAACTAAAGATATAAGTATTAATTCGGATGAAGAAATTGAAATAACAAAAAATTAATGGCTGTAATAAAAAAATTTAAAATTAAAAGTTACAAAAAAGTTCAATCAATTATTGAATTAAAAAATATATCTGTTTTTTATAATAAAAGACAAATTATAGAAAATTTGAGTTTAAATATAAATAAACAAGAAATTTTAGGAATGCTAGGTCCAAATGGTGTGGGAAAATCTACAATATTTAACTTAATTACAGGATTAAAGGATCCAAATTTTGGGGAAATAATTATCAACGGTGTAAATGCAACTAAATTACCAATAAATGAAAGATTTACAAAATTCAAACTGGGTTTAGTTCCTCAATATGGTGGGTTGATTCATGATTTATCCTTAATTGATAATCTAAAATTAGTATCAGAAATTCATATAAAAGAAAAAGAATTAAGAGATCATAAAATAAATAAGATTATAACACAGTTTGAATTTGAATCTTTATTGATGATTAAGGCAAAAAATTTATCAGGAGGTCAGAAAAAAAAATTAGTGATTGCGATGTCATTAATGAATGATCCAAAAATTTTATTACTTGATGAACCATTTGCTGCATTAGATATTTTAACAATAAAGATGCTACAAGAGATTATTATCAATTTGCAAGCATCTGAAGAAATTTCTATAGTCGTTTGTGACCACCAAGCTAGAGATCTTTTAAATTGTGTTGATAGAGCTATCATTCTATCTAATGGAAAAATAATAGCGTCTGGTAGTCCAAAAGAAGTAATAAGCGATGAAGATGCAAAAACCCACTATTTTGGAGATGAATTTAATATAAGTTAATTCATCAATGAAAAGTTACATTCAAATTAAAAAAAAAATTTTAAAATTTGATAAAGTAATTAAAGTTAGTGGAGATAAAAGTATCTCAATCAGATGTGTTCTTTTAGCATCTCAAGCCATTGGTAAATCAAGAATCTATAATCTGCTAGAGTCTGAGGATGTAATAAACACATTAAAATCAATAAAAAAACTGGGAATAAATTACAAAAAAATTAAAAATTATTATGAAATAAGCGGATTTGGTTTAAGCAGTTTTAATACTAAAAATAAAATAATATTAGATGCGGGAAACTCTGGAACTTTTGCAAGATTAGTACTCGGTTTATTGGTTGATTCAGAAAATGAAATAACAATTACTGGTGATAAAAGTCTTTCTAGACGAGATTTTTCTAGAGTTACAAGTCCACTGAAGATATTTGGTGCAATTTTAAAATCCAAAGATAATCAATTACCAGTTAAAATAAGAGGATCAAAGTTTTTAAGGCCAATTGAATATTTTGAAAAACTGGGTAGCGCTCAATGTAAAAGTTCAGTTATTTTAGCTGCTTTGAAAACACCAGGTGTAACTGAAATTAAAGCTAAAAAATCAAGGAACCATACCGAACTTCTTTTAAAGAGTCTAAAACTACCAATTCAAACATCATCTTCTAAATATTATGACTATATTAAAATCAAGGGTCAAAATAATTTTGGTAGTTTTAATTATTCAGTTCCAGGAGATATTAGTTCTTGTTCTTTTTTTTTAGTTTTAACATTGTTATCAAGCAATTCAAAGTTAACAATTAAAAATATTAATATAAACAAATCTAGAATAGGAATTTTAAAAATTCTTAATAAAATGAATGCGAATATCTTATCAAAAAATAAAAAAATTTATAAAGGTGAGTCTATTTCAGATTTAATAGTTAAGAGCAAATGTAATTTAAAAAGTATAAATTGTCCAAAAAATTTAAATAGCTCAGCAATAGATGAATTTCTAATAATTTTTTTGGCAGCTGCTAAGGCTAAAGGAGTTTCTACTTTCAGAAATTTAGACGAACTTAATAAAAAAGAAAGCCCAAGGCTAGATATTGGAATAAAATTTCTTAAAATGATTGGTGTAAAGGTAATTAGAATTAAAAATGATATTAAAATATATGGCAATCCTAATTTAAAACTAAGTGGTCAATATGTGATGAAAAATTTTAGGAAAGACCATAGAGTGTTTATGATGTCATGTATAGCAGCTTTAACTTTAGGAGGAAAATGGAAAATATATGATAAAGACTCCATTAACTCCTCCTTTCCAAAATTTATTAAAATTTTAAAAAAATTAGGAGCAAAAATAAACTGAGAAAACTAAATAAAAGAATTGAATTTAAAATTGCAGCAGATGGAAGTAGTGCATCTGGGAAAACAACAGGAGGTAAACTAATTGCAAAAAAATTAAATATGAAATTTCTTTCAAGTGGTAAACTATATAGGTTTTGTGCTCTTAAAGTTTTAGAAAATAAAAATAAATATAATTTAAAATTTATTAATAAAATTGCCAATTCAATTACTTTAAAGAAATTAGAAAATAAAGAACTCTATAGTCCTGAGGTAGCAAGATTATCATCAATAATTGCAAAAAAACCTTATGTGAGAAAAGCATTAAAAAGTTTTCAAAAAAATTTTATTATAAAACATAAGTTTGTTGTTGTTGAGGGGAGAGATATCGGTTCAAAAATAATGCCAAATGCTGATCTAAAACTTTTCTTCACGTGTTCTACAAAAGAAAAAGCAAAAAGAAGACTTAAAGAGTTTAAACATTTAAATAAAAAGATAACTTTAAAAGAAGTAGAAAAAGCCTTGATTCTAAGGGATAAAGAGGACACTAAAAGAAAAATAAGTCCCTTGATTATGACCAAAAATGCTGTATTAGTCGACACCACTAAATTAACAATTAAGCAAATGGAGGCAAAACTTGCTAATTTAGTGAAGAGTTCGATTAAAAAAAAGTATGGAAATTTATAAAGACCTTAAAACGCAAAAAAATCAGGATTTTGAAAAACTATTAAATTCTCAATTATCAAAAAATAAAATTGAGGAAGGAAAAATAATTGATGGTAAAATTACAAAGATTACAGAAAAATATGTATTCATATTTATAGCTGGATTAAAAAGTGAACCAATCATTGATATAAATGAGCTTAAAATGATAGGTTTTAAAGACAAAATCATTGTAGGTGAAACTATACCAGTTTTACTAGAAAAAATAGAAGACAAAAATGGAGAAGTTTTAGTATCAGCTTTAAAGGCACAAAAAATAAAAGGCTGGTATGAACTTGAAAAAGCATATGAAGATAATGAGTCTATTTTAGGAAAGATAACAAGCAAATGTAAAGGTGGTGTAATTGTTGAACATACTAAAACTGGATCTCTTATGTTTTGTCCTGGATCTCAAATAAGCGATAAGCCCTTAAAAAATATAGATCATTTAATTGGAGTGGAGCAAAAGTTTGCAATCATTAAATTAGATAAGATCAGAGGGAATGCATGTGTATCTAGAAGACAGATAGTTTCCTCAAACAAAAGAGAGGATAAAGCAAAGATTATTGAAAAGTTTAAAGTAGGCGACGTTATAAAAGATGCTGTCGTAAAAGGTTATTCATCTTTTGGCTGTTTCTTTGAAGTAAATAATGAAATTGATGTATTAGTACATCTTCAAGAAATATCTTACTCAAGAGTTAATCACCCAGATGAAATTTTTAATATTGGTGAAAAACACGATTTAAAAGTTATATCAGTAGATAAAGAAAAATTACAAATTGGTTGTTCAATAAAACAACTCTCCCCAGATCCATTTGAGCATATATCAAATTACGAAATAGGAAAAAAATATAAAGTTAAAGTTGATAAAATTACCGATTACGGTTGCTTTTGTTCATTAGAACCTGGTCTGAGTACATTACTACATAGTAGTGAAATGAGCTGGACGAAGAGAAATATTGTTCCAAAAAAGTTATTTAAAATAGGAGATATGATTGATTGTGTTATAACTGAAATTGATAAAGATAAAAGGCGTATTGCAATATCACATAAACTAACAATTGAAAATCCATACCAAGCATTAATAGACAAGTTTCCTGAAGGAAGTGAGGTCAATGGTACGGTTTCAAGTGTAAATGAATATGCATTATATGTAAAACTTGATCAATTTGATATTGATGGTTTTCTGCATGCTAATGATCTTAGCTATACAAATAATCCAGAGGATGAATTGAAAAAATATAAAAAAGGGGACAATATAAATGTTAAAATCCTTGAAATTAAAAAAGATGATCAGAAAGTAAGAGTTGGATTAAAACAACTTTCTAAAGATCCATTCGACTGGTTTAAAGACAAGAAAATAAATGATATAATCACAGTGCAAGTTATATCCTCAGACAACAAAGGTTTAGTTGTTAAACCAGAGTCCTGTGAGTTAGATTTCTTAATAAAAAAATCCAACATAGCTGTAAATGCAGCTGATGCCAGACCTTCAAGATTTGTAGGAGGTGAAAGAATAGATGCTGCAATTTCTGAATTAAATTTTGAAAAAAGGAAAGTAAATTTAAGTATTAAGTTACTTGAAGAATTACAAAACAAAGAAGCTGTCTCTAAATTCTCAAGTCCATTAAGTGGTAAAAATTTACCATTTTCATCTTTGTCTGAGAAACTTGGAGATAAAAAAAAAAAAGATGACGAGTAAATAATTGGCTACAAGAAAATCAGAGCTATTAAAACAATTTTCAAATAATTACCCGAACTTTTTAAAAAAAGATTTAAATAAACTAGTCTCTATATTTTTGTCAGAAATAAAAAATTCGTTAAAAAGGCACGAAAGAGTAGAATTAAGGGATGTTTTTTCTTTAGAACCTAAACTACAAAAAGCAAGACTGGCTCGAAATCCGAAAACTAATGAAAAAATATATGTTAATGAAAAATACACTATACTTTTTAAAACTTCGAAATTTTGGTCAAAAAAAATAAATGAATAAAAATAAAATATTTGTCGCTTGTGACTCTAATAATATTGATAAAATAAAAAGAATTATAAGAGACTCTAAAAGTGACAAAATTTTTACTGGATATAAATTTGGTTTAGAGTTTATTAATTCAAAAAATGGAAGGAAATTTATCTCAAATTTAAAAAATGAAATCATATTTGGTGATTATAAGATTCACGATATTCCAAACACATGTGCTGCAACTATTAAATCTGTTAGGGACCTAAAGTTTAATTATATAACAATACATATTAGCTCTGGCTTAAATGCGCTTAAAGCAGCAAAAAAATTTTCAGGTAAAACAAAACTAGTTGGTGTTACAATTTTAACCTCATTAGATAATGATGCATTAAAAGAAATTGGATTTAACAAGGATGTGAAAAGATTAGTGCTACATCAAGCAAAATTAGCAAGAAAAGCAAATTTAGATGCTATCGTATGTAGCGCTCAAGAAGTTAAAATAGTAAAAAAAATATTTAAAAAAGAAATTATAACACCTGGAATAAGATTTAATTCCACAGCAAATGATCAAAAAAGAACTTTAACTCCTAAACAGGCCTATAGAAATGGAGCAGACTGGCTAGTGATAGGTAGAAATATTACAAAAGGTAATGTAAAAAAAAATATTAAAAAGTTAATTGATCATTTAAATCAATGATTAAAGGAATAAAAATTTGTGGTGTCTCTGATCCTAAAACTTTAAATTATATCTTAAATCATCCTCACCCTCCAAAATTTATAGGCTTCATCACAAATTATGAAAAAAGCAAAAGATTTGTGGAGTATGAAAAATTAAGAGCTTTAATTAATGTTGATAAAAAAAAAGTAAATTTTACTTCTGTGCTTGTGGATCCAAACAATGAGATTTTAGAAAAAATTAAAGATATTAATTTTGACTATTATCAACTCTATAATGTAAACCCTAAGAGAACCAAAGAAATTAAATTAAAGTATAAAATAAAAATAATTACAGCTTTAACAATCTCTGGAAAAGATGATGTTGTAAAATATAAAGATTATTCAGATATATCAGACATAATTTTATTTGACTCAAAAGGTTACCATAAGTCTGAAAGTTTTGATCATAAGCTATTAGATAATGTTCCCAGTGAGTTAAATAAAATGATTGCAGGCAATATACAAATAAACGATATTCCTAATTTTAAAAATAAAAATTTCATAATAGATCTTAGTGGATCTTTGGAAGATGAAAATGGTAAAAAAGATATAAATAAGATTAATAAACTGTTAAATTTATCTGTACAAAAATGAAACTTAAAAAAAGAATTCCTTTAATCGATCAAGCGGATAAATTCGGATTTTGGGGTGGAAAGTTTGGAGGAAATTTTGTTCCTGAAACATTGAAAAAACCTATTGAAGATTTAGAAATTCTATTCAATAAACTTAAAAAAGACAAAAAATTTATAGCTGAAAGAGATAAATACTTTAAAAATTGGATTGGAAGCCCAACTCGATTTATTAAATTAGAGAATTTAACAAAACATGTTGGTGGGGCACAAATTTGGTCAAAAGTTGTGTCTGATGCAAATGGTGGAGCTCATAAAATTTATAATGCTACTGTTCATTGTTTGCTTGCAAAAAAGTCTGGTAAAAAATTCATAATTGGAGATACAGGTGCTGGATATGCTGGTAAAATGTTGAGCATGGCAGCTAAAAAATTTGGCTTAAAGTGTAAGATTTTTATGGGTGCTAAAGACATTGCAAGACAACAGCCAAATGTAAAAGCTATGAAAAAAAATGGTGCAGAAGTCATCCCAGTTTATTCTGGAAGTCAAACACTTGTTGATGCTGTTTCAGAATGTATGCGATACTGGGTTGCTAATTGTGATACAGCAGCCATGTGCGTTGGAAGTACTGTTGGACCAGCCGTTTTTGTCCGTATTTGTGGATGGAGCACTAGTCAAATTTCGAGGGAACTAAAAGTTCAATTGATTGATGAGTTTGGATCAGTACCAAAAAAATTAAAACTATATAATTGTGTAGGTGGTGGAAGCTCAAGTTTTGGTTTTTGGAACGAGTTTATAGATTATGATAAAAAAAGATGTGAGTTTATTGGTGTTGAAGCTGGCGGCCCGGCAAAAAGTAAAAAACACGCAGCACCATTAACTTATGGTTCAAAAATTGGAATTCTTCATGGAGCTGTTCAGTACGTTAATCAAAATTCAGATGGACAGATAGAGGAAACTGAGTCAATTTCTGCTGGACTTGATTATCCTGGAATTTCACCACTTCATTGTTTTTTGAAAGATACAAAAAGAGCAAGATATACCGCAGCAAGTGATGAAGATGCATTAAGCGCATATAAAACTGTGACAAAATTTGAGAAATTAAGACCTTCTCTTGAACCAAGTCATGCTTTTTCTGTCGCTATAAAAGAAGCAAAGAAATTAACCAAAGATACTATTGTTGTAGTTAATAGTTGTGGAGATGCTTATAAAGATCGAGGAATTTTAGAAAAAAGATTAGGAAAAAAATATGTTAAATCCAATTAGCCAAGCTTTTAGAAAAGCAAAACAAGAAAATAGAGCTGCACTATTAACTTATACTGTTGCTGGTGACAGCTCAAAAAAACAATCATTAGAAATATTAAAATCAATTTCTGTAAATGCTGATATTTTAGAGGTGGGTATACCACATAACACTCCAGTTGCAGACGGTAGTCAAATCCAAACAAGTGCATACAGAGCAATCAAAAATGGAATTAAAATGAATGATATTTTTAAAATCATAACAGATTTTAAAAAATTAAATAAAAATAAGCCAATAATATTGATGGGATACTTTAATATGATTTTGCAATATGGTGAAAATAATTTTTTAAACAAATGTAATTCTTCAGGAGTAAATGGTTTAATAGTTGTAGATTTACCATGGCCTGAAAATAAAGATTTCGCGAAAAAATGTAAGAAAAAATTTATATATTTTATTCAGCTATTATCACCAACAACAACAAAACAAAGACTTAAAAAAATTATAAGAGATTCTCACCCGATGAATTATTTTATTTCGATGTTAAGCACAACAGGTGGTAAACTAAAAGTATCGCCTAATAATATATTAAAAAATTATAAAAAAATTAAAAAAATTGATCCAAAAAAGAAAATTGTTATTGGTTTTGGAATCACGGAAAAAACAATTGGTAAACTGAAATCTGCGGATGGATTAGTTGTTGGAAGTGCTATTTGTAAGGAAATTAGTAAGAGTTTAAAGCATAGACAAAATCCTGTCACAAATGTAAGTAAGCTAGTGAAAAAATTAAAAAGTAAAATTTTATGAACTGGATTACAAAAGCTTTAAGTTTTGGTGAAAAAATTAAAAGAGTTTTAAAGAAAAGACCATCAAAAGAGGATATAGCAAACTCAGAGTGGACTAGTTGCTGCAAAGGCCCAATATTAAAAAAAGATCTTGAGGAAAATTTATGGGTTTGCAACTCATGTGGAAAACATCATAGAATTAATTGTCGACATAGATTTGATATTATTTTTGGAAGAAATGCTTACGAAATACTTGATACACCAATTCCTGCAGAAGATCCTCTCGGATGGGTAGATACCAAATCTTATAAAGATAGATTAAAATCTGCACGAAAGAAAACTAATCAAAATTCAGCGGTGATGATTGCTAAAGGAAGAATAAACGGGATCGAAGTGACAGCCGGAGCGATAAATTTTGAGTTTATTGGTGGCTCTGTTGGAGCTGCAGAAGGTGAAGCAATTATTTATGGTGTTCAACACGCTATTGATAACCAAACACCATTTGTTTTCTTTCCTTGTGGTGGAGGACAAAGAATGTTTGAGTCTCCTATTGCCCTTGCAAATATGACAAGAACTACCCTTGCTATTAATGAGCTTAAAAAAAATAATCTTCCTTATTTAGTTTGTTTTACAGATCCAACAGCTGGTGGAATTACTGCATCTTTTGCGATGTTAGGCGACATTCATTTTGCTGAACCTGGTTGTTTAATAGCTTTTGCGGGAAAAAGAGTTATACAAGCAACAGTTAAAGAAGAACTTAGCTCAGACTTTCAAACCTCTGAGTTCGTCGAAAAGCATGGATTTGTAGATAGAATTGTTGAACGAAAGGATTTAAAAACCGAAATAAGCTTACTATTATCAATATTGTTAAAAAAAGATAAAGCGGTAAATGAAAATCAAATAAATGAAACTTCAGACAATATTGAACCGCTTGCAAAAGCTGCATCCTAAAGAAATCGACCTAAGTCTTGATAGAGTTAAGAACCTTTGTAAAAAATTAGGTAATCCACAGAGTAAATTAAAATATATTTCTGTGGTTGGTACAAATGGTAAGTATTCAACTATACAGGCAGTGAGATCAATTTTAAAAACAGCTAATATAGATTGTAATATTTATACTAGCCCACATATTCAAAAAATTAATGAGAGATTTATTTTTAATGATGAGGAAATATCTGACGATAACTTGTCTAATTTATTAATAGAAGTTGAGAATGTTAATAATGGTGAACAAATAACCTATTTCGAAATATTAACTGCAGCATATTTTTATCATGCAAGTAAATTCAAAGACAAAATTAATATTATAGAAAGTGGTCTATTTCATAGATTTGATGCAACAAATATTATTGATAGTAATTTATCTAGTATTGTTACTTCAATAGGTTTAGACCATTTAGATTGGTTACCAAAAAATGAGCAAAACATTGAAAAAATTGTTTATGAAAAAACCTCATCCCTTCTAAATTCTAATATTGTAGTTAGCAAACAAAGCTCAGATGAAACCTTAAACTTAATAAAAAAAACAATAAATAATAATCAATCAAAAAAAATCGTTTATAAAGATCATTTTATTTATTCATTAAACGAGAATGGTTTTATTTATTATGAAGATGAATATGGTGGTTTAAAATTACCTAAACCAAATCTATTGGGGAATTTTCAAATTGATAATTGTGCTACAGCTATTGCTACAGTGAGAAATTTACAATTAGGTGTAAAAGATGAAAATATTAAAGAAGGTATTACTAGGGTAAAAAGTATTGCAAGACTTCAAGAGATTAAATCTGGAAAACTTAAAAATATTTGTAAGGATAATAGATTATATTTAGATGGCTCACATAATCCTTTAGGTGCAAAAGCTCTTAATGAATATTTAAATACTCTTGATTGTAAAAAGCATTTAATTCTTGGAATGATGTCTAATAAAGATCATGAGGAATATTTAAGCAAATTTAATAATATATCTTCTATAACAACAATTGATATTCCTAACCAACCGAATGCTATCAAAGGAATAGATTTAAAGGAAAAATTAAATAAATTTCCTAATGTTAGTTACAAAAAATCTATTGAAGAGGCGCTTAACTCTCTAAATCCAGAGAAAGACGATTTGATACTGATAACTGGCTCTTTGTATCTTGCTGGTGAGCTACTTAATTTGAATTAAATATTTTCCTTTATAAATGCAACAATATCACTCTTTGGTGTAGCTCCAACTTTAGTTGCTTTTAATTCGCCACCTTTAAATAAAAGCATTGTGGGAATTCCTCGAACACCATACTTGGTAGGCATGTTAGGTTCTGAATCTATGTCATGTTTTGCAATGACAATATCATTTGCCATCTCCTCTGAAATTTCTTCTAAAATTGGCCCAACCATTTTACAAGGTCCGCACCATTCGGCCCAAAAATCTACTAAAACAGGTTTCTCATTTTTTAAAACTTGTTCTTCAAATTTTTCGTCTGTAACTTTTAATGTTGCCATAAGCTTTATATATAAATTAAAATTTTTTTATCAATAGTTAAAAGAAAAATGTTAAAATTATCCACATTAAACATTTTCATACTTTTTTTGTATTGACATTGCATATTCATTAAATTCATCTAGTAATGCAAGTTTTTCATTATCATTCTCATTAGTATATTTTTCTCTTAGTGTATCAATTTCTGTGTAGAGTGTAGGAATTGTCCACCATTTTTCTTTTTTTTCACTTAAAATCCGCTTTGCGATTTCTCGTTTTATTGTTTTAAGCATGCTCTCTGGGAGAACTTCGGGAGCCTCTTGAAAAATAATTTTTTTTCCAAATCCCACTAAACGATCATCATCAAATTTATCTAGTAAATTAAGTTTATCTTTCCATGGTGCTGCATGCCAAGCCGGAAATAAGGCAGTATCTTTGTTTGATGTAAATTTAGTATAAATACTTTCTTCAGCATATATATCTTCTTGTGTTTTAGATTGTTCTTTTTCTTCAGCTACTTCTCTTAATGCATGAAGTATATTTTGAGAAAATTTTTCGTTATTTTTAATTATATCTGCTCTTTTATTAATTAACGATTTATCCATCACATTGTAAGGTTCTGCTTGCATACCGTATTTAGCATCTACAATAATCGGAGCCTTGTTAGATCTAATAGTTCTTAAAAATTTAGGAGACTTTTTCATTTCAACTTTTAGCTCATTTATCGATAAATTTAATAGAGGTTCTACATCAATCCTTAAGTCGAATGCATAATACCAGCCGGCATATATTGGATGCATACAATATTTTTGGTGAAGAGGTGCAACTAGATGAAGTCTAGATTTACCATAGTAATATTCATTTAAAGTAATAATTTCCCCTTTCTTAATTATGGTTTCAGTATCAGATTTATTTGCAGTTTTAAAAAAAGATTCCCAAGTCTCTGGTTGTTTTTTTTTGACAATGTTTAAAACTTTAGCAGTCATTATACTATCACTTAAAGCGCTATGGGCATCTGTTGAGTCAATACCTTGCATTCTAGCTAAAGATTCTAATTTAAATACTGCATTATTTTTTTCATTAAATTCTACTTCTAAAATTGAAGGATCTATTGCATAAGCTGCACGAGCAATATTAATACCATCATGTCTTTTATTGGGAGCAGCATTTGTTAAATATGGATATCTAATCCCTTTAAAAAACTCTTTCCTTATCATTTCATCATCAAAGCCAATATTACTCCATCCTAGGAAAATACAGGGTGACCATCTTTTAAAAATTTTTTCTACTTCTGCTAACATTTGATAATGAGAAAGATTAGTTTGAGTTAATTGCTTTATAGATGTTTTATTTACAATAAGTGCCATAGCTTGAAAGACCTCACCTTCAGGCAACCGGCATCTTAAATTAAATCTGTCTTTTTCTTTAAAGCTCTCATCAACTAAGATACCACCGATTTCAATGATGCTTCCGAAGTCTGTAGAGGCAGATGAACTTTCTATATCCCAGATTGCTAAATTCATAATTTTACTTTCAAATTGGCTAATATTTAATAGGTTTTTGGAAAGCTTATAAAAGACTTAACCATTAGCATATAAACGATTAGCTCAGGTCTTAATAATTCTTTTATGGATAGGTTAAATAAAGTCAAGATATATTATTCATCTCATAAAATTTATTAACTCTTCCTAAGAATAAATTTTGATACATTTCTAACTCGGCTCCTTCAATTTTAAATTCCTGGAATAAAATATCTTTAGTACAAAGCAAAATTATTCCCGCTTTCATTTTAGTTCCATGAACAACATCATGCGCTAAAGTATAGGCACCAAGTTGTAAAAAATAATCCTGAATATAATCTGATTTTTTTGGCTTATTGGCCTGTTTGAAGTCAACTATTACATCTCTACCCTCATACAAAGCTATCATATCGGCTGTCCCAGCATATTGTTCTGGATAATACAAAGTTTCTTCCATCCCATATACTTCATCAAGACGTCCAGTAATTCCTTTTTGAATAATTTCTTTAGCCATATTTTTATATTGCTCGTTACTTTCAAAAAAACTCTCATTAATTCTTCCCCTTAAGTAATCTTCAATATAAGAATGCATTGATGTGCCCCTTGATGATGCTTCTGTTTTAATTCTATTTGCTTCTTTAATTCCTACTCTCTCTTTCCAATTAGCTAAAGCTGCTTTTTCTTCTTCTGACTTGGTGGCACTTAAAATTGTGGTAACACTTGGTAATTTATTGTCTCCTAATAAATATTTTCTGTATCCATCTTCAATTGATCTAGAAGATTTTGGATAATTGTATTTATTATTCCACTTCATTACATCACTTATAAACATTGATTGTTAAAATTAAATTAATTTTTTAACTGTTTTTGATTAACTGTAAATTTCTCTACATTCTCAGATTGTAAAGCTTTTTCAATTTGATCTGGGTCTTTAATATTTTCTAAGGTTCTTGTAATTGATCTTGCATCTTTGCCAAAGCTGTCAACAACACTCATCGCTTCTTCAAGTTTTTTTCTTAAAACCAAGACATTATCAAAATGCTTAGAAAATCTTGTGCTGATAGTCTTTAAATGATCATAAATTTCAGTTGCATGTTTTTGAACTTTTAATGTTTGAAAACCAAGGTGATAAGACTGTATTAAAGCACAAATAGTATTTGGACCTGCAATTGTAACTTTGTATTTTTTTCTTAGTTCTTCCATTAACAATTCTTTAGTTTTAGGATCTCTATAACTGGCTAATTCAGCATATAGACCTTCAGTAGGTACATATACAATTGCAAAATCAGTTGTTATAGGAGGATTAATGTATTTTTGATTAACAGCTTTTGATTTTGTCCTAAATGCAGATGCCAATTCATTTCTAGCTGATGATAACGCGTCTTTATCTTTATTTTGGAAAGCTTCATCTACTGCTTTAAATTTTTCAATTGGCCAATGGCTATCTATTGGACACATCACATCATTTTGCAACTTAACAGCAAACTCTACTAGATCTCTAGTCTCTTCTGGCTTCATTTTTGCATTTGCTATGTATTGAGATGCTGGTAGTAAATCTTCTAAAATAGTCGCAAGAGAAAATTCACTTAATCCGCCGTACTGTTTAACACCCGCTAAAATTCTGCTAAAATTATTTTGACTTGATTGAATATCTTCAACTTGTTTATTAAATGATGCAACTTTTTCATCAACACGGCTTAGTGCGCCTGTCATATCTTTAGCAACTTCTTTGCTCATACTACTAAAAGAGTCGTTTAATGAACTCTTAAGACTATCTATGTCAGTCTTGATTTTTGCAAAATCATCTTCTTTGTTATCTTTTTCAGGTTCTTTTCTAAATTTTAAAAATAAAGCTATATTTACCAATAAAACTACAGCAACTAATAAAACAATTAATATGTCCATGATTCTCTACGTTATACTCCAATATTTAAATTTCAATTTATATTTTCTTTACCATAATAAATTATACTGGTGCCATCACATCTATTCATACTTCCTCTGGATAGCATTCGAGGATAATTCCATTGCCATATATATCTCAAAAAAATTTGAGAAAATTATTAATAATAATCCACTTCTTGTTGATAATAATTTGAGCTTATTTGCCAACTAAATTTATAAGTCTTTTTAAGTACTTTAACTTATTTGATTTCTTAGATGTCATTAAGCAAGCCTGAGAATGAAGGATTATTCCGTCTTTTAATATCCTTAAATTGTTAGCTTTTAAAGTTGCTCCAGTTGAAGTTATATCAGTTATTATTTCGGATGATCCAGTAAATGGATATATCTCTGTTGCACCAAGGCTCTTCACCAATTTAAATTGCGTCACTCCTCTGGAGAACATGAATTCTCTAGTTAGATTTGGGTATTTTGTTGCTATACGCAATCTATTTCTTTTTTTATCTTTAAATTCAAAAGCTATTTCTTCAAGATCAGGCATTGTCTGTACATCTATCCAATCATCAGGGATTGCAACTACCAATGTAGCTTGTCCAAAATCATACTTTTTTTTTACAATTACCTTTTTTTGAATATTAATTTCGCTTTCCATTAACAAATCATATCCAGAAAAACCAATATCTAAAGATCCATCTGCGAGACGTTCTATTATTTCTCTAGCATGCAGATAATTAATAACTATATTTTTTTTTCCTTTAATAAACCCAAATAAGTCTCTCTCACCTCTTTCTGAAAGGATTTTCAATTTTTTTTTTTTAAAAATATTTAATACTCCAGTTCGTAAACGACCTTTACTTGGAATTCCAATTTTTATGATGTTATTACTCATATTTATATTTTACTAATTCTTCTTGAAATAAATTATTCATTTTGTTTATTAAATTTTCATTCAGTAATTTCCTATAATCATTATCTTTTCCTAAATTAAAAAATTTAATCTTTTCATCTGAACCTTTTTTTGTAACTGCTTCTGAAAAACCTTTTTCATCTTCTAGTTTTTTTAACTTATCAAAATTGCAATTGTTTATACATTTCAATGCTTTTTCTTTATTAAATTTTTCATCTGATTTAGAAAGTTTATTAATAAAATTAATGACTCGTTTAAAAGTATTTATTGCATCACTTTGTAGGTCTTCATATCTTACAGTTAAAACTGGATATAATTTATTATCTACCCATGATTTCTGATTTAACTTCCATGAAAACAGAGCCTGAAAGCCTAAAAATCTATCTTTTTCTTTAGATACAATCCCTCTTTTTTCATCTGTCATAAACTGAAAAGCTTCGTCAATAGAAATTTGGTAATGATTTGATAATGAAGAGATTATGTTTCTTGGGTCTCTTATTATATAAATAACACCTAATGTATTTTCTTTATTAGTAAATTGGTTACCTTCTATTTTGCAAAGAGCATTATGAGTTTTAAAAAATTTTAAACCTTTGGATTGATTAATTTTTTCTTGTTCTTTTATCCAATACTTTGAAGTATCGTGAGGCTGATTAAATTTATCTAAGTACTTTCTAAAGTATTTATTGCTTGGAAAAGATTCAATTTTTTCTAAAAGATCAAAATTAAATTCACCTGTTTCTGAAAAATAATAATTTGCGATTAAAGATCTCAACCAAGTATTTCCACTTTTAGGATATGAAGCCAACCAAATTATCATATTTTCTCTAAGTTAATAGCAGCTCCAACAGCTGGTATATTTTTTTTAAAGCCAAGATCTTTGATTAAAGAATCGTATCTACCACCCCTAATATTTAACTTCTGAGACTTTGATTTAATATCAATTTTGAATACCAAACCAGTGTAATATTCGAGATGTCTTCCAAAAGAAGAATTAAATCTAACATTTAATTTATTAATTTTATTTTTAGTTATTGGAAAATAATTATCCTGAACTCTAAGATTAATTTTATTTTTTTTAAAAAATAAATTTAACTTTTTAGATGCTTGATTAATAGGACATTCAATTTTTAAGTATTCTTTTAAAATTTTTACAACATTACTACCTTTTTTTGTTCTTCTTGGATCTTTAATTTTAGTGTCAAATCTTAATAATATTTCTTCTATTGATCTTCCAGCAACTTCTTTTTTTTGATTTCCATTAATCATTTTAGAATATTTTTTTTTATCTATTTCTATAATTGTTGGATCAATATCAGAGTTGGTCTCCAATCTTTTTAATAAATCATTAAAATATTTTTCTCTCCAAAAATGACGTTGTAATCTTAATTTCCATCTTGCTGGACAATCCAATTTATCTAACAAAAGCCTAAAAATTTCTATGTTACCTATTACAAGGTCTCCACTTTTATATTTAATTTTTGATAATGCTTTAAGTGAAGTTTCTATTATTTTTTTATCATCTTTTTTTTCAGTAAAAGATCCTAATATTTCAAAGCCAATTTGATTTCTGATAACAGATTCTTTTTTATTTGATCCTTTTCTAAATGCCTGACCACTATAGAAAATTTTTTCACTTGTTTTCTTATTTTGATTTAAATATCTAACGCAAGATGCAATTGTTAAATCAGGCCTTAAACAAAGTTCATTTCCTAATTGATCATTGAAAGAAAATATAAATCTTTTGAAATTTTCCCCTGACCTTTCCAAGATTAAATTGGTGTCAATTACTGTATCGAGATCAATATATTTATATCCCTTTGACTTAATAATCTTTAGAATATTCTCAGATAAGTTTTTTGATTTCATCAATCAGGTTCTCCTTATCAAATGTAATTTGAGTATTTTCAGATTTTTTCCATTCTTCTCTAGATAAATTTCTTGATGTTTCTTCTAAATTTGTGACTAATTTTTTTATAGTAATTTTATTATTTTTAAATTCATCATCTCCACAAAGAATTACAGCAGGTGAACTTCTTTTATCTGCATATTTTAATTGAGATTTCAAGCCTGAGTCTCCTAGATAAACCTCAGATCTTATATTTTGATTTCTAAGTTGTGATAACAATTCATAATAATTAGAGAGATATTTTTTATCTAAAACACATATTATAATTGGTGAATTATTTTTTACCTCAATTTTGTTTAACTGAACTAATGCGTATAACAGACGATCAAGACCTATGGATACACCTGTTGCAGATAAGTCTACTTTTTTAAATCGTGAAACTAAAGAATTGTATCTTCCGCCTCCACCAACAGACCCAAACTCCACCTCTTGGTTTTTTTGATTTTTGACTTTAAATGTTAAATTTGCCTCAAATATTGGGCCATCATAATACTCAAGTCCTCTAATAACTTCAGGAGAAAAAATTATTTGGTCAACATTAGATGAATAATTTAATCCATCTAATACTTTATTTAATTCATCAACACCATCTTCAACTAATTCGTTTGATATAGCTGACTTAATTTCATCTAAAGATTTCATATTTATAAAACTAATTATTTCTTCAGCTTGATTATCAGAGAGGTTTGCACCAAAAGTTTTGTCACCAGATTTGTCTTCACGCCCTGTTGTAAGCAATTGTTTAACGCCATCAGTTCCAACTCTATCGAGTTTATCAATAGCCCTTAAAACAGTAAGTTGCTGTTTACTTTCTGAAATTTTTAAATTTTCAATAAGTCCTTGGATTAATTTTCTATTACTTAACTTAATTTGATATTGATTTTTTTCTAAACCACAAAAATATAATGTGTCAGCTAAAAGATTACACATTTCAGCATCTGCTAAAGGATTATTAGATCCAATAATGTCGCAATCGGCTTGGGTAAACTCTCTAAATCTCCCAGGTCCAGGTTTTTCATTACGCCAAACATTACCAATTTGATATCTTTTAAAAGGATTTGAAATATTTAAATAATTTTGAGATACGTATCTAGCTAATGGTGCAGTTAAATCATAACGTAACGATATCCAAGCATCATTTTCTTCTTGAAAACCAAATACACCAGAGCTTGGTCTATCTTCATCTGGTAAAAATTTTCCTATATTTTCTGATATTTCAAAACTTGGAGTTTCTAGCTTAGAAAAACCAAACTTTAAAAAATTTTCTTCAATCTTAGCAATTAAATTTTCTTTTAATGCTAATTCTTTACCGAATCTATCAACAAAACCCGAAGGGTTATTGGCTGATAATTTTTTTTCTTTATTCATTTTTTGGTACACGGGGACAGATTCGAACTGTCGACCTTCGGTTCCACAAACCGCTGCTCTAACCAACTGAGCTACCCGTGCTCCTCTACTGTTTTATACTAAATGTGGATAAAATTAAATTTATAAATAATTAAATAGCTAGCGTGCAGCCAGCATGGAAATGATGTCTGTGAGTTTCTCTGTTTATAATAACGATTTTAGTCATTGCTGTGTTAGTAGCATTTTTTTTTTGAAATGCAAGTAAGAAAAGGCTTTGTACAGGAATAGCTATGTTTTTTAACATATCCTATTCCTATACAAATATTTTTGATGAATTAAATTTTATTAACCTAATTTTTTCAAATTTACAGCGCTTGGACCTTTTTCGCCATCTTGGATTTCGAATTCTATAGCATCGTTTTCATTCAAAAATCTTAGCCCAGCTTCTCTAACTGCACTCGCATGAACGAAACAATCTTTTTCTCCGTCTTCTCTTTCAATAAAACCGTAGCCCTTCTTACCGTTGAACCACTTTACTTTGCCTTTTAATGTACTCATACTTTAGTTACTCTTTCTTTGTTATTATATAATTAGCTATAAATAGCTGAAGGATAGGTATTAGATTTTAATTTTGAATGCAAGCATAATGATGGATATTAATACCACATGGTGTGGTGGCTTCGGCGGGACTCGAACCAGCGACACAAGCCTTTTCAGGGCTCTGCTCTACCAACTGAGCTACGAAGCCATTTTAAGATCTAAAAATTATACGACCTTTTGATAAATCATACTGAGAAACTTCTAACTTTACTCGATCACCTTGTAATACACGAATACGATTTTTTCTTAGCTTTCCTGCTGTGTGAGCTGTAACGTTATGACCATTGTCTAGTTTAACTCTAAACATAGCATTAGGAAGAAGATCGGTTACTACACCTTCAAACTCCAAAGTATCCTGTTTACCCAAATTATTTTCTCCTTATTCTTGATCTTATACTTAAAGCATGACCATATAATTCTTCATACTCTGCGAGATGTGTAGCGGATTCTCCTATTTTCTCAACACCTTTTTTAGATAGAGTTATATAGCTAATTTTTTTATAAAATTCGTTAACATTCAATCCTGACGCAAACTTTGCAGACCCAAAAGTTGGTAGTACATGGTTTGTTCCCGCATTGTAATCAGTAACTGCCATCGGAGAATATTTACCAATACAAACACTTCCGACATTAATTACTTTATTAATTATTTTATTTGGTTTTAAAATATTTATTTCTAGGTGTTCTGGAGCTATTTCATTTATTGAATTAATTATATCTGAATTTTTTTTTGCGAATATTGTCAAACCATTATTTTTAAGACTTTTATAAGCTATTGATCTTCTTGGTAATTTTTTTAATTTTTCTTTAATTTTATTTTGAAATTCTTTTATCAAATTTAAATCTTTTGAAATAAGAATACACTGCGAATTTGCATCATGTTCTGCTTGACCAATCATTGATGTGAGCACATCTTCTAAATTAGTTTTATTATCTGCTAAAATTGTTATTTCTGAAGGACCAGCTACCATAGACTCTATACCAACTTGGCCGAATAATTCTTTTTTAGCTGCAGCAACAAAAATATTTCCAGGTCCAACAATTTTATTAACTTTTTGAATATAAGCTAAACTTGCTATGGCTTGCGCACCACCCATTGAATATATTTCATTAATTCCAACTTTCTTAGCAGCATATAAAACAGCAGGATTTAATTTTCCATTAAGTTTGGGATTGGCTAAAACAATTCTTTTAACACCAGCAATCTTAGCAGGAATAGAATTCATAAGTAATGTTGAGGGTAAATTTGCAGGAACATAAATTCCTACAGACTGTAATGGCACATATTTATAGCTAAGTTTATTGTTATATTTATCTTTGTAAAAAATATTTTTTTTTTGCTGTTTTTTATGAAATTTAAAAATTCTAGAATATGCTAAGTCGATTGATTCTTTTATTTTTTTATCTAATGATTTAATTGATTTTTTTAAATCATTATCTTTAATTTTAATCGATTTGTTATTGCTAAATTTTTTTTCATATTTTAATAATGCTTTATTCTTGTTTAATTTTACGTCTTTTAGAATTTTTTTTACTATAGTTGTATCAACATTTTTTCCGGATCTTCTTGACTCTAAAAAGTTAACTAATTTTGCTTGATAACTTTTACTTTTAGTATCTAAAAACTTAATCATTTTTAATTTTTTGATCCTCCAATGTTACATCAACAACTTCTGTGGACAGTGTTATAATTCCATTTTTTGAAAATAACAGAACTATTTCAAAATTTTCTTTTTTTTTAAAAATATCAATTGCGAATAATTCTAAAGTTAAATCTGTATTTGACTGGTCAATATTTTTTGACTTAGAACTTTCAATAAATTCAAATTTTACAACACTATTAATAGATTTGTTACTGTCTGTTTCCTTATCTATTCTTAAAACAGAGAGTAAAAATACTTTTGTAGATGGCAAATATTTTATGTCAGAAATTTTAACTTTAGACTCTGCACATATTGCTGATATAATTTGTAAGTCGTCTGGAGATTGAGCGATTACTTTCTTTAAAAAATTATTCACTAAGATACTCTTTTAATTTTTACCCCAATTTTTTTCAATTTATTTTCAATTTTTTCATAACCTCTGTCTAAATGATATACTCTATTTATAATAGATGTTCCTCTCGAAATAAAAGCTGCCAAAACTAAAGCGACTGATGCCCTTAAATCACTAGACATTAACTCGGCACCCTCTAAATTATTAGTTCCTTCAATAATTGCCTTGTTTCCCTTAGTATTTATTTTTGCACCCAATCTTTTTAATTCTGGAACATGCATAAATCTGTTTTCAAATATATTTTCTTCAATTGTGCTTTTTCCATTTGCTCTGGTTAATAATACCATAATTTGAGCTTGCAAATCGGTGGGAAAGTTTGGGTATTCTCCAGTTTTTAAAAAATTCAAACTTCTAATTTTTTTTGGTCCCTTAATTTGTATTGTATTTTTTGTGGTCTTTATCTTTGCACCAATTTTCTTAAGCAAATTAATCTCTGTGTTGATAATTTTTGGCTCAAAGTTTTTTATTTTTAAATTTCCACCATTCAAACATGCGGCAACACAAAAAGTACCTGCTTCAATCCTATCATTCATGATTGAGTATGTTATACTTTTTAATTGTTTGACACCCTCTATTTTTAAAGTTCTTTTACCGATCCATTTGATCTTGGCACCAGCTGTTTTCAAAAAATTTGTCAAATCTTTGATTTCAGGCTCTATAGCGCAATTCTTTATTGTTGTTGTTCCTTTTGCAAGACAAGCAGCAAGAATTAAATTTTCGGTAGCTCCAACTGATATTTTTGAGAATTTTATTTCTGAACCAACTAATCCATCTTGAGCATTTGCATTAACATATCCTTTTTT
The DNA here is from genome assembly GCA_902534735.1 of uncultured Pelagibacteraceae bacterium. GTDB lineage: Bacteria > Pseudomonadota > Alphaproteobacteria > Pelagibacterales > Pelagibacteraceae > Pelagibacter. The sequence continues at coordinate 203,273 of CACARD010000001.1, forward strand.
AATTTGTATTTTAACACCTAACTTTGATATAGCTTTTAAATGTATATCTATTGGTCTTACTCCTATACTACAACCACCTGGACTACTTACTTTTGCTTTTTTATTTTTTGCTAATAAGGGACCAAGAACTAAAATTCCTGCTCTCATCGTTTTAACTAGAGAATAAGGTGCAAAAAAATTATTTTTTTTTCCTTTTGAAATTGTCGCAATTTTTTTATTATTTTTAAAGCTAATTTTTCTCCCTAGTGATTTTAATAAATTAAGCATTGTATCTATATCTTTGACTCTTGGAAGATTTTTAATTGTTACATTTTTATCAAAAAGTAAAGTTGCAGCAAGTATTGGTAGAGCAGCATTTTTACTTCCAGAAATTGATACCTCTCCCCTGATCTTAGAGGGACCATTAATTTTAAATTTATCCATTTTAAATTTTAGGAAGCGTTACCCCTTTTTGACCCATATATTTTCCATCTCTATCGGCATATGAGACTTCAGGTTTCTCATTCCCCTTTAAAAATATAAATTGTGCCACACCCTCATTTGCATATATTTTGGCTGGTAATGGAGTTGTGTTTGAAAATTCAAGGGTCACATGGCCTTCCCATCCTGGTTCCAAAGGTGTCACGTTAACAATTATTCCACATCTTGCATAAGTAGACTTACCTAAACAAATAACTAAGACATCGCTAGGAATTTTAAAATATTCAACTGTTCTTGCTAAAACAAAAGAATTTGGCGGAATAATACATTCATCAGACTCTTTTGTTACAAAATTTGTTGGTTTGAAATTTTTTGGATCTACAATTTCAGAGTTAACATTAGTAAATATTTTAAATTCATTAGATACTCTCGCATCGTACCCATATGAGGAAACTCCAAATGAAATTTTTCCTTCCCTTATTTGTTTATCTTCAAATGGTGAAATCATTGCATGTTCTTTCGCCATTTTGATTATCCACTTATCTGATTGCACTGACATTTATTTATTTTTTTTATGTTTTCTTTGAAAAATTTTTCTTTTTCTTAAGTTTTTACGCAAAGCTTCTTCAAGTTTAGCTTTTTTATCCTTCTTCCTGTCCATCTTGATTACTTTTTATCAGGATTGGTAAGGTGATCCAAAGTTATTACTTGATCAATTGGTATTGTTTTATCCTCTGGACTTTTAGGGTCACCTTGTTTTGCTATTTTTTTTGCTCTTTTTTCAGCAAGCTTTTTTTCTCTTTTAGCCTGCTTCTCCATAGCCTTAGCACCCCTTGTCGATTTATAATCGTAGTGAATTCCCATACCATTTACCTAAATTAGATATACCTGATTTTGGTAAAAAATTAAGGCATTTATTTGAAAAAAACAATTTTATACACTAATTATAATTAAAAAATGCCCTCATAGTTAAATGGTATAACACATCCATGGTAAGGATGAGTTTCCAGTTCAATTCTGGGTGAGGGCACCAGTTATTTGTAAAATTTTTTTTTGATTATGAATCCAATTAAAACCAGGATTATCATGCCAATTACTGGTACATAAATATCAGGAGTTAAAATTATATCAAAAATACTTGGAAGTTCCTGATTGTTTTCAATTACTTTATTTAACCCTGCGCCAAGTGAAGCTCCAACGAATAACTGAGGTGTCATTCCAATAACAGATCCGAAAAAGAAATTCTTAATCTTAACATTAAATAATGTTGGCAAAATGTTTGATATAAAAAAAGGTATACCACCAACAAATCTATATATCAGAAAAAAAGTAAATTCATTTTTTTTAAATTTTTCAGTAAGGTTAGAAAACTTTGATGAAAATTTTTTTTTAATTAAATCTTTAAAAAAAAAATTTGCACAAATATATAAAAACGTTGCGCCAATAGATAAACCAAACACAATAAGGATTGTCCCTATCCATTTTCCAAATACAAATCCTCCAATTAAAAAAACTGGCGAACCAAATCCTAAAAGCATAACCCAAATAATCACTCCAATAAAAAATAATATGCTAGCAATTAAAAGATTGGAATTTTTGATTTCATTTAACTTATCTCTATTATTTTTTACAAGTTCAAAACTTGAAAAGTCGTCAAATGAAAAATAACTAAAAAAAAGCAACAAAAAGCCAGTAACTATGGAAAGATATATAATACCGAGAATAATTTTTAATTTATTTTCATTTTCCATTTTGACTTAATTTATTAAAAATCGCTGTACATATATACATTAATTTGTATAACTACCGAAATTTAACAAAAAAGAAGCCTTAATATGAAACGTACATATCAACCAAGTAAAAAAGTGAGAAAAAGAAGGCATGGTTTTAGGTCTAAAATGAAAACTAAAGGTGGAAGAAAGTTAATTAGACGAAGAAGAAGCAAGGGTAGAAAAAAACTCACTGTTTAATGCAGGTTAAATTAAAAAGTTTATCCAAAAATGAGGATTTTAAATTTATTTTAAATGGTAAAAAAATTTCAAATAGATATTCAACAATTTTTTACAGGAGATTAGAAAATAAAAGTAATAGATATTTTAATATAAGTTTTATTACAAAAAAAAAGATTGGTACAGCTGTTATAAGAAATAAGATTAAAAGAAGATTAAAAAATATGATGAATGAGGCTTTAAAAAAAATTAAAATTAATCTTAACTATAGTTACTTATTAATTGCTAGAAAATCTGTTTTAGAAGATGAGTACAATTTTATTAAAATAAAAATTTTTAGTGAGTTAAAAAAAATTAGATAGTTATGATTAAAAAAGGATTTATATATTTAATTAAATTTTATAAATTTTTCATTTCACCGGTTCTGGGTAATAATTGTAGGTATCTTCCAACCTGTTCAGAGTATTTTATTGATAGTTTAAATGAACATGGTGTTTTGAAAGGTTGTTACAAAGGCATTAAAAGAATTTTATCTTGTCATCCTATAAAATTTTTGGGAGGAGGACATGGGTATGATCCAGTAAAGAAAAAGAATATTAAATAATGGACACAAGAAACGTAATAGCAGCAATTTCATTAAGTGCAGCAGTAATAATTCTCTATGGATTATTTTTTGCTCCCCCAAGTCCTGATCCAAAACAGGTAACTAATAATGATAAAAATAAGAATAATCTTCAACTAAACGAAGCACCAAAAATAGAGCAAAATATAGAGAATAATAAAATTTCTAGATCAGAGGCAATTAACAAAGTTGAAAGGATACTTTTTGAAAATGAAAATATTAAAGGTTCTATCTCTCTAGAGGGATCATTAATCGATGATCTGATTTTTAAGAAATACACTGAAACTTTAGACTCTGATGAAAATGTAGTTTTGCTTAATCCTAAAGAATCTGAAAATGGTTATTATATAGAAACAGGTTGGGCTATAAATAATAAAGATATCGAAGTTCCCAATTCAAATACAAAATGGGAGGTTGTAGGTAATAAATTACTAACACCGAACAGTCCAATTAAATTAGTATGGAATAATGAAAAGAATATAACTTTTGAGAAAGAAATTAGTATAGATGATAAATTTTTATTTACTGTTAACCAAAAAATAACGAATAATACTCAAAATACTTATAATTTTTATCCCTACGGACAGATTATTAGAAACCTAGCTCCTGATGTAACTGATTTTTATATATTACATGAAGGTTTATTAGGTGTTTTTGATGATAATCTTGTTGAAGAAGATTACGATGACATTAGAGACAAAAAGTATTCTGTAAATGCTAACAAAGGATGGATGGGTATTACAGATAAATATTGGATAACAAGTTTAATACCAGAAAGTAATAAAAGTTTTAGATCAGATTTCGATTATAAAAATAAATTTAAAGCTAACTTCATAGAGACAGCTGCAACAGAAGTCAGAGCTAATGAAAGTAAAACTAATCAGGTAAAAGTGATTATTGCAGCAAAAGAAGTGGATGTTGTTGATGGTTATGCAGAAAAACTAAATATCAATAAATTTGATCTAGCAATCGATTGGGGTTTCTTATATTTTTTAACAAAACCCATATTTTTAATATCCGATTATTTTTTTAAATTAACTGGGAACTATGGAATTGCGATAATACTAATTACCGCTTGTATAAGAATATTATTTTTTCCTCTCGCTAACTACTCTTTTAGGTCAATGGCAAAAATGAAAGTTCTTCAACCCGAAATGGTAAGACTTAAAGAACTTCATAAGGAAGATAAAATGAAGTTACAGCAAGAAATGATGGCTCTTTACAAAAGAGAGAAGGTTAATCCAGTAAGTGGGTGTTTGCCTATTTTAATTCAAATACCATTCTTTTTTGCAATTTATAAAATGTTATTTGTTACAATTGAAATGAGACATCAGCCTTTTTTTGGTTGGATACATGATCTAAGTGAAAGAGATCCAACGAGTTTATTTAATCTATTTGGTTTGTTACCGTATGATGTGCCGTCATTTTTAATTATCGGAGCTTGGCCGGTAGCAATGGGTGTAACAATGTGGATGCAACAAAAACTTAATCCAACACCACCAGATCCAATTCAGCAAAAAATATTTATGTTTTTTCCTGTATTCTTAACAGTGATACTAGCACCTTTTCCATCAGGATTAGTTATATATTGGACAATTAATAACGTGCTTACAATGGCACAACAATATGTAATCATGAAGAGAACTTCAGTTAAAACAGTTTAATTGATGGAATTAGATAAGATTATTCCAAAAGATGGACCAAATATCAATGAGGTTGAAAAATACATAAACAAATACCAGTCTGAAGTTATAGTAATTAAATGTGGTGGATCTGTTTTATTGGATAAAAAACTATTTAATCAGTTCATAGAAGATATTTCAGTAATAAACAAAATTGGTTTATCAGCAATAGTAGTTCATGGTGGAGGTAAAAATATTAAAAAAAAATTAGATGAAAATAATATTGAAACAAGATTTATCAAAGGACTTAGGGTTTCAGACGAAAAAACAATAAGATATATAGAAGAGGCTTTACTAGAGCTTAATTTAGAGATTTTACATGAATTAAAATCTAAAAACACTAATGTTTGTTCAATATCACCTAAAGAAAATAATGTAATTAATATTATTCCAGAAAGTGAAGAATTGGGATATGTGGGGAAACCAAAAAAAATTAATAAAGAGAAAATATTAAATTTTATTAATAATAAACAAATTCCAATTGTTGTCCCTTTAGGATTGGGTGATGACGGCAAAATTTATAATATTAATGCAGATGTTGCTGCAGGTTCAATTGCAAAAGAGATCGATGCCAAACGTCTTCTTTTGATGACAGATGTTGAAGGAGTTCTTGATGAAAATCAAAAACTTATATCTGAAATTAATCTGAACAAAGCCAATGAAATGTTAAAAAACAATACTATTTCAGGAGGCATGATACCGAAAATAAACACTTGTTTAGATGCAATATCTAATGGTGTTAGAGGTGTTGTTATTGTCGATGGGAGAAAACCACATTCAATACTATTTGAATTATTTTCTGATATGGGCGCAGGAACATTAATAAGAAAATGAATAATCTAAAAAATATAAAGAATATTTTGTTCGACTGTGATGGTGTTTTATATAGTGATTTAGAAGCAGTTTTTGGCCAAGTTAGTAAGAGAATGACAAAATATATTTCGAATAAACTTAACTTAGACCTTACAAAAGCCAAAGAATTACAAAGAGATTATTTTCATAAATATAACACAAGTTTAAATGGATTGATGATACATCATGATATACCGCCAGAAGAATTCTTGGAGTATGTTCATGATATTGATCTTTCATTTATGGAAAAAGATCTTGTTTTAAGAAACGAGCTTGAAAAGATTAATTTAAATAAATTCGTATTCACAAACGGAAGTAGAGCACATGTAAAAAATATAGTTAAAACTCTTGGTATAGAAGACCAATTTAAAGATATATTTGATATCGTAGACGCAAAATATCACCCAAAACCTGAAGCCAAAGCTTTTGATCTTATGGTTGATAAATTTAAGATTAATCCAAAAGAAACTCTTTATATTGAGGATATAGCTAAAAATTTATCAATAGGTAAAGAGCGGGGGACTATAACAGCTTGGCTTATCAATAATGAATACTGGGGTAAAAAAGAGTCTGATAAAGATTACATCGACTATAAAATCGAAAATCTCTCTTTATTTTTAAAAGAAATAAGGTTATTAAAAAACTCATAAATTATGAGTATTGAAAAAATTATAAATGAAGCTTGGGATAATAAAGACCAAGTAAACCAAAATTCTGATAAATCTTTAAAGGATGCTGTTAATCAAATTATTAATGATCTAGACAGTGGAAAAGCAAGAGTGGCTGAAAAGATCAATGGTGAATGGGTTACTCATCAACATCTAAAAAAAGCAATCATGTTAAGTTTTCGAATGCATGGAATGGATATCATGGCGGGACCATATTCAACATGGAGAGATAAGAGTCACTTATTAAAAGGTAAAACTGCTGGCTGGACGAATGAAGATTTTGAAAAAGCTGGGTTCAGAATGGTCCCCAATACAGCAGCAAGACGTGGTTCCTTTGTTGCAAAAAATGCTGTTCTTATGCCGTGTTATGTAAATATTGGAGCTTACATAGACGAAGGTACTATGATGGATACATTCAGTCGTGCAGGAAGTTGTTGTCAGATTGGAAAAAATTGTCATATCTCGGCCGGAACTGGAGTTGGTGGAGTATTAGAACCAGCCCAAGCATTACCAACAATTATTGAAGATAATGTTTTCTTAGGAGCAATGTCAGAAGTAGTAGAAGGTGTAATAGTTGGAGAAGGCTCTGTTTTAAGCATGGGAATGTATATTGGGCAATCAACAAAAATTGTTAATAGAAAAACTGGTGAAATAACTTATGGAAAAATTCCACCTTACTCAGTAGTAGTTCCAGGATCCTTACCAGATAAAAACAATCCAAAGGCACCATCTTTATATTGTGCAGTAATAATTAAACAAGTTGATGAAAAGACTAGATCAAAGACATCTGTTAATGATCTTTTAAGAGAATAAACTAATGAAAGCTTATAATGAACTAAAGTTAGCTCAGGAGCTAATAAAATTTAAAACCATTAAAACTGAAGATAAAGGGATTATGAAGTTTCTTTCAAAGAAACTTTCCTCATTAGGTTTTAAATGTCAGATAATAAAATCAAAAGGCACAGGTGCTAAACCTGCATTAAATTTATATGCAAAGTTTGGTAAATCAAAACCTAACATTAATTATTTGGGTCATACAGATGTTGTTGCTAACCTTAATAATTGGGAGTATCCGCCATTTAAAGCATTAGTAAAAAAAGGATATTTATATGGCAGAGGATCTCAAGACATGAAGGGTAGTGTAGCGTGTTGGATAAGTGCTGTAAGTGATTTTATTAAAAATAAAAAATTTAAAGGTTCTATATCAATAATAATTACAGCTGATGAAGAAACTACAGGACATGGTTGTCCAGCAGTTATGAAATATTTAAAGAAAAAAAAAGAAAAAATTGACTTTTCAATAGTAGGCGAACCTTCTTCAAATAAATCAGTTGGGGATGAAATCAGGATTGGAAGAAGAGGTTCTATGAATGCAACAGTAACAGTGTATGGAAAAAGTGGACACTCTGCATTTTATGGGACATATATAAATCCATGTACTGCTCTTGCTAAAATAATATCTAAACTGAAAAGTGTTCCGCTAGACAAAGGAACAAAGTATATGCCACCATCAAATTTAGAATTTACAAAAATGAATGTGGATAATATATCTGAAAATGTAGTCCCGCAATCTGCAAGTGCTAAATTTAATGTTAGATTTAATTCATCTTATAAATCAATATCTTTGAAAAAAAAACTTAGTAAAATTATTAATGCAGTTGCAAAAAAAGAAAATTGCAAAACAAAAATAGAATATAAAGTAAGTGGAGAAGCATTTTACACAGTACCAAATAATGAAATTTATATGGTAAAAAAAGTTGTAAAAAAAGTTACGGGGAACAATGCAAAATTAAATTGTAGAGGTGGCACAAGTGACAGCAGATTTTTAGGTTCGATACCACGTCTTGAGCTAGGATTAAGAAATAATACTATTCATATGGTTAACGAGAGAACATCGATCTCAGATTTAAAAAAGTTAACTAAGATATATAAGAACATTTTACATAATTATTTCACTTGAAAACCGCAATTATAACATCTGAATCTTCAGAAAAACATATAACAGGCGATGGTCATCCAGAACAACCGAAGAGAGTGGTTTCAATAATTGATACTTTAAAAAAACATAAAGAACTGCTTTGGGATAAGCCAGATGTTGTTCCTAATGATATTCTTAATATGACACATTCTGAAGATTATATTAATAATTTAAATAATTCATTTCCTAAAAGTGGCTTAAACTTTTTAGATGGTGATACTGTTGTATCGCCTGGAAGTAAGGATGCAGTATTTCAAGCCGCAGGATCAGCTATAAGTGCAATAGATGGAATTGAGAATAAAAAATTTAAAAATGCATTTTGTGTAGTACGACCACCAGGACACCATGCCGAAAAAAATAAATCAATGGGCTTTTGCTGTATTTCTAATGCAGGTGTTGCAGTTAATTATTTAATAAAAAAATATAATTATAAAAGAATTGCATGTGTAGATTTTGATGTTCATTGGGGAAATGGAAATTATGATGTAATGTATGAAAACAAAAATTCACTTTATATATCAACACATCAATATCCATTTTATCCAGGTGGTGGCTCAGAAAAAGACAAGGGAAAGTATAATAATTCTCTTAATATACCTCTTCCTGCAGGCACAAATTCTGAAGAGTATTTTAATGCTTATGATAGAGTTTTAGATAGGTTAATTGAATATAAGCCTGATTACTTAATCTTTTCTGCTGGCTTTGATGCACACAAGAACGATCCACTAGCTCAATTTGAACTTTCATCCAAAGATTTTTATGAAATAACAAAAAGAACGCTAAAAGCCACCAATAAATTTACTAATGGAAAAGTGGTATCTTTACTAGAAGGTGGATACGACCTGAAAGCACTTGCTGAAAGCGCTAATTATCATGTAAATGCATTAATCGAGTCAGAAAATAAATAATCATGAAACTATATAAACAAAAATCATCAAAAATTGATAACAGAGGACTGTTTGCATCTAAAGATATAAAAAGAGGGACTAAGATTATTTACTACACAGGTAAAATAATTACAAAAAAACAGACTGAAAATAATCCAAAATTCGATAATGATAAAGCGATTTATCTTTTTAACTTAAATAATAGATATGATTTAGATGGTGATTTTGCTTACAATACTGCAAGACTTATTAATCACTCTTGTGATCCAAACTGCGAAGTTGAAGGCAAAGGTTTAAAATTATGGATTAGTTCCATTAAAGATATAAATAAAAATGAGGAACTAACTTATGATTATGGGTTTAGTTTTGATGAAAACTATAAGGATTTTCCTTGTAAGTGTGGCTCCAAAAATTGTTGTGGTTATATAGTCAGAGAAGGATCAAGATGGAGAATAAAAAAGAAAAAAAAGAAATCTAATAAATAATTTTCTCAAGATATAAGCCATGTGCAGGGGCAATAGGAGCACAATTTTTTCTGGATTTTGATTTAAAGATACTGGTAAATTTTTTTAAGTTCCATTTATTTTCACCAAGATATTTGAGTGAACCAACCATGGATCTAACTTGACTCTTAAGAAAAGATTTTGAAACAAATTGAATTTTTATAACATTTTTAACTTTGGTTATTTTTACCTTCTTCATGGTTCTTACCGGACTTTTTGCAGCACAATTAGATGCTCTAAAAGTTGAAAAATCATGAGTTCCAATTAATTTTTTTGCTCCCTTTTTCATCAATTCAACATCAATTTTTTTTTTAATATGCCACTCTCTGTTAAAATTGATAACTGAAGGAGAAGCATCATTTCTAATTAAGTACGTATACCTTCTTTCTTTTGCAGAATATCTTGAATGAAAAAGTTTATTTTTTTTTTTTATTTTTAAAATAGATATTTTTTTTTTATTTAAAAAGAAGTTTAGTGAATTCAATAATTTATCTTTTTGAATAATTTTGTTTATAGTATCAAAGTGAGCTGATTGCTCTTTAGCATGAACTCCTGTGTCTGTTCGTCCAGACCCGTATATTTTTATTTTTTCTTTTAATAGTTTAGACAAGACAATCTCAATATTTTCCTGGATTGACTTACCTTTTTTTTGAATTTGCCAACCATTGTATAAAGTGCCTTCGTATTCTATTAGAATCTGATATCTATTCACTTGTAATTATTGTTCCTTTTCTAACCTTATTCCCTAACAAAAATTCGTTAATTAATTGAGGATTCTTGCCCTCTTTTTGTATCTCAATAATATTTATTGAATTTTCACCACATGCTATTGTCATTTGTTCATCGATTACTTCACCGATTTTTGCTGACTGCTTGTTTATTTTGGCTTTTAATATTTTATATCTTTTGTTGTTAAGCTCAAACCATGCACCAGGTTTTGGATATAATCCATTTATTTGAGCGATTATTTTACGAGCACTATTATTCCAATCTATCTTTCCCTCTATCTTTTGAATTTTCTTTGCGTATGTAGCTTTTGTATGATCTTGCTCTTTAAATATTGCCTCTCCATCTAAAACTTTTTGCACATTTTCTAAAATTTTTTCTGTACTCAAATAAGATAATTTTTCTGATAAAATTTCTGCGTTATCTTGATCAAGAATATCTATTGAGTATTTATTACATACTGGTCCAGAATCTAATTTTTCATCAATTTTCATAAATGATATACCAGTTTTTTTTTCATTGTTTAAAATCGATCTTTGGATTGGTGCAGCCCCTCTCCATTTTGGTAATAATGAAGCATGAATATTCAAAAAACCTTTTTTACTCAAATCAAGAATTTTTTTTGAAATTAATTGTCCGTATGCAACAACAATTACAAGATCTAAATTTAATTCTTTAAGATATTCAAATTCTTCATCAATTTTCTTTGGAGTTTTAACTTCTAGATTAAGTTCCTCTGCACATATATGAATTGATGATTTCGTAAACTTTTGACCTCTATTTGATTTACTTGGAGGCTGAGTAAATACACAATTAATTTTATATTTTTGATTAATTTTTTTTAGGATAGGCACAGCAAACTGCGGGGTACCCATGAATACAATATTTGACATTTAAACAACAACTCTATTAGAAGTTTTTTGTTTAGACAATTTTTTTATTATTAAATCTTTTTTGATTTTAGATAAATAATCAATGATTAGTTTTCCATCTAAGTGATTTATTTCATGTTGTAAACATGTTGAGAGTAGTCCATCACATTCCATTTCTTTCTTATCACCATTTTCATCTATATAAGATACGGTACAAATTTCTGGTCTCTCTATCTCAATAAAGGTATTAGGTATTGATAAACAACCTTCCTCATATGTAGACATTTTTTCACTTAGAGTTTTTATTTGTGGATTAATAAAACATAAAGGTTTTTTTTCATTTTCATTTTTTGAGACATCTAAAACAACTACTCTTTTAAGGATTCCAACTTGAACAGCTGCTAAACCTATACCATTGTGATGGTACATAGTTTCAAATAAGTCTTTTATGAGCTTTTTTTCATTAACATCAACTTTATTTAACGGCTCAGATTTTTTTCTAAGAATATCATCAGGTACTGTGATTAGTTCTTTTACTGACATAATCTATTTATTGTTTAGACTTTTAAAGGCAAGACCTCTATTAGAATTTCGTTCCTTAAATCTACATTTTTTAGCTCATTCATAGTTGAAACTAATAAATTCACAGTGTTTATATCTAGATCTTCAAGGTTACTTTCACCAACAATATCTACTATTTTAATTAATAATAAGCCTAACTCTCCATTCGATAGCATTTGTTTTATATCAGAGGAAAATTGATAGTTGTATTGATAAAGGTTTGCGTATTTTTTATCTATTTTTACGCCATCTGATTTAAGCGATTCAATAAGAATCATATCTTTTGTTGAAAAAACATATTTTTTATTTCTTTTAATTTTTTTTAAAATATCGTTTGTTTCCTTTTCAGCTTTAGGCAAACTAGTTTTATTTAAAAAGTAATTTAATAATTTTGACTGATGTATTTTTTTATTATTAAATTTTATCTTTCTCTCCTCTTTTAACTTGTTGTCAGTATGATTTTCATAAAAGGTAGTGAAATTTGAGGGAACATCATCTTTTTTTATTTTTTTTAATATTACTTTGATTTCATTATCAAACGCATTATCTAATTTCTTTTTTTGGAAAGATTTATATAGTTCTGACGTCATACTTAATCTTTGTTCGACATCAACAGATAAAAGTAATCTTTGATATAATAAAGCTCTGCCCTCATAATCTGGAAGTAGCTTATAAGCATCTTTGGCATTTAATAGTTGTGTTATGTTAAATTGAAATTTTTTATATGTATCTAGTAGTTCTCTCTCATCAAATACATTTTCATGAGTTGCCCTTTCTAATAACCTTAAATCTTCTGGATTTTCAATATCAAAGGAATTTGAATTTTTAAGAATATTTGATGACGACAAATAACTCCAGATATATTTAGGTGAGTCCATTTTTGGCTCATAATTAAAATCATTATTTGTTTTATGAGATAGGTGGAAATATAAAATATTTTCGTCTGAAATTATTTCATCTTTGCTAGCGTAACCCATTAATATATTAAATTTATTTTCAAAAAAAGTGTCTATCTCATCCAACTCTTTTGACAAATCGAAAAGTAGTTGAGCTTGTTCTTTTTTATCTTCTAGAATTAAACAATAAATTTTAAAATTATTTAGATACTTATCAGTAATAGCACCACTAATATTAAATATTTCACATGCTTTTTTTACTTCGGAGTTTGAAAGAAAATATTCTGAATAAAATTTAATCAATTTATTTTTATTTGAAACTTCAGAGTTATTAATTAAAAATTCTTTAATTAATTCAAAATCTTTTTTGTTTATTAAATGATTAAATTTAAACTCTAAAAATTCCTCTTCAGTAATATTATTTGTAGGAATATATGAATTTGTTAGTAAAGCTATGTCTAATATTTTTTTTGAAAATTCAGATAAGTTTCTATTTAAATTTTTATTTAATATACTTTTAATTATCTCACCATCACTGTTCGACCACATATCAATTTTTAGACCATTCTGCGCAGGATCATATAATCCAGCTAATTTTATAGCGGATGACTCGATTTCTTTGTTTATCACTATCTCAGAATTAGATTGAACTGATAATGTTGTATTAGTATTTAGATTATTAATTACGTTTATGTTTGAGGTTGAATTTTCTTTGTTAATAATGTCTTTTTTTTCAATTTTCCAGATATCGATTGGTTCATTTGCAAAAGAATAATTATAAAAAAATAAAATTAAAGTTATTTTGAAAATTATTTTACTTAATTGTTTTAAAATTTTCATTAGGCAAAATCACTTCAATTTTTTTGTTGGGGGATGGGAAATCAATCTGACTCAAAATAACAATAGACAAAATCAATATAAAAAAAATAATTCCAGCTTTAATTGCAAATTTCATATTATGTTATATTCCTTAGTAGTATAATGTTTTAAAAGCATATAATTTTGTAAAATCAAAATAAGACATATTTGTGTTTTTTCAACTTAGAAATATATGGAATCAAATAAAAATCTAGTTTTAGTTGGTATGATGGGTTCAGGAAAGACTTTAATAGGAAAATTGATTTCTAAACAAACCAAACTTAAATTTATTGATATAGATAATAAAATTGAGGAAAAAGAAAAAATGAAAATTGCAGAAATTTTCAAAAAAAAGGGAGAAAGATACTTCCGTGACTGTGAGGAAGAAATAACATTATCATGTTTAAAAGGTGAAAAACAAATTTTATCACTTGGCGGAGGTGCATATATTAATACTAATATTAGGAGAGAATGTAAAAAAAGTTCTTTTAGTTTTTGGCTGAACTGGAAAAAAGATATAATAATTAAAAGAATAAATGGCAGCAAAAAAAGGCCTCTAGCTATGACATTAAGTGAAACAGATCTAGAGAAACTAATAAATGAGAGAGCTAAAATATATAGTTTAGCAGATTTCACGATTAATTGTGATCAGCTAAATAAAAATGAAATAGCAAATAAAATTATAAAAAAATATGAAATCAAAAATAATAAAGGTTAAAACTAAAAGTAAAAATTACGAAGTTCATATTGGTACCAATCTAATCTCAAAATTAAGAAATATTATAAAAAAAAATAAATTATCATTTTCAAAATGTTTAATAGTAATTGATAGCAAGATACCAAAAAAATTTAGAAAATTACTCTTAGGAAATTTAAAAAATCAAAAAATTTATACTTTAAATTTTAGTGCAAATGAAAAAAATAAAAGTAACCTAAGTATTGATAAAATACATAATATTTTATTTAAAAATAATTTTTATAGAGAAGACTGTATAATTTCATTTGGTGGAGGAATTACTGGAGATGTAGTTGGATATGCAGCCAGCACATTTAAAAGAGGAATAAAATTTATAAACATTCCATCCACTTTATTAGCTCAAGTCGATTCTTCAATAGGCGGCAAAACAGGTATTAATAATAAATTTGGAAAAAATCTTGTAGGAAGTTTTTATCAACCAGATTTAGTAATTTCAGATATTAATTTACTAAATACCCTACCCAAAAGAGAAATTATATGTGGATATGCTGAAATATTAAAAAGTAGTCTAATTGATAGCAAAAAAAATTTTGTTTTTTTAGATAAAAATTTTAATAAGATTTTAAACCTAAAAGGTAATTTTATAATTAACGCAATTTTAAATAGCTGTTTATTAAAAAAAAAAATTATTGAAAAGGATGAAAAAGAAAAAAATTTAAGAAAATCTTTAAATCTTGGACATACTTTTGCTCACGCATATGAAGCTAGTCTTGGTTACTCAAAAAAATTAAATCATGGAGAAGCTGTTATATTTGGTTTAATGAATGCTGTAAATTTTAGTAAAGAAAAAAAAATTATTTCAAATTCAAATTCAGAATTAATAAACAATCATATTAAAAAGATAGAAATCAAAAATAAATATAAAGACCTTTTTAATAAAAGGAAAATTACGTCAATTCTTAATTTTATGAAAAGTGACAAAAAAAATAAATCAGACAGTATAAACTTAATTTTAATAAGGAATTTTGGAAAATTAAACCTTAATTATCAGGCCAAATCTGGTGAATTGAACAAATTTTTAGTAAAAGAGTTAAATAAAGCTTATTTGTAAAGAATGAATATCAGTTTTCAATTCTTCGCTTAAAATTTTGTAGATTACTTTATTAGACTGAATTCTATTTGCTTTTTTTAATATTTCAGAATTTATTTCTAATTTAATATGATATTTACCTTTCTGATGTGAATTGTGTTTTAAATGCCTATAAGTGTTGTCAATTATCTTTACATTTTTTATAGAGGTGTCTTTCAAAAGTTTATTTTCAATTTTTTTTGAAAGTTGATTAATATCCATTAAACTTGATATTATATTATATGAAAAATATTTGTGAATGGAATAATTGCAATGAAGAGGGACTTTACAAAGCTCCAAAAGAAAAGGATAACAGCAAAGAATATAGGCTTCTATGTCTAGAGCATGTAAGAGAGTTTAATAAAAGCTGGAATTATTTTTCAGGTATGAGCGACGAACAAGTAATCAACTTTTTAAAGTCTGACATGACATGGCACAAGCCAACGCAGAGTTTCAGCTCTTCAGACAATTTTTTCAAAATATTGTGGAATAATACTTTAAAAGATGAAAATGGAAAATTTAAAGATTTTAGTAATTTGAATCATATGAATAAGTTTAAGTTTAATAGTAATGATCTTAAAGCCTTTGAAATTTTGGGTGTTGGAGTTGGTTTAAAATGGGCCAAAATACAAGAAAAATTCAAAAGACTTGTGAAAAAATTTCACCCTGATATGAATGCTGGCAATAAAAAATTTGAAGATAAGCTTAAAGTGATAACTTTAGCTTATACCCAATTAAAAAATACTTATAAGGAAAAAATTGACAACTAATATTGAACAAACCCCAGATATTAAATTATCGATTAAACAAACATTCGGTATAGATTCTGATATGGAAGTGGACGCATTTTCAAAAAAAACTGATTATGTTCCAGATATAGATAAAACTTATAAATTTGATAAAGATACAACTTTAGCAATCCTCTCCGGATTTTCATTTAATAAAAGAGTCTTAGTGCAAGGTTATCATGGAACAGGTAAATCCACACATATAGAACAAATTGCGGCCAGATTGAATTGGCCATGTATCAGAATTAACTTAGATAGTCATGTCAGTAGAATAGATTTAATTGGTAAAGATTCAATTGTAATCAAAGATGGAAAACAAGTCACAGAATTCAAGGAGGGAATTCTTCCTTGGTCGATACAAAATCCAGTAGCTTTAGTATTTGATGAATATGATGCAGGTAGACCAGATGTGATGTTTGTAATTCAAAGAGTTTTGGAAGCTGAAGGAAATTTTACTTTATTAGATAAGAATAAGGTCATTAAGCAGAATAAATATTTCAGATTATTTGCAACCTCAAATACTGTTGGTTTAGGGGATACAACTGGACTCTATCATGGAACACAACAAATAAACCAGGGACAAATGGATAGATGGAATATCGTAACAACATTAAATTATTTAGCTTTAGAAAAAGAAATGGAAATTATTTTAGGAAAAAATAAATCCTTAGATAATAATAAAGGTAAAGAGAAAGTTGCAAACATGATAAAAGTTGCAACACTTACTAGAAAAGGATTTATGGCTGGAGATATTTCAACTGTTATGAGCCCTAGAACAGTACTACATTGGGCAGAAAATTCTGAAATATTTAAAGATGTGGGTTATGCTTTCAGAGTAACTTTTTTAAATAAATGTGATGACGTAGAAAAGAATACAATCGCAGAATACTATCAAAGATGTTTTGGCGAAGAACTGCCAGAGTCGATGATAAATATTCAGGTTTAATGAACAAAGATGATCTTATAAAAGAGCAATTTAAACAAGCTTTAAACTCAACGATTAAAGCCATTTCAGGTGAAACATATCCATTAAAAGACAAAAAAAATTTAAAAGAATTTAATATTTCTAAATTTGATAATTTAAAAGATAAAGAAAACTTTATTAAGTTAAGAGCCGATGCAGATTCAGAAGCGTTAAAAAGAAAATTTTCTGATAATTCTACTTTGGAACAAAATATTCCAAAAACTCCTACATGCCATACACTTTATAAAATTTCTGAAAAAATAAGATATGAACTTTTAGGCTCACAAATGATGAAGGGAATTTCTAAAAATTTAATGACCAAATACAACAATAAAATAAGTGCTGCAAAATCTGAAAATATAAAAAAGAAAGAAGAATCTAACGTTTCTGAAGCTTTTGAATATTACATGCTTAATAAAATAATGAACGTAAATTTAACTGAAAACGCTGAAAAAATTTTATCATATTGGAAAGATGATTTTGAAAAATCTTTAGATAAACACATACACTTTTTAAAAGAAAATGCAGAGAATCAGGACTTATACAATTCTAAAATAGCAGAAATTCTCCAGAATATGGAAATCTTCGAATCCGAAGAAGAAAACAAAAGGGAAGAGCAGAAAGAAGATGAGCAAGATAACAATAATTCAAAAGATGATCAAAAAACAGATAGTGGAGACTCTCAGGAAAGAGAAGAAGAAGATAGTATTAATGAAGGAGTTGATAGTTCTGACGAAATGAACGAATTTAGACTTGATGAACAACTAGGAAATGATGATGCTGAAAATAATGAAATAGAAAATATTGTTCAGAAAAAAAATTTAGGAATAAGTAATAAAGAATATAAAATATATACTTCAGAATTTGATGAGACAGCAAAAGCAGAAACATTGGAAAATTCTGAAGAAATTTCAAAATTAAGAAAAAATTTAGATCAACAGCTAACTAGTTTCCAAGACATAATTACAAAACTTGCAAATAAATTACAAAGACAGTTACTTGCAAAACAAAATAGATCTTGGGAATTTGATCTTGAAGAAGGTTTATTAGATAGTTCAAAATTACCAAGAATAATAATTGATCCATATAATTCCCTTTCTTTTAAAAAAGAGAAGGATTTAGAATTTAAAGATACAGTTGTGACTTTACTAATAGATAATTCTGGATCTATGAGAGGGAGGCCAATTACTATTGCCGCTCTTTGTGCTGATATATTGTCTAGAACATTAGAAAGATGCTCAGTTAAAGTTGAAATTCTTGGTTTCACAACTAAAAATTGGAAGGGTGGTAAGAGTAGAGAAAAGTGGAATAAACTTGGAAAAATAAAAAATCCAGGACGTTTAAATGACCTAAGACATATAATTTATAAATCTGCTGATACCCACTGGAGACAATCAAAAAAAAATTTAGGTTTAATGCTAAAAGAAGGTTTGCTTAAAGAAAATATTGATGGTGAAGCTATCACATGGGCTTTCAATAGACTTAAGAAAAGAAAAGAAGAAAGAAAAATTCTTATGGTTATTTCTGATGGAGCTCCAGTTGATGATTCAACATTATCTGTTAACTCGGGTGATTTTTTAGAAAAACATCTAAAGCAAACTGTAAAATCGATTGAAAACAAAAGTGACATTGAAATTCTTGCCATAGGTATAGGCCATGATGTTTCGAGATATTACAAAAAAGCGATAAAAATTGCTGATGTTCAAGAATTAGGTGATGTAATGATTGGTCAGCTTAGTGGATTGTTTGAAAATAATAAAAAACTACACTAATTTTTTTAAATTTTTATTTTCCCATTCTATATTTACTTCAGCTCCACCTCTAGTTTCTGAATTTCTAATTGTTATTCTGGCAGAATTTTTTTCTAACAATGTTTTGCCTATAAAAATCCCTAAACCTAGTCCAGTTTTTTTGTTATCTTTGGGTTTAAGTGTCTTAATATAAGGCTCTCCAATCTTATTAAGTATATCTTTTGGTATACCAGGGCCATCATCCTCTATTGTTATTTCAGTCTTTTGACTGTCACTTTTGATAGCTATATAGATATTTTCATTTGAAAATTTGTTAGCATTTCCAATAAAATTCCTCAAACCATAAACAATTTCAACAGATTTTAATATTTCAAATGAATTAGAATCTTGCTCTTTATCAATATTGAAATTCTTATTTGAAATTTCCTTAAATGAGTTAACTATCTCACTAATATAATCGTAAAGCGTTTTATTTTTGTCAATAAAATCATCTTCTATAGTTGGATTTAATGTTAGTTTTTTTAAAATATCATTACACCTATTGACCTGACTAATTAATAGTTCAAGATCTTTTTTTACATCATCATTGTCTTTAAATTGATCAAAGAGATCGTGAGAAATAATTTTAATTGTGGACAAAGGAGTTCCGAATGAATGAGCTGCGGCTGCAGCTTGTCCCCCAAGTGAAACAAGTTCGTGTTCTTTGGAAATTACTTCTTGGATTTTATCTAAAGCATCTTTCCTAAGATTTGTTTCTTGTCCGAAAATAAAAGCGAAATAATTCAAAAAAAATAGTGCAATTATCAGTGCTAGAGGAATTGCATAGTAATAATACAAGCTAATACTATATTCATCCAATGGTTTTGGCATTTCATAATGATAAAAAGTTAAAAATATAATTGATGCTAGAGTAATTACAATTAATGCAATATTTGTTTTAATATTTAAATTGGATGCAGCGAATACGCTTGGTATCAAAAGAAATATTGAAAATGGATTTAAAATACCCCCAGATAAGTAAAGTAAAGCACTCAATTGAAGAATATCTAAAGATAAAAAATTAAAAGAAGTTAAATTTGAAAGTATTGGTTTCTTATAAAAAAACATTAAATAGAAGTTACTTAAAGCTCCAACAAAAATTATAAGATTAGATAAAATAAAATTGAACTCAAAACCGAAAATAAATTTTACAGTGTTTATAGTTATAAATTGACCTAAAATTCCAATCCATCTTAAATTGATATAAGTGGACTTATTTAATGATGCTGCTTTGACAGATTGTTTTAAATCCATCTAAATATCTAGGTTTGAAACATTTATTGCGTTTTCAACAATAAAATCTTTTCTTGAAGAAACATCATTGCCCATTAAGGTTTGTATCAAGTCTTGATCTTTTTTACTATTCTTTGAATATTGAACCTGTAACAAATTTCTTGTTTCAGGATTTAAAGTTGTATTCCATAGTTCATCAGGGTTCATTTCTCCAAGTCCTTTAAATCTTTGAATGTTTAGTTTAGACTTTTCAATTTGGAGAATATTATTAAATTCTTTAGAATTTTTTTTATATTTTTTAATGTCCTTTGAATTTTTTATTAAATAACTTTCAAGCTCATTTTCATCTTTAATGTATATGCTTTTAGTTCCTTTATTAATTTTAAATAAAGGTGGCTGCGCAAGATAAACATGTCCAAACTCAATTAATTTATCAAATGGTTTATTATTAAAAAACGTTAATAATAATGCTCTTATATGTGAGCCATCAACATCAGCATCTGTCATTATTATTATTTTTCCATATCTTAAATCTTTGAGATCTATGTCCTCATTTTTTGGATCAAGACCGAGTGCGTTTATCAATGTAACTATTTCATTTGATGAAATCATCTTTGATAAGCTTTTAGTTCTCAAATCATTGGTATTTCCATTCTTTTTAGATCCATTAAGATCTGTAAAAGTATTTAATATTTTTCCTCTAAGCGGCAAAACTGCTTGATTTTCACGGTTTCTGCCTTGTTTGGCTGAACCACCAGCTGAGTCACCCTCTACAATAAATAGTTCGGTACCATCTTGCTTTGAATTTTGACAATCCGCTAATTTTCCAGGCAATCCCGTTAATTCTAAGGCTCCTTTTCTTCTTACATTTTCTCTTGCTTTTCTAGCTACATCTCTTGCTACTGCAGCCTGAATAATTTTAGTTAAGATAATTTTTGAAATCGATGGATTTTGATCAAACCAAATAGACAGCTTCTCATTAATGATAGTTTCAACAATATTTCTAACTTCTGATGAGACTAATTTATCTTTTGTTTGAGACGAAAATTTAGGGTCAGGAATTTTGACAGAAAGGACTGAAGTTAATCCTTCTTTAACGTCATCTCCTGATAAAGAAACTTTATTTTTTTTTAACAAGTTTTGTTCATTTGCATATTTATTTACTACTCTTGTTAATGCACTTCGAAATCCAAGAAGATGTGTTCCTCCATCTTTTTGATAAATGTTATTAGTGTAAGGTAATACATCTTCACTATACCCTGCATTCCACTTAAGGGAGCATTGAACATCAATATTATTTTTTAAACCCTCTATGTATATAGGTTTTTTAAAAAGATCATTTTCATTTTTGTTTTTTAAACTTTCTTTTTTCTCATCAATGAATTGGACAAATTCAGTAATACCTCCTTCAAATTTGAACTCTAATGTTTTTGGTTTTTTTTGTCTTAAATCACTTAAAACAATTTTTATGCCCTTATTTAAAAAAGCTAACTCTCTCATCCTTTTTTCTAAAATAGAAAAACTAAATTTAATGGATGAAAATATATCTTTGGATGGAACAAAATTAATTTCGGTTCCACTAGTTTTTGATTTTCCAACTTGTTTTAAAGAAGTTTTGGCGTCTCCATCTTTAAATTCTATATAAAATTTTTTATTATCTCTATTAATTGTAAGTTTTAGTCTCTCAGAAAGAGCATTAACAACTGAAACACCTACTCCGTGTAGTCCTCCAGAAACTTTGTAAGAATTATGATCAAATTTACCACCGGCATGAAGTTGGGTCATTATAACTTCAGCAGCTGATTTTTTTTCACCCTTATGAATATCAACAGGAATTCCTCTGCCGTCATCAATCACTGTTACAGAGTTATCATCGTTTATACTTATCTCAATTTTTTTACAAAAACCTGCTAGAGCCTCATCAATGGAATTATCTACAACTTCGTAAACCATATGATGTAATCCAGTCCCATCATCAGTGTCACCGATATACATACCTGGTCTTTTTCTTACTGCTTCTAAACCTTTTAGGACTTTTATGGAGTCAGCTTGGTAATTGTTTGAATTATTTTTTGTCATTAATTTATAATATGGAAGAAATTTTTATAACATTTTTACAAAAAATTTAAAAATGGCAGAAGTACAAATGCTTAAATTAGTGTTGGATACCAACGTTTTTTTGATGTTTTTTAGATTTTTTTTCTATTTCTTTAAAACCTGTCAAAAAGATCATTTTTCTAATAAAAATATGGCGGAGAGAATGGGATTCGAACCCATGATAGAGTTTCCCCTATACACGCTTTCCAAGCGTGCGCCTTCAACCGCTCGGCCACCTCTCCTTTAATCACTATTCCTAAATACACACAGTGATGTATTTCTGATATTTAAAATATTTTTTTCTTTAGAAATTTCATTTAAATAATTTACGACATTTTTTGAGGACTGTTTGCCAGGAACGTAATCGTGCCATAAAATTATTCCATTTTTGTTGATCATTTTAAATGATTTTTCGGTATCATTTTTTACAACAGAATAAGTATGTCCTCCATCTATAAATATTAAATCAAATTTATTTATATATTTGCTCTCATCAAAATTTACTGAATCTTCAAAAATAATGTTAATTTTGTTTTCAGCATCCGTACCTGAAAACAAGAATTTTTCATATATACTTTCATTTATTAAATTTCTAAATGAAATTTTATTATCAGTATTTTCCTTATTTAAATTTTTTAACTGTTCTGGTCCAAGAGTTAAGGAAGTAATTTTAGCATCTTTATTTGAGTTAAGTGCCATTAAATAAGTAGTTTTACCACTACAAGTCCCAAACTCAAATATGTTATCACTTTTTTTACTTAGTACAGATATTATCCATGCCTCGTAATCTGAGGTCATTCCTACAATTTTATTGTGTGGAGAGATAATAAAACTTTTGATAATGGTTTCTTCTTTTGGACCTTTTAAATTTTCACTTATAAATTTCTCTTCGAAAATTTGGTCTAGTTCAGTTATATTTATTTTTTTTATTTTACTTTTATAAAAAAAGTTTTTAATTTTTTTTTTATTAAACAGATATGTTAGAATTAAAACTACCAAAAATAATACTAAGATTATTATATCTTTTGTCATTCTTTATTAATTCTTAAAACTCCAATAAATGCTTCTTGGGGTATTTCAACTTTTCCAAATTGTTTAGCTCTTGCTTTACCCTTTTTTTGTTTTTCTAGCAGTTTTCTTTTTCTATCAGTCGCTCCACCTCCATGAATTTTTGTTAACACATCTTTTTTAAAACCTTTGATAGTTTCTCTAGCAATAATTTTACCACCAATAGCTGCTTGTATTGGTATCATAAAGTTGTGTCTTGGAATTAGGTCTTTTAATTTTTCACAGACCTCTCTACCTGTAGTTTGAGCAAAATCTTTATGTATCATCATTGCAAGAGCATCAACAGGTTCTGAGTTTACAAGTATATTCATTTTTACTAGATCTCCTTCTTTGTGATCAATAATTTCATAATCAAAACTAGCATATCCACTAGTCATAGATTTAAGACGATCATTAAAATCAAATACTACTTCATTTAAAGGTATCTCATAATTGATTACTGCACGATTTCCTGAATAACTTAAATTAGTTTGAATACCTCTTTTATTTTGACATAACTTAATAATTGACCCCAAGTATTGATCTGGAGTGATAATTGTGGCTTTAATCCATGGTTCTTCAATAAATTTTATATAAGTAGGATCTGGTAAATTTGATGGATTTTGAAGTTCGATAATTTTACCATTATTTATGTGAACTTTATAAACAACACCAGGTGTTGTAGTTAATAAATTTATATCAAATTCTCTTTCAAGTCTTTCTGTGATTATTTCAAGGTGTAAAAGACCTAAAAATCCACATCTAAAACCTAGTCCTAAGGCAGATGATGATTCTGCTTCGTAAGAAAAACTTGCATCATTTAATTGTAATTTAGCAAGTCCATCTTTTAATTTTTGATATTCAGAACTATCTACAGGAAATAAACCACAAAAAACTACTGGTTTACTCGGTTTGAAACCTGGTAATGCATCTTGGAGAGGATTTTCTGCATCGCATATAGTGTCTCCAACCTTAGTCTCTGATAAAACTTTAATACCAGTTGTAATAAAACCTATTTCTCCAGCATTAAGTTCACTCACATCTTTTGCCTTAGGAGTAAAAACACCAACCTTTTCTACAATATATTCTTGATTTGTAGACATCATTTTTATTTTCATATTTTTTTTTAGTTTTCCATCTATGATTCTCACTAGTATAACTACTCCAAGATACGTGTCATACCAGCTATCAACTAATAAACATTTTAATTTGCTATTTTTTTCACCTTTAGGTCCAGGTAAAGAGTTAATAATTTGCTCAAGGATTTCATCTATTCCTTGTCCAGTTTTTCCAGAGCAAGGAACAGAATTAGAAGTATCTATGCCAATAACATCTTCAATTTGATTATTTGTTCTTTCAAGATCAGATGCTGGTAGATCAATTTTATTTAATACTGGAATAATCTCATGATTTATATCAAGTGCTTGATATACATTTGCAAGTGTTTGAGCTTCTACCCCTTGAGTACTATCTACAATTAATATTGAGCCCTCACACGCATAAAGGCTTCTACTAACTTCATAACTAAAATCTACATGTCCTGGGGTGTCTATAATATTTAAAATATAGTTTTTCCCGTTTTTAGCTTTATAATTTAATTTAACTGTTTGTGCTTTAATTGTTATACCTCTCTCTCTTTCTATATCCATAGAGTCTAGTACTTGAGATTTCATTTCTCTATCACTCAAACCTCCGCATTTATGAATTATTCTGTCAGCTATAGTTGATTTCCCATGATCTATATGAGCTATAATTGCAAAATTCCTGATGTTGTCTATCGTATCGCCCATTTTTAGGATCTAATTTTCGCGCCAGACTTTGACTCAACGGAAGAGATAATTAGTTTATTAATGTTGTCCAGGTCATTTTCATTTAGTGTTTTTTCTTCTGACTGAATAGTTACATTAACAGCTATAGATTTTTTTCCCTTTGGTATATTTTCTCCTTCAAATACATCAAATACCCTTACTGACTTAATTAATTTGTTATCAACTGATTTAATTATATTAACTAATTCTTGAGATTTAAAATTTTTATTAATAATAAATGCAAAATCTCTCTCTGATTTTTGGAAATCAGAAAATTTATATTCAGATTTTGAATCTTTTATCTTTTGTTTTGTTTCCTTTATGCAATCAAGACAAATTTCAAATATTACCAAACCTTCCGTTTTTATGTCTAATTTTTTTATTATGTTTGGATGAATCTCGCCAAAGTATGCTAGAGCATTTTTTTCGTTTTTATTTTGGTACACCCCTCCAGATTTTCCTGGATGATAGTAAGAAGGAGTTTTATCATCTATAACAATATCATCTTTATCAATCCCTGCTTCACAAAGACTTTGAATTACATCTTTTTTTACATCGAATGCGTCTACAATTCTTTCTTTATCATTCCAAGATAATCTTGAAACCTTTCCAGCCTTCACGGCGCCTATAACAGTCAGTTGATCTCCAGGATTTTTCCCTTTAAACGCTGGACCAATTTCAAATAAAGAAATATCTTTAAATCCTCTATCTAAATTTTTCTTTAAATAAAATAATAAATTTGGAAAAATAGAATTTCTTAAAACATTTAGATCTGAACTAATAGGATTTACAATTGATATTTCTTCATCATTTTCTTTAAATAATTGATTAATTTTAGAGTCTGTAAATGACCAAGTCACAGTTTCTAAATAACCTTTAGATGCGACAGATCTTTGTAAAAAATGAAATAATTTCTGATAATAATTAAGTGTAGGCTTTAATCTTGTCTTAATTGGTTCTGATGTATTAATATGTTCGTAGCCTTTTATTCTCACTATTTCTTCAACAATATCAATTGATTGAGTTATGTCTGGTCTCCAAGAAGGTACTACTAACTTAAAAATTTTTTTATTTTTAGTTACATTAAAACCTAACTTTTCAAGTATTTTAATTAATTCTTTATTTTCAACAATAAATCCTGTCGTTTTTTCAAAAAGAAATGGGTCAAAATTAATTATTGTTTTTTTATAATTATCAATTTTTTTTACATCTAAGTTACTTATTTCGCCTCCACAAATTTGTTTTATTAGCTCAGAAGCTTTTATTAATCCTTCTTCAATTGAAAGGGGATCTATGCCTCTTTCGAATCTGAATTTTGCATCTGTATCTATATTTAATTGTTTAGATGTTTTTCTTATTGAACGTGGCAAAAAATAAGCAGATTCTAATAATATATTTTTAGTCGAATATTCTGTTCCAGATCTTGTCCCACCAATTATGCCACCAAGACCAAGGACTCCAGATCTGTCAGAAATAACGCACATATCATTTTCTAAAATATATTTTTTATTATCTAAGGCTTCGAAGCTTTCTCCTTTAGATGAACTTCTGACAATAATTTCATTATCTATTTTATCTGCATCATAAGCGTGTAATGGTCTATTTAAATCAAACATTACATAATTAGTAATATCGACTATGGCAGATATTGGTTTTTGGCCTAAAGATTTAATTTTATCTTTTAGCCATTTTGGACTCTCTTTATTTGTTACACCTTTTATTAAACAACTTCCAAAAATTGTGCATCCTTGGGCTTTTTCTTTTTTTATTGTTACGTTTATATTTTGATTACCTCTATATTTTAAATTGGAT
The DNA here is from genome assembly GCA_902534735.1 of uncultured Pelagibacteraceae bacterium. Taxonomy (GTDB): domain Bacteria; phylum Pseudomonadota; class Alphaproteobacteria; order Pelagibacterales; family Pelagibacteraceae; genus Pelagibacter. Next base: position 230,112 of record CACARD010000001.1, read on the forward strand.
TTTTTATTAATTTTTAATTTACCAGCACCAGCAGCAGATAAATCTCTAGCAATTCCTCTTACTCCTAAACAATCTGGTCTATTGGGAGTAATTGATAAATCTATTACTTTTTCAGAAGTATTTTTAAAATATTTTTCTCCAATTTTATTTGCATATTTATTGTTTTTTAGTTCTATAATTCCATCACTTTCATTGGATAATAGTAATTCTGACTCAGAACAGAGCATTCCATATGATGTTACACCTCTTATTTTACTTACAGATAATTTCATCTGATTTTTGGGAATAATTGATCCTGGAGGAGCATAAACTGTCAAAAGACCATTTTTTGCATTTGGGGCTCCGCATACTACTTCAATTGTTTTGTCGCTACCTACATCAACATCACATAACTTCAATCTGTCGGCATTTGGATGAGTTTTGGCATTTATAATTTTTGCAACAATAAATGTATCTAATTCAGATGTAGAACTCTCAAAACTTTCTACTTCTAGACCAATATTAGTTAATTTATCTATTATTTGATTATTGTTAAATTTTGTATCGAGATGGTTTTTTAACCAGTCAACTGTGAACTTCATCTACTTAGTCCTCTATAATTTGAAGGGACATCCAATGGATCAAAACCAAAGTGACTTAACCATCTATAATCAGTCTCAAAAAAAGCTCTTAAATCATTAATTCCATATTTTAACATTCCAAGTCTGTCTATGCCAATTCCAAAGGCATATCCTTGATATTTACTTGGATTAACATTTACATTTTTTAAAACGTTTGGATGAACCATTCCACAGCCTAGAATTTCTAACCATTTATTACCTTCACCAATTACTATCTTTCCATTTTTAATTTCATATCCTATATCTACTTCTGCTGAAGGTTCCGTAAATGGAAAATGACTTGGTCTGAATCTCATTTTAATTTTATCAACTTCAAAAAACTCCTTAATAAAATAATTTAAACATCCTTTTAAATGTCCCATATTTATATTCTTATCTATATGAAGTCCCTCAACTTGATGAAACATCGGAGCATGGGTTTGATCACTATCTGATCTGTAAGTTCGTCCTGGAGCAATAATTTTAAAAGGAGGTTTACCTTTTAGCATAGTTCTTACCTGGACTGGAGATGTGTGAGTTCTCAAAAGTAATTCCTTATTATTATCAAGATAAAAAGTATCATGCATATCTCTAGCTGGGTGGTTGTCTGGTGTATTTAATGCTGTAAAATTATTATATTCATTTTCTACATCTGGGCCTTCTTCAACACTAAATCCTATTTCAGAAAATATAGATGAGATTTCATCTATTACCTGGGAGACTGGATGAATTTTACCAATTTCAATATTTCTTTCTGGAAGAGTTACATCAATTTTTTCTTTCTCAAGCTTTAAATTAATTTCTTTAGTTTCAATTTCTTGAATTTTGATTGATATTTTATTTTGAAGTTCATCTTTAATATTATTTAAATCTGAGGCTAATTTTTTTCTTTCCTCTACAGAAATCGAACCTAATTTTTTAAATTCGTTCGATATAATTCCATTTTTTCCAAATAGTTCAGATTTGATGTTATTTACTTTTTCAATGTTATTTTCTGTATTAAGCTTATCGATATAATCATCTTTTATTTTTTTAATATCAGACATTTTAATAGAATATTTGTTAAAGGAAGAAAAACAATAGTCTTGATTAATTTAATGCTGCCTGAGCCCTTTTAACTATAGTTTTGAATGCTTCGGGGTTATCGTAAGCAATTTCTGCAAGAATTTTTCTATCTAATTTAATTCCTGATTTGCTTAAACCATTAATAAACTTTGAATATGTTATACCTTCGGATCTGACACCAGCGTTAATTCTTTGTATCCATAGTGATTTGAAATCCCTTTTTTTATTTCTTCTATCTCTATAAGCATACTGCATAGCTTTTTCCATTGCTTGTCTTGCAACTCTTATTGTATTTTTTCTTCTTCCCCACTGACCTTTGACAGCTTTTAAAACTTTTTTATGTTTAGCTCTGCTAGTAACTCCTCTTTTAACTCTTGCCATTTTATCCTCTTAAGCTGTAAGGCATATAAGATTTTACTATCTTACCATCTTGTTTGGATAAAACAGTTGTGCCTCTTTGTTTTCTAATTTGTGAATTCGTTCTTTTAATCATGCCGTGTCTTTTTCCAGCCTGTGGGGTAATAACCTTACCTTTAGCTGAGATTTTAAATCTTTTTTTAGCTGAACTTTTTGTTTTTAACTTGGGCATAATTTCGGGGTTATACAAATATTAAATTAAATTTACAACTAGAAATATGGCTTATAAAGGCTGGATTACCATTATCATTTGCTTTCCATCAAATTTTGGCTGAAGCTCTACTCTCCCAATAGTCTCCATATCTGCCTTAATTTTATCCATTAATTCATTGCCTAGGTTTGAATGTTGTAACTCTCTTCCTTTGAACCTTATTGTAAATTTGACTTTATCACCTTTTGCCAAAAATTTCTGAGCATTTTTAATTTTGAAAGTGTAGTCATGAACTTCTGTAACTGGCCTTAATTTTATTTCTTTTAATTCAATTTTCTTTTGTTTTTTTTTTGCTTTGTTAGCTTTTTTTTGTGCGTCGTATTTATATTTACCCATGTCCATAATTTTACAGACAGGGGGTTTTGCATTCGGAGCAATTTCAATTAAATCTAAACCTTCATTTTTTGCTTTATTGATAGCTTCATTTAAATTTAAAATTCCTAAATTTTCTCCATCACTTGCAATAACTTGAACTTCATTTGATGTAATCCTGTTGTTAGACCTTGGGCCTCTTGCTTTAGTTCTTTTTTGAAAATAATTTTGTTTAAAATCTGCCACTTAAATTGAAGGGGCTTTATTTAGATCGGAGTATTTTTTTATAAATTCTTTCAAAGCCATATTTTCTTGTTTATTAGAATCCAATCTTCTAATAGTTACACTGTTGGAGTCAACTTCTTTTTTTCCACAAATCAATAACATTGGTACTTTTGTTAAAGAATGATCTCTTATTTTATAATTTAAATTGTGATTTTTAAGATCCACCTCGACAATCAAACCAATCCGTTTTAATTCCTTAGCTACACTTTTAGCATATTCATCAAAATCACTAGAGATTGGAATAACTACTGCCTGTAAAGGTGATATCCAAAATGGCAGCTTGCCTGCATAATTCTCTATAAGGATACCTATAAACCTTTCTAAAGATCCAAATAATGCTCTGTGTAACATTACAGGTACTTTTTTAGTTCCATCTTTATCAACAAAAGAAGCTCCTAATCTGCCAGGTAAATTTAAATCTACTTGCAAGGTTCCACACTGCCAATCTCTACCTATTGCATCTCTTAAAACAAATTCAATTTTTGGTCCATAAAATGCCCCCTCACCTTTATTAATTGAGTACTCTAGCTTTGTTGCTTTGATTGCCTCTAACAATGCAGCCTCTGATTTATCCCAAACTTTATCGTCACCAACTCTTAAATCTGGTCTATCTGAATATTTTAAAATAACATCTTTAAAACCAAGATCTTTATAAATTTCTAAAATTAAATTTGTAACACTCAAACATTCTTCAGTAATTTGTTCTTCTGTACAAAAAATATGTGCATCATCTTGAGTAAAGGCTCTTACACGTAATAATCCATGCAATGCACCAGAAGGTTCATATCTATGAACTTTTCCGAATTCTGACATCTTTAAAGGTAAGTCTCTATAACTTTTAAGTCCTTGATTAAACACTTGAACGCACCCAGGACAATTCATGGGTTTAATTGCAAATACTTTTTCATCTGGTGTAGTTGAAGTATACATATTAGCTCCAAATTTTTCCCAGTGGCCAGATTTTTCCCACAAAGATCTATCAAGTATTTCTGGCGTATTTATCTCTTTGTAACCATCGTGATCTTGTTTCATTCTCATATATGAAACTAATTTTTGGAACAAATTCCATCCTTTCTGGTGCCAAAACACAGATCCAGGACTTTCTTCTCTAAAATGAAATAAATCCATCTCTTTTCCAATTTTTCTATGATCTCTTTTTTCTGCTTCCTCAATTCTCTGAAGATAAAGGTCTAATTCTTTTTGAGTTGCCCACCCAGTACCATATATTCTTTGAAGCATTTCATTATTAGAGTCACCACGCCAATAAGCTCCAGATACTTTTGTCAGTTTAAAAGCCTTACCTATTTTACCAGAAGATACTAAATGTGGACCCCTACATAAATCATGCCATGTTTCGCCATGATGATAAACCGTAAGTTCTTCGTTTTTAGGAATGCTCTCAATTATTTCAGCTTTGTATTTTTCTCCAATTTTTTTAAAATGACTTATTGCTTTATCTCTCTCCCAAACTTCTTTTCTTGTTTTTACATCTTTATCTATTATCTCTGACATTTTTTTTTCAATCTTTTTTAAATCATCGCGAGTAAAAGGCTCTTTTCTTGCAAAATCATAGTAAAATCCATTTTCTATAACTGGCCCAATTGTTACCTGTGTGCCTGGGTATAGTTCTTGAACGGCCATAGCCATTATATGTGCAGTGTCATGTCTAATTACTTCTAAACCCTCAGGATCTTTAGCTGTAAATATTTCAATAGAACAATCTTGATCAATAACAGTATATAAATCTTTAAGCTCACCGTTTATGCTCATCACCAAAGCTTGCTTACCTAAAGACTTGCTAATTTTTTCAGCAACCTCTGTGCCTGTTATACTTTTTTCAAAGTTTAATTTTTTTCCATCAGGTAATGTAATATTTGGCATTAGTTTATTAATTTTTTATACTCTGAATAAGTAGAAAAACACATTTTTTCAACATTAAATTTTGAAACGACATTTTTTCTACCTTCTATGCCCATTTGATTGATAGTCTGTTCATCTAAATTCATAATTTCTATTAATTTTTTTGAAAGATCGTCAGAGTTATTTGCTTCAAATAAAAATCCTGTTTTATTTTGATTTATAGTCTCTTTTGATCCCCCAATATTACTTGCAACAATTGGTTTTTTCATTGCCTGAGCCTCAACAGATATTCTTCCAAAGGCTTCTGGTTCTACAGATGAAGAAACTATGATGTCTGAAACTTTGTAAGCTAGAGGCATATTTTTACAATGATCTATAAATTTTACTTGGTTAGTTAATCTGTACTGTTCAACTAACCTAATAAGTTTCTTTTTGTAAAGTTCTCTTCCTTGATCGCTCCCAAGAATAATTACATTAAATACCTCGTGTCCTAAATTAATATTTACTTTATTAATAGCATCTAAAAACATTTCTTGGCCTTTCCATTCTGTTAATCTTCCGGGTAATAGAACAGTTTTTCTCTCAATTTTAAGTCCCCATGATTTAAATAATTCATCTTCCTCTGTTTCTATAGTAGTTGATGGATCAAAATAGTCAGTATTAATGCCTCTAAATATCACCAAGAATTTTTTTTTATCATTAAGGTATTCAGAGTAGTTTTCTTTAATATGTGAAAATATAAAATTAGACCCAGCAATAATTAAATCTGATCTCAACATTACAGAATTATATAATTTTTTTAATTTACTTTTAAAATTATATGTTCCATGAAATGTAGTTACAAATTTACGTCGTGTGATTTTGGTAGCTAGCAAACAAGACCATGCAGGTGCTCTACTTCTCGCATGGACAATATTAATTCCATAAAATAAAATTATTAAAGAAATAATTATTGAATTAAAAAAAACCAAAATGGGGTTTTTGGAATTAACAGGTAATCTTATATATTTAACTTTTTTTTTATCTATAAACTTTGTTAATTCACCACCGTTGCAAATTAAAAAAGATTTACAATCATTTTCATGTAGATAGTGTGCGATATCATAACAACCTGTTTCTGCGCCACCGTATCCAAGTTTTGGTATAACTTGCAGAACTTTCAATTTTGGATGCATATGGTAGAGTTATAATATTTCAAATCAATTTTAGTACTTTATATGAAAAAATTTAAATTTCTAAAAATTTCTAAAACAAAAAAACTAAGATATATAAGCAATTATTATAAGAAAAATCTTTATATTATATTTTTACCAGGTTTTGCATCCGATATAGAAGGAGATAAACCTAAAAGATTTTTAAACTATGCTAAAAAAAATAAATTGGGTTTTTTGGCACTAGAATATTCTGGATACGGAAAATCTTCAGGTGAATTTACAAAAGGGAATATTTCCACTTGGGCAAATGATGCAAAACAGACTATTAAGAGCATAGTTAAAAAAAATGATATAATTTTAATAGGTTCTAGTATGGGTGCATGGATTTCTTTATTATTATTTAAATCAATTAAGAAACAGATTAAAGGCTTAATGGGAATTGGCTCTGCTCCAGAATTTTTAACAAGAATAATGTGGAAAAAATTTTCAAAAAAGACAAAGAGTGAAATTATCAAAAAAGGTATTAGCAAAATTAAAAATGGTGGTTATGAGTATCTCATAACTAATCAATTAATTAAAGATGGAAGAAAAAAACAAAATAAAGTTTTGAATGTTAAAATTCCAATGAAAATACCTGTTACTATGGTCCATGGGCAAAAAGATGAAGTTGTACCAATTAAATACTCAAGAGAAGTTTTAAAAATCTTCAGCAAAGCAAAAAAAAAATTAAATATAATTAAGAAGGGTGACCATAGTCTCTCGTCAAAAAAAAACCTAAATATTATTTGTAAAGAGTTAGATAATATTATTAAAAATACTAACTAGCTTGACCGACTAATTTTTTGTTTGATATAGGATTTTCTAACTTATCTAACATTTCTTTTGGACAAACTTGGACGAAATTATTTATTTCATTTTCAAAATTATCAACAATTTTTTTCGAGATTGTTGAATTTGTTTCTATCGCATGCTCTTGAGTTAATTTCCTTAGGTACTCAATCCAAAATTTAGTTTCTGGAGTTTGCCAAACTACACTTTCAGGATTTACTTTTTTATCAAATTGATTTTCAGGGTCATAAATAAATGCCATACCTCCTGTCATGCCAGCTCCAAAATTATCGCCAATATCTCCTAATATAATAATGTTTCCGCCTGTCATGTATTCACAACCATTTGAATCACAACCTTCTACTACTGCAGTTGCACCTGAATTTCTAACAGCAAATCTCTCTCCTGCTTGTCCTGCAGCTAATAATTTTCCTGAAGTAGCTCCATACAAAACAGTATTTCCAATAATAGTATTTTCATTTGAAACAAGGTTGCTTTCATCTTGTAATTTAATCACAATAGTTCCACCTGATAATCCTTTGGCAACATAATCATTTGCATCCCCTTTTAATATTAGTTTTAATCCTTTAATAGCAAAAGCACCAAAGGATTGGCCTGCTGAACCTTTAAAATTTAATTCGATCGAATTTTCATCAAGATTATTATTTCCAAATTTTTTGTACAAATGATAAGAAATTCTAGTACCAACTGCTCTATCAGTATTTTGAATTTCAAATTCATGATTTATTTTTTCTTTTTTATCTATTTTGTCTTCTATTTCTGGCCATAATTTTTGATCTAAAGTATCTGGAACAGAATTAATTTCAGGTTTCTCACAATATCTTTTATTTTTTCCAGGATCTGCCTGAACAAAAAGAGGATTTAAGTCTAAATCATCCAAGTTTGGTGATCCTTTGCTTACTTGCCTTAGTAAGTCAGTTCTTCCAATTACTTCATTTAAAGATTTGAAACCAAGATCAGCAAGTATTTCTCTTACTTCCTCTGCTATAAATGTAAAAAGGTTTACTACTTTTTCAGGAGTTCCTGTAAATTTCTCTCTTAATTTATCATCTTGTGTGCAAACACCCACTGGACATGTATTTGAATGACATTGTCTGACCATTATACATCCCATTGCGACTAAAGCAGTTGTTGCTACGCCAAATTCTTCTGCTCCCATCATGGCTGCGATTACAACATCTCTTCCTGTTTTTATTCCACCGTCAGTTCTAAGCGTCACTTGATGTCTCAAGTTATTTAAAGTCAATACCTGATTTGCTTCTGTTAATCCCATCTCCCAAGGAACTCCAACATATTTAACGCTTGTCTGTGGAGTGGCTCCTGTACCTCCTGAGTGCCCCGAGATTAAAATTATGTCTGCTTTAGCTTTTGCAACTCCAGCAGCTATTGTTCCAATTCCTGAGGAAGCAACTAATTTAACTCCAACTCTAGCCTTAGGATTTATTTGTTTTAAATCATAAATTAATTGAGCCAGATCTTCTATTGAGTAAATATCATGATGTGGTGGAGGTGATATTAAAGTAACTCCAGGCGTTGAGTGTCTCAATCTCGCAATTTCATCTGTAACTTTAAAACCAGGTAATTGTCCACCTTCACCCGGTTTTGCGCCCTGCGCAATTTTGATTTCAATCTCATTACAATTATTTAGGTAGTTAATGGTTACTCCAAATCTAGCTGATGCAATTTGTTTAACTCTTGAATTTGCGCTATCTCCATTCTCCATAATCTTAAATCTTTTTTCATCTTCTCCACCCTCACCACTACAAGATGCACCCTTAATTCTATTCATACCAACAGCAAGAGTTTCATGTGCTTCTTTTGATAAAGCTCCATGAGACATACTCCCGCTTCCAAATCTTTTTAGTATATTAGACGCAGGCTCAACATTAGATATATCGATAGGATTTTTAGATTTAAAATCTACTAAATCTCTTAAACTTATTGGATTTAGATTATAAATACCTTTTGTGTATTTTTTATATATTTCGTAAGATCCTTGTCCAACCGCAGTTTGCAGTAAATGAATTAGTTTGCCTTGATACTGATGTGTTTCACCATTTTTTCTATATCTGTAAATACCTCCAATAGGTAAAATATTTGAATTATCGAAAAATGCTTCTTTGTGTATAGTTCTAATTTTCTTTTCTATTCCCTTTAAACCTATTCCAGAGATCTTTGATAACATTCCAGGAAAGTAATCTTTTACAATTGTTCTGCTTAGTCCCACAGTTTCAAAATTACATCCGCCTCTATAAGAACTTAAAACAGAAATTCCCATTTTAGACATTATTTTAAGAAGACCAAGATTGACTGATTTAATGTATCTTGAAACACATTCATCAAAAGTGAAGTTTCCAAATAATTTCTTAGAATGTCTTTGATATAAGCTATCAAATGCTAGATAAGGGTTCACTGTAGTAGCACCAACACCAATTAATGTTGCAAAAGAGTGCGTATCTAAAGCATCTCCAGTTTGAACATTAATAGAAACATAACCTCTTAGACCTAATTTAACTAAGTGCGTATTTATTGCCCCAATACATAAAAGCATTGGCATTGGCATTCTATTTTCTGAAATATTTTTATCTGATAATATTATTTGTTTAATTCCCTCTCTAACAGCTTGTTCTGATTTAACTTTGAGTAAATTTATTGATGTCTCTAAATCATCATCTTTACTGAATGTACAATCTAAAACTTTATTATTATTTCCAAAGAATTTTAAAAATTTTTCAAATTGTGCATTTGATAATATCGGACTATTTAAGACATAAATATTGTCTTTAGTTAATTTACTAAAATCTAAAATATTACCAAGATTCCCAAATCTTGTCTTTAAACTCATAACTTTATTTTCTCTTAGAGAGTCAATTGGTGGATTTGTAACCTGACTAAAGTTTTGTCTAAAGTAATGATATAGTGGTCTATATTTGTCAGATAAAACTGCTAAAGGCGTATCATCACCCATTGAGCCTGTTGCTTCTTTAGCATCTTCTGCCATTGGATGAAGAATTAATTCTAAATCTTCTATGCTATATCCAAAACAATGTTGAAAATTTCTCAAACTTTGGCCGTCTAGCTCTACTTTTTCAGTTTCTGCCTCTAGTTTTTTATCAAGATCAATAATCTGATTGTTGTAATGCTTATATTCTTTTGAAAGGTAGTTTTTTATTTCATCATTTGAATATACTTTGCCTTTTTCTATTCTTAATCCTAATATTTCTCCAGGTCCTAATCTTCCTTTAGATACAATTTTTTTCTCATTTAAATCTATCATTCCTGTTTCACTCCCTGCAAAAAGAAGTTTGTCTCTTGTCACTGTATATCTAAGAGGTCTTAATCCATTTCTGTCGGTTGCAACAATTACCCATTCATTATCTGTTGCAGCTATAGCAGCTGGCCCATCCCAAGGCTCCATTGTACTATTTAAAAAATTGAATAGTTGTTGATGGTCTTTTTTTAATACCTTATTTTTTTTTGACCAAGCGTCTGGTATTAACATTAATTTTGCTAGAGGAGCAGGCTGTCCAGAAATATTTAATAACTCAAAAACATTATCTAATGATGCAGAGTCAGAATTTCCAGCTGGTATTACAGGCTTAAGATTCTCTATTTCTTCGAAAACTGGACTGAACATCTCTTCTTCGTGAACCTTCATCCAATTAACATTTCCTTTAAGAGTATTTATTTCACCATTATGCGCTATAGATCTAAATGGTTGAGCCAAGTCCCAACTTGGCGCAGTATTAGTTGAAAATCTTTGGTGAAATATTGCATACCTAGATATAAATCTTTCATCTTTTAAGTCAGTATAAAAATCTGACAAAGCTTCTGCTAAAAACATACCTTTGTAAATGATAGATTTAGAACTAAATGAACATATATAAAAATTATTTAATTGATTATTGAGTGCTTCTTTTTCAATTACTCTTCTAGTTTCATACAATTTTTGCTCCAGAGGCTTATTGACAACTTTTTTGTCATTGTATGTGAATAATACTTGGGTAATTTCAGGTCTTGTTTGTTCAGCTTTTTCTCCTAAGACGGAAGGATCAACAGGAACTTGCCTCCAGCCGTAAATACTAAAATTTCTCTTTGTTAGTTCACTTTCAACTATAGTTCTGCATTGCTCTTGAGCACTATAATCATTTCTTGGTAAGAAAATCATACCCACACATAGTTCAGAATTATCGTGTTTATGACCAGTGACTTCAATTTTTTCCTCAAAGAAATCTTTAGGAATTTCAATATGGATACCAGCACCATCTCCTGTTTTTCCATCGGCATCGATTGCACCCCTATGCCAAACAGCTTTTAGAGCATCGATTCCATATTCTACTACTTTTCTTGATTTTAGACCTTCGGTGGATGCTACTAAACCTACACCACATGCATCATGTTCCATCTCTTCCGAATAAACATGATTACTTTTTAAAATTTTTAAATTTTTATTTCTTAACTTCATTAGGCAACTCTAAGTTTTTGTTTACTTTGCAAATAATTATCAATTGATGTTGCCGCATCTCTTCCGTCTTTAATGCCCCAAACCACTAAAGATGCTCCTCGAACTATATCTCCGGCTGCAAAAACTCCCTCTATACTAGTTTCCATAGTATCAAAATCTGCTTTTATTGTTCCCCATCTTGATACCTGTAATTTTTCTTCATTAAATAATTTTGGAAGATCTTCTGGATCAAATCCAAGTGCTTTGATTACAAGATCGGCTTTAATTTCAAAATCTGAATTTTCTTCCACAACTGGTTTTCTTCTACCGCTATCATCTGGCTCACCCAATTTCATTTTATTAACAACTACACTTTCGATTTTATTTGTTCCTTTAAACTCTTTAGGGCTTGTTAACCAAATAAATTCAACACCTTCTTCTTCTGCATTGCCAACTTCTCTTGCTGATCCTGGCATATTTTCTCTATCTCTTCTATATAAACATTTTACAGATTTAGCATTCTGTCTTACCGAAGTTCTTAAGCAGTCCATTGCTGTATCACCACCTCCAATTACTACAACATCTTTGCCTTCAGCATTTAAAGTTCCATTATCAAACAATTCAACTTTATCACCTAGTCCTTTTTTATTTGATGCTGTCAAAAATTCCATTGCAGGGAAAATATTACTCAAATCGTTACCAGGTAGATTAACTTCTCTAGCTTTATAAACTCCTGTAGCTATTAAAATTGCATCATGTTTTTCTCTTAACTCCGTCAAGCTAGAATCTTTTCCAACTTCAAAGTTTAAGACAAATTTAATTCCGCTTTCTTCCAAAAGTTTTATTCTTCTTTGAACAACATGCTTTTCTAATTTAAATCCTGGGATACCATATATTAGTAGCCCTCCAGCTCTGTCATAACGATCATATATAGTTACCTTGTATCCTTTTTTTCTGAGTTGTTCTCCACAAGCAAGTCCGGCAGGACCAGAACCTATAATTCCTACACTCTCATTTTTTTCACTATTTATTTCTATTGGTTTAACCCAACCATTTTCCCAAGCTTTCTCTGTGATATATTTTTCTATTGATCCAATAGTTACTGTTCCATGACCCGATTGCTCTATTACACAATTTCCTTCACACAGCCTATCCTGGGGGCAAATTCTTCCACAAACTTCTGGCATGTTGTTTGTGCTTTGTGATAATTGATAAGCTTCCTCATATCTTCCCTCAGCAGTTAGTTTAAGCCAATCTGGTATATTGTTACTTAATGGGCAATGGACTTGGCAAAATGGTACTCCACATTGGGAACATCTGCTTGACTGCTGAACAGCTCTATCTTTTAGAAATTCTTGATATATTTCATCAAAATCCTCTTTTCGGTCTGATATATCTCTTTTAGGTGGATTTTGTTGACCTATTTCAACAAACTTAAGCATTTTTTCTGACATGGTGGACGCTGTATATACGATAAAAATTTAATAATAAACAATTACAAGGTCATAAATATTGACTAATATTACTCAGAACTTAAGTAAATCAGCGGTTTTTTCTTATTATGCATAGATGATATGCAAATATGTAATTGCTTTAATTTGGTTACAATTTAATTATGAAGTATTGGATCTAATGAATTCAAAATATGTAGAAACGCTAATTTTATCAATTATTCAAGGAATATCTGAGTTTATTCCAATTAGCTCGTCTGCACATCTTTTAATTATATCAAGATTGAGTGACTTCAATGTTAGCAACCTACAATTAGATATTAGTCTTCATTTAGGTTCTTTGTTGGCAATTATTTTATTTTTTAGAAAAGAGTTAATAAATATCATTAACAATAAAAATATATTTCTACTAATAATTCTTGGGTCTATACCTTTAGTTATTGTTGGTTATATTTTTTACTCCACAAATTTAATTGATCAATTTAGAAACTTAAAAGTTGTTGCTTGGACAACTTTGATTTTTGGAATTTTATTATATTTTTCAGATAAGTTTGAATTAAAAAATAAAATTTCTTCAGAATTAAATATTAAAAGTATTATTATCATAGGGTTATTTCAGATTTTAGCTATTATTCCAGGAGTCAGTAGATCAGGTATAGTAATTACAGCTTCAAGATTTTTAAAATTTGACAGAGTTGAATCATCAAAGATAGCTTTTTATTTGTCTATTCCAGCTTTAGCAGGTGCAAGTGTTTTGGGATTTAAAGGTGTTATTGATGATCAAGTAAATTTTGATACTATATTTATTTTTTCTACTTCAGCTTCATTTTTATTTTCTTATTTTACAATTAAATATTTTCTTATTTATGTTAAAATGTTTAGTTTGAGTTTTTTTGTTATTTATAGAATAGTTTTAAGTATTATTCTTTTTTCAATTATTTACTTATGATTTTTTGGACGTTGGAGCAATTTGAGAAAATATTACGGCAATAAGAATTAATACACATCCTATAATATTATTTATGTTAAGAACCTGACTTAAAATAATCCATCCAGCAATTGTTGCAAATACACCTTCAAGAGAGTAAATTATTGCTGCTGGAGCTTCTTCAATATTTTTTTGTGCAAACATTTGTAAAGTAAAAGCAATTCCTCCGGATAAAATGCCTGCATATAATATTGAACTATACTCAGTTAAAATTTTTGTAATAACTACTTCTTCTAAAATAAAAGCAAATATAAGAGATAAACCAAAAACAAGGGCTGCTTGTAATGCTGCATAAAAAATTGGTATATTAAACTTCTCCATAAATTTTCCAGCGAAAATTATATGTAAAGCCCAAAATAGTGAGCATAGAATAACTAAAGCATCACCTATCATAATCTCTGAGTTTGAAAAATCACTTAAAAGGTAAACACCTATTATACATAAACCTATTGAAGGCCAAAGACTCCAATGGACTTTAATAGAATAAATAAAAAATAATAAAATTGGAACTAACGGAACGTAAAAAACCGTAAAGAAAGCTGCATTAGCTATATTCGTATATTGTAATGCGGCTTGCTGCAAGTAGGTACCCAAAAATAATGATATACCCATTAAAAATAAATATTTTAAAAATAATTTTTTATTAGAATTGATTTCATAATTAATTTTTTTTCTCTCTAAAATTAAAGCAATTGGCAGGACTGTAAGAAAACCAACAAAAAATCTAGATGCATTGAATGTTAATGGACCAATATTGTCCATGCCTGTGTCTTGAGCAATGAAAGCAGTGCCCCAAATAAATGTTGTTATCAAAGCGCATATAAGCGATGTAGTTTTGGACATTAATTTAATTAAATTTAGATAATATTATTCATTCTACAACAGCTATCAAAATCTTCTTTATTGATATAGCAACCAGCCATTTTTCTTATACCTGAAAATGCACCTCTACCATGCATTACTCTCCAATTATTAAAAATTAGTAATTCACCAGGTTTTAAAATATGCCTCCACTGATATTGTTTTTGGTTTGCCATCGTATCAAATACTTTAATTGCTTTATAAAAATTAATTGTTTTCTGATTAGTTTCTCTAAAAGGTGCTCTATCGTAATTGTTAAAACTAATTTGATCAAAATTATTTTTTTCATTTAATTTTATTATTGGTCTTTTTGCTTCAAGGCGAACACCATCGCCAATATAAGAACCTTTAACTTTTGTATTTGTTAAAGTTCTAAAATGTTTTTTATATTTTTGTTTCATTTCATTTGCCAATTTAAATCCATCTACCATTATAGAATCTCCACCTTTAGCATCATACTTACAACAAAGCAGTAATTGTAAACCTGGAGCATCATTACTATATGTAGAGTCTGTATGTGGTCTCAGTTCTTGGTTTGAATATGCACTGTCTGCTTTTTTATTATTTGATTCAAAAGTCCACAATCCTCCAAAAATTGAATTTCTGACATAACCTATTTTTTTAGCTATATATTCTACAGAGTTTAAATTCTTTGAACAATTTCTTACGACTGCAAAACCATATATGTGGATTTTTTTTAATAAATTTTTAAATCCAACTTTAGTTTTTAATTGTTTATAGTTAATGAAAATTTGATTTTTTATGTCTTTGTCTTTCCAAAATTGAGTATCACTTTTAGTTTCTTCTTTTTTTAAAGAATTTTTTTTTAAAAATTCATATGAATATTTAGTTGGTTTATTTTCATCAGACCATAATATTTCAATGAATTTCCCTTTTTTTAATAATTTTGCTTTTTTAGCTTTGATATTAATGTCTAAATTTGCGGTATAAGTTATTCTTTGATTGGTTTTAAAATCCCAGTTTTCTTTATTTTTAATATGATCTCTTAACCAAATATTAGGAAATGTTTCAAACTTATTGTCATTAAAGTAAAATACAGTTTTATTATTTAAAAGTTTAAAATTTTTAATCATTGCTTAGCTAATTTGTAGGCAAAGTTTTTACCAAGGTTATTTTTTAATTCATTATTAAACCTTGAACCCTCAGCACCGTCAATAATTCTATGATCGTAAGAGAGAGATAAAGGCAACATTGTTCTAGGTTTAAATTGTCCATCAATATAAACAGGTTTAATATAAGTCCTTCCAATTCCTAAAATAGCAACCTCAGGATAATTTATTATAGGAGTAAAATAAGTTCCTCCAATGCCACCTAGGCTTGTTATAGTTATGGATCCTCCATAAAACTCTTTTTTATCTATCTTCAAATTTCGGCAATCATCACTAACTTTTTTTAGATCCTTGCTTATTTGATCTATATTCTTTTGATTAGCATTTCTTATTTTTGGCACCATTAAACCATTGGGAGTATCAACTGCAATTCCTACATGGAAGTATTTTTTTAATGTTATTTTTCCATTTTCAATATTGTCAATAGAACTATTAAATCTTGGAAAAACTTTCAAAGCTTCCACAACTGCCTTTATAATAAATGCCAATGGAGTAATTTTCTTTTTTTCTCCGGTAAAAGTATCAGTCAAATTTTGTCTAAATTCTTCTAACTCAGTAATATCTGCTTCATCACAACTAGTAACATGCGGTATTGTTTGCCAAGAATTTGATAAATGTGGAGCAGCAATTCTTTTAATTCTTGGTATATCTTGAATTTCTACATCTCCAAAATCAGCGTGATCATATTCTGAGGGCTTTATAGATGGAGCCTTCTTTTCTTCTTGAGGTTTATTAAAATTAGAAGATACGAATTTTTTTATATCCTCCTCTATAATTCTTCCTGATCTTTGTGATCCAGTAATATTATTAATATCAACACCAAGTTCTCTTGCAAATTTTCTAGTTTTTGGGCTAGCAAGTGCTTTGCTTGATTTGAATACACTAACTCTATTATTTTTTAATATTTCTTTTGGTTTTGAAATTACTTTTTCGGGTGGTTTTTGTATAATAGTTTCTTCTTTAATCTCTTTGACCTCTTCTTCTTCTGAACCAATTATTAGTATTGATGAACCCTCTGAAACCTTATCACCAACTTTTAAATTAACTTTTTTAACACTACCTGAGTATGGGCTTGGGATCTCAACACTTGATTTATCGCTTTCTATTGTAATTATCGGATCATCTTTATTAATATTTGATCCTGCCTCTATTAATACCTCAATTACTTCAACATCTTTAAAATCACCAATGTTAGGAACTAATACTTCTTTCTCGCTCATTATAATTTTGTGGGCATAGGCTTATCTTTATCAATTTTATATTTTTTAATTGCATCTACCGCATGTTTAGAAGCAATTAATTGTTCATTAGATAAAATACTTAAGCCATATGCAATTATATGCTCTTTATCGACTTCAAAAAATTTTCTTAGATTTTTTCTTGTATCACTTCTACCAAATCCATCTGTACCCAATGAATAAAAACTTTTATTTATGTAAGGTCTAATTTGGTCAGAATTCATTCTCATGTAATCTGAAGCTGCTAAAATAGGACCTTCAGTTTTTCCAAGGCATTTTTCAACGTAAGAGATTTTTTTCTCTCCTCCTGGATTAAGCAAATTGTACCTTTCTGTTTCAAGTCCATCTCTTCTTAATTCATTAAAGCTGGTAACACTCCACACTTCACTATCTACTTGATATTCATTTTGTAAAATTTCTGCTGCCTCCATCATCTCTCTTAAAATTGTTCCTGAACCCAACAATTGAATCTTATTCTTTTTATTCTTACTGAAATCTTTTATTTTATACATCCCTTTTAATATGCCTTCTTCACAATCTTTGGGCATCTCTGGATGAGAATAATTTTCATTCATTGTTGTAATGTAGTAAAAAATATTTTCATGTTTTTCATGCATTCTTCTTAAACCTTCTTTAAAAATTGTAGCTAATTCATAATGAAAGGTTGGATCATAAGAAACACAATTTGGAATTGTTGATGCTAATAAATGACTGTGACCATCTTGGTGTTGAAGACCTTCTCCAGCCAAAGTTGTTCTTCCAGCTGTAGCTCCAATTAGAAATCCTCTTGTTTGACTATCTCCAGCCGCCCAAGCAAAATCTCCAGTTCTTTGAAAACCAAACATAGAGTAAAAAAGATAAATTGGTATCATTTCAATATCGTGGTTTGAATACGATGTTCCTGCAGCTATCCATGATGCCATGGATCCAGCCTCATTTATTCCTTCCTCTAAAACTTGACCACTTTTCTCTTCCTTGTAAGAACTTAATTGAGCTGAGTCCTCTGGCTCATATTTTTGACCTTCATGCGCATATATACCTATTTTTTGGAAAAAACCTTCCATACCAAATGTTCTTGCTTCATCAGGGATTATTGGAACAAGTCTTGGAGCAACATTTTTATCTCTTAGCAAATTCGTCAACATCCTAACAAGTGCCATAGTAGTTGACATTTCTTTTTCACCGGTTGATTTTTTCATAAAGTCAAAAATATCATTACTTGGTGTTTTGATTGGTTTCGAAAAAGACGATCTCTCAGGAATATACCCACCTAAAGCCAATCTTCTTTTTTTTAAGTATTTTATTTCCTCTGAATTTTCATCAGGTCTAAAGTATTCTATATTTTTGACTTGTTCATCTGTTAATGGAACATCAAATCTATCTCTATAATATAGCAAATCATCTACACCTAATTTTTTTTGCTGATGGGTTGTATTTATACTTTCACCAGATTTTCCCATACCATATCCTTTAATTGTTTTAGCTAATATGACTGTTGGTCTGTCTTTTGTATTAATAGCTTTATGATAAGCAGCATAAACTTTATGCGGGTCGTGACCGCCTCTATTTAATTTCCAAATATCGCTATCCGTATAACTTGCAACTAAATTTTTAAGTTCAGGGTATTTCCCAAAGAAGTTATCTCTAACATATAAACCACCTTTTGCTTTAAAGGCTTGGTATTCTCCATCAACTGCTTCGTTCATTCTTTTTACAAGTAAACCTGATTTATCATTTGCGAGTAAAGGATCCCAATATGATCCCCAAATGACTTTTATTACATTCCATCCAGCTCCTCTAAAAATTCCTTCTAATTCTTGAATAATTTTACCATTGCCTCTTACTGGACCATCTAATCTTTGTAGGTTGCAGTTCACAACATAAATCAAGTTATCTAACTTTTCTCTTGCTGCTAAACCAATAGATCCTAGAGCTTCTGGCTCGTCTATTTCACCATCTCCTAAGAAGGACCAAACTTTTCTATTCTCATCTTTTATTAATTTTCTATTAATAAGATATTTCATAAATCTTGCCTGATAGGTTGCCATCATTGGTCCAAGACCCATGGAAACAGTTGGAAACTGCCAAAACTTAGGCATCAGCCATGGATGAGGATAAGATGACAAACCTCCAGGGTAAACTTCCTGTCTGAATCTATCTAATTGCTTCTCGTCAAGTCTTCCTTCCAAAAAAGCTCTAGCGTAAATACCTGGCGCTGAATGTCCTTGGAAATAAATTAAATCTCCACCAAATTTATTACTTTTAGCTCTCCAAAAATGATTCATTCCTATATCATAAAGAGTTGCTGCTGAAGCAAATGTTCCAATGTGACCTCCTAATGAAGGATCTCTCATGTTTGCTCTGACAACCATCACTGCTGAATTCCATCGAATTAGTGCTCTGATTTTTCTTTCGATATTTTGATCGCCTGGAGATTTTATCTCTTCATCTGCTGGTATAGTGTTTATGTATGGTGTATTTTGGGTGTAGGGTATATTTGATCCCTCTTTATATGCCTGATCAATTAATTGTTTAATTAAAAAATGAGCTCTCTCAGGTCCTTCGGAATGTACTACAGCAGACAAAGATTCTAACCATTCTTTTGTCTCTTGAGGATCAATATCATTATTATTTTCAACTATTTCTAATCTTTCAGTATGTTCTTCTACTTGTGTATTTTCTACTTTGATCTCTTTATGTGCACTCGTATCTAATTCAGAATTATTATATCCATTAGAATTTTCCGCTTCGGCAATTATTTTTTCTGTTGCAGGTGGTATCTTTTCAATAGTTTCTTGTTTTTGCTTAGTTCCATTCTCAGAGGATAATGTTAGTATCAAATCTCCTTTAGAAACTTTATCACCAATCTTTATGTTAATACTATCTACAACACCCTCAAAAGCAGATGGTACTTCAACACTTGATTTATCACTTTCTAAAGTTATTACAGGGTCATTTTTAGAGATTTTATCTCCTTCTTTAACAAGAATTTCTATGATTTCTACTTCTTCAAAATCTCCAATATCTGGAACTAGTAATTTTTCACTCATTTCGCTATTTGTATATATATATATTATTTACTTTTAATAGATGTATATTTTTGACCATTATTAAAATTAGTAAAATTAATAATAAATGTTAAAAGAATAGATTATATTTAGCGCCTGTAGCTCAATTGGATAGAGCGCTTGGCTACGGACCAGGAGGTTCTGGGTTCGACTCCTAGCAGGCGCACCAAAAAAGAAGGAAAAATGAAAGTATCTTTACAAAAATCTGTAATTTATTTTTTTGTAATAGTGTTCATAATATTATTTTTAATAACTTTAATAATTTAATGAAAAAATTTAAACAAATTAGCATTAAAAAAGGTTTCATGAGACACAATGGTGGTTTGCTACTAAGAGATATCTCAAAAACTAAATATGAATTTAAAACAAAAATAAAAAAAAACCATCTTAACAGAGCTGGTATAACTCATGGTGGGTATATAGCATCGATTATAGATACCGGGTGTGGATCTGGAGCTCATAGAATTTCGGGTAATCAACCTTGTGTAACTATAACACTTAATATTAACTTTATCGGACCTTCAACTATTGGGGATGAAATTTTTGGATATGTAAAAATTAAAAAGAAAACAAAAAGCATGGTTTTTTTAGAGTGCTATTTAGAATGTAAAGGTAAAATAATTGCATCTGCCACAGGTATTTGGAAAATACTTCAACGTAAGTTACCTCATGCAGGTCTAAGCTAAATTCTTCTTCTTATATTTAAATAACCAAAGATTGATAAAAGAATAAGAGCAATAGGATAAACTATTTCTTTTTTTGGTCTATTCTGATTTTCAATTTTAAATTCATTAATAATATCTCCCATATCTAAACCAGATTTTTTTGCAATTCCATTCCATGTTAAAGTATCAATTATGGTTTTATTATCTTCTACAACCAAGCTCATTCCATAATCATCTAAACTGAAATTTTCATCAAAACTATTTTTTTCAATTACAAACAATTTATATCTTTCGCCATACTCTGTAAGTCTAGTAATTTTAATTCTTATCTCTTTATTGTAATCAAACTGTTTTTTGTTTATTTCTTCAATACTTAAATAGTTATATTTTGGGTAAAATTTATTTAGAATAAATTCTGGAGATAATAATGAAATTGAAATTATTAAAAAGATAATAATTTCGTACCATCTCAGTTTATTTATAAACCATCCCTGAGTAGCAGATGTAAATACTAAGATCCCAATCAATGAGGTTGCTATGACCATTAAGCCATGCCATATGCTTTCAATACCAATTAATAATAACTCACTGTTAAATAAGAATACAATAGGAAGTATTCCAGTTCTCAGACTATACCAAAATGCCTGGGCTCCTGTTCTTAATGGGTCTCCACCAGAAATAGCGGCGGCGGCGTAAGATGCTAAGCCAACGGGAGGTGTTACGTCTGCCATTAGGCCAAAATAGAACACAAATAAATGAACCGCAATTAAAGGAAAAATAAATCCTGATGCATTTCCAACATCCACAAGAACAGTTGCCATTAGAGATGCTACAACAACGTAGTTTGCCGTAGTTGGTAAACCCATACCCAATAGTAAACACAAAATAATAGTTAAAAATAAGAGAATAATAACATTATCTTTTGCAATCGACTCGATTACAATTATTAAATTAGTACTCAAACCTGTAGATCCAACCGCACCAACTATAATGCCTGCTGTTGCAATTGCTATTCCAACACTAACCATATTCAAAGCACCCTTTTCAAAACCAACAACAGTTTGGTTGTACCAATAAATTAAAGCATTCTTAAAGTTCTTTTCTTTAAAAATTTTATTTAAAAGATTAACTATAATTAAAGTTATTGTTGCAAAAAAAATAGAGTAAGAAGCTGTAAGCCTCATATAAACTAGTAGATATATAAGAACAAATATTGGAACTAAAAAGTGTATTCCTTCAAAAAATGTTTTTTTCAATTTTGGAATATCGTTTTCATCCATACCTTTTAAATTTAATTTAAGCGCTTCAAGGTGAGATATATAAAATAGCGCAATGTAAGAAATTATAGCTGGTAAAAAAGCGTGTTTGACAACTTCAAAATATGTAACACCGATAAAGCTTGCCATCACAAAAGCTGCTGCTCCCATAACAGGAGGCATTATTTGACCATTAACTGATGAAGATACTTCGATTGCACCCGCTTTTTCTTTGGAAAAACCAGTTTTTTTCATAATTGGAATTGTAAATGTTCCAGTTGTAACTGTATTAGCAATTGATGATCCAGAGATTAATCCTGTCATACCAGATCCAAGAATAGCTGCTTTGGCAGGACCACCTCGCATTTTTCCAACCATTGCAAAAGCTAAATCTAAAAAATATTTACCCCCTCCAGCAGTTTCTAAAAGTGCTCCAAAAAGTACAAAGAGAAATATGAAATCTACAGAAACACCTATCGGAATTCCGAAAATAGCTTCTTGATCAAACCATTGAAAACCAACTAACCTTTTTAATGATAATCCACCATGAGAAATTATGTCTGGTGCATATTGCCCAAAATAAGAAAATAACAAAAAACAAACTGCAATAACAACTAATGGGACACCTATTACTCTGCGTGTAGCCTCTAGAAGAATTAATATTCCAATTATTCCGAGTATTAACTCAATTGGAATAGTAAAATTATCGGAAAGATTTATTTTAAGTAATATTCCACCCCTATCTACTAATTGATCATAAAAAACATAAATATATAAACAACAAATTGCACCTGTTATTGCAATTAATATATCTATAAAATTTACTTTTTTACCCCTTGCATATGGAAATATTAAAAAAGCTAGTAAAAGTGCAAAGCCAAGATGAATTGCTCTAGCTGGTAAACCTTTAAACATTCCAAAATTTAACCAAAATGGAAATGGAGAAGCATACCAAAGCTGAAATAAAGACCAGGTTATTGCAATAATGGCAACTAACTTTAAATGAAAACCTGTTAGGTTTCTTGTAGGAGAAAGATCTTCTTTAATCTTATTTTCAATTTTTTTATCTATGTCTGCTGACATTCAGCTTAATATATAAAAAAAAAGGCCCAATAGATATATTGGGCCTAAATTTTTTATATAGATTTAATTACATTAAACCAGCTTCTTTATAATATTTAACAGCTCCAGGATGAAGTGGTGCTGATAAACCATCAGCTATCATATTTTTTTTCTCTAAAGGAGCGAAAGCTGGATGTTGTTTTCTAAAATCATCAAAATTTTCAAAAACAGCTTTTGTAACCTGATAAACTAAATCCTCAGAAACATCCATACTTGTTACTACAGTAGCTTTAACACCAAATGTAGTTACATCTTTTTTCTGTTTAGTATAAGTACCTTTTGGAATTGTTGCAGATGCATAATAATCAGCTCCACTAATAATTCCATCAATTACATCTCCTGTTAAATTGATTGGCATTGCTTTAGCCGCACATGTTGCCGCTTGTTCCATTGCCCCATTTGGAAAACCTACTGAATATCCAAACGCATCAATTTTACCATCACATAGAGCTTTTACTTGCTCTGAAGATGTTAGCTCAGTAACTGATTTAAAGAAGCTGTTGTCAACTCCCATAGCTTTCATTAATTCTTCCATAGTTCCTCTTTGACCAGAACCTGGATTTCCAATGTTTACTACTTTTCCTTTGAGACCCATAAAATCTTTGACTTTTGCTTTTTTTCTAGCCCAGATTTGAAATGGCTCATTATGTACTGAGAAAACAGCTCTTAAATTTTTGAATTGTTTCCCTTCCCATTTACTTGATCCATTGTAAGCATGATATTGCCAGTCAGATTGTGCTACACCAAATTGAAACTCGCCATCTTTTATTTGTCCGATGTTATAATTTGAGCCTCCAGTTGAAGGAGCGGTACATCTGTAAGCTTTATCTTTCATACCTTTTTTTCTACCATGTTCAGCACTAATTGCTGATTTGTGTAACATTTTACAAATAGCGTTTCCTGTCTGAAAATAAACTCCAGTTGGTCCTCCTGTGCCTATTGTAAAAAACTCTGCTGATTTTGCTATTGATCCGAATGAAAATATAGCAGCAAAAATAATCAGAGAGCCTGATATTGTTGATAATATTTTTTTCATATACCCTCTCTAAAGTTTTAAAATCGAATCTAACTATTTATTACTACGAGTGTCTAGTAAATTCAGATGATATAAGTATTATTAATTAAGGAATTTTTTAACTGATTATTATTTTTCAACCCATGATTTTAATTTATTTACTCCTTCTACAACCTTAGGGGCGTACAATTTTATTAACTCATCATTAATATCAGTTTTTTCATTAATATTTTTCATAAATATATCGCCGTCAAAATCTGTAAAACTTAGACGAACAATCATCCTTTTTTCATCAAATCCAAAGTCACTTCCTGGAAGTAAAGCAATATTTAAATTAGTTAAAATTTCATCACACATGATTGAAGAATTATTAAATTTCTTGTTCAAAAATTCAGGCATCAAATAAAAGCCACCCATGGGTTTGTTCATAATAATATTATTAGATTTTAAATTTCTATATACGTATTCTCCAACAGCTTTAAGAATTTTTTTTGATTTTAAGATATATTCATTATGGTTAGCATTAAAAGCAGATATTGCAGCAAACTGTATTGGTGAACTTACGGCGGAAAATGTTTCACTTGCTAAAACTTTCATAGATTTAAGTAATTCAATTTTTTTCTTTGGTATTATAAAGTACCCAAGTCTCCATCCTCCAGCCCCACACCATTTACTAAGTCCGTTACTTATTACAACATTATCAGGGCAGTGTTCGAAAATAGAAATATAATTTTCATCAAATGTTAATTCAGAATAAATTTCATCTGATAAAACTAAAATATTATACTTTTTTACTATTAAAGAAATTTCTTTTAAATTTTCGCATACTTGTCCTGATGGATTATTTGGAGAATTAAGAAATAAAAGATATTTTTTATCTGGTTTTTTCAAAATAATTTTTTCTATTTCTTGAGCTTTAGGAAACCAATTATTTTCAGCAGATGTTTGTATCCAATTATAGTTATTTTTAGCAATTATTGATTGTGGCTTATAAGATACCCAACTTGGAGATGGCAATAAAACTTCGCCTTCAAATGCTAAATGCATCAAGAACATTAGCTCTTTGGTACCAGGACCAATTATGACTTGATCTAAGTCAAAATTAAAATTTTTCTTTTTTGACTCATATTTTGCGATTGAACCTCTTAATTTATCTAATCCTTGAATAGGTAAATAACTTTTTTGATGCGCATTTTTTTTTAATTCTTCAACAATAGTAATTGGAACTGGAAATGGTGATTGTCCAAATCCAAACTTAATAATATTTTTTCCTTCAATTTCAATAACTTTTGATTTTTCATTTATTTTTAGTGTTGCTGATAAACTTAAGTTTTTGATTGTATCTTTGATCATTACGATTTTAATTCAATAAGATTTTTATATTCACTTAAAGCAGATGGATTGGATAATGCTTCAATATTATTTATTTTGTTGCCGTCTATTATATTTTTAACAGCTACCTCTACAATTTTACCATTCTTAGTTCTGGGAATATCATTTACTGCAATTATTTTAGCAGGTACATGTCTTGGAGAAGCCTCATATCTAATTGTTGTTTTTAATTTTGAAATTAATTTTTCATCTAATCTATTATTTTTTGATAATATTACAAAAAGGATTATTCTTATATCATTATCCCAAGATTGACCTACTACGATAGACTCTTTTACTTCTTTAAATTTTTCTACAACAGAATAAATTTCAGCTGTGCCAAGTCTAACACCGCCTGGGTTTAATGTTGCATCAGATCTTCCATAAATAATATAAGACCCATTATTCTTTCTCTCGGCATAATCTCCATGATGCCAAATATTTTTAAATTTTGAAAAATAAGCTTTTTTATATTTAACTTTTCCAGGATCATTCCAAAATTTTAAAGGCATTGATGGAAAAGGGTTTCTGCAAACTAATTCTCCTTTTTTATTTAAAATTGATTTACCTTTTTCAGAAAACACTGCTGTATCCATACCAAGACCATTGTTTTGTATTTCGCCAATGTTCACAGATGAATAAATGTTTCCATTTACAAAACAGGAGACAATATCTGTTCCTCCAGAAATAGATGCTAAATGAACATTTTTTTTTATATTTCTGTAAACAAATTCAAAACCATCTTTAGAAAGTGGAGATCCTGTAGAACAAATCGTTTTTAAAAACTTGAGTTTTATTTTTTCTTTTACCTTAACATTTTGTTTAATAAGTTGATCAATATATTTCGCACTTATACCAAATAGAGTAACTTTCTCCTTATTTGCAATTTTTAACAATAACTCTGGAGATTTATGCATAGGAAAACCATCAAATAGCAATATTGATGCTTTAGATGCTAGGGCTGTAACAAGCCAATTCCACATCATCCACCCACAAGTTGTAAAGTAAAATACATTATCATTTGGCTTTATATTGCAATGTAATTGATGCTCTTTCAAATGTTGCAATAAAACACCACCAGATCTATGGCAAATACATTTTGGTTTACCTGTAGTGCCGCTTGAGTATAAAATTGCTAATTCGTGGTCAAAATCAAATTTTTTTAATTTATTTCTGCTTATTTCAAGTTTTTTAATCTCAGTGAAATTATAAATTTTTATATTTTTAATTTTATTAAATTTTATTAATTTTTTTCCAGGGTAATTTAAAATTAATACTGATTTTATACTTTTTATTTTTTTTAATATTTTAGGCAATCTCTCAATAATATTTATTTCCTTTCCGTTATAATAATATTTATCAGTAATAACTAGTAATTTAGGTTTAATTTGGGAAAAACGTTCGATTACACCAGGTACACCAAAATCAGGTGAGCACGAGCTCCAGATTGATCCTATAGCGCTAGCACCTAAGAAACACTCAACTGTTTCTATCTGATTTGGAGTATATGCTGCTATCCTATCCTTTTCAGAAATATTTATTTTTTTGTAAAATGTAATTATTTTTTTTACATCTATATTAAGTTCTTTCCAGGATTTTTGCTCTCTGTAACCATTTTCACTAACGAATGTGATAGCTTTTTGATTGGAATTTTTAGCTAAAAGATTTTCTGCAAAATTTAATTTTGAATTAACAAAAAACTTACTATTAATAAGGTCCTTTGTTAGTTTAAATTTATCAGTTTTTTTACCTACAACTTCAAAATATTCCCAGATTGAATTCCAAAAATCTTTTGGATTTTTTACACTCCATTTTAACAACTTTTTATAATTTCTTGAAAAATTATATTTATAATATTTTGAAATAAATTTCTCATAAGCAAATAAATTTGAATTTTTTATAAGTTCTTTAGACGGTTCCCAAAGTTTTTTTGGCATTAAATATTTATATTTATATTGTAAAATTTATGCTAACCTTAGATCATATAAATTGAAAATGAGAACTTTTTCCTATCTGATTCGGACTAGTTTTAGTCTATTTTTGTTCTTTTTGAGTAACAAAATATAGTAGGCATAAAAAAGATCATACTAAAAGTTGATATGTCAAAAAATAAGATCACTGCAGTTCTTGGACCCACAAATACTGGTAAAACTTTTTTGGCTATAGAAACGATGCTTTCATTCGACACCGGAATGATAGGGTTTCCTTTAAGACTTTTAGCAAGAGAAGTATATGACAAGATTATACAGAAAGTAGATATATCCAAAGTCGCTCTTATTACTGGTGAAGAGAAAATTATACCAATTAATGCAAAGTATTTTTTGTGTACAGTAGAGTCAATGCCTGTAGATAAAGTTTTAGATTTTGTGGGAATAGATGAAATTCAAATGTGTTCAGATCATGAACGAGGTCATATTTTTACTGACAGATTATTAAATCTAAGAGGTGAAAAATTAACCATGTTAATGGGTTCCAATACTATAAAAAGTATTATTCAAAAACTTGATGATGATATTGAATTTATAAATAAACAAAGATTGTCAAAACTCTCATTTGGAGGACACAAAAAAATTTCAAGAATCGAGAGAAAAAGTGCTGTAATTGCTTTTTCTACTGAAGAGGTATATGCAATTGCCGAACTCATAAGAAGACAGAAGGGTGGCGCAGCAATTGTTATGGGATCTCTAAGCCCTAAAACTAGAAATGCTCAAGTAAATTTATATCAATCAGGAGATGTTGATTATCTTGTTGCTACTGATGCTATTGGAATGGGAATAAATATGGACTTAGATCATGTTTACTTCTCAAACTTAAAAAAATTCGATGGAAAAAAAATAAGACGGTTAAAAATCTCAGAAATCGGACAAATTTCAGGAAGGGCTGGTCGGTATTTAAACGATGGCAATTTTGGTATTACGGGAGATTGTGATGAAATTAATCCAGAGGAAATTGAATTTTTAGAAAATCATAATTTTCCTGAAATACAGAATATATTTTGGAGAAATTCTTATTTAAACTTTAATAATAAAGAAACTTTACTAAAATCATTAGACGAAAGACCCAGTAAAGAATGGTTAAGAAGAGTTGGCGAATGTGAAGATGAAAAAGCTTTAAAATATTTTTTAAAAGAAAATAATATTAATGTAGTCAACAACTCTGATGCTCTAAAAGTTCTTTGGGAATGTTGTCAGATTCCTGATTTTGTGAAAAAGACTTATGGTCACCATTTAGAAGTTGTGAGTAAAGTGTTCAATTTTTTAACAGGTAATGAAAAAAAAATACCAAACCATTACATGAAACAACAGCTCTCTATGCTAGATAAACTTGATGGCAATGTAGATTCAATTTCAAACAGAATATCTAATGTTAGAACTTGGTCATACGTTTCAAATAAGTCTAATTGGGTAGAAAACCAAGACTACTGGATTGAGAGAACTAAAAACTTAGAAGACAAATTATCAGATAGACTTCATGATGAATTAACAAAAACGTTTATTGATAAAAGAGCAAGTGTTTTAGCAAAAGGTTTAAAACAAGATATTGAATTAAAAACTGAAATTCTTGAAAAAG
The DNA here is from genome assembly GCA_902534735.1 of uncultured Pelagibacteraceae bacterium. Taxonomy (GTDB): domain Bacteria; phylum Pseudomonadota; class Alphaproteobacteria; order Pelagibacterales; family Pelagibacteraceae; genus Pelagibacter. The sequence goes on from CACARD010000001.1 coordinate 259,043, forward strand.
AAAAGGTATTAATTAATGGACAATACATAGGAATTTTAAAAGGATTAAAACTGCAATTAGATTTAAAAATTGATGCTTTAGATGCGGATATTAAATCTTTAAAAAAGGCTGCAAGACAAAATGTGAGTCCAGAAATAATAAGTAGAATAAAACAAATTATTGATACAGGTTATATAGAGTTAAAGGATAATTTTAAAATATATTGGAACAACGATCCTATAGCAAAACTGACTGCTGGTTCAGATTATCTTAATCCAAAAATAGATTTAATTATTGATGAAATGATTGAAAATGATGAGAGAAATAAATTAAATGAATATTTACGTGAATGGGTACGTAAAAAAATTAATACTGAACTTATTAGTCTTATTGAATTAAAAAATATAAAAGAAGAAAATCCACAACTTAGGGCTTTGGCTTATAGGCTTTATGAAAATAATGGAGTTATAAAAAGATCAAATATATCTGATTACTTAAATAAAATAAATCAAGATGATAGAAAAAAATTAAGAAGACTCGGTGTTAAGTTTGGTAGATACCATATTTTTTTATTTAAATTATTTAAACCAAATACAGTCTCATTAAGAATATTATTATGGAAAATTTATAATAATAAATTTTTGAATTTATCACCTCCAACTTTTGGATTAAATTTTCTAAATAACATGAAAACAGCTAACAAAGATTTTATGTTGCTTTGTGGTTTTGAAAAGTTTGATGATATTTATGTGAGAATAGATATACTTGAGAGGTTATTCATATTGATATTTAATTCTGAAAAAGACGATAAAAAGGAAGTAAAAGTTATACCTGAGATGTTGAACCTGCTTGGATGTTCAAAAGAAAATTTTAACAAACTTTTAAAAAAAATGGATTATAAAATTTATGAGAAGGAAAAAGAAATTTTCATAAGATACGTTCCATCAAAAAGGAGAGTTTTTAACAAATATGACAAAAAAGACAATTTAAATAATCCATTTAATATATTAAATCAATTAAACTTAAAGTAATGTTTAGTTTGTTTAAAAAGAATATAGAAAAAAAAAATGATGATAATCATTTGTCTCTTATCAGTATTGCATCCTTACTAATTCATTCAGCAAAAATAGATGAAAATTTTACTGAAAAGGAAAAAAAAATAATTAAAAATGCATTGATTGAAATGGGTGCAGACCAAAATAATTTGGATAAAATTTTAATAGACGCAGAATTAAAAGAGAAAGATTCAAACCAAATCTTAGAATTTACTAAAGAAGTAAAAAACAAAAGTATTGAAGAAAAAAAGATAGTTATTGAAGCTTTATGGAATATTATCTATTCAGATGAAAATGCAGACATGTATGAAACAAATTTAATGAGAAGATTGTCAGGATTACTATATTTGGACCCAAAAGTAGTTGGAGATATAAAAGAAAAAATTAAATCAAGCCAATGACGTATTTGGTAAACGAAAAATGTATAAAATGTAAACATACTACATGTGTTGATGTGTGCCCAGTTGATTGCTTCTACGAGGGTAAAAATATGCTTGTAATTAAACCTGATGAGTGTATAGATTGTGGCGTTTGTGAGCCTGAGTGTCCTGTCGATGCTATAATCTCAGACACAGAAAAAGGAAGCGAAAAATGGTTAGAGGTGAATTCAAAATATTCTGAAATATGGCCAAATATTTCAGAAAAAAAAGATCCTTTACCTGAACACAAAAATTTTGAAAATGAAGAAAATAAGTTTGATAAATACTTTAAAGAAAACATTTAAAACCAAAAAGAATATAAATAAAAAAAAAAATCCAAAGCAATTAACTAAATCAAAAAAATTAAGCTCTACTCAAAAAGTAAAAAAAACAAAAATTGTCACAAAACAAAAAAAAATTAAATCACAAAAAAAAATACTCAAACAGAATCCTAAAGCGAAACCACTAAAGCAAGAAAAAAAAGAAAATTTAGAGTCAAATACAAATTTATTAAGAATACCTAAAAATAATGAACAAAAACCTGAAATTAAAAAAGTCAAAAAACAAGATACTGAAAAGAAAGAGTATAAAATCAAAGAATATGTTGTGTATCCGAAACACGGTGTTGGGCAAATTATTGAATTTAAAAAAATGAATATTGGTGGAATTGAAATTGAAGCTTACGTACTTAAATTTGAGAAAGATAAGGCAAATGGAATGGTACCTGTAAACAAACAAACACACTTGAGACCATTAGCTACAATTAATCAGATTAATAAATGTATTAGTATTTTAAAAAGTAAACCTAAAATCAAAAGAAGTATGTGGAGCAGAAGAGCTCAAGAATACGAAGCAAAAATTTCATCTGGTAAAATTTATGAGCTTGCTGAAGTAGTAAGAGATCTGAACAAAGGAGATGATCTTATGGTTGATCAGTCATACAGTGAAAGACAACTTTTTGAGAAGGCATATGATAGAATACTGACAGAATTTCAAATTGTTTTGAATTTGAGCTTGGAAGATACACAAAAGAAACTCGATAAAGCATTAAAAAGAAATTTAGAAAAACAAGTCCAAAAAGTCGAGAACAAGCCTCCTGAGGGAGAAATTTCTGAGGAATTAGCCAAATAAAAAAAACGCTTCCCACGCAAGCGCCATGAGAAGCGTTATTTAATAAAAAGAATACTAAACTATCTTCTTTTTTTCTTTTTAGCTTTTTTCTTAGCTTTTTTCTTAGTTTTCTTTTTAGCAGCTTTTTTTCTTCTTTTAGCCATCTTTAGCTCCCTTTTTTTTAATTACGAATCTTTTTGATTCGTTTGATTACCTTTTTGTAATTTTTTTGAATAGTTATGTCAATTACATAATTATTTAGAAATTTTTTATTTTTTTTTTTTTTTAATAAAAAAATAATTGTTAAAAAAAGTTAAGTAAAATAGCGATTAATAAACAATTTTTTTTATTAATTATAAAGATTTTCAAAATTATTTTTATATTTGTTTATAATTTTATATCTTTTTAACTTTAATGTCGGTGTTAACATTCCATTTTCAATTGAAAATTTTTCTTTAACAACGAAAAATTTTTTAATATTTTCTATTCTCGAAAGATTTTTATTTACTGTTTTTATTTCATTTTTAATTTTTTCTTCTGTAATATTAAAGAATTCATCATTTAAAACTATTAGAGCAACTAGATAAGGTTTATTATCTCCATAGACAACAGCTTGATCTATAAACTCTAAGTTTACTAATTCGTTTTCTATTTTAAGTGGGGAAATATTATCTCCTCCAGGAGTAATGAGAATGTCTTTTTTTCTATCAGTAATTTTTAAAAAATTATTTTCAAATACTCCAATATCCCCTGTATGAAGCCAGCCATCTATTAAGACTTTTTCTGTTTCGTCCTTATTGTTCCAATAACCTAACATTACATTTTCTCCTTTAACTAAAATTTCACCATCTACGGCTATTCTGACTTCATTTCCCTTAAACGGAGGCCCAACAGTATCTATTCTAATATCATCTATTGGATTACAACTTACAACTGGAGAGGTTTCTGTTAAGCCATAACCTTGTAAAGTTGGCAAACCAATAGCGTTCAGAAAAAATCCAACTTCTTTATCTAATGCACCTCCACCAGAGACGAATGTTTTAAGTGATCCACCGAATTGGGATTTTATTTTTTTTCTTACCAATCTCTCTAGGATACTATCTTGTATTTTTTCAAAAAAAGTTAAATTTTTTTTTTTTATTTTTTTTAGACCTAGGTCTAACATTTTATATATTAATTTTTTTTTCAATCCTGTAGCTTTTTTGAAACTTGCATTAATTTTTTGATAAAGGTTTTGGTAAAATCTTGGTACAGCAGTCATAATTTCTGGTGAACAATCACCCATATTCTTAACTAATTTATCGATACTCTCAGCATAAAAAATTCTAGCTGCTACAGTGATTTGTACAAATTGGACGGTGTGCTCGTAAGAATGTGAAAGTGGAAGCCAAGTAAGAAACCTGGGTTGTTGTTTAGTTAATAATGGTTTTAGAATATCTATTGCGCCCTCGCAATTATTTAAGATGCCTCCATGACTTAAAATCACTCCCTTGGGATTTCCTTGCGTACCCGAAGTATAAATTATGCAAGATGGATCTTTTCTTAAGGCTAAAGATTTGTGAATTGGTAAATTTTTTTTATTATTATTTTTTTCTAAGTCTTCTAAATTAATATATTCAAATTCAACATTTGGTAATTTTTCAAAGGAAAATATTTTTTTTATAAATTTTTTGTCCTTAATAATGTTTTTTAATTTATTGAATTGTCCAATATTTGAAACAAAAATTATACTTGGAGTGCAATCATTGATAATATAATTATAATCATTTTCTGCATAAGTTGTGTAAGCTGGAACAGTTATCCCATCTGATAGCATAATAGACAAATCTGCAATAAACCATTCTGGTCTATTTTCAGAAATTAATAAACATCTATCACCTTTTGATATTACTTTTCTTAATTCATTGGAAACTAAATTAATAAAATCGTAGGTTTCTTGCCAAGAGTAATTTTTTCTTTTATCACCTAAGGTTGATAATAAAATTTTATTTTTATCAATTTGTTTATTAAATTGAAAAAAAAATAATTCAGTTAAGTTACTAATTTGTTTTAAGTTCATATATTTTTTGGTGGGCAAAGAGAGAATCGAACTCTCACAGTATTGCTACTATTGGATTTTGAGTCCAACGCGTCTACCAGTTCCGCCATTCGCCCATTTATTTTTAGTTTCATAGAATATAAATAATAGTATTAAAACACTATTTATATTAAAAGAAAATATGTTTAAGGAACTATTTAATAAAACAATTAAACTTGCAGGACATAAAAATTCAAAAAAAATTTTAGGTTTTATTTCTTTTATTGAGAGTTTTATATTTCCTATTCCACCAGATGTTCTTATTATTCCTATGACTATTGCCGACAGACAAAGATGGATAAAGATAGCAATTATTGCTACGACAGGATCCGTCTTAGGTGCATGTTTGGGATATTTCATAGGATATGTTTTTTTCAATGAAATTGGAATTAAGATTTTTGAGCTTTACGGTGTAGATAATACTTCATTTTTAAAAGATAAAATTTCATCAGATGGAGGGGTTTTTGCATGGGCAACGTTGCTGGCTATAGCGGGTTTTACACCCATCCCATTTAAATTACTCACAATAACAAGTGGGTTTGTTCAATTTAATATTGTCTATTTTATAATTGTCTCCTTAATAACAAGAGGATCTAGATTTTTTATAATAGCTTTCTTGGTTGGAAATTTTGGTCCTGCTATGAAAACAATAATTGAAAAAAAACTGCTTAAAGTTTCAATTATAATTTCAATTGTATTAATAGTTTTTGCTTTTTTAATTTATAAATTTTTACAAAACTTTATGAACTAAAATGAATTTTATTTTTAAAAGAAAAAATATTTATTTACTAATTTTTATATACTCTATTATTGCTATATTATCCGCGATTTATATTGAAAAAGTTCTTGGGTATTTACCTTGTAAATTATGTATTTATCAAAGAATTCCTTTTTTAGTAGCGATCTTCATTTGTTTTTTGGGATATAACTATGTAAAATCTGATAGAATATTAATTGCTTTAATCATTACATTCACACTGAGCACTGCTCTTGCAGGATATCATTTTGGTATAGAAAATGGCATTTTTGATGAATATGCTGGTTGTACAAACACAAATATAGACATCACGAATAAAGAAAAAATAATCGAAAGTCTTGGAATGGTTAAAAATTGTAAAGATGTAGATTTTACTATTTTAGGCATATCTTTATCTGGATTGAATTTTTTAGTATCTTTACTAATTGTATTATTTTCGCTAAGAGCTCTTGTATATGAAAAAGACTAACAAAAAAAAATTAGAAGAATTTATTAGAGTTGATCACGCAGGTGAAAGAGGGGCAATTAAAATATATGAAGGTCAACTTTTAGCACTGAAAACATTTAAAAAGGATCCTGAACTATTAAAATTGGTAGAAGAAATGAGAGAACATGAGCAAGAACATAGTGATTTTTTTGAAAATGAAATCAGAGAAAGAAATATAAAACCAACTAAATTTTTACCACTATGGGATTTATTAGGAGTAGGTTTAGGTTTCGGCTCAACAATATTAGGGAAAAAGGCAGCAATGCTATGTACAGCATCTGTTGAGGAAGTAATTGATAAACATTACCAAAGTCAAATAGATCAATTACAAGATGATGAGAAAAAACTTAAAGAAAAAATTAAAAAATTTAGAGCTGATGAATTGGAACATAAAGATATTGCATATGAGCACGGCGCAACAAAAAAAGGATTATATTCAGTGATGGATAAAATTATTAAAACGGGCTCAAAAATTGCTATAAATATCTCTGAAAAGATTTAACTAGGATCTAATTCTACATCCCAATATAAATAATCCATCCAACTGCTGTGTAGAAAATTAGGAGGAAAATTCTTCCCATTTCTATGAAGATCTTCTGTTGTTGGTTGAAAAGGCCATTGATTTAACTTCATTCCAGAATTTTTTAGCAATCTTCCACCTTTTTTTACATTACATGCTGAGCATGCAGTAACAACGTTTTCCCAATCAGTTTTCCCACCTTTTGATCTTGGAAGAAGATGATCAAAAGTTAGTTCATCATTACTTCCACAATATTGACAACTAAATTTATCTCGTAGAAAAACATTAAATCTTGTGAAATTTGGATTTGAACGAGGCTTTATAAAAGATTTTAATGCAATAACACTTGGTAACTGCATAGAGAATGATGGGCTTCTTATCATTCTATCATAATGACTTACAATTGAGACTCTATCTAAAAATACAGATTTAATAGCGTCTTGCCATGACCATAATGATAAAGGATAATAACTTAACGGTCTATAATCTGCGTTAAGGACTAGAGCTGGACATTTTTCGAGTGAAAGGTTTTCATTGATCATCATAGTCATAATTATTTAATATATTATATATTATTATTAATCAATGTAACAAAAAAGTTAATTCTCTTTAAATATCAAAATTATCTTTGATAAATTTTAATGCATTACTTGAAGCTTCAACTGGTATATGATGGTCGCAGTCTTTGATCATTAAAGTTTCTATACTAATATTATTCCGTGTAAAAAAATCTTTTGCTTCCAATAAATTGTAGGGTGGAACTATTTCATCTTTTTCACCATGAATTAATAAAGTTTTTGTTTTAGAAATTAACCTTAAACTAAGATCCTCTTTATCTATAATCTTTCCGGAAAATCCAACAATACAATTAAAGGGATCTTTAGAAGTTAAGCCCAAGTTTATTGACATCATGCAACCCTGACTAAATCCAGATAAACATATCTTTGAATTTTCCAAATTATATTCTGTTTTAACTTCTTCAATATATTTTCTTAATTTATCTTCAGCTTTTTTTGCTTCGTTTAAAATATAATTATTATCATTTGTTTCTAAATCAAACCATTGATAACCAATCGGATTAATTTTACATTGTTCGTGTCCATTCGGACATAAGAATACTGTATTGGTTAAAAACCTTTTCCAATTAAGAGTTAACATGCTTATATCTTTTCCATCTCCACCATATCCATGAAGTAAAATTACTGCATTTTTGATGTCGGACCCATTTTCAGGTGTTATAATTGTTGATTCAAGGCAAAATGTCATAGATAAGTAATTATGTTTTTTTATTTTAAAAAGAAACTAAAATCAAAGAATGATTTCTGAAATATTTGTCAAAATTGCAGCAATTGTTTTGCTAGCAGCTGTAGCTGTAGTCTTAATTCTTGGAATTAGAACTCTTTTTAAAGGAGACGGAGATAAAAAAACATCTAACAAATTAATGCAGCTTAGAGTATTACTACAATTTGTTGCTATAATTGTGCTTGTAGCATTAGCTTACTTTTATAAAAACTAATTTAATTCATTTAACCAATTTAAAAATTCATCACTGTTAAAATCTATTGAGCCAACAATTCTTGCAAACTCATAACCATCTTTATCAATGAATAGTGTTGTGGGTATTCCTCTTAATTTTAAATTTTTTGCAATTCCAGCACCATCACCAACAAAAACTTGTAATTCTTCTATGAGCAGTTCATCAAAAAACTTCTTAGATTTACTAATATTTTCTCCACCTATATTTATTGGGATAATCTTTAATTTTTTTTCATCCTTAAGTTTTTGAAGATTACTTAAAGATGGCATTTCCTCTCTACAAGGCGCGCACCATGTTGCCCAAAAATTCAGAATAATTAATTCGGATTTAAAATCTTTCAAATTAACTTTATTTCCAGCCTCATTTAAAAAGTAAAAAAACTTAATTTTTTGTTTTTCCTCATAAATTATTAGATTTTTTATATTTGGCGCTTCTATTGAATATGAAGAGCTAAATGATATGAAGTAAAGAAATATTATTTTAATGGATATAAATATAAATTTCATAAATTTGTAATTAAATAACATGAGTAAAAATAAAAACAATAAACCAATTTGGGGTACAAGAATTAAGAAAAATTCCTCAACTTTATTTAAAAAAGTTGGTGGTTCATTACCGGTAGATAAAAGACTATTTAAAGAAGATATCGAAGGATCAATTGCCCATGTCGAAATGCTTCACAAACAGAAAATTATAAATTTCAGAATAAAGAATAAAATAATCTGGGGATTAAAAAGAATTAAAAATGAAATTGTAAAAAAAAAATTCAATTTTGATTATGATTTAGAGGATATTCATATGAATATAGAAAACAGATTATTTGAATTGATTGGTGATGATGCTGGATATGTTCATACTGCTAGATCTAGAAATGATCAGGTAATTACTGACCTAAAATTATGGTTAAAAGAAGCAACAAAAAAAATAATAATCTTATTAGATAATACAAATTCAAATATTCTAAATCTTGCACAAAAAAATATCAGAACTATTATGCCAGGATTTACACATTTAAAAAATGCACAACCGTTATCTTTAGCACATTATTTACTAGCATATGTTGAAATGTTTAAGAGAGATAAGAAAAAATTTAAGAATAATTTAGAGTTTTTAGATGAAAATCCTCTAGGCGTAGGGGCTTTATCTGGCACTTCTTTTAAGATTGACAGAAATTACACCACAAAAAAACTTAAATTTAAAAAACCAACAAATAATTCTGTAGATACTGTATCTGATAGAGATTTTGTATTAGACTTTTTGTATTCTTCTCTAGCTTGTTCTTTACACATTTCTAGAATTGCTGAAGAACTCATAATTTGGAATTCTGATGCATTTAACATGATAACTTTAAATGATAAATTAGTAACCGGTTCGTCTATAATGCCCCAAAAAAAGAATCCTGACCCATTGGAATATTTAAGAGGTAAAACTGGAATATTTATAGGAAATATCAATTCTATGATTTCAATATTAAAAGGGTTACCTTTATCATATTTTAAAGATTTACAGGATGACAAAGAAATTGTTTTTAAAACAAATGATCAATTAAAGATATCATTGTCATTGTTGAATGATGTAATAAAAAATTTGATAATAAATAAAAAAAGTATGTTATCTCTTGCGGGAAAAGGTTTTACTACAGCGACAGATTTATCTGATTTTATTGTAAGAGAGCTTGGATACCCATTTAGAAAGGCATACATACAAACAGCAAAAATAATTAATCTGGCAGAAAAAAAAAATAAAAAACTTCACGAACTAGAATTGAATGAAATAAATCAAATTGAGCCAAAACTTACATTAAATGTTTATAAAATACTAAACCTGGAAAATTCGATTAATTCAAAAAAATCATATGGTGGAACTTCTTTTGAGAACGTCAAGAAAATGATAAAAAAAGCAAAAAATGAGTAAAAAAATTTTAATTATTATACTTTGTTTATATTTTGTAGTTGCTTGTGGCCGTAAAGGCGATCCAGAATATAAATCTGAATTAAGTAAGAATATTCAAAAAGTATCATGAGATATATAAACAATAAATTTTTTATTGAAGGAAAAAACATTGAGAATCTAACAAAAAAATTTAATACACCTCTATACTGCTACTCTTATAAAAATTTAAGAGAAAATGTAGAGAATTTTAAAAAAGCTTTTAAGGAAATTAAACCTTTAATTTGTTTTTCTGTAAAATCTAATTCAAATATTTCATTATTAAAAGAAATAAAAAAACTTGGCCTTGGGGCAGATGTAGTTTCAAAGGGTGAATTATATGCATCACTTAAAGCTGGTATTGATAAAAATAAGATAGTTTTCTCTGGAGTTGGTAAAACAATAGATGAAATTGAGTACGCAATTAAACAAAAAATATTATTAATAAATTCTGAGTCTTTAAGTGAAGTTTTAGCAATTGAAAAGGCTGCAAAAAAACTGAATAAAGTTGTTGATATAGGACTAAGATTAAATCCAGATACAGATGCTGAAACATTGAAACAAATTTCAACTGGTAAAAGTGAAAATAAATTTGGTGTAGATAAAAAGACTTTTGTAAAAATTATTAATTTGATGAAACAATCAAAATTTATAAATATTAAATGCTTAAGTGTTCATATCGGTAGTCAAATCTTAAACCACAAGCCCTACGAAAAAATGCTAAATGTTCTTGATAAACTTTTAAAAAATTTAGATTATAAATTTGAGTTCATTGATTTAGGTGGTGGGATGGGGATAAACTATGATAATAAAAAGAAAAAACTTAATTATATAAAATATAATAAATCAATAATTAAATTTAAAAATAAATACAATTGTAAAATAATTTTTGAACCTGGGAGATCTATAATTGGAAATGTTGGTATACTTGCGTCTAAAGTAATTTATTTAAAACATAACAAAACAAAAACATTCGTAATATTAGATGCAGCAATGAATGATTTAATAAGACCAGCTTTGTATAATGCAAAACATAGAATAATTCCGTCACTAAGAAATAAGTCGCGATCGAAAAAAATATTAGAATTTGTCGGCCCTGTATGCGAAACAACCGATAAATTTTTAACAGAAAGGAAATTTCAAAATATAAAAGAAGATGAGATTATGGTTATTTGCGATACAGGTGCCTACGGTTACTCATTATCATCCAATTATAATCTTAGATTAAGGCCTGCCGAAATTTTGATTAAGGGAAGTAAAGTACAGATTATAAGAAAAAGACAAAAAATAAAAGATATAGTCTAAGTTTAAATTTGTAATGAGAAATATCCTATTTAAAAGCGTATTTTTTTCTGGATTAATATTTATATGTATTATTTTTCTTCCATCATTAATACTACCAAAGAAAATCGTTCTTTTTGGAGGTAAACTTTTTGGATACTGGTCCTCATTCTGTTTAAAAATTTTTTACTCAACTAGCATAGTAATTAAAGGTCAAGAAAACATAATTAATAACGAGAATTACTTTATCGCATGCTCCCATCAATCAATGTTTGAAACTTTTTTTTTACAAACAATATTTAATTCACCAATATTTATTCTTAAAAAAGAACTATTAAATATTCCGATATTTGGTTGGTATTTGAGGAAGATAGATTCTATTTCTGTGAATAGAAATAAAGTTTCTAGAGAAAACCTAAATTTTACTGAAAAAATTAAAGACACTATGGAGAAAACAAAAAGACCTGTAATAATTTTTCCACAAGCAACACGAGTTCTACCAGACGAAATTATTCCCTTTAAAAAAGGAGTTGGAAGAATTTACAAAGAATTAAATGTAAAATGTCAACCAGTGGCTATTGACTCTGGAAGAGTATGGCCAAAATCAGGAAAGATGAGGCCCAATAAAACGATTACTATTTCTATTTTAAAACCAATTAATACAGGTATCGAAGAAACAGAATTTGTAAAATTATTGCAAAAAGAAATTTATTCCGAGCTTGGTCTTGCTAACTAACCTTTCATAGGCATTACAACATAAATACTATCAAAATCTGCAGGGTCTTTTATTAACGCAGGAGATCCAGTATCTTTCAAATATATTTCAATGTTATCACCATTTAGTTGGGATGCTATATCGAGCAAATATCTAGAATTAAAACTTATATCTAAATCTGTCTCAAATTTTACAGAAAGGCTTTCTTTACCATCACCACTATTAGTGTTATTGACGGATAAATCTAAATTATCTTTAGTCAAATTAAATTTTACACCATCTTTTTTATCTAGAGAAACAGATGCTACTCTATCGACAGAATTTAGAAAAGATTTTAGATCTATTTCAAGTTTTTTTTGATTCTCTCTAGGGATAACTTGAATATAATTAGGGAATTTTCCATCGATTAACTTTGATATCAAAATGCTATTGTTAAGTTCAAATTTAATTTTAGATTTAATATTTGAGACTTTAACCTCGCCATCATAATCTTCTAAAAGAGAACATAATTGAAATATAGTTTTTTTTGGAAGTATTATTGGTTCAAATTCAATTTTGTTTTTTAATCTTATTTTTGAGATAGACATTCTATGGCTATCTGTTGCGGCTGCGGTTAAAAAATTCTTATCATCTGTTTGGGTCTGATGGAAAAAAATACCACTAAGATAATGTCTTGTTTCATCATTTGAAATCGAAAATTTACATTTGTTTAAAAGTTTTAATAAATCTTTTGAATTTATAGTAAATTCATTTTCATTGAAATTTTCGTCTGTAATTGGAAATTCAGAAGCATTAATTGAATTTAAATTGAATAGAGATTTATTTGACTCTAGTTGTAATTTACTTTCTCCAGTATTTTCAAAATTTATCTGACTACCAGAGGGTATTTTTCTCACAATATCAAACATAATTGATGAAGAGGTAGTTGTTTTGCCTTCATCAAAAATTTTAATATTTGAAATTTCATTTACAAATATTAAATCTAAATCTGTTGCTGTAATTTTTAACTTTGAATTTGCTGCCTCTATCAAAATGTTTGAAAGAATAGGTAAAGTGCTTCTTTTTTCTATTACACCCTGACAGTAACCTAAAGATTTTTGCAAATCCTGTTGATTAACACTAAATTTCATTTTCTTGTTTGTATAATATTTTATTCTTTAGGCTATCAATGCTTAAATTTAATTCATTATCTTCTTTTCTTAATTTTTCTATTGTTTTAACTGAATGAATAACGGTTGTGTGATCTCTATTAGCAAATGATCGACCTATCTCAGGTAAAGATTTAGATGTTAGCATTTTTGCTAAATAAATAGCAGTTTGTCTTGGCCTTACAAGATATCTTGACCTTCTTGGTGACAACATTTCGTTTTTACTTATTTTAAAATATTTACATACTATTGTTTGAATATTGTCTATATCAACTTTATTTTCGGTTAAATTTAATAGATCTTTTAATATTACTTTTACCTCTGACATTGAAGGTGTTTTTCCATAAATTCTTGAGAATGACACTACTCTATTAAATGCACCCACAAGCTCCCTGATGCTAGTATTAACTTCAGTACTAATAAATTTTATGATCTCGTCACTGATCTTAATATTATTTGGATCATGAATTGCAAGATCTTCATTTTTAGATTTTATTATATTGTATCTTAATTCAAAATCAGCATTTTGGATATCAACTACTAGACCTCCTGAAAATCTAGATTTAATTCTTTCTTGTATTCTAGTTAATTTGTTTGGTGGTCTATCTGCTGATACAATAATTTGAGATCCTTTCTCTAACAAAACATTAAATGTGTGAAAAAACTCTTCTTGCATAGCTTCTTTTCCATTCATAAATTGAATATCATCAATCAAAAATATGTCAGTATTTCTAAAATACTCTTTAAACTTTACCATTTCATTGGATTTTATCGATTTTACAAATTGATACATAAATCTTTCAGCTGAGATAAACATTACTTTATTTTTTTCTTTCAAACTTAAACCAATTGCATTTAATAAATGTGTCTTACCCATTCCAACTCCTCCATAAATATATAGGGGATTATAGTGAGCTATTTGCTCTGAGACTTTTTTTGCAGCTTCAAAAGCTAGTTTATTACTTTTCCCTAGCAAGAAATTCTCAAAGTTTTTATTTGGATCAATTCGATTATATTGAAGATATGAATCTTTAATAAATGAAACCTTTTCATTAGTAGATGAATTGTCTTGTTTTATTTCATCACTATTTTTGTTCTTTATATTCTCGTTAATTACAAATTCTATTCTGGAAATATCTTTTTTATATGATTTAATTATTTGTAATATTTGATCTAAATATCTTGAGGTTATCCAGTCTCTGATAAATCTTGTCGAAACGGATAATAAAACATAATTTTTAAACTCATCAACTAAATCAATTTTTTTTAACCAACTATCATAAATCTCAGAACCAAACTTATTTTTCATTTCATTTTGTAATAATTTCCAATCAATCTTATTAATATTGTCTGATTTAATGTTAGTGAGATTATTTTTCATGAGAGTCTGTTAAACTCCTATTCATAATTCAATGCAATAAATTTATTTTTAATCTCAAAAAAAAATAAAATTTACAATTGTATAAATTAATAATTGAATCTCTTTATAGGGTCTCAAAATTAGTAATCTTAAATTTACTTTTTTTATTTTTTTTTATCTTTGAACTAAAAGATTAAAAGATTCATTTTTTAATTGAAAAAATGATCTCTAGGGTTGTAATTTCTTTAAGTAAACTAAAAGTTGTTATAAAGAATTTATTTTTTTTGTTATTCTAGATATATTTCTTGACGCGTTTTGCTTTTTTATCACCCCTGTCTTCGCTATTTTCATCAATTCAGAGTTTAATTTTGGCAAGAAAGCTAAAGCTTCTTTTTTGTCCTTTTTATCAAGAATTAAATTCATTTTTTTTATTGCAGATCTAAATCTGCTTTTTCTAGACTTATTTACCGTTGTTTGACGTGATATACGTCTTATTCGTTTAATAGCTGATTTAGTGTTTGCCATAAGCGCGATTGTATATAACGAGAAATTTATACGGTCAATATAATAATTTTTTATTTTTGACAAATATTACAAAAAAATGTCGATCTATTAGTGATAAATTTTTTTTTTATTGTCCCTTTGCATCCTAGTGAAAGACAACTCTTATTTTCTCTATTGTATACTTTAAAATTATCTTGAAAAGATCCATTTTTACCAACTATATTTTTAAAATCTCTAATACTAGACCCTCCTTTTTTTATCGCTAAATTTAAAATTTTTCTTGAATATTTAATAATATTAATACAATCGTTTTCACTTAAAAATTTTGCTTTTTTTTTTGGATTTATTTTAGAGCTGAATAAAATTTCACTTGCATAAATATTCCCCAAACCTGAAACAAACTTTTGATCTAAGAGAAAATTTTTTATATTCTTTTTCTTTTTATAAAAATATTTTTTTAAATAGTTGAGATTAAATTTTGAGGAAAAAGGCTCAGGACCATAGTTATTTATAAAATTTTCTAAGTTATTCTTATTTTCAAATAATTTGAAATAACCAAATCTTCTGGGATCATTATATATGATTTTTATGTTATCAAATTCCAAAAATACATGGTTATGTTTTTTTGGCAAATAAGGACTATGATAAAAACTTGCATTTGTTTTTTGATTTAAAATATTTTTCCTTAAAAGATGTATAGTGCCAGACATTCCAAGATGAATTAAGCAAAATTTTTCATCGTTTAAAACTAGTATGATATATTTTGAAAACCTCTTAACTTTTTTTATTGATTTTGATTGAAGTCTTGTTTCAAAACCTTTTTTTATTTTGTACCTTAAATTCCTATTCTTTATACTTACTTTTTTTATTTTTTTTCCTGTTATTGTTCTGCTTAGTGACTCTTTAACAACTTCTACTTCTGGCAATTCTGGCATTTATTATTATATTAATTAATATTATTTATTTTATGCAACAATATCTTCAAAATAAAAAAGGTCTAGTCCAAGGTGTTTTTGATAAAGTTTATGATAAATACGACATCATGAATGATTTGATGTCACTTGGTGTTCATAGAATATGGAAAAGAAATTTAATAAATTGGATGAACCCAGGTAAAAATAAAATTCTAGCAGATGTTGCATGTGGCACAGGTGATATAGCAAAACTTTTTATCGATAATAGTTCAAATAAAAATATAGAATTATTTTGTATTGATCCCAATGAAGGAATGATGAAAAAGGGAAAAAATAGACTATCAAATTACAAAAATATCAAGTGGATTAAGGGGTCGGCAGAGAAATTACCTTTAAAATCTAATTCATGTGATTATTACACAATCAGTTTTGGTTTAAGAAATACAAAAAATATTAATAAATCCTTAAGTGAAGCGTACAGAGTTTTAAAGTCAGGAGGTAGATTTTTTTGTTTAGAATTTTCAAAAATTCAAAATTTAAACTTAGATATGGTCTATAAAAGATATTCTAAATTAATTCCGGAAATAGGAAAATTTGTGGTTGGTGAAAAAAAGCCTTATGAATATCTAATAAAAAGTATCCAAGAATTTGTTAATCAAGAGGAATTAAAGGGTTTAATGGAGAAAAATAATTTTATTAAATGTGAGTATAGAAACTTTTCTGGTGGAATAGTAGCTATTCATTCAGGTTGGAAAATATGATTAAAAAATTATACATACTTTTTAAGCTTGGAAGAAAATTAGCAAAATCTGACGCTTTAAGTATATTCACAAAGTTTCATAATCCACCGATTGGAATAAAAATTTTATTCTATTTGTTGTCTTTATCATTTTCAAAAAATGATAATTCTTTTGTAAATGAAACCGAAGGTGAAAGATTATCAAACTCTTTGCAATCAATGGGTACAACATTCATTAAATTAGGTCAATTTCTAGCAACTAGACCAGATATAATTGGAGAAAAGTTATCAAAGCAACTAGAGAGTTTACAAGATCGTTTGCCTCCCTTTGAATTATCTAAAGCTAAAGAAATAATCAAAAAAGATCTAGGGGAAGATAATTTTAATTCAATTATAAATCTATCTGAACCAGTGGCAGCAGCATCTATAGCTCAAGTTCATAAAGCGCAAATAAATGATAATGGCACAATTAAAGATGTGGCTATAAAAATTTTACGACCAAATATAAAAAAAATATTCAACGAAGAAATTGATGCTTTGATGCTTTTTGCTTTTTTAACTGAGTCAATTATCAAAAAAACAAAAAGGCTTAAATTAGTTGAGGTTGTTTATTTGCTAAAAGATATAACCAATTTAGAAATGGATTTAAGATTTGAAGCCGCTGCAGCTAATGAGTATTCTGAAAACACTAAGAACGACAGTGGATTTCAAGTTCCTAGAATTTATTGGAATTTTACAAGTGAAAATGTAATGACTTTAGACTGGGTTGAAGGTGTCTCTATAAGAGAAACAGAAGAGTTAGAAAAAAGAAATATAGATACCAAAAAAATTGCATCAGATATTATTCAACATTTTCTAAGACATGCTGTTAGAGATGGTTTTTTCCATGCAGATATGCATCAAGGTAACATTTTTATAAACAATAGTGGTCAAATAGTTCCTATCGATTTTGGTATAATGGGAAGGCTCGATGATTTGAGTAAAAAATTTCTTGCTGAGATTTTATATGGATTTATTAAACGAGATTATAAAAAAGTGGCAGAAGTTCATTTGGCTGCAGGGTTAGTTCCAAAAGAAGTGCCTGTTGATGATCTCGCCCAAGCACTAAGATCAATAGGAGAACCAATATTTGGTCAGTCAATTAAAGATATATCTGGCGGTAAACTACTCAAACAACTTTTTGATGTGACAGAAAAATTTAATATGCAAACTCAACCACAGTTGCTCATGTTACAGAAAACTATGGTAGTAGTTGAAGGTGTTGCAAGAAGATTAAATCCAGAGACAAACATTTGGGAAACGTCAAGACCTGTTCTTGAAAAATGGCTTAAAGAAACAAAAGATCCTATAACAACATTAAATGAAACTCTAAAAAATTCTGCAGAAGTTATAAAAAGATTACCAGAAATGCCGCAAATAATGGATAAAGCAAACCAAGCATTAACATTTCTTGCAAGTGGACAAATTCCACAAAATACTAATACGTATAATGATCTAAATACAAAAAAAAATGAAATGGTAGCTTTCAGAAATCAATCAATCATTGGTTTATTATTACTTGTAATTTTAGGATTAGTAGTATTTTAATCTCGACGATGAATTATTTTGAGAATAAAAAAATACTGTTGATTATATGTGGTGGAATTTCTGCCTACAAAAGTCTTGAGTTAATAAGATTATTTAAGAAAAATGGTGCTCGTGTAAAAACTATATTAACAAAAAATGCAAAAGAGTTTGTAACTCCACTATCTGTTTCGTCTCTTTCCCAAGAAAAAGTTTATGACGATATATTTAGTGCAGAAAACGAAGCTGAGATGGACCACATATCTTTATCAAGATGGGCTGATGCAGTATTAGTTGCACCAATTACTGCTAATACCATATCGAAAGTAGCCTCAGGAAATGCAGAAGATTTGGCGTCTACTGTTTTATTAGCTTCTAATAAACAAATATTTTTAGCACCGGCAATGAATGTAAGAATGTGGGAGCATCCTTCTACTAAAGAAAACATATTAAAATTAAAAAGCTTTGGATACAAAATTATTGGGCCAGAGATAGGAGATATGGCATGTGGTGAATACGGTGAAGGAAAAATGACAGAACCAAATGAAATAGTCAATACGCTTAAAAATTATTTTTCTAATTTAGATAAAAATAAAAAATTAAAAGCTTTAGTTACTGCAGGACCAACTAATGAATATATTGATCCTGTAAGATTTATTACAAATAAATCCAGTGGCAAACAAGGATATGAAATAGCCAAATGTCTTAGAGACAATGGATTTGATACGACACTTATTTCTGGAAAGACAAGCATTAAACCTTTGGACGGTGTTAATTTTGTAAGTGTTGAAACGGCTGAAGAGATGTTCAAAGAAAGTTTAAATAATCTACCAACAGATGTAGCTATTTTTTCTGCAGCTGTTTCTGATTTTAAAGTGAAAAATTATAAAAGTACAAAGATTAAAAAGAATGAAGAATTTAACTTAGAGCTAGAAAAAAATATTGATATATTAAATCATATATCTAATCACAATTCATTAAGACCAAAAATAACAATTGGTTTTGCAGCAGAAACAAACAATCTCTCGACAAATGCAAAAGAGAAGTTGAATGAAAAAAATTGTGACTGGGTAATTGCAAATGATGTCTCAGATCAAACTATAGGATTTGGATCAGATTTTAATAAAATTTCTATATTTTACAAAGATAAAACTGAAGAAAATTTTGAAAAGATGAGTAAATCATTGGTAGCTGAGGAAATAGTCAAAAGAATAATTCAACAGATTAATTAACTTAATGGTGAAAGTCTTAATTAAAAAATTAGACAAGAAAGTTAAACTGCCAGAATATAAAACAACAGGATCATCTGGACTAGATTTGACTGCATTCATTGAAAAGAAAATAGTAATTAAACCGGGCGAAAACGCTTTAGTGCCAACAGGTATATCCATTGCAATACCTGAGGATACCGAAGTTCAGATCAGGCCACGATCAGGTTTAGCAGCTAAAAATAATATAAGTGTATTAAATACTCCTGGAACAATTGATAGTGACTATAGAGGAGAAATAAAAGTAATTTTATTTAATCATGGAGATAAAGACTTTACAGTAAATAACGATGATAGAATTGCTCAAATGATACTAATGCCAATTCTAAAAGTAGATTTTGAAACTGCAGAAACTTTGCCTGAGACAATTAGAGGTTCGGGTGGATTTGGATCAACGGGTAAGTGAAAAATTCATTATCTAAACGAAAGCTTGAGAGATACTCTAGACAAATAATACTTAAAGATATTGGTATATTAGGACAAAAGAAAATAATTAATTCAAAAGTTTTAATTGTAGGAATTGGTGGATTAGGTAGTCCAGTTGCAGATTTGTTGGCTAGATGCGGTGTAGGGTATATAGGTGCTATTGATCACGATAAAGTAGACATTTCAAATCTTCAAAGACAAATTTTGTATACTTCAAAAGATGTTGGAAAATTTAAGGTTGATATCTTTAAAAGAAGAATAAAATTAATTAACAGAGATGTAAAAGTCAAAATTTTAAAAGAAAAAGCATCAGAAAAAAATTTAAATAAAATTGTAAAAGATTTCGATATAATTGTAGATGGAACAGATAATTTTAAAACTAAATTTTTAATAAATAAATTTTCATTAAAATATAAAAGAAAATTAATAGTTGGTGCTATTAGCAAATTTGATGGACATATTTTTTCATTCGATTTTAATAATAAATCAAGCCCATGTTTAAAATGTTTTTACCAGTCAGAACCTTCTGATGAAGTTTTAAATTGTGAAAGTGAAGGAATATTAGGAACTACATCAAATATAATTGGGAGTATGCAAGCAAATGAAGTTTTAAAAAACATAATTTCTTCTGATAAAAGTCTTCACTCATCAATTCTGGTGGTTAATCTAAAAAAACTAGAATTTAGAAAAATAAAATTTACTAAAAAAAGAGGTTGCTTGTGCAATTAATCTTCAAGATTTTAATCATAATATTTTTTACCTCGAATGCCATTTCAGAGGATAATGAAAAATTTTTAATGCTTAAAAATGATAAGGTAAACGTAAGATATGGACCAAGTTTTGATTATCCAATAAAGTATATTTACAAGAAAATAAACTTGCCAGTAAAAGTGATTGATAAAAAAGAAAATTTTAGAAGAATAATTGATAATAAAAAAAATGGTGGGTGGATACATATATCTCAATTGAAGCAATCAAAATCATTTATAACTGCGTCAAATAAAATTCTCTTCAAAAAACCAACTAAATTTTCCAAACCATTGGCTAAAATAGAAACTGGAAGATTATTGTTAGTAAAAAAATGTGAGAGAAATTGGTGTTTAGTAGAAACAAAAAGTTTTAAAGGGTGGGTTGATGAAGAAGATCTTTGGGGAAAAATCAACTAACCCTTTAAGTTATAGATATTAACTAATTATTTTTGTTGGACACATACGTCTTTGATCACTGGAGCGTTTGCACAATCAACACATTTAGTCTTTTGAACAATACATCCATCATCAAGGACTTCAACATCAACTATTTTATCACACTTAGAACAAGTTGAAGAAATTGTTAATCCACATTTTTTACAATTGTAATTTTCTATTTGCATACTTTAAAATTAAATATGAAAATATTATTTTCAACAAATATCCTTGCGAATAATAATTATTTACGCATTTTTTTTGCGAATAATTATTATTACTACAAATTATCCTTATAAAATTTTTTCTATTTATTTATTGATAATGATTATTATTAACTTTTTGATCTACTTGCCCACCACTTATCTAAAACGAAATACCAAATAGAATTAGCAATTGGTTCTACTATTGCATCAGTTAAGGCTATCATAAATGATACATCCGCAACCAACATCAAAACTGTTATGGCAATTGCAAAGTGACCAATCGTATAAACGATTGTTCTTAAAATTGAGCCTCTGTTATTAGAGTAAATCTGTCCAGCAGATTTAAAAATGCCGTTAGTAACTTCCATTATTTTTTAAACGGGCTCTCAAGAACACAAGCAACTAAGTGAACTCTGGCCTGTTCTCCTCCATTAAAAAAGTTATGATATTTTGTATTATTGGTAATCCACACATGACCATCAGCAGGCAAGTGTTTTGCAACATTTTCTATGACCATTGAACAACCAGCATTAGTTACTATTGGAACATGCAATCTACATTCTGGGTCTTTATGCCAGCTTAGTGTAGATCTAGGTTCTTTTAACAGGAGTCTTACCCTTCCTAGTTTAAATTTTTTGCTCAGGATTTCATAAACTTCCTTGAAGTAAGTATTCTCAAATTCAGGCACTAATTGAGTATATTTTGACTCGTCAATATCAATGTCTCTTGAAACTTCTTTTCCTGTCTCATCAGCAATAGTCCAATATCTTCCTCTAATGTTATTTCCCTTAATTGACTCTTCATCATTAGGGATTTGATTTAAAGGAATTGCACCAAAGTGAGTTACTCCTGGTGAATTAAATCTTTTTTTCTCTAATATTGCATCTAGATCTTTACGTAATTTTGAGATGTCAAATTTGATTTCAGGAACTTTATAAAAATCTTCAAAATTTAATGATGTCATTTTTTTTCCGCCTTTTTCTCTACTAATTTAATCTTAAATCAAATCTATCTGCATTCATCACTTTGACCCATGCGGATACAAAGTCTTTGATAAATTTGTCTGATGAATCTTTGCAAGCATATACTTCGGCTAATGCTCTTAATTGAGAATTTGAACCAAAAATAAGGTCAACTCTTGAACCTTTCCACTTAGTTTTTTTAGACTTTCTATCTTTACCAACAAAATATTGTTCAGATTTGTCAGTTTCTTTCCAAGTGGTACTCATATCAAGAAGATTTACAAAATAATCTGTTGATAGAGTTCCAGGTTTTTTTGTGAAAACACCATTTTTAGAACTATCATAGTTTGTATCTAAAACTCTCATTCCTCCTACAAGAACTGTCATCTCTGGTGCCGTTAATCCCATTAATTGTGCCTTATCAATTAATTTTTCCTCAGCTGAAACATTAGATTTACCTTTTTTCATGTAGTTTCTAAAACCATCCGCTTGCGGCTCAAGTAATCCAAATGAATTTACATCTGTTTGGTCTTGTCTTGCATCTCCTCTTCCAGGAGTAAATGGAACCTGAATTTTATGACCAACTTTTTTTGCTGCCATCTCTATTCCTACATTTCCACCTAATACTATAAGATCCGCCATTGTGACTGATTTTTTATTTTTATCAAATTTTTTCTTAATTTTTTGTAAAGCTTTAATAACCTTTGAAAGTTTTTTAGGGTTATTGACTTTCCAACTTCTTTGAGGTTCAAGCATAATTCTTGCTCCGTTTGCTCCACCTCTTTTGTCAGAACCTCTGTATGTAGAAGCAGAAGCCCAAGCCGTAGAAACTAAATCAGAAACAGAGATTTTTGATTTTGAAAGCTTTGATTTTAAATCTCTTATATCTTTTGATTTAAGTTTATATTTTGGTTTATCTATAGGATCTTGCCAAATTAATTGTTCTTTTGGTACTTCGCTACCCAAATAACATGCTCTTGGTCCCATGTCTCTATGAGTAAGCTTAAACCAAGCTCTTGCAAATGCATCAGCAAATTCATCTGGATTTTGATAAAAATGTTTTGAAATTGGTCCATAACTTTTATCCATTCTCAAAGATAAATCAGTTGTCTGCATCATTGGAGGATGCATTTTACTTTTATCATGAGCATCAGGTACCATTTTAATTCTCTGACCATTCTTTTTTGGAGTCCATTGGAATGCTCCAGCAGGTCCTTTAGTCAATTCCCATTCATGATTAAATAAACAATCAAAGTAACCCATATCCCATTGTGTTGGTGTTTGTGTCCATGCTCCTTCAATACCACTACTTATTGCATGTACACCTTTTCCTGATTTGTAATTACTATTCCAACCAGTTGCTTGATCTTGAATTCTTGATGCTTCTGGATCAGGTCCTTTATGTGATTCAGGTGCAGCACCATGAGATTTTCCAAAAGTATGACCACCAGCAACTAGTGCAACTGTTTCATAATCATTCATTGCCATTCGTCCAAATGTTTCTCTAATATCATGAGCTGCTTTCAATGGGTCTGGATTAAAATCTGGACCTTGTGGATTTACATAAATTAATCCCATGTGAGAAGCCCCCAAAGGTTGTTCAAGATCTCTTTTTCCGCTGTATCTCTTAACACCTAACATTTCTTTTTCTGAACCCCAGTAAATATCATCTTCTGGTTCCCAGATATCAGTTCTTCCCGCTCCAAAACCGAACGTTTTAAAGCCCATAGACTCTAATGCTACATTTCCAACTAGTATAAATAAATCTGCCCAAGAAATTCTTTTTCCATATTTCTGTTTTATTGGCCACAAAAGTAATCTAGCTTTATCTAGATTAACATTATCAGGCCAAGCATTTAACGGTGCAAACCTTTGATTACCTGTTCCAGCTCCCCCTCTACCATCACCTGTTCTGTATGTACCTGCTGCATGCCATGCTAATCTAATAAATAAAGGACCATAATGACCGTAATCTGCTGGCCACCAATCTTGTGAGTCTGTCATTAACTTGTTTAAATCTTTTTTGAGTGCTTTGTAATTCAGTTTTTTAAATTCTTTAGAATAATTAAATTTTTTCTCCATTGGATTTGATAAATTCGAGTGTTGACTTAAAATTTTCAAATTCAAACTATTTGGCCAAAAATCTCTATTTGTTTGTCCTCTACCAGCGCTAAATTTTGCTGGTGTACCTGCGCCCGTAAAAGGGCACTTACTTAATTCTGTTGATTTAAATGTTTTACTTTTATGAAATTCCGCACTCATTATTATATATCTCCTTTAATATTATAATTATTCTAATTCGTTGTTTATAATTATTCTAAAGAAGATTGTCAATAAGTCAGAATATTTATGATTTAATTTTGAAACTTAGTCTTCTAATTTTACTAAAACTTCAACTGATTTAATTTTTTTTCCAGGTATAGATTTTTGTATCTCTATCGGTCCCACATCCTCATTTTTAAGATCAATAAGCTTTTCTTCTTTAACATCAAAGAAATGGTGGTGATCTGTGACATTTGTATCAAAGTAGGTTTGATTTGAATTTATTGGAATTTCTTTTAGATATCCTTTTTTATGAAATGCATGAACTGTATTGTAAACAGTTGCTAAAGAAACTTTCTCTCCAGTTTTATCTTTTATCAAATTGAATAAGTCGTTTATTGTGAAATGGAAAGTTTTATCTCTATTAAATAAAACCTCGCATATATTTATTCTTTGTTTAGTTGGTCTTAAACTAGAGTTTCTTAGTTTTTCAATAAATTCTTGTTTACTAATCATTAGCAATTTAAAACTATTCTAAACTATTTGTATATTATAATGTACCTAAATCAAGTAATAAGATTACAAAATTATGAAAAAAAGTTCCTTTAATTACAACGAACTAATTGATTGCGCTAATGGTAAGTTATTTGGTCCAGGTAATGCAAAATTACCTTCTCCACCAATGCTAATGTTTGATAGAATTACAGAAATAACTGAGAGTGAGGGTTTTTATAAAAAAGGATCTATGAAAGCCGAACTTGATATTAAGGATAATTTGTGGTTCTTTGATTGTCATTTTAGAGAAGATCCAGTTATGCCAGGTTGTCTTGGTTTAGATGCAATGTGGCAGCTGGTTGGCTTTTTTCTTGGTTGGCTTGGAAAACCAGGAAGAGGTAGAGCATTGGGTGTAAGCACTGTAAAATTCACTGGGGAAGTTCTTAAAAATGTCAAAATGGCAACATATGAAATAGATATGAAAAGAATTCTTGTTAAAGGAGAAACAACTGTGGGACTTGCAAATGGAATATTGCTCGCTGATGGAAAAAAGATTTATAGTGCAGAAAATCTTAAGGTAGGATTATTTAAATAATGAAAAGAGTAGTTGTTACAGGACTTGGTGTAGTTTCATGTTTAGGAAATAACCAAGATGAAGTTTATCAATCTTTAGTTAATACAAAATCAGGAATAACATTTTCCGAGGAATACAAAGAGCATAATTTAAAAAGCCATGTTCATGGTAAACCAAATATCAAATTGGAAGATTATATAGATAGAAAAGTTATTAGGTTTATGGGTGCTGGATCAGCATATAATTATGTTGCGATGAGTGAAGCAGTTAAAGACTCTGGATTAGAAGAAAATGAGGTTAGTAATATTTCAACAGGTATGGTCATGGGATCTGGAGGACCATCAATTGAAAATGTAATTTTAGCATCAGATAAAACTAGAGAAAAAAATCCAAAAAAAATGGGTCCATTTATAGTTCCAAGAACTATGGCAAGTACTGCTTCTGCCACTCTAGCGGTTCCATTTAAAATCAAAGGCACTAATTACACAATAAGTTCTGCATGCGCAACGAGTGGTCATTGTATTGGTAACGCAATGGAACTTATTCAATTAGGAAAACAAAATATTATTTTTGCAGGTGGCAGTGATGAGGTTCACTTTGCAATGACTGCAATGTTTGATGCAATGACTGCACTATCCTCGAAATATAACGATACCCCTGAAAAAGCCTCAAGACCGTATGATAAAACAAGAGATGGTTTTGTGATTGCTGGTGGAGGAGGAGTTCTTGTTTTAGAAGAATACGAACATGCCAAAGCAAGAGGTGCTAAAATATACGCTGAATTAACCGGATATGGAGCAACCTCAGATGGCTATGATATGGTTGCACCATCTGGTGAGGGAGCGGTGAGATGTATGAAAATGGCTCTAGCAACCTCAAAAAATAAAATTGACTATATTAATACTCACGGGACATCAACACCTGTGGGAGATATTACAGAATTAAAAGCAGTTGGTGAGGCTTTTCCAGAATATAAACCCAAGATAAGTTCAACAAAATCTTTGTCGGGCCATTCATTAGGCGCAACTTCGGTTCACGAAGCAATTTACAGTTTGATAATGATGAAAAACAATTTTATTTCAGCATCAGCAAATATTTCAGAAATGGATGATGAAGCTAAGAACTATCCAATTGTTACACAAGTTGAAAAAGACGTAAATCTAAATGCAATTATGTCTAACAGTTTTGGTTTTGGTGGAACTAATGCAACATTAGTGTTTGAGAAAGTTTAGATCTATGAGTTTAATGAAGGGAAAAAAAGGTCTTATCATGGGCGTTGCTAATGAGAGATCAATTGCATGGGGTATATCGCAAAAACTAGCAGAAGCTGGAGCAGAGTTAGCTTTTACATATTTAGGTGATGCATTAAAAAAAAGAGTTGTTCCACTTGCGGAAAAACTAAATTCAAACGTAACATTTAGCTGTGATGTAGAAAAAAAAGAAGAAGTTGTAAAACTTTTTGAAGACGTAAAAAGTCAATGGGGAGAAATTGATTTTATTGTGCATGCAATTGCATTTTCAGATAAGTCTGAGTTATCAGGAGAATATTTAAATACAACAAGAGAAAACTTTTTAAGAAGTATGTTAATATCTTGTTTTTCATTTACTGAAGTTGCTAGAGAGGCATCTAAAATAATGAAGCAAGGTGGCAGTATGATTACTTTGAGTTATGAAGCAAATAAAGCTATACCTAACTATAATGTAATGGGAGTATGTAAAGCTGCATTAGAGTCTAGTGTTAAATATCTTGCGAGGGATCTAGGAGCGAAGAATATTAGAGTTAATGCAATAAGTGCGGGTCCAATCAAAACACTAGCTGCATCTGCCATTGGCGATGCTAAATTTCTTTACAAGTGGAATGCTGATCATTCGTTCTTAAAAAGAAATGTTGATAATCTTGACGTTGGAAATTCAGCATTATATCTTTTAAGCGATATGGCGGGTGGTGTTACTGGAGAAATTCATTATGTGGATGCTGGTTACAATAAAGTTGGAATGCCAGATCCTAAGAATATTACCTGAAATTTAGTTAAATTATGATGGAACAAATTAGTATTTATCTAACTAGTATAATACTGGGAATTATGCTTTTCTTTTCTTTTGTTGTAGCGCCTGTAACTTTCACTGCACTAGATGAGGAAAATGCTAGAAAATTTATAAGAAAAATATTTCCTTACTACTATACTGTTAATTTAACTATTAGTGTTTTAGTTTTAATTTTATTTATAATTCTAAAAGTTTTTTCCTTAGATTTTTATTTAATTTTAAGTATTGCGTTATTATTTGCTGTATCAAATTTTGTACTAATGCCACTGATAAATAAGTTCAGAGATGAAAAGCAGGATAAAAAATTTAAACAATCACACTTTGTTTCTGTGGTGATAAATTTTGTGCAAATGATTTTGTTGGTAGTTGTCTTAACTTAAAAAGAATTAGTAATACTTAAGCCAACAGCAATAAAAATACCTAACCAAATTAAGCCTTTAATAAAAAAAAAAGCAAAACTACCAAGTAATAAATATCTTCCATATTTATTTTTCTGTAGTTCTAACTTAAAGTTTTTTAAAAGCTTCATTCTATTTTAATTTATTACAATTATTTTTTACTTGATCTTTTCCCACTCTTTCATACCACCAGTGATATTTTTGACATTTTTAACTCCCATATCCTTCATAGTTTTGGTTGCTAATGTTCCTTGTCCTCCAACACCACAAAAAACTACATATTCTTTATCTGGATTATTTTTAAACATATCATTTTCTAGAGGACTGCCTTCTGCTAAATAAAATTCTAATAAACCTCTATCCAAGTGAATTGCATTACCGATCGTGCCTTTTGAAAAACTCTCTTTATCCCTGACATCGATAAATTGAACATTTGGGTCATTTAACTTTTCTTTTGCATCACTAGCACTGATATTTTCGATTTCATTACTTACGCTCATTAAATCATCAAATTTTTTCATATTTCT
This sequence comes from uncultured Pelagibacteraceae bacterium, assembly GCA_902534735.1. Classification (GTDB taxonomy): domain Bacteria; phylum Pseudomonadota; class Alphaproteobacteria; order Pelagibacterales; family Pelagibacteraceae; genus Pelagibacter. The sequence goes on from CACARD010000001.1 coordinate 287,485, forward strand.
CCTATAAATTTATATTGCAGCTTGTTTAATTGATAACTTAACTTTTCCTCTATCAAAGCCTATTACTTTAACTTTAACTTCATCACCTTCTTTTACTACATCAGTTACTTTGCCAACTCTTTTATCAGCAAGCTCTGATATGTGGACGAGACCATCTTGTTTTCCGAGGAAATTAACAAACGCACCAAACTCCATAATTTTCATTACTTTTCCATTGTAAATTTTGTTAAGTTCAGCTTTAGCAGTTAAATCTTTAATCATTTGCATAGCTTTGTTTCTGGATTCCTCATCTGGAGCAGCTACGGTAACTTCACCTTCATCATTGATGTCAACTTTAGCACCAGATACCTCAACTATTTCTCTTATAGTTGCTCCACCTTTTCCAATAACTGTCGCAATATCTTTCTTATCAACAGAAATTTTCTCCATCTTAGGAGTATGTTTTCCAACATCTTCCCTTGATTTAGATAAAGCTTTATTCATTTCACCTAGAATGTGAATTCTCCCTTCTTTTGCTTGGTTTAAGGCTTGCTCCATAATTTCAAATGTTATTCCTGTAATTTTAATGTCCATTTGAAGAGATGTTATTCCGTCTTTAGTTCCAGCAACTTTAAAGTCCATATCACCTAGGTGATCTTCATCTCCTAGAATATCTGAAAGTACGCTGAAGTCATCTCCTTCTTTAATTAATCCCATTGCAATGCCAGCAACTGGTTCTTTTATTGGCACGCCTGCATCCATCAAAGCTAAGGATGAACCACATACAGTTGCCATAGATGAAGAACCATTTGACTCAGTTATCTCTGATACGATCCTAAATGTGTAGGGAAAGCTCTCCTTAGAAGGCAAAGAAGAATTTATTGCTCTCCAAGCTAATTTTCCATGTCCAATTTCTCTTCTACCAGTACCTATTCTACCAGTTTCTCCAACAGAGAAAGGTGGAAAATTATAATGAAGCATAAATCTCTCTTTTTGTAGACCCTCCAAACTTTCTATTTTTTGTTCATCATCAGATGTTCCAAGTGTAGTTGTAACTATCGCTTGAGTTTCTCCTCGAGTAAACAAAGCAGAACCATGAACTCTTGGAAGAATTCCGACTTCACACATAATTGGTCTAACATCTGCAAGACCTCTACCATCAATACGATTTTTGTTTTTAAGAATATCTGTTCTGACAATTCTTTTTTCTAAATTTTTAAGTTCAGAATTTACGTCAAGATCAGTATAGTTCTCATCTTCTTCATAAAGCTTTTTTGCTTTATCAGTTATTTCTGAAATTAAATTCGATCTTTCTTGTTTATCTTTTATTGAAAATGCTTTTTTAAGTTCTTCAGTAAATTCGCTTTCCAATTTATTTTTTACTTCTGAAAGATCTTTTTTCTCTACTACCCAATCAGGTTTTTTACATTCTTTGGCCAGACTCTCGATCATCTCAATTACAGGAACAAACCCTTCGTGACCAAACTTAACAGCATTTAACATTTCCTCTTCAGTTAAACCACTTGCTTCGGACTCAACCATTAAAACTGCATCTTTTGTTCCTGCTACTACAAGATCAAGTTTTGAGTCTTTAAGTTGTACTTTGGTAGGGTTAAGAACGTATTCTCCTTTAATAAAGCCAACTCTAGAAGCTCCGACGGGGCCCAAAAATGGCATTCCTGAAATCGCTAACGCAGCTGATGAAGCAATAATTGATAAAATGTCTGCTTCATTCTCTTTATCATAAGATATTACTGTTGGTAGTACCTGAACTTCGTTTTTAAATTCATCTGGGAAAAGTGGTCTGATAGGTCTGTCAATCAATCTTGAAATTAAAGTCTCACTATCAGTTGGTCTTGCTTCTCTTTTAAAATATCCACCTGGAATTTTACCAGCTGCGTAATATTTTTCTTGATAATTTACTGACAACGGAAAGTAATCCATATCTGGATTAACTTTTTTTGCTCCAACTGCAGTCGCCAAAACAACTGTTTCTCCACATTGCGCTATGATAGCGCCATCTGCTTGTCTTGCTATTTTACCTGTTTCTAAACTAATCTTTTTCCCTGCTACTTCTATTTCTTTCTTTACAACTTTAAACATTTACTTCCTTAAATTTAATTTTGATATTACTTCTTTATAAGACTCCATTTTATTTTTCTTTAAATAGTCTAATAATTTTTTTCTTCTATTTACCGCTCTTAAAAGTCCAACAGATGAGTGTTTATCTTTTTTGAACTGTTTAATATGTTTAGATAAGTTCTCAATTTTATCTGTTAGTTGAGCAACCTGAACTTCTGAAGAACCACTGTCCTTGTCATGGATTGCTAGTTCTTTTGCTTTATTTGCCATTTTTTTTCCTTACTTATTTGTTTGTTTGATTAAATTTTCAATTTTTTCTGCATAATCAAAAGAGTCATCTTTTACAAAAAATAGTTTCGGTAAAAACTTCATTACTATTTTTTTTGATAAAACTTTTCTGATTACAAATGAAAATTCTTTTAATTTAGTAACGACTTCTTCAGTATCTTTTCCACCTAAAGGCATTACAAAAATTTTTGCTGTTTTTAAATCTGGAGACATTCTAACTTCAGTAACTGTTATTTCTTTTGTAGATAAATTTGGTAATTTTGCTTCATCTCTTATAAATAACATTCCTAATGCTTGTTTTATCATTTCACCAACTCTCAATTGTCTTTGCGTAACTGGTTTTCCTAAGTTAGTCATTATATCGTTCTCTCTGTTATTGTAGAGTTATATACCTCAATTAAGTCATTTTTCTGAAAATCAACGAAATCCTTAAGTGTTATTCCACACTCTAAACCAGCAGACACCTGCTTAGTTTGATTTTTTTCTCTAAATATTGATCCAATTTTTCCATTGAAAATAATAGCCCCATCTCTAATAACTCTTGCATTAGAGTCTTGGGTAATTTCTCCGTCTGTCACCTTAGAACCTGCAACTTTACCTACTTTTGAAACTTTAAATATTTCCAGTATCTCCGCTGTTCCCGTAATTTTTTCGTCTACTTCTGGAGTTAATAGACCTGACATTTTACTTTTTATGAAATCTAAGACTTCATAAATAATATTAAAACTGAATATAGAAATTTTTTCCTGGTCAGCTCTTTTTTTTGCTTCTTTGCTAGGTTTTACATTGAAAGCTATAATTACAGCATTAGATGCTTTAGCTAAGGTAACATCTGTCTCGGTAACCATTCCTATATCTGACAAAAGAATTTTTGGTTTTACCTCATCATGTTTAATTTGATTTATAGCATTTTTAATTGCTTCTGAAGAACCATGAACATCTGATTTTATTATAATATTTAGTTCTTCAGACGATATATCTTTAAATGCAGAATCTTGAGTTACAAAAGACATTGGATTTTTGCTCTCCTTTGCTTCCTGTATTCTTCCTTCACAAAGGGTTTTTGCCTCTTTTTCACTCTTTAAAACTATAAAATCATCACCTGATTTTGCTGCTCCGTTAATACCTAATATCTCAATTGGTGTTGCGGGTTCTGCTTTTTCAATTTGTTTTCCTTGATCGTTTATAATAGCTCTCACTTTTCCCCATTTTAAACCACTTACAAAATAATCACCTTTGTTTAGAGTTCCAGCTGTAACTATTACATTTGCAATTGGTCCTCTTCCGATATCAATTTTGGACTCTAAAACAATTCCTTTTGCATCAGTATCAAAGTCAGTTTTTAAATCCAATATTTCGGCTTGTAAAATTACACTCTCAACTAACTTTTCTAAATTTTGATTTGTTTTTGTGGATATCTCTACCATTAGCACATCCCCTGACAAATCCTCTGCTATTAACTCATATTCTAAAAGCTGGTTTTTAATTTTTTGAGGATCAGCATCAGGAAGGTCACACTTATTTATTGCTACAACAATTGGTACTTTAGCAGCTTTTGCATGTTTAATTGACTCTATTGTTTGTGGCTTTACACCATCATCAGCAGCAACAACTAAAATTACTATATCTGTTAATTTTGAGCCTCTTGCTCGCATTTCTGTAAATGCAGCATGACCAGGAGTGTCGATAAAAGTGATTCTATTTTTTTTATGTGTAATTTGATATGCTCCAATGTGTTGAGTAATGCCTCCAAACTCACCAGATACAACATTGGCTTTTCTTAAAACATCTAAAACAGATGTTTTACCATGATCCACGTGGCCCATTACTGTTACTATGGGTGCTCTGCTCTTTAGATTTTGTGTTTTAATCTCTTTAATTTTATCTAAAATTTCCTCGGCTTTTTCTTCTTTAACAGGATTATGTCCAAATTCTTTAACTAAATATTCTGCAGTATCTGCGTCAATTGTATGATTAATAGTAACTGTTACTCCCATTCCCATCAAATGTTTGATTATACTGCTTGATTGCTCAGCCATTCTGTTTGCTAATTCTCTAATAGTAATAACCTCAGGTATGTTAATATCTCTTTTTACTGGTTTAAAGTTCTCTTTTGTTTCTTCTTTATTTAATAATCTATTTTCCTTCTGCTTTGCCCTTTTCAATGAGGCTAAACTTCTTGATCTTATTCCAATATCGTCTCCGCTTAATGCCCGTGAAACAGTCAACTTGAGCTCTCTTCTTTTACCGCCCTGTTTATTAAGTTTATTTTCTTTTTGGATATTTTCACCTTTTAATCTTCTCGTTGCTCTTTGTTCTGCCAGCTTTCTTTTTTCAAAATCAGATGTGATTGGTGATGAAGGTTTAGAAAAGTTTGTTTTTTTTGGTATAAACGTGCTTTGTGATTTATTGTCTACTGGTCTTGCTCCTCTAGAAAAATTTGTTTTACTTCCAAATCTTGGAGATCTTTTCTCTATTACAACTGTATTCTTTGATTGAGATCTGGCTTGTTCAATACTGTTAATTGTCTTTTTGGAAGCTCCAGAAATTGATAACTTTAATTTTTTCTTTTCCATTTTTCATCTCTCAGTCTTTATAAACTATGTCTCTTGCAGACATAATTAAATCGTCTGCTTCTTTTTTTGAAAGAGCAAAATCCTCTAAATACCCCTTTATTCGTACTCTTTCACCCTTTACAATATCGTATCCACCAGTCAATTCATCGGAAGCTAAATCCGCAAAATCGTTTAATGTTAATATCTTTTGTTCTCCAAGTGTAACAAGCATTCCTGGTGTTAGACCCTTGTGGTTAATTAAATCATTTTCTAAGCCCAAATTTTTAATTCTATTTGCTATTTCTTCTTGGTCTTTTTGATAAAATTCTTTAGCTCTTTCTATTAACTCTTTTGCTGTTTCCTCTTCTATTCCCTCAATTTTCATTAAGGCTTCGGGATTACTATCTTTAATATCATCAATAGATGAAAACCCTTCTGCAACAAGTAACTGCCCTAATGTTTCATCTAACTCCAAATTTTTTACAAAATTATCTGTCTTCTCTTTAAACTCTATTTGTCTTCTTTCAGAGTCCTCTTGATCGGTCATAATGTTAATTTCATAATTCATCAATTTTGTTGCCAGTCTAACATTTTGACCTCTTCTACCAATTGCTTTACTAAGATTTTCCTCTGTTAAAATAACATCAAGTTTTCTTCCCTCCTCATCTACATTCACTCTCTGTACTTCAGCAGGTGATAAAGCATTTGCAACAATTACCGCTGGATCTTCAGACCAATTTACAATATCAATTTTTTCTCCTTGAAGTTCATTTACAACAGCTTGAACTCTACTTCCTCGCATACCTACACATGCACCGACAGGATCTAAGGAAGTATCAATTGCTTTGACGCAAATTTTAGCTCTACTACCTGGATCTCTTGAAGATGATTTAATCTCGATTAGTCCATCATAAATTTCTGGAACCTCTTGTATAAATAATTTTTCCATAAATTTCGGATGTGCTCTTGACAAGAATATTTGTTGACCTCTTGGCTCTCTCCTTACATCTAAGCAATAAGCTTTTACTCTGTCGCCTGCTTTAATATTTTCTCTCGGTATCATTTCATTTTTTTGTATTATTGCTTCAGTTCTTCCAAGATCAACAATTACATTTCCAAACTCTAATCTTTTAACTATACCACTCAAGATAGTATCAATTTTATCTTTGAAATCGTTGTATTGTCTCTCTCTTTCAGCTTCTCTTACATTGAAACTAATTACTTGTTTCGCTGTTTGAGCAGCTATTCTTCCAAAATCAAATGATGGTAATGGTTGTAAAACCTCATCTCCAATTTGTTTTCCATGATTATTTTCATTAAGCTTAATTGCATCATCTAGGGTTATTTCTAAATTAGAGTTTTCTGGATTTTCTACTATTAACAACTTTCTAAATATTCCAATATCACCACTTTCTCTATCAATTTCTACTTTAATTTCGTTTTCAGATCCAAATTTAGATTTAGCTGCTTTAGCAATACCATTTTCCATCGATCCAATTATTAACTCTTTATCAATTGATTTTTCTAAAGCTACTGCTTCTGCTATTCTTATTAATTCTAGTTTATCCGCTCTTCTATTTAACATTTTATTAATCCTAAAAAAAAATGGGCCGAGGCCCATTTTGAATTTCAATAATGTGAATGAAATATATTTATTTTTTTTTAATATTCAACTTTATTTAACTATTAAATAGGTCTGATTTATCTGTCTTTTCCCATGAAAATGAACCTTGCTCATCTGGAATTCTTCCGAAGTGTCCATATGCTGCTGTTTTTTCATAAATAGGTTTATTTAGGCCTAACATCTCTCTTATACCTCTGGGGCTTAAATCAAAATTTTCATGAATAATTTTTTCTACGTGTTTATTTTTTTCATCATCATTATCAAATAAATCAACATAAATTGATAAAGGTTTCGATACACCTATAGCATACGCAAGTTGAATTAAACATTTGTCAGCAATTTTAGATGCAATAACATTCTTTGCTAAATATCTAGATGCGTAAGCAGCTGATCTATCGACCTTTGTAGGATCTTTCCCAGAAAATGCTCCTCCGCCGTGTGGGGCAGCTCCACCATATGTATCAACAATAATTTTTCTACCTGTTAAACCACTATCTCCGTCCGGGCCCCCAATTACAAAATTTCCTGTAGGATTTACATAAATTTCATTTTCATCCAATGCATTTAACAAATCTTTAGGTATTGATCTTTCAATATAAGGTTTAACTAGATCTCTTACTTGAGCTTGATTTACATCAGGTGAGTGTTGAGTTGATATAACTACAGATTTAACTGATGATGGCTTTCCGTCTTTATATTCAATTGTTATTTGGCTTTTTGAATCTGGTTCTATATTTTTTAATTTTCCCGATTTTCTATCCTCCGCCATAAGTCTTAATATTTTATGAGAATAATGTATTGGCGCCGGCATAAGAACATCGGTTTCATTGCATGCGTAACCAAACATAATACCTTGGTCACCAGCACCTTCATCTTTATTTCCAGAAGAGTCTACACCCATAGCAATATCAGAAGATTGAGCATGTAAATGACTTTCAACTGAAGTTGCCTCTTTCCAAGTAAATCCCTTTTGATCGTAACCTATATCTTTAATGCAATGTCTTACTTTTTCTATTAAATCTTCTTTTTTAATTTCTGGACCTCTTACTTCACCAGCTAATACAACTTTGTTTGTTGTTGTTAAAGTTTCACAGGCAACTCTTGATTGAGGTTCAGCTGCCAAATATGTATCTACGACCATATCTGAAATTCTATCGCAAACTTTGTCTGGATGACCTTCGGATACTGACTCGCTAGTAAATAAGTAATCTTTTTTCATTTATTCTCCCTAATTTTTAAAATCACAATGAAAGTAGTATAAATTAGAACAAAATAAAAGAAGATCTTATTACCGTACTTAGCAAAATAAGTTTTATTAACACGTTTAATTTTTTTAACATCAAAGTATCCTTTTTCTGTAATTTGTTTAATAATTTGACCTCTGGGATTAACAAAAGCAGATATTCCATTATTTGTTGATCTTATAACATTTTTACCTTCTTCAATTGATCTGAATATTGAGTGACTCAAATGTTGTTGAGGCCCAATGGATTTTCCAAACCAACCATCCTCAGAAATATTTAATATAAAATCATAATAATTTTTATTTGGATTGATTTTTCCTGAATAGATAATTTCGTAACAAATAAGTGGGATAAATTTTAATTGATTCATTTCCAAAATTTCTCTTTTTTCATCAGCTGAAAATGATTGATATCCTTGAGTTATTTTTTTTAAACCTATTCTTTTAAAGAAATTTTCAAAAGGCAAAAATTCTCCAAATGGAACAAGTTTATTCTTATTATACTTATATAATAATTCTGACTCGTTATTTAATACTATTAAAGAATTATAAATTTTATTTTGGTTGATACTATTTATACCCAATACGACCTTATGGTTAGTATTATAATTGTCTTTGAAGATATCTTTGAAAAATTTTAGATCTTTTAAGTATATACCTGTAATAATTCCCTCTGGGTAAATGAATATTGTTTTTTTTAGGTTCTGTGGATCACTTAGACTAATCAATTCATTAATACTTTTTTCAGTATCTTGGTTTGATAAAAATCTTTCAATGGGTATGTTTGGAGAGACAACTCGAATAATGGAACTTAAATTATCATATTTTTTTTTTTCAAAATTTTTAATAATCAAATTTCCATATAAAAAGTTGATCATTACTAAGATTAAACTAAGACCAAATATTAAAAACTTAGTTAAGCTTTTATATTTAAAAAAGAATATTACTGGTAATAAAAATATAGTTATTGATAATAAATTTAATGAATAAGTGCCTATATAAGACAAAATTTGTAAAGAATGTAAATTATTTGAAAGACTAAAAACCACTAAATTCCACGGAAAACCACCTAAAATAAAACTTCTTAGAAACTCAATTCCACCAAAAAAAATTGAAAAGATTAAAATTGATGAGATTTTATTTTTTAAATTAAAAAAATTGCATAGAAAAGTAACTAAACCATAAAATATTCCCAAAAATAAAGGGATTAATATTAATGCAAATGGAATGAAAAATTTAAAATTTACATCAAATGTTAAAGAATTTGCAATCCAATAAAGGTTTGAAATAAAATATCCAAATCCAAAGATCCAACCAACAAAAAATGAAATAGTTTTTTTATTTACATAATTAACTAATATGTAAAGTAATAGTGGAAGTGTTAAAAAATTAATAAAAAATATATTGTAAGGAGGTAAACTAAACGAAGTTAGTATACCTAAAAGTAAGCATATTAAAAATAGGAAAGCTTTATTTTGTAGAATAGATTTCAATTTATTTTATTCAATTTTTTAAATATTAAATTTTCTCTTTTGTTCATTAAATAATAATCTTTATTTTTTTTATGATCATATCCTAAGAGATGTAAATAACCGTGTATCCACATTTTATCTAATTCATGATCAAAACTCGTTGATTTTGCTCTTTTGTTAATTATTTCAAAAGATATTGCTATATCTCCTAAATATAATTTATTTTTTGATTTAACTTTTAAAGGAAAAGAAAGTATGTCCGTTGAAACATTTTTATTTCTAAATTTTAAATTTAAATCTTTCATTTTTTTATTATTAGTAAGCATCACAGTAAATTCTTGATTTTTATTTTTAAAGATGCTTAATTTAGATAATTTGTTTAATTTCTTTTTGAAGTATATCTCTGGTTTTTTTAATTTCTTTTCCCAAATTTTTTTATCTAAAACTATGTTGGCTTTAATCATTAATCTGAATTTTTATCAGAATAAGCCTTGACTATCTTGGAAACTAGAGGGTGTCTTACAACGTCAGTATGATCAAAATCTACCACAGATATCTCTTTTAAATGACTAAGTAATTTTTTTGATCTATTTAAACCTGACATTGTTTTATTAGGTAAGTCTATTTGGGAAGGATCACCGTTAATTACTATTTTGGAATTTTCACCAATTCTTGTTAAAAACATTTTTATTTGAGTATCTGTTGCATTTTGTGCTTCATCGAGTATTGCAAATGAATTTTTTAAAGTTCTTCCCCTCATGAATGCAAGTGGTGCAATCTCTATATCTCCAACTTCTATTTTTTTTTGAATTTTTTCAAAATCTAATAAGTCATATAATGAATCGTAAAGAGGTCTTAAATAAGGATCAACTTTTTCTCTCATATCTCCTGGCAAGAAACCTAATCTCTCTCCCGCTTCTACTGCTGGTCTAGATAAAATTATACGTTCTATTTTTTTTTCTAGCAACATTGTTAATGCAACTGCGACAGCTAAAAAAGTTTTACCAGTTCCCGCTGGTCCTGCAGAAATAACAATATCTGATTCTTTTAAAGCCCTTATATAATTTTTTTGTTTCTCTGATCTTGGTATTACAGATTTCTTTGGAGTTTTTATTATATATTCAACATTTCCACTTTTATTTGTAACTTTTTCATCAATCATAAATTTATTTACAGATGATTCTATATCCTTTTTTTCTAATGATCCATTATTTAAAAATTGATCTACAAGAAATTGAATTGCATTCTTTATTAGTTCATTTTTTTCAGGAGTATTTTTTAATAAAATTGAATTTCCTCTAGAGTAAATGCTAGTATTTGTAATTTTTTCTAATTCTTTTAAGTTATTATTAAATTCTCCTAATACACCTAAAAGTAATTCATTACTTTGAAATACAATACTTAAGGCATTGTTTTCTGAATATACGTATTTTAAATCAGGATTAATTTTTGATTTTGCAAAATTTTTCAAATTATGCTGCTTTCATTTCATCTATTACTTTACCAAATAAAGAATTTTGATTACTTTTTTCGACATTAACTTTAATTATTTTACCAATATGACTTTCATTACCATCGAAAATTACTGAATTTAAAAATTTATTTCGTCCAAAATATTTGTTTTGGTTTTTAAGTTTATTTTCCACAAGTACCTCTAAAGTTTTGCCTTCAAAAGATTTATTCAATTCTATTTGATTACTAAATAATTTGTCTTGAATAGTTATCAGTCTATTTTTAAGTTTATCTTTATCAGTAATCTCTAATTCTGCAGCCTTTGTCCCTGGTCTAGGACTAAAAATAAAAGAGAATGAATTTATAAATTTAATTTTATTAACTAAATTTAAAGTTTCTTTAAAATCATTCTCTGTTTCTCCAGGGTATCCAATAATAAAGTCACTTGAAAATTTTATATCAGGATTAATTTTGATTAATTTTTCATAAATATTTAAATAATAATTTACAGTATGCTTTCTGTTCATCATTTTTAATATTCTGTCAGAACCACTTTGAATTGGTAAATGGACAAAAGGCATTAATTTTTTTGAATTTTTATAACATTCAATAAGATCATCTGTCATATCTCTTGGATGAGATGTGGTATATCTAATTCTACTTATTTCGTCATATTTGCTAAGTGTGTTAATAAGATCTGACAGACGGTACTCTCTAGATCCATCTATATAAGAATATGCATTTACATTTTGGCCAAGAAAGGTAATTTCTCTAGATCCGTTCTTTATCAATCTCTCAGCTTCATCAATAATGCTTTTGAATGGTCTAGAATACTCTGGTCCTCTAGTATAAGGAACAACACAAAAGTGACAGAACTTATCACAACCCTCTTGAATCGTTAAGAAAGATGAAACATCGGTATTATCGTTTTTAATATTATCAAAGTACCTAAACTTAGAAACTGAATCAAACTCTGTTTCTTCAACTTTATTTTTTTCCTCAAAATTCTTTAAAAGATTATTTATTTTTTGGTAAGCTTGTGGACCTATAACTAAATCTACATATTTTTCTCTATTTAGCATCTCAGTATTTTCAGCTTGTGCAACGCAACCTGCGACAACCATAATTGGTTTTTTTTTGTCTTTATATAATTTTTTAACTCTCCCAATCTCATGATAAACTTTATCTTTAGCTTTATCTCTAATATGACAAGTATTTAAAATATAACAATCAGCCTCTTCTTGATTTTCAGTTTTATTATAACCTATCGACCTAACAGCATCATATATCCTGTTAGAATCATACTCATTCATTTGACAACCAAATGTCTTTATAAAAACCTTTTTATGCATTAATTACTTTTTTTTGATTCCGTATAGCTCTAATTTATGATCAACGAGCTTATAGCCGTACTTATCGGCGATTTTTTTTTGTAATTCTTCAATCTCTTCGTCAACAAATTCTATTATTTCTCCAGTTTTTATATCAATTAAATGATTATGATCATCATTTAATTCATATCTTGCCTTTCCAGATTTAAAATCATGTTTTGTTAATATACCTGCTTCCTCAAAAAGCTTAACTGTCCTGTAAACAGTAGCAATACTAATTTTAGAATCTATTTGAGAAACTCTATTATATAATTCATCAACATCTGGATGGTCAGATTCTCCATATGTTTTTTTAGATTCGGATATTACTCTTGCGATTATCCTTCTTTGATCTGTAAGTTTTACACCATTTTTTTGGCATTTTTCTTCAATAGTTTCTAGCATAATATATTTTAACTCGAGTAAAGGGGTTTAATCAAATTAATATTTGTAAAATTTTTTTTATCAGTTTTTACTAACTGATTTACATCTTTATCAGTTAAATGTTCACTCAAAAATCCATATAAATCAATATTTTTAGCAAAAGCAATGCCTTTAGCAATTGCTATCGAATTTCTAATGCTTGAGATTTTCCCAGGACCTTGGTTTACAAATATTTCACTTATTTTATCTAAATTTGAATCATGCTCTTTTAGAAAATTCAAAATTAATATCATTATTTTGTCAAAATTTTCTCTACTGTTTGTATGAGCGGTAGTATAAGATTCTAAGTTCGTTATGAGAGAAAATAAAATTTTATCATCTGCAGCATTAATAACTAAAGTATTCATTTTTTTTATTATTTTTTTAAACGTTAAAGCTGAAGTAGTAAATAAAAAATATTTTAAAAATGAACAAGGAGTTTTGGCAATTATGTATCATAGATTTGAAGAAAATAAGTATCCATCAACAAATATAAGATTAGATATATTTAAAAAACATATTAATTTAATAAAAGAAAATAATTTACATTTTTATAATCCTGGTGAATTTTCAATAAATTTTGAAAAGGTTAAAAAACAAAAAAAAATTTTATTAACTATTGATGATGCATTTACATCCTTCTATGAAAATGCATGGCCAGTCTTAAAACAGGAAAAAATTCCTTTTATTTTATTTGTCTCAACAGAAGCGGTTGGGAATAAAGGATATATGAGTTGGGACCAAATAAAAGAAGTAGAAAAAGAGAACTTTGCATACATTGGTAATCATTCACATTCTCATGATTATTTAACTAAATTTGCTTTTCAAAAGTTTGTAGAAGATATTGAGGAATCAATTAAAATTTTTAAAAATAAATTGGGATATAATCCAATTTATTTTTCTTATCCCTTTGGTGAATATAATTTAGAGCAGAAAAATTATATTTCAAACAATTTTGAATTTGCATTTGGCCAACATTCAGGTGTTATTGATTTAAACAAAGATAGATATGAGCTACCAAGATTCCCTATAAACGAAAAATATGGAGAAATAAAAAGATTTAAAGAAGTAATATCTTATTTGCCACTTCAGTATAAAATTATTAAACCTGAAAACAAATTTATGAATGACGGGGAAAACCCACCTAAAATGACGATAGAATTTTTCGAAGATCAAAAAAATTTAGAAAATATTAATTGCTTTTCAAATGAAGGCTCAAAATGGAGAAAGACAAAAATTATTTTAAACGACAATATATTAAATATTAATTTTTCAGAAAAATTTATTGAAAGAAGAGGTAGAATTAACTGTTCTTTAAAAGATGAAAATGGATGGAGATTTTCAGGTTTCCAGTTTGTTCAAAATTAAATTAATTTTTTAGTCTTATTACTTGTAGGCATTACATTTACATCATCAAAATCCGTGAGAGAATTTTGCTTTATAATTTGTTTCAATACATCTATGTATTGTTGCCCTGTCTCAGCATATTTATCTAAATAATTTACCAACTTTAAACTGTCTAATTTTTCATCATTGTTTCTTTGAATTGCTCTTTCTTTTCTAAATTCTATATAACTACTGTGAGTATTTAAATTTCTCTGATATGCTCTTACAGATGCTTTAAGAACTGCAAACTTGGCAACTTTGTGTTTTGCATCTTTATCTACACCTGCCGGTCTAATTCCGTCACCATTCCAAGTCCATTGTCCAAATAATGCATTACCTTCTTGTGCAAATCTAGATGTCCCCCATCCAGTTTCTTTAGCAGCCTGAGCAAGTGCTAATGAGACAGGTATTTCATCCATTCTAACTTTCAGAGAATAGAAATCTCCATCTTTTAAACCATATTGTTTAAATTTTTCTTTTAACCAATTCTTTTCTTTTTGAGTGTTGATATTCTTAGACAATATTCTAAATAATTCTTTTCTATCAAGTCGAATTTTAGCGTTCTCTTCTACAATCAATGGTAACACTATTTGAATAAATAATCTCTTTCTCTTTTTTGAACTCTCAATACTTTTAATCTCTTTTGGAAGATGGTCAATTTTATTGCCTATGTTTACTAATTTAGTCTCTCTAACTTTTTTAAGATTATAATTTGTATCTTTAAATAATTGCTCAATAGTTCTTGCATCAAATCTTATTGAATTCTGTCCTTCATCATCTGTGCTGAAAAAATCAATATCAGCAAATATATTTTTTAAACTCAGATTTTTTGTATTAGTTTCTACCTCGCCATCAAGAATTTTTTTTCTTTTTTCTAACTCTTGGTCAAAGTTTACTCCCGCATTTGAAATAATAGATTTATTAAAATTTAGATTTTTATCTAAAAAAATTTTTATAGTTGGTAAAGTGAAAAATGAAAAGATTACAAGCAGACATATTGCTGAGAATCTTAATATATTATTTTTCTTTTTAGTCTGTTTAATATTTTTAATTTTTTTATTTCTGACCATTAATTTAAATATAATAATTATTAATTAATTATACAGCTAAAACTTCTTTAACTTCAGGTATATAATGACAAAGTAAGTTTTCTACACCTTTTTTTAAAGTGAGAGTTGAAGATGGACAGCCTGAACAACTGCCTTTTAATAAAACTTTAACTTTTCCGTCCTTGAATTCTTGGAACTTGATATCTCCTCCATCTCTTGCAACAGCAGGTCTTATTTTGGAGTCTAGAATACTTATTATTTTTTTTTCAATCTCTGAATAATTTTTGTTTTGCTCTTCTTCATTTATTTTATCAATAATGCAAGTATTACCATTCGCATAGTGCTCATTTACGTAAGATATAACAATGTGCTGAATATCTTCCCATTTTTTATTCTCTTCCTTGTTTATCGAAAAAAAATCTTCCCCTAAAAATACTCCAGTTACTCCGTTTATCTGTAATAAGTTCTTTATCAATAAATTATTTGTATCTTCTTTATTTAAAACCTCTAAAGAGCCGTTGTTTGATACCTTCCTACCGGGTAGAAACTTTAATGAATTTGGGTTTGGTGTATTTTCAGTTTGTATAAACATGAGTTTTATATAATGTTTATTTCAAAATATTAAATGATTAAAAACCAACTATTTCTTTTATTTTTTTTACTTTTTTAGAGGAAATATCATGCGCTTTTGCTGCACCATCCTCCAAAATTTGATCTATATAATTTTTATCTGACAACAATTTTTGTATTTCTTTTGATATAGGAGACAGTTTAGTCACAATGATTTCAGATAGTTTATTTTTTAAATCAGAAAAATTTTTTCCTTCAAATTCATTTAATGTATCAGTAATATTTTGATTACTCAAGCTGGAGTAAATACCCATCAGATTTTCTGCTTCAGGTCTTCCTTTAAGTCCATTTTCATTACCAGGTAAAGTATGATTATCTGTTTTTGCTTTTTTTATTTTATTAATAATTTGATCCTTGGTATCTGTTAAATTGATCCTGCTTCCTTCAGCAATATCTGACTTACTCATTTTCTTTGTGCCATCTTTCAAACTCATAATTCTCGAAAAATTTTTTTGTATGAGAGGCTCGGGAGGTCTTAAAAAATCTGGATATTTATATTCGTTATTAAATTTTTGAGCTATATCTCTACAGAGTTCTAGATGTTGTTTTTGATCATCACCAACTGGCACATGAGTTGCATCATACAAAAGAATATCAGAAGCCATTAGGATTGGATAAATATATAAACCAACACTAGCTTTTTCCTTGTCTTTCCCAGCTTTTTCTTTGAATTGTGTCATTCTATTTAGCCAACCCATTCTGGCAACACATCCTAAAATCCAAGAACCCTCGGAATGTGCGGGAACTAAAGATTGATTAAATATTATACTATTTTTTGGATCAATACCGCTTGCGATAAATGCTGCCGCTGTCTCTCTAATATTATTTTTTAACTCTATTGGATCTTGCATTACTGTAATGGCATGAAGATCAACAACACAAAAAATACAGTTGTTATCTTTGTTGTTTTGTAAATCAACAAAATTCTTTATTGCGCCTATATAATTCCCTAGATGTAAATTTCCTGTTGGTTGAACTCCAGAAAAAATTTTTTTAGACATAATTTAATAGTTTAATTTAATATCAGATATTTTAAAGGCCTTAATGAGTATTGAAATCAGCAAATAAAAAGCAAAAGTTAAAAGAACTAATAATATAATTGCTAAAAATTTATAACTATTTGAAAATGTAAAATAATTATCAAGATAATTTATTAATATTTTAAATAATCCCAAGCAAATTAAATTTGAAACTGATATTTTAAAAATCTGTATAAAAAATGAGTTGTTGAAGTTAAAGTAATTTTTATTTAGGGCAAATACCATTAGTAAGAGTCCATTCAACCATGAGGAAATGGTTGTTGCTATAGGAATAATAATAAAACCTATTTTACTAAATAAAGATACACTAATAACAATATTCAAAATTACAGATATCAATGAAAAGTAGAAAGGTGTTTTTGTATCATTTCTAGCAAATATAAAACTTGAAAATATTTTTATCATTGAGAATGCAGGTAGACCTAATGCAAAATAAAATAATGCAAGCGCTGAATTTTTTACACTTTCTTCATTAAAAGATCCATAACCAAAAAGCGCGGAAACAATTTCTTCAGAAGCAAAAATTAATGCTAGAGTAGCAGGAAGACTTAAAAATAAACTCAACTCCAAAGACTTATTTTGTAAACTTTCTAATTTTATTTTGTTTTTACTTTTAACATATATACTTAAGTTGGGTAAAATAATTATACCAATTGCAATCCCTGCTATTGCTAAGTTTATCTGGTATATTCTATCTGCATAATATAAATATGAAACAGCACTTGCTTGGAAGGAGGCAATTATTGTTCCAACTAATATGTTAATTTGAGTAACACCAGACGAAAATATACTCGGCAAGAGTTTTTTGAAAAAAAATTTTATTTTATTATCTATTTGAAAATTGAATTTAAAACTTGGATAAAAATATTTTCTAGTAAAAATAATTAAAAATATAAATTGTATAATTCCCGCAAATGTTACTGCATAACTTAGATAGTAAACTAAATCAGTATCGTTTTTTATAAAAAGAAAACATATTATTAATATTATATTTAAAAAAAGTGGGGCTGCAGCTGCGGCAGCAAATTTGTTGTGAGAATTTAAAATTGCTGAAAAAAAAGAAGCTAAACTTATAAAAAGTAAGAATGGAAAAGTAATTCTTGTTAAATCAACTGCTAACTTGAACTTTTCATCTACATGTGAGAAGCCAGGAGCGATCAATTTTATAAAGCTTGGCATAAAAATCTCGATAAGTATTGTTAGACTTAAAAGTGCTAAGACCAATAAATTAAATACAGAGTTTGCAAATTTTTGAGCTTTTTTTTTACTAGAAAAAAGTTCTGATGTGTAAGATGGAACAAATGCTGCATTAAAAGTTCCTTCTGCAAACAATCTTCTAAAGGTGTTTGGTATTCTAAATGCTACGAAGAATGCATCAGCAATTGGTCCCGAACCAAGATAAATAGCTATAAAAAAATCTCTAATGTATCCTAATATTCTGCTTAGTATAACAAACAGACTAAATGTGCCTGTTGACTTAATTAAATTCATAAATCATATTACTAACTTAATCCTTTTGTATATCTAAACAAATAATGAAAAAAAACAAAATTGAACATTATTCTGATAAAGAAGCTTTAGATTTTCATACTAATGATAAATCTGGCAAAATAGAGATTGTTTCATCCAAGCCTGTAACAACAAAAAGAGACTTGGCTCTAGCTTACTCTCCTGGTGTTGCTGCTCCTGTAAAAGCAATAGCAGACAATCCTGAATTAGCATATGAATACACTACTAAAGGAAATTTAGTTGCAGTAATTAGTAACGGATCAGCAATATTAGGGCTAGGAAATTTGGGTGCGATAGCATCAAAACCAGTTATGGAAGGAAAAGCTGTTCTATTTAAAAGATTTGCAGATATTGATTCGATAGATTTAGAAATAGACACAGAAGATACAAAAGAAATAATTAATTCAATAAAGCATATCGCAAAAAGTTTTGGTGGTATAAATCTTGAAGACATTGCAGCTCCAAACTGTTTTATTATTGAAGAAGAATTAAAAAAAATTCTAGATATTCCCGTGTTTCATGATGATCAACATGGAACTGCAATCATTACGACAGCCGCACTAATTAACGCAGTTGATATTGCAAAAAAAAACTTAAAAAAAATTAAAATAGTGATTAATGGTGCGGGTGCTGCAGCTATGGCATGCGCAAAATTATTTAGAAGCACTGGTATTCCAAAAAATAATATTAAGATGTTGGATACTAAGGGCGTAATAAATAAAAATAGAAAAGATATTAATTCTTGGAAAAAAGAATTTGCAGTAGAAACAAAGGATAAAAGTTTAGACGATGCGATGAAAAATGCAGATGTATTTTTAGGCTTATCTGCAGCAGGTGTTGTTAAAAAGAGTATGGTTAAAAAAATGGCGAAAAATCCAATTATATTTGCTTGCGCAAATCCAGATCCTGAAATTAAACCAGAAGATATAGAAGAAGTGAGAAATGACGCAATTATAGCAACGGGTAGATCCGATTATCCAAATCAAGTAAATAATTTAATTGGGTTTCCTTATATATTTAGGGGAGCATTAGATGTTAGAGCAAAAACTATTAATGAAGAAATGAAAGTTGCGGCAGCTAATGCTATCGCCTCTCTTGCAAGAGAATTTGTGCCTGATGAGGTCGCAGCTGCAATGGGTGGTGAAAGGCCAAATTATGGGAAAGAATATATTATCCCGTCAACTTTTGACCCACGGTTAATAAGCGTTATACCAGTAGCAGTAGCAAAAGCAGCCATTAAATCTGGAGTTGCTAGAAAAAAAATAGAAAATTTTGATCAATATTCTGAACAGCTAAAACAAAGGCTTGATCCATCTGTAACAATTATGCAGGGAATAAATAACCAAATTAAAAAAACGAACAAAAAAGTTGTATTTGCTGATGGTGAAGATGAAAATACTTTAAAAGCAGCTATAGCTTTTAAAAATAGTGGATTAGGTACGCCTATTTTGGTTGCTAAAGAAAAAGTGGTTAAAGAAAAACTGAGAGAGATTGGTTATGGAGAAAACTTTGATATTCAAATTGTGAATTCTACTTTGAGTGACAAGCGAAAAAAATATGTGAATTACTTATTTAAAAAACTTCAAAGAACAGAGGGATTGCTTGAAAGAGATTGTGATAAAATGGTTAGAAATGACAGGGTTATATGGGGTTCTTGCATGGTTGCATGTGGAGATGCTGATGCAATGGTAACTGGAAATTCAAGAAGGTATGGACAATCTCTTGATAAAGTAAAAAAAGTCATAGATGCTAGACCGGGAGAAATTATGTTTGGATTGAACATGATTGTAAATAAGGGCAAAACAGTTTTTATTGCAGACACAAGTGTTCACGAATATCCAACGTCTGAACAACTTTCTGAAATAGCTATTTCTGCATCTAGAGTAGCAAAATTATTCGGTTTTGAACCAAAAGTAGCTTTTCTTTCACATTCAACGTTTGGCCA
This sequence comes from uncultured Pelagibacteraceae bacterium, assembly GCA_902534735.1. GTDB lineage: Bacteria > Pseudomonadota > Alphaproteobacteria > Pelagibacterales > Pelagibacteraceae > Pelagibacter. Next base: position 307,532 of record CACARD010000001.1, read on the forward strand.
ACCAATTACAGCTAGAACTAAACATATAAGAGATGCAGTAGAAATTTTAAAAAATAAAAAAGTTAACTTTAAGTTTGATGGGGATATGCAACCTGATGTAGCCTTAAGTGATGAATATAAAGACCTTTATCCATTCTCTGAAATTGTTGGTAATGCAAATATATTGATTATGCCTGGACAACATAGTGCTGCAATAACTTATAAAATAATGAAAACTTTAGGTGGCGCAAAAGTAATTGGACCACTATTAATTGGTTTGGGACAAGCAATTGAAATTGCGCCGTTGAGATCATCCACATCTGACATATTAAATTTAGCATCTGTGGCAGCATATTCGGCAGGAGTGATTAATTACAAAAAACCGAATTAGTTTTTTACTACTCTAAGATCTTCTACTAAAAAAATACTCGTAACAACATCTTCCACATCTAGAACTTTCTTGGCTTCATTTATAACTTCGGCTCTTTCCTCTTCATTTTGTGAAATTCCATAAACATAAATTATTTTCTTATATGTATCTATATCATAGTTTGCAGACTTAATTTTTTTATTTGTTATAAGAGCAGTTCTTAATTGGGAAGTTATCAGTAAATCTTTTGCAGTTTGTTTAAAGTTAAACTCTTCCTTAATTTTCAAATCATTTTTGACAGATCTTGCTCCTTTTATTTCCCAACCTAATTTTGTAATTTTTAATTTTTCCTCTACTGTGTCCACTTTACCTGTTATAAATATTCTACCGTCTAAAACTTTTGTTTTTACTTTTAACAAATAACCACTATCCATTAAGATTAATTTTGCTCTCAAATTTTTTTGCATTAAAGAATCATCTATTTGTGTTCCGATAGTTCTTGGGTCCATTGCAACTGAAACTCCTGTACCTAAAACTCCAGTTGATGAATAGCCAACACATCCTGAAATTAAAATAAAAGTTATAATTAATATTAAATTTTTAAATTTCATTTTTTTTCTTTAAGCAATACTCATAAACAATTTTTTTTGATATATTATTCTCCTTATTAATTTTTGATGTAATATCTTTAATCGACATTTTTTTTAAAAGTTTAATAATTTTTTTTTTAACTGATTCTTCAATTACTTGTAACCTATTTTGTAAGTTTGAATTTTCTGATATAACTACAGTAATCTCACCTTTTTCTAATATATTAATATTATTAAGGTTTTTAACCTTATCTCTAATATATTCCTCATGCAATTTTGTCATTTCTCTAGTAATTAAAATATCTCTATCATTAAAATATTTTTGAATTTGAGCTGTTATTTTTTTTATTTTTTTGGGTGAAATAAAAAAAACAATTGAATAATTTAAATTAGAGATCTTTTTAAAAAATTGATCAATTTGTAACTTTTTATCAGGTAAAAAACCACAAAATAAGAAATTGTTTGAAAAGCCGCTTATAGAGACAGCCGCTGTGACAGCAGAGGATCCTGGAACTGGAAATATATTGATTTTATTCTTGATGCATTCATTTATCAAAATTCCACCTGGATCTGAAATTGTTGGAGTACCTGCATCCGAAATGATAGAAATTACCTTATTTTCTTTTAGTAAATTTATTACGTATTTGATATTTTTTTTTTCACTAAACTTATGATTAGCCAATAATTTTGTATTTATATTGAACCTAGATAATAGTTTACTTGAAACCCTCGTGTCTTCTGTCAAAATCAAATCTGATTTATTAAGTATGTATATAGCTCTTAAAGTAATATCTCCTAAATTTCCTATCGGCGTAGAAACACAATATAGCCCAGGTTTTAATTTATCATTTAATTCAATATTATACATTTAATGACGATGAGAAAATTATATATCATAGTTTTAAAAGTTTTTCTTATAATCGTTTTCTCACATCTTAAGGCAATATCAGATGAAAAAATTAAAATAGGTTTAATTGTACCTTTATCGGGCGAATATTCATATATTGGTAATTCAATTCTCAAATCTACAAGAATGGCGTTAAATAAAATTAATGATAATAGAATAACAGTAATACCTAAAGATACCAAAGCAAACCCGATAGATACATTGAAAGTATCAAAAGAACTTTACAATGATGGTGTAAAAACAATTATTGGACCGGTATTCAATGAGTGTAATAAGTATTTAGATGAATTAAATGAAGTAACATTTTTATCTTTTACAAACAAAATTAGAAGTAATCCAAAAAATGTAATTTCTGCAGGGATAAATGCAATATCACAAATAAATACAATTAAAAAATATTTAAGTGAAAATAATTTAAAAAATACAATATTTTTAATACCTGAAACAGAATATAAAAGAGAAATTGAAGAGGCTATTGAAAAGTCTAATTTAATATTAAAAGAAAAATTTATATATAGCAAAGATCCAACGTTGCTAACAAAGCAAATAGAAGATTTAACAAGATATCAACAAAGAAAGCAAAATTTAGAAAACGAAATTAAAAGATTAGAAAATTCAAATACATTAAATAAAAAGAAAAAAATAGGTGAATTAAAAAAAAAAGATACTTTAGGTTTCATTAATTTTGACTCTGTAATAATTGCAGATTTTAGCGAAAGTCTAAAAAGTGTTGCCACATCTTTATTATATACGGACGTCTCTTCAAAAAGAATAAAATACATCACATTGAATCAATGGTTTGATGAAAGTCTTTTAAAGGAGACTTCATTGCATCCGATATATTTCCCATCGATAAATAAGGATAATTTTGAAATATTTCAAAAAGAATACATTCAAAACTTCAAAACTATACCAAATCAAATTTCATTTTTAAGTTATGATTTAATAGGTCTGGTATATTACTTGTTAATAAATAATGATTTTGAGACTAATGAAAATTTATTCATTAAGAAAAATAAATTTAAAGGAAAAATAGGTATATTTGAAATAAATAGAAAAACAATCACTCATCAATTAAACTTTTATGAAATAAAAGAGGAAAATTTTAAAGAAATTTTTTAATTTTTTTAAAAGCTTTAGCTCGGTGATCATTTTTAAATTTTAATTTTTGACTCATTTGGCCAAATGTTAATCTTTTATTTTCAGGAATGAAGATTGGATCATAGCCAAAACCTTTATTTCCAATTTTTTTTTTTGAAATTCTACCATTAATGACTCCTAAAGATTGGATCGGATTTTTTTTTAATCCATAAATAGTTAATGCACAAATAAATCTTGCTTTGATCTTTTTTGACTTCCAGTTTTTATCTACTTTCGATAGCTTTTGATATACTTTTGATATAGCCAAATTAAAATCACCTTTTTTTCCAGCCCATCTTGCGGAAAAAATTCCTGGTTGATTATTTAGCAAATCAATTTCAAGTCCAGAGTCATCTGCGATACAAATTTTTTTTGTTTTTTTTGAAAAATGCTTCGCTTTAATTAAAGAATTTTTTAGAAAAGTGTTTCCATTCTCTTTGGGGCTTTTGAGACCATAGTCTTTTGGAGAAGTAATAATGTAGTATTTGGGCAGTAAATCCTTTATTTCTTTTATTTTTCCGTCATTATTTGACCCTATTACGATTTTCTTACTTTTTTTTTTTAACATCTGGAATTTCATAAATTTCTTACCATATAGTCTTTAATGGAAAAAGAAGAAACACAAAATAAAGAAGATCAAAATTTAAAAAACGAAAACTCAGACCTAAGTAAAGATAAAAAGGGTTCAGATGAGACTGGAGAAAGAGAGGATGAGGAACAACTATCACCTGAAGATGAGACTGGAGAAAGAGAGGATGAGGAACAACTATCACCTGAAGATGAAATTGCAAAGCTTAAAGATAAAGTTGCAAGAACATTTGCTGAAATGGAAAATCAGAGGAGAAGATTTGAAAAAGAAAAAGATGAGGCTTTTGAATATGGTGGATTTTCATTTGCAAGAGAAACTCTTAATCTTTTAGATAATTTAGAGAGATCAAAACAAACTCTGGAAAATGATGAAACTATAAAAGATAAAGATACCTTAAAAAAATTATTAGATCATATAGATATTATTAATAAAGATATGATTTCAATTTTCAAAAAAAATAATATTGAACCGATTAAAGCAATTAACGAAAAATTGGATCCAAATTTACATCAGGCTATGATGGAAGTCGAAGATGATGCCAAAGATCAAGGCACAATAGTCCAAGAAATTCAAAAAGGATTTATGATGAAAGATAGGTTGCTAAGACCTTCGTTGGTAGCTGTATCTAAAAAAAAAGTTGAAGATAAACAGAATAACCAAAAAAACCAAGAAAATGAGGAAAAAGAGGTAAAAAATTAATTATTTATTATGGTTGTAGTTGTAAAATTAACACTTATATGAAGATCAAATAGGACTAATTATGAGCAAAGTTATAGGTATAGATCTAGGAACAACAAATTCTTGTGTAGCCGTAATGGAAGGAACACAAGCAAAAGTTTTAGAAAACGCTGAAGGAGCAAGGACTACACCATCAGTTGTAGCATTTGCAGATGAAGGTGAAAAATTAATAGGTCAACCAGCAAAAAGACAAGCAGTTACAAATCCTGAAAATACAATATTTGCAGTTAAAAGATTAATTGGAAGAAATTTTGATGATCCAACAGTTAAAAAAGACGTTGAGACTGCTCCTTTTAAAATAGTTAATTCTGATAAAGGCGATGCATGGATCGAAGCAAAAGGGCAAAAATATTCGCCATCACAAATTTCAGCTTTCACACTTCAAAAAATGAAAGAGACAGCAGAAAAATATTTAGGTTCAGAAGTAAAACAAGCTGTAATAACCGTCCCAGCTTACTTTAATGACGCTCAAAGGCAAGCAACAAAAGATGCGGGCAAAATTGCAGGTCTTGAAGTTTTAAGAATTATAAATGAACCAACAGCAGCGTCTTTAGCATATGGTTTAGATAAAAAAGCTAATAAAAAAATAGCAGTATACGATCTAGGCGGTGGAACATTTGATGTTTCAATTCTAGAGTTGGGTGATGGTGTATTCGAGGTAAAATCAACCAATGGTGATACATTTTTAGGTGGAGAGGATTTTGATAATGCTATTGTGGATTATTTGCTTTCGGAATTTAAAAAAGAAAACGGTATTGATTTAAAATCTGATAAATTAGCCTTACAGAGATTAAAAGAAGCAGCAGAAAAAGCAAAAATAGAATTATCATCTGCAACACAAACTGAGATAAATCTTCCGTTTATTACTGCCGATAAAACTGGACCAAAACATATTAACTTGAAAATGACTAGAGCTAAATTAGAAGCATTAGTTGAAGATCTGATTTCGAGAACAATACCACCATGTAAAACTGCTTTAAAAGATGCAGGTTTGTCTGCAAGCGAAGTAGATGAAATAGTACTAGTTGGTGGTATGACTAGAATGCCAAAAGTTATTGAAGAAGTAAAAAATTTCTTTGGAAAAGATCCAAATAAATCCGTAAATCCTGATGAAGTAGTTGCAATGGGTGCTGCAATTCAAGCAGGTGTTTTACAAGGTGATGTAAAGGACGTGTTACTTTTAGATGTAACTCCTTTATCTCTAGGAATAGAGACTTTAGGAGGCGTATCTACAAAATTAATAGATAAAAATACAACAATACCAACCAAAAAAAGCCAAGTATTTTCTACCGCAGAAGATAATCAACCAGCAGTATCAATTAGAGTTCTTCAGGGTGAAAGAGAGATGGCTTCAGATAACAAAGTATTAGGAAACTTTGAATTAGTTGGAATAGCTCCTGCACCTAGAGGAGTTCCACAGATTGAAGTGACATTTGATATAGATGCAAATGGTATAGTTAATGTATCAGCCAAAGATAAAGGAACTGGTAAAGAACAAAAAATTCAAATTCAAGCATCTGGGGGATTAAGCGATGAAGAAATTAATCAAATGGTCAAAGATGCAGAATCTAATAAAGAGGAAGATAAAAAGAAAAGAGAAGCTGTTGATGCAAGAAATCAAGCAGATACATTGATACACTCAACTGAAAAAAATTTAAAAGAGCACGGAAGTAAAGTCTCTGATACAGATAAAAAAGCAATTGAAGATGCATCAGCAAACCTTAGAAATGCTCTTAAAGGGACTGATGTTGAGGAAATCAAAAAGAAAACACAAGATTTAGTTCAAGCATCTATGAAATTAGGTGAGGCAATTTATAAATCTCAACAAGGTGCAAAACCTGAAGATGCTCCAAAAGACGCAAAGAAAGAAGATACAAAAGACGATAACGTTGTTGATGCAGATTTTGAAGAAGTAAAAGACGAGAATAAAGAAAAAAGCGCCTAACAAAACAACTGTTTGTCTATAACATGTTATGGCAAAAAGAGATTATTACGAAGTTTTGGGTGTAAATAAAAGCGCTTCAGCAGATCAAATAAAATCAGCTTACAGAAAACTCGCAGTTAAATATCATCCAGATAAAAATAAAGGTGATAAAGGTGCTGAAGAAAAATTTAAAGAAGCATCTGAAGCCTATCATGTGCTTTCTAATTCTGAAAGAAAACAAAACTATGATAATTTTGGTCATGCAGCTTTTGAAAATGGGGGTGGTGGAAGAAGTGGATTTGGAAATTTTGATTTTTCAAATCATTTCTCTGATATTTTTGAGGACTTTTTTGGAGAGGGTTTTGGTGGAAGCCGTAGAACAAGAAGGTCAAATAATAGAGGATCGGATTTAAGATATGACTTATCTATATCTTTGGAAGAGGCTTTTTCTGGAAAGAAACAAGATATAAAATTCTCTACATCTGAAAAATGCGACACTTGTAGTGGGTCAGGTTCAAAACCGGGTCATGAGGCTGGAGCATGCTCGATGTGTAGTGGTCATGGTCAAGTAAGATCAAGCCAAGGTTTTTTTACAGTACAACAAACATGCCCTCAATGCGCTGGTGCGGGAGAGGAAATTACTCATCCTTGCTCTAGTTGTAATGGACAAGGTAAAAAACAAGCTTCAAAAAGATTATCGGTTACTATTCCAAAAGGTGTGGATGATGGAACCAGAATTAGACTTTCAGGAAAAGGTGAGGCTGGGTCAAGAGGTGGTAGTAGCGGTGATTTATACTTATTCATAAATGTTCACTCTCATGACTTATTTAAAAGATCTGATGAAAACTTATTTTTTGAATGTCCAGTTTCTATTGCAGATGCTGCTCTTGGAACATCAATTGAAATTCCAACAATTGATGGTGGTAAAGCTAAAATTAAAATTCCAGCTGGAACACAGAGTGGGAAACAATTTAGATTAAAAGGGAAAGGTATGCCCTATATGAGAGGAAGTGATTTTGGAGACCTTTATGTGCAGGTAAATACTGAGGTTCCAATATCATTAAATAAAGAGCAGAAAGAATTGTTAGAAAAATTTAGAGAGATTGAAAATGAAAAATCTAACCCAAGTATTAGAAAATTCTTTCAAAAAGCCAAAAGTTTTTGGAAAAACTAAACAATAGTGTTAATCTAGTTCCTTACAATGGGTAAAATTAATATAGCCATAACAGGATGCATGGGTAGAATGGGCCAACAACTCATTAAATCAGCAATTAAAGACAAATCTACCAAATTGGTTGCTCTTACAGAAAACAGAGCCCTTAATAAAAAAATTAACGGTATTAAACCTGAATTAAATAACGAAAAAGCTCTTAGAAAAGCAAATGTAGTAATAGATTTCACAACACCAGAATGCACGTTTGAAGTTTTAAATTTAGCGGTAAAGTTAAAGAAGAAAGTAGTTATTGGCACTACAGGTTTTACAAAAAAAGAGGAAGATTTAATAAAGAAGTTTTCTAAAAAAATTCCTATTTTAAAGGCAGGCAACATGAGCCTAGGGATCAATTTACTCATGCACCTAACTGAGATCACCTCAGCATCACTTGGTAATAATTATCAAAGTAAAGTTTTTGAAGTTCATCACAAACACAAGAAAGATCATCCATCAGGCACAGCCCTTATGCTTGGAAAAGGAATTGCTTTAGGAAAAAATAAAGACTTTTATAAGATGATTGGAAAAAAATATTTGAACAAAAAAAAATTTCCTTATGGAAAAAAAATTAATTTTAATTCAATAAGGAAAGGTGAGATTATAGGTGAGCATGAAGTTACTTTTTCAAGTGGAAAAGAAATTATAACACTGAATCACGAAGCTTTTGATAGAGCTTTATATTCCGAAGGAGCAATAGCTGCTGCCAAGTGGCTAATTAATAAAAAACCAGGTCTTTATTCAATGAGGAATCTGTTGAACTTTAAGTAATGAATGAAGTTCAGAGAGCCAAGATAGTTTTAAAAATACTCAATAAAACTTATCCAAGAACACCCATACCTTTAAAACATAGAAATATGTTTACACTTTTAATTTCTGTTCTACTTTCAGCTCAATGCACAGATGTAAATGTTAATAATGTTACAAAAGATATTTATCCAAAATATAATAAACCTGAGCATTTTGTTAAACTTGGAAGAAAAAAAATAGAAAAATTAATAAGAAGTATAGGAATTTTTAGAATTAAAGCTAAAAGTATATATAATTTATCAAAAACTTTAGTTGAGAAATATAACAGCAAAGTTCCAAAAACTTTTGGAGAGTTAGAAGAGCTGCCTGGGGTAGGACACAAAACAGCAAGTGTAGTTATGTCTCAAGGTTTTGGATACCCTGCATTTCCAATAGATACTCACATACATAGATTAGCTCAACGATGGGGTCTAACTAATGGAAAAAATGTTATCCAAACTGAAAAAGATTTAAAACGATTATTCCCAAGAAAATATTGGAGCAAGCTACATCTTCAAATAATTTACTACGGTAGAGAATATTGCAAGGCAAGAGACTGTTACGGTATCACTTGTAAAATTTGTACTTCTTGTTATCCTAAAAGAAAAAAACCAATTAAAACAAAAAAAGCTTAAAATGAAAATTTTGGGAATAGGTAATGCAATTGTCGATGTAATCTGCAAAGTTGATGATAATTTTATTAACCAAAATAAATTAACAAAAGGTACGATGAAGCTAATTTTTGATGAAAAGGAATTTAAATTAATGTTATCAAACCTAAAAATTGAAAAAACAATTTCTGGTGGCTCAGTAGCAAATTCTATTGTTGGATTATCTCAGTTGGGTAACAAAGTTGGTTTTATTGGTAAAGTTAGTGATGACGAACTAGGAAGTAAGTATGAGGATGGGTTAAAAAAAGAAAATGTTGAATACTTTTACTCAAAGAAAAAGGAAGAGTTGCCAACCGGTACATGTTTAATTCTAGTAACTCCAGACTCTGAAAGAACTATGTGTACATTTCTTGGCACAGCAGGAAAAATAAATGAGAATGACGTAAATGCAGATGTGGTAAAACAGTCTGAGATGATTTTTTTAGAAGGATATTTGTGGGATGAAGGTGAGCCAAAAAAAGCATTTGAAAAAGCCATCAATAGCGCGAATAAAGTTGCAATGTCACTATCAGACAAGTTCTGTGTGGATAGACACAAACCACATTTTTTGGATTTGGTTAAAAATAAATTAGACATTGTATTTGCTAACGAACAAGAAATGATGTCATTAATTGATGCAAAAGATTTTAAAGATGTGATCGATTTTGGAAAAATTTTAAAAAAATTAATTGTTATTACTCGAGGAGAAAAAGGAGCTATATCAATTAATAGTGACGAAGTTGTTGAAAACGGTATTGAAGAGGATTTAAATATAAAAGATCTTACAGGTGCAGGAGATTTATTTGCAGCAGGTTTTTTACACGGAAATTTAAATAATTTAAGTACATCTGAAAGTCTTAATAAAGGGAGAGAAATGTCATCAAAAGTTATACAACAAATCGGAGCAAGGTTATAAGTATGTTAGAAGATGGAAAAAAAATTTTAAAATTATTTCCACTACCTATTTTTCATTATAAGGTCAAAGATTATGAAAAGCATAACGAAAACCTAGCAAAGTATATCTACAATCTTTACAAAAATGATATTGACGGATTAAAAAGATCAAATCAAGGAGGTTGGCATTCAAAACCTTTTGATTTAAAAAAAAAAGATGATGCACCTTTCCATTTCTTTATGGATATACAAAAGTATGTAGCTGATGTTTTTAGAGAGTATGGATGGCTTTATACTCCAGGAAAAGTTAATCTTACTGAAATGTGGGCGATAATTAACAAAAAAAATAATTTTAATACAGAACATACCCATCCAAATAATTATTTAAGTGCCGCTTATTATGTTAAAGCTCCAGAAAATTGTGGGTCATTTAACATTTCAAATCCTAATCAAATTGCACGGGAAAGAATTGCCATAAGTGATAAAAAAACAGAGTTTAATCGAGTCAGTGCACAAATTAAACCTGTTGAGGGAGATTTATTAATTTTTCCAGCTTATCTACCACATTCGGTAGGCATGAATTCATCTGATGAAGATAGAATAGTTATAAGCTTCAACGTTGATATTTTAAAATAGCCATTTTTTTTTTCTTTTGAAACTACCTTTGCCTTTTTTTGGTTTTACAACTCTAGACTTATATTTTTTAGAAAACAAATCTTTCGCAATAAAATTTTTTCTTGGTTTCATGATTGTAAATTTTATTTAGCTATTTAACAAACTTACAAATTAATTAAACAATTATCAATTATTGATATAATAACCCAACTTTGAACTTTGTATAAAATTTTCGTCATTTAAATTTTCATCAATTTTTTTTCTTAATCTATAGACATGTGTTTCCACGGTGTGTGTTTCCAGATTAATATTGTAACCCCATACCTTTTTCTGAAGATTTTTGACAGAAACAGGTTTTTTTGATTGTCTTAAAAAATTTATAATAGTTGTTTCTTTTTCTGTTAGATTTATACTTTTATTATTTTTTGTAAGTCTTCTTGAATTATAGTTAAATATATATGTGCCAATTTTTATATCTTTTTGTTCTTCTATTTTTCTTTTAAGAAATGAAATGTTTAAAATATCTAACAGCCGTTCAAATTCTATAGGAAATTTTTCAATTTTTAATTGATTATCCATATTTAAATTATCTTTAGAGATAATTAAATCATTAATGTAATTTTTCTTTTTTAAATCATTCTCAGTTAAATTCTTTATCTCAAATCCTAAGACATATCTCAATTCATTTAATATTTTGTATAAAGCTGGAAAATTATATATTAATAAATATTGTTTGTTCATAATATTCAAGGATATGACAATTGTTGTAAAAAATAAACAAAGTCTTTTTTTTGATGATTTCAAATTTAATTGTTGTATTGGCAAAAAAGGCTTAACCAAAAATAAAATAGAAGGCGATAAAAAAACCCCAATAGGGTTTTATTCTCTTGGAAATCTGTACTATAGAGCAGATAGAGTAAAAAAACCTAAAACTTCATTAAAATGTGTTAAAATTAAAAAAAACATGGGTTGGTGTAACGATATTAACAATAAATTATATAACAAAGAAATTAAGATAAAAAAAGGAGTGAAATATGAAAAGTTATTTAGGAATGACTATAAATACAATTATTTTATACCCGTAAAATATAATTGGCAAAAGCCAGAAAAAAATAGAGGAAGTGCAATATTTATACACTTAACAAAAAATTACAATCCAACAGCTGGATGTATAGCTCTTTCACTGAAAGATTTTTTAATTTTAGCAAAATTAATTAAAAAAAATACAAAAATTAAAATTGTTTAATATCTATTTCCAAATATGCTAGATCCAATTCTAATAAAGGATGCTTCAAAATCTAGAGCGTTTAAATAATCTGAAGACATTCCCATACTTAATTCATCAAAACTATACTTTTTTTTCAATTCTAGCATTTTCTTAAAGTAAATTTTTGCATCACCATCTAAAGGAGGTATGCACATCAAACCGATAATATTAAGTTTCAATTCTTTGCAATAATTATAGAATTCAAAGAGATTATTGGTATTTATTCCAGATTTTTGCTCTTCATTTCCTAAGTTAACTTGAATAAATATTTTTAAGTTATTATTTCCAAATGATGAAATTTTATTTGCTAGTTTTTCACTATCTAAAGAGTGAATATAATCGAATAATTTAACTGCAAATTTAACTTTATTTGTTTGTAACTTGCCAATTAAATGAAGCTTAATGTTGTTATTTTTTTTTTTTATTTCGTCCCACTTTTCTAAAGCTTCTTGTACTTTATTTTCACCATAATGAATGTGTCCATAGTTAATTAAATGGATTATATGATCAATCTTAAAAGTCTTGGATACTGCGATTATGTTCGGAGTTTTTTTAAGATTATTATCGCTAACTTTTTGCTTAACTTTTTCCTCTATATTAAGTAAATTTTTTATTGTCTCATGCATAAATTTAAATTTAAAAAATATTATTTTATAAACAAGTTTAACAAAAATAATATTGATAATTTAGAGAATAATACAGTTATTATTTATAGAAATTACGAAAAAAAAAATCACCTAAAAGAAATCATAAAAATCAAAAATTATTGCAAAAGTAAAAAAATTCAATTTTACTTGTCTAATGATATCAAGTTGTCATTAAATCTTAAATTAGACGGAGCATACATACCTTCATTTAACAGTAGTTATCAACACCTATCATATAAATTTAAAAAGGATTTTGATATAATTGGTTCTGCACATAATTTAAAGCAAATCAGGGTTAAAGAGAAACAAAAAGTGAAGATAATATTTTTGTCCTCATTGTTTAAAGAAAATAAAAATTATTTAGGAATTAATAGATTTAATAATTTGAGTAAACTTACAAAAAGAAAGTTAATAGCTTTAGGTGGTGTTTCAACAGAAAATCTAAAAAAATTGAAAATTGTTAATTGTTTTGGTTTTAGTGGAATTAGATATTTTATAAAAAAAAAAGGCCCTATTTCTAGGGCCTTTTAAAACAATGTATATTTTAAACTTAGAAGTTAAACGTTAATCCTAAGCTATATTTTTCTCTTTGGTTAGTGTCAAGTGCACTGTTAGTGATGTTATCACCATTATGCATAGCTGCACCAATACTTAGAGAACCCATAGTGTATGATACACCAATAGCTGAAGTTTCTTGATCTGGGTTTCCAGAACCAACTGCTTCAATCTCGTGAGCACCATAAGATACAGTTAAGTCGTCATTGACTTGGTAAGAAACACCAAATCCAGTTGACTCATAATCTGTTCCAGACGCCATGTCATTTTCTGACATCTGTATACCAACAGTGATTCCACCAATTGCATATTTTGCATACATTGTGCTTTCATCACCTGTAGTATTAGTTGTTACCTCAACATCTTGTTGTGCATAACCAACAGTTAAACCTTCCATACCAGTATATTCAACACCATATGATGTAGATGATACATCAGTTACTGCATCAGCTGCATTAACGTATGAAATTGTTCCTGTAAAGCCTGAGTCATGTGCGTATGAATATACGAACATGTTGTCTCCACCAGCACCACCAATTAAATGTGTTTCAGCATTTGGTAAGATATCCCATGGCTCTTCCCAAGCTGCTGGCATTACGTCGTCTTTAGCACCAAGAGCTGAGCTTCCACCATGACCGTGGAAAGTTAAACTTCCAGCATCACCTAAATCGAATGCTATAGAATGACTATCATATACATCTCCACCACCTGTATCATCGTTATCGATTTCAAAAGATAGTGTTACACCAATGTCATTTACTTCACCTGATGCAGACATAGTGATTGAGTCACCCATTGTCCAACCTTGACCTTGTGTTGCTTTTGAGTCACCACCTGTGTACGACATACCAGCTGAACCTGTAGCTGTTAATGTTGCAGCAGATACTGAACTAGCAACTAGGGAACCAGCAAGAGCTGTTAACCCTATTTTTTTTATATTGTTCATATTAAGTACTCCTTATTTATTGTTTAATATTAAACATGGTTCTTCTATCAAAATACTTAAGAAAAGAGCTGATTTTACTAAATTTTTTAAAATTAAGTTTGAAAGTGTTGCAAATTTACATCATAAAAAGTCCTTTAAAATTAATGTTTTTTTAATAATTAAGTATTATTATTAAGTATTTTGTAAATAATCTAAGTATCTTAATAAAAATTATATAAAATATGAAAAAACGCATCATATATCTTTTATCTATTTTTTTAATAATCAATGCATGCAATGGAAAAGTGCCAGGGGCTGATGCTAGAAAAATACCACCAAACGCTAAAGATAGAGTTCTAAAAAATATTGAGGAAGGAAGAGGTTTTACGTTGTTGGGTACTAACAAGAAAAACATTGGTGATTTCGATTTTGCTAGTTCAAATGAATTATGGAGAGCTTCGTTAGATACTTTGGATTTCATGCCATTGGCACTTGCAAATTATAGTGGAGGAATAATTGTTACTGATTGGTATAGTGATGGATCGTCTGATAATGAATCAGTAAAAATTTCGATAAGATTTTTAAGTAATGAAATAAGATCCGATGCATTAGTTGTAAAAGTTTTTTATAAAAATTGTTCAATGCAAGATAACTGTAAGGTTTCAGATAGATCGGGTGAATTATCCTCGGAGTTGGCTAAAAAAATTCTATCTAAAGCAGCAATTTATGAGAAGGATACTATTTCAAAAAAGAAAAAAAAATATAAAAACGAAGCATTAAGAACAGACGAACAAGATCAGTAAAAACCCTTTATTGTGGAAAGATATAATTTCAAAAAAGTTGAAGAAAAATGGCAAAAGTTTTGGTCAGACAATAATAGCTTTTCAACAAAAATTGATAAAAATAAAAAAAAATTCTATTGTTTAGAAATGTTTCCTTATCCATCGGGTAAGATACATATGGGACATGTTCGAAACTATACAATTGGAGATGTTTTATCTAGGTACAAATCATTAAAAGGTTTCAATGTGCTTCATCCTATGGGATGGGACGCTTTTGGTATGCCTGCTGAAAATGCAGCAAGGGACAATAAACTAGATCCCAAGGATTGGACAAATTCAAATATAAATACAATGAAAGAACAATTAAAAAAGCTTGGTCTATCTATTGATTGGAGTAGGGAAATTTCAACATGTTCAGAAGAATATTACAAACACCAACAAACATTTTTTTTAGAGTTATTAGAAAAAAAACTTGTTTATAGAAAAGAAAATTATGTAAATTGGGACCCTGTGGATGAGACTGTTCTAGCAAATGAGCAAGTAATCGACGGTAAAGGATGGAGATCAGGAGCTATTGTAGAGAGAAAAAAACTTAATCAATGGTTTTTTAATATTTCAAAGTTTTCTCAAGACTTATTAGATGGATTAGAAGATTTAACAGCATGGCCAAACAAAGTAAGAACAATGCAAAAAAATTGGATTGGTAAGTCTTTTGGATGTGAAATCGAATTCGATATTGAAGGAGATTTACCCGTTGAAAAAATTAAATGTTTTACAACAAGACCAGATACATTGTTTGGTTTTTCCTTTTTAGCACTTTCAGTTGATCATGAAATATCAAAATTTTTTAGAGATAATAGCGAATTCTCGAAATTTAAAGAAGAATGTTCAAGAACAGGAACTACAGAAGAAGCTATTGCTGTGGGAGAAAAGATAGGGTTTAAAACAAACTTACAAGCAATTAATCCTTTGAATCCAAATCAAAAAGTACCGGTGTATTTTGCTAACTTTGTTTTAATGGATTATGGTTTTGGTGCAGTTTTTGGATGTCCAGGGCATGATCAAAGAGATTTTGATTTTGCCAAAAAGTATAATTTAGAAATTAAGACAGTTGTAAGGCCATTTGATAAAGATACTAGCTTTAAAGTCAACACTGAGGCTTATGCTGGACCAGGCGTTTTAATTAATTCAAAATTTTTAGATGGCCTTAATGCGCCTGAGAATTCTGTGATCGAGACTATAAAAATATTAGAAGAAAAAAAATTAGGAAAAAAACAAATAAACTATAGACTTAAAGATTGGGGTGTTTCCCGACAAAGATATTGGGGCTGCCCTATACCTGTTGCCTACGATAAAAAAGGTAATGTGCATCCAATACCAAATTCAATGCTACCTGTTAAACTACCAGAGAATATAAATCTTAAAGCCAAAGGAAATCCTTTAGATAATGAAAAAGAATGGAAAAAAGTATTTATAAATGGTCAAGAGATGACAAGAGAAACTGACACTTTAGACACATTTGTTTGTTCTTCTTGGTATTATTTGAGATTTTGCTCACCAAAAGAGACCACTTATGGTTTTAATAAAGAGGATATAGATTATTGGATGCCAGTTGACCAGTACATAGGAGGTGTAGAACATGCAATTTTACATTTGCTATATTCACGTTTTTTTATGAGAGCTATTGAACATGATAATAAAGATTTTGATATTAAAGAACCGTTCAAAAGTTTATTCACCCAAGGAATGGTCTGCCATGAAACATACAAGGATGAAAATAATAATTGGCTTAGTCCAAATGAAGTAGAAAAAATAAATAATAAAACTATTCAGAAAGATTCAGGTGGCAAAAAAGTAATAGTTGGACCATCAGAATCTATGTCAAAATCAAAGAAGAATGTAATTGATCCAGAAAATATTATTGAGATTTATGGAGCGGATGCTGTGAGACTTTTTATTCTTTCAGACAGTCCACCAGAAAAAGATGTGCAATGGTCAGACCAGGGCATGGTATCCTCTTACAAGTTTATTCAAAAACTATGGATCTTACATAATGAAGTTAAAAATTCTATATTTGAAGATAAAAAAGAAAAAGAGAATGACGAGTTAAATAAATTTACAAACAAATTAGTTGCTAAATTTACAAATAATTTAGAAAAATTTAATTATAATGTAATAATTGCAAACATGTACGAGACATATAACTATTTAATTGGTTATATAAAAAAAAATAAAAATTCAATAAATCTAAATAATTATAAAAAAATTTTAATTTGTTTTTCGCCTATTATCCCCCATTTCTCAAGTGAATGTCTTTCTGAAATTGGTGCAAGTGAAAATATTATATGGCCAAGTTATGATGCCAATGAGTTAGAAGAAAAAGATGTAAATATAGTTGTTCAAATTAATGGGAAAAAAAGAGCAATCCTAAACACAAAAAAAGGCACTACAGAGAAAACTCTTTTGGAAAATTTAAAAAAAGATAGAAATATTAGTAAATATTTAGAAAATAGACAAATCAAGAAAATAATTTTTGTTCAAGATAGGTTAATAAATATTTTGTTAAATGAATAAAGTAATAAAAATTTTAATATTGTTTTTTACCCTACAAGGGTGCTCGTTTGAACCAATTCTAATAAACAAAAACTTTGATTTTCGATTTGAAAATATAAATTCAAGTGGAGACGAAAAAATTAATGAAATAATAAAAAATAATTTATTAAGTAAAACTAGCGGAAATAAAAAATACAAGATTAACTTAAATTCTAAGAAAAATATACAAATTGTATCGTCTGATTCAAAAGGAGATCCTAAAATTTATAAATTACAGATAAAAGTAGACTACAATGTATTATTAGATGAAAAAAATATTTACGAAAACACAGTAACAAAACAATCGACTTATAATAATATAACTGACAAATATGAACTGTTGCAATACGAAAACAATATTACAAAAAGTTTATCTAAAAATATTGCTGAAGAATTACTATTCTCAATAAAAACTTTAGGACAATGATAAAAAAATATTTTGATTTAAAAAAAATAAATTTGAGTAATTTTAATTTATTTTTGTTTTATGGAAAAAACGATGGATTACAAAATGAAGTTATAAACGATATCTTTACAAGTAATTTTAAAGGGAGTGTTAATAAATACGATGAAACTGAATTTATTAATAATTATGGAACCATAGCAACAGAATTACTCACAAGGTCACTATTTGAAAAAGAGAAAATAATAATTATATCAAGATCTAGCGATAAAATTTTAAAGTTTGTAGATGAAATTTTAGATAAAGGTATTAAAGAAATTAAAATTATCCTTAAAAGTAGTGAACTAGAAAAAAGATCAAAAATTAGAAATTTTTTTGAAAAAAGAAAAGATTTAATTATTGTGCCCTTTTACGAGGATAACTCTAGCACTCTATCCTCAATAATAATTAAATTTTTAAATGAAAATAAGATTAGCATGTCAAGAGAGTCAATTAATCTATTGGTAAATAGAGCCAATGGTAATCGTAAAATTTTAAAAACTGAATTAGATAAAATATTAAATTATTCATTTACAAAAAAAAAAGTAGATTTGAAGGCTGTAGAAAAATTGACAAATTTAAACGAAAATTATGGTGTTAATGAGCTAGCTGATAATTATTTAGAAAAAAACAGAAGAAAAATTGCTAAGATATTGAACGAAAATATTTATTCAGATGAAGATTGTATTTTAATTTTGAGAACAGTTTTAAGCAAGTCCAAAAGATTAATAAACATTATAAAAAAGTATAATGAAACAAAAAATCTTGACGAAGTAATATCAAATACTAAACCTCCAATATTTTGGAAAGACAAAGATAGTGTAAAAAAACAAGCAAATTTGTGGAAAATAAATGATCTTAAAGAAAAAATTTATCAGATAAATGAAGTTGAAATTTTAATAAAAAATAATTCTAAAAATTCATTAAATTTAGTCTCAGATTTTATTGTAAATATTTAATAATTACTTTTTATTATATTTATAAGTCTATCTAACTGGTCCAGACCTTTGTATTCAATTGACAGTGTTCCAGAATTATTTTTTTTATTTATTAAAACAACTCTCATACCAATTATTTCGGCTAATGCATTTTCAGTAGCTATTGTATTGGAGTCTTTAGATTTAAATTTTTTGCTAGAACCATTTTTAAGGACTCTTACTAAATTTTCTGTTTGTCTAACTGATAACTTTTTTTTTATTATTTTTTCAGCAAGTAGCAAAGAGTTATCAAGTCCTATTAGGATTTTTGCATGTCCTTGTGATATTTTTTCACTTCTTATCATTTCAACTAATTTTTCAGGCAAAGATAGTAATCTAAGAGTATTTGATACATGCGATCTGCTTTTACCTATAAACTGTGATACTTGATCTTGGTCATATCCAAAATTATCAATTAAATTTTTATAACTTTCAGCCTCTTCAATTGCATTTAAATCTCTTCTCTGCACATTTTCTATTATGGCTAATTCTAACGATTTAAGGTGATCTGCATCGACAATTAATACAGGGACCTCATGCATACCTGCAGCTTGAGCAGCTTGCCACCTTCTTTCGCCTGCAATAAGCTCAAACATTTTATCTTGGTCAACAGACTTTCTAACTATTAAGGGCTGGATAATCCCTCTCTCTTTAATTGAGTTAGTCAATTCATTTAATGACTCTTTTTCGAAGAGTTTTCGTGGTTGATTTCTATTTGGAACAATAGAACTTATAGGGATTTTATTATTTGAAGTTTTTGTTTCATTGTCACCTATCAAAGAGGACAATCCTCGACCTAAACCTTTTTTATTTTTAAAAGGATTTATCATGCTGCGCTTTCTACTTTTTTATCTTGTTCTAAAAATTCTTGTGTAAATTTAAAATATGCTTTACTACCAGGACAAACCTTATCATATAATAAAACAGGCACTCCATGAGAAGGTGCTTCTGACAATCTCACGTTTCTAGGGACTGATGTTAAGTAAACTTTTTCCTTAAAATAGTTTCTCGCTTCTATCTCAACCTGTCCTGAAAGCTTATTCCTTTTGTCAAACATGGTAAGAAGTATCCCTCTTATTTCTAGAGATGGGTTTAAGTTTGATTTTATTCTCTCAATGGTTTTCATCAATTGAGTCAATCCCTCTAAAGCAAAAAATTCAGTCTGAAGCGGTACCACCAAAGCTTCAGAGGCCACTAATGCCATAATTGTTAGAAGACTCAAAGACGGAGGGCAGTCTATGATTATATAATCATACGATGCTCTAGAATCATTTAAAATCAAGCCTAATTCGTCTTTTAATTTAAATGCTCTACGGCTATCTCCAGCTGTCTCGACTTCGAGACCAGACAAATCCACATTCGATGAAATTATGTTGAGATTTTCAAAGTTTGTTTGCTGTATTACCTCATAAATTTTTTTGTTACCATTTAGTACATTATAAATAGTTCTATCTGAACTTATATTATTCGATAATCCTAGACCTGTCGTTGCGTTACCTTGCGGATCCAAATCTATAACTAAAACTTTTTTTCCCTTCATGGATAATCCAGCTGCTAAATTAATGACCGTTGTTGTTTTACCTACTCCACCTTTTTGATTTATGACTGATATAATTTTTTTTTCCATCCTATTTTTGCTTTAAAAAAATTTTTAATATTTTTGATAGATAATTACTTTCCATAATTTTTTTTTTTTTTTAAATTTGAGATTTTGACAATCATTGATTCAGTGCTTGTTAAACTTTTCTTTTCTTCATAATCAAATTTCCAAAATTTAAGTGCATCATTTAAAATTTTTTTTCCACTTTTACCTAAAAACAAAATTATGTATTTAAAGTTTTTAAAATTAGTTTTTGCTATTTGAAAAATTATTGGCAAAGGTTTGAATGCGCGCGAAATAATAACATCAGTTATTAAATTTCTTTCATCAAAAATATTTTTTCTATGAACTTCTGAATTTAAATTAAATTTTTTTGTCATTTCTTCTAGAAAAATGCTCTTATGATAGCTTTTTTCATAAAAAATTAGCTTAAATAGTGGTTTTTTTGATTTCATTAAAATTCCTAAAACTATACCAGGTAAACCAGCTCCCGATCCAAGATCAGTGCAGATTTTAATGTCATTTTTATCAATAAAATCAATAGTTTGTGCACAATCCTCTATATGTCTTGTATTTATTAGCTTTTCAGTCGATTTGCTAATCAAATTAATACTTTTATTTTTTGAAATTATTGAATTTTTATAAAGTTCGAGCTGATATAATGTTTCACGTGAAACATTAAGAGACAGTAATTTATCAATTTTTAAAATATCCGAATCAATCAAGCTATATGTTTAATAGACTTTCTTTTGATATGAGACAACAAAATATATACCGCTGCTGGAGTAATTCCATCAATTCTTAATGCTTGCCCCATTGTTTTTGGTTTTATTTGCTTAAATTTTGTCTTTACTTCATTTGATAATCCAGAAAAATTATCATAATTAAGATTTTCAGGTATTTCAAGATTCTCGTCCCTTTTAAATGCTAATATATCAGCTTTTTGCTTCTTCAAATAACCTTTATAATGTGAATTAATTTCTAACTGCTCATCAATTTCACGTGAAAAATATTGGATTTCTGGCCATATTTCTCTAATTTTATTCATATCTACAGATTTTTGACCTAAAATTTGATTTGCAGTTCTATTAACACCATCTTTAGCAATATTAATCCCATATTTTGTTATTTTTGATGGTGAAATAGACAATTTTTCCATTTTAAACTGAATTTCAGATAATTTTTTATACTTCTCCTTATATATTTCTTCTCTTGTATTTTGTACTAATCCAATATTTATACCTTTTTGAGTTAATCTAACATCAGCATTATCTGATCTTAGAGATAATCTATATTCGGCTCTTGATGTAAACATTCTATACGGTTCTGCTACACCTTTAGTGACTAGATCGTCAATCATAACTCCTATGTAAGCTTCAGACCTATCCAAAATAAATGGTTCATTATTTTTTATTGAAAGCGCTGCATTTGCCCCCGCAATTAAACCTTGGGCAGCCGCTTCTTCATAACCAGTAGTTCCATTTATTTGACCAGCGAGATATAGATTTTTTATTTTTTTTGTTTCTAAAGTTAAAAAAAGCTCTCTTGGATCAACATAATCATACTCTATAGCATATCCAGGCCTTAAAATTTTAACGTTTTCTAAACCATTGATTTTATTACATATTTCTTGCTGAATTTCTTCTGGTAGGGACGTTGATATACCGTTTGGGTAAATCGTGTGATCATTTAACCCTTCGGGTTCTAAAAATATTTGATGTCTTTGTTTATCTGCAAATTTTTTTATTTTATCTTCTATAGAAGGACAGTATCTGGGACCAACACCATTTATACTGCCTGAGTACATAGCGCTTCGTTTTATATTTTTAGAAATAATTTTATGAACTGACTCATTTGTATAAGTCATACAACATGAGATTTGTTTATTTAGATTCTTTTTTGTTAAAAAAGAAAAAAAATATGGATCACTGTCAGCATGCTGCTCTTCTAAATTTTCAAAATTTATTGTACGAGCATCAAGTCTTGGAGGTGTTCCAGTTTTTAGCCTTCCTATTTTAAAATCATACTTTTCTAATTGTTCAGTTAAGCCCGTAGAAGGTTTCTCGTCAAATCTTCCTGCTGGAGTTTTTTGCTCACCAATATGTATGAGACCATTAAGAAATGTGCCCGTTGTTAGAATTATTTTAGAAGATTTTATCTCTTTGCCGGACTGTGTTATAAATCCGATTATATCATTTTTTTTAAAAATAAACTTAATTACAGGATCTGAAAAAATTGTTAAATTACAATAGTTTACAAGTTTTTTTTGCATGTATTTTTTATATAAAGATCTATCACTTTGTGTTCTTGGCCCTCTTACCGCTGGACCTCTACTTCTATTTAAAAGTCTAAATTGTATACCCGATTTGTCTGCAACTTCTCCCATTACCCCATCTAATGCATCTATTTCTCTAACTAGATGGCCTTTACCCAGGCCTCCTATTGCTGGGTTACAGGACAATTCTCCTATTGTATCAAATTTATGAGTGAATAGAGCAGTATTAACACCCAGTCTAGCTGAAGCAGCCGCTGCCTCACATCCAGCGTGACCACCACCTATCACAACTACATCAAATGTTAATTCATTTTTCATAGATGTAATTTATTACCGATCTTAAAATTTACAAGAAAACACTTAAATTTGCAAAAAAAGTGTTATATTCCAATGATTATTTACCTATACAAAAATCATTAAAGATAGAACCTAGTATCTCCTCAATATCAACTTTTCCCACTATCATTCCTAAATGCCTTGTTGCAAGCCTTAAATCCTCGGCTGCTTTGTCAAAATCTTCTATGGAATTTTTTTCCTCAAAATTTGTTAAATGCTCAAGACATTTTTCAAGATTATTTCTATGTCTTTTTCTCGTAATATAAATATCTTTTTGAGAAATAAATTTGTTTTCCAATTTCTTCTTAATCATATTAATTAGCTTATCTAAATTTTTTTCCTCTTTAATAGATAACTTAACCGTGTCATATTTTTTAATTTCATTACTTATGTGATCAACATTTAAATCTATTTTGTTAATCACTAATATAGATTTTTTTGATTCAAAACCTTTAAAAAAGTGAGCAAAATCAACACTTTTAGGCTCTATCACTATTAAAATCAAATCAGCATTTTCAGCTCTCTCAAGTGCTAACTTTATTCCCTTTTTTTCAATTTCATCTTTAGCCTGCCTAATTCCTGCGGTATCAGATATTACAACAGGGAAGCCATCCAAATTCAATTGCGCCTCGATAACATCTCGTGTTGTCCCAGCAATTTCTGAAACAATTGCAACATCTCTCTTTGACAAATAATTTAATAAAGAGGATTTTCCTGCATTCGTAGGTCCAACAATTGCAATTTTAAAGCCTTCTCTTATTATTTCTCCGACATTTTCATCACTTAATATTTTTTTGATTTCATTTTTTATCTTTTTGGTTTCCGAATGGATATTTTTTAAAATATCACTAGGTAAATCATCTTCAGGAAAATCTATTTTAGCTTCAATATTTGATAATATTTTGATCAATCTTTCTCTTAAAGAATCAAATTTGTCAGAGCTTTTACCTGACATAATTTTTATAGCCTGTTGTCTTTGAATTTCTGTCTCTGATGAGATCAAATCTGAGATACTCTCGGCTTTAAGTAAATTTATTTTTCCATTAAGAAAAGCAATTTTAGTAAATTCACCAGGCTCGGCTAATCTACATCCATCTATTTTAGATATACATAAACTCATTGCTTCAATAACAGCTTTACTTCCATGAATATGGAATTCAGCCATATCCTCGCCTGTGTAACTATCAGGGCCAGGAAGCCATAATAAAATTCCTTCATCTATAATTTCCCTCGTTTTAGGATTTATAAACTTTCTCAAAGACGCAAATTTGGGATCCGGTATTTGTAAATTAGTCATATTTTTTAACACTTTTAGAGTGTCAGAACCTGAGACCCTTATTACAGCAATACCAGATAAACCAGGACCTGAGGAAAGTGCGTAAATTGTCATTTTATTATAGCTACAATATGAATTTAATATAAAAATAATTCAATGATTATTTGGATAGCATCTTATCCTAAAAGTGGAAATACATGGGTTAGATCTTTTTTATCTGCTTATTATTATTCTAAAGACGGAAAATTTAATTTTAGTTTACTGAAAAAAATTAGACAATTTCCAAGCAAAGATTTTTTTAATGACAAGTTAAAAAGTGTAGATGAGGCGGCTGAAAACTGGTTAATTGCTCAAAGAAAAATAAATAAACAAAATAAATTTTGTTTTTTAAAAACACATAACGTTTTAGGAGCCTACAAGGGAAAGAGTTTTACTACACCAGAATACACATTGGGTGCTATATATATAGTTAGAGATCCTAGAAATGTAATTACATCTCTAAAGAACCATTATTCATTGCATGAAGATGAAGCATTAACAATGATAAGTAGCATTTACAGAAATTTAAGAGATGAAAATGATCATGATAATTATTCAAACTATTCTTTCATAAGTTCATGGGCAAATAATTATAACTCTTGGAAAATGTCAAAAAATATTAATAAACTGATTGTAAAGTATGAAGACTTGGAAAACCGTGCTAGTGAAACATTTTTAAAAATTATTAGTTTCACAGATAATCTGTTAAAAAAAAATAACAATCTAAATCAAGATAAATTTAATAATGCAATTGAAACAACTCGGTTCGAAATTTTGAAAAAAATGGAAGAAGAGGAGGGATTTGAAGAAGCTGTTTACTCAAGGAAAGAAGGAAAGAATAAAAAATTTTTTAATCTTGGAAAAGAAAATAATTATAAAGAGTTAATTAAACCGAAAACCCTAGAGATAATCGAGAAATTGTTTGGTAAAGAGATGAGAGAGTTAGGATATCTTAAATACTAAACTGGTTTGTTCATAGAATTAAAAAATTCAGAGTTATTCTTTGTATCTTTAAGCTTAGAGTTTATAAATTCTATTGCATCCATTGAACCCATAGGAGCTATAATTCTTCTTAAAACATTCATTTTTTGAAGGTCATTTTTCTCAAAAATAAGTTCTTCTCTTCTAGTCCCAGATTTTGTAATATCTATTGCTGGGAATATTCTTTTCTCAGATATTTTTCTGTCTAATATAGTTTCACTGTTTCCGGTTCCTTTAAACTCCTCAAAAATAACTTCGTCCATTCTACTACCTGTATCAATTAAAGCAGTTGCAATTATAGTTAAAGATCCACCTTCTTCTATGTTTCTAGCTGCACCAAAAAATCTCTTTGGTCTTTGTAAAGCGTTTGCATCAACCCCTCCTGTAAGGACTTTTCCTGAACTTGGGACTACAGCATTATAAGCTCTGCCTAATCTTGTTATTGAGTCCAATAAAATTACAACATCTTTTTTGTGTTCTGTTAATCTCTTTGCTTTTTCAATTACCATTTCGGCTACAGCTACGTGCCTTTGAGCAGGCTCATCAAATGTAGAACTAATTACTTCACCTTTTACTGTCCTCTGCATGTCTGTTACCTCTTCTGGTCTCTCGTCAATTAGCAACACCATTAAATAACATTCAGGATGATTTGCAGTTATTGAATTTGCTATACTTTGCAAAATCATTGTTTTGCCGGCTTTTGGAGGTGATATTATTAATGATCTTTGACCCTTTCCTATTGGGCTTACTAAATCAATTAATCTTGGGGTAAGATCAATTTTTTTCTCAACTTTATTACTTTCAACTTCCATAACTAATTGTTTATTTGGATAAAGAGGAGTTAGGTTATCAAAAGCAATTTTATGTTTAAATTTGTCCGTTTCTTCGAAGTTAATCTTACTTACTTGAAGCAAAGCAAAATATCTTTCCCCATCCTTTGGTGATCTAATGGGACCTTCTACTGTATCGCCAGTTCGAAGTCCAAACCTTCTAATTTGATTTGGGCTTACATAAATATCATCTGCACCAGGTAGATAATTAGACTCTATTGCTCTAAGAAAGCCAAACCCATCTTGCAATAACTGAAGGACTCCTCCACCGGTTATTTCTTCTCCTTTTTCAGCTAGTTTTTTTAGTATCGCAAAATAAATTTCTTGTCTCCTGAGTGTACTTGCATTTTCGATTCCTAAATTTTCCGCTTCAGTGATGAGCTTTTCTGAGCTTTTTTCTTTTAATTCTTGAATATTCATTTTATTGGGGGGTTTAATTAAGATAATAATAATATAGTTATGTGTTTAAATATTTCAACCCTATAAAGGCTTAAATATCACTACAAAAACAATCAAAATAAGCAATATTGTAGGTATTTCATTTATAAATCTATAAAATTTATGAGAGTGAGTGTTTTGTTCTACTTTAAACTTGTTCAAAATATTTCCTAGGTAAAAATGATAAATTGTCAGAAATGTAACCAAAACTATTTTTATTGACATCCAAGTTTGACCTAATTGCTGAAATCCTATGCTATGGATTAAAAGCAGGCCAAATACCCATGAAAGTATCATAGCCGGTGTCATAATATATAGATATAATTTTCTTTCCATAATTTTGAATACTTCCGAAATTTTAGACTCATCTTTGTTTTCAGCATGATAAACAAAAATTCTTGGGAGGTATAAAAGACCAGCCATCCATGAAATAACTGAAATTAAATGTAAAGATTTAAAAAGAAGATAATAATTCATCAATTAAATATTTTTTTTAATCAAATTATTAATTAATTTTATATGATCATCATTATCATTAAGACACGAAACCATATCAAAATTTTCACCACCAGCTTCCATAAAACTTTCTTTTCCTTGAATTAATATTTCTTCTAAAGTTTCAACACAATCTGAAGAGAATCCTGGACAAATTGCTAGAACGTTTTTTACTCCCTCTTTTGGTAAACGTTCTAGAGTTTTATCAGTATAAGGTTTCAACCATTCTTCAGGTCCAAACCTTGATTGAAAAGTAGTTTTAATTTCGATTTCTTTAAACTTTTCAGAAATTAGTCTCGTTGTTTTGTGACAATAACAATGGTAAGGGTCTCCTTTGTCAAAGTATTTTTTTGGTATTCCATGATAAGAAGCTAATATCAGATCTGGTTTCCAATTTATGTTTTCTATTTTAGAAATAATTGAATTCACCAAAGCATCAATGTATAAAGGATCGGACTCATAATGCGGAATAATTTTAAGTGAAGGCTGCCATCTCATAGACATTAATGTTCTGTAAACTTCATCGCACACTGTTGCCGTGGTTGCAGCTGCATATTGTGGATATAAAGGTAAAATTACAAGATTTTCACAACCATTATCATGTAATTTTTTTATTTTACTTTTTATGCTCGGATTTCCATATCTCATTGCAAAGTCGACCAATATATCCTCATTCGATATTGAGTTTGAGACTTTTTCAGCTTGCTTTTGTGTGTAATACATTAATGGTGACATATTTATATCTTTCATCCAAATTTCTTTGTAAGCTTTTGCAGTTTTAGATGGTCTTAAATTTAAAATTATAAGATTTAATATTAATTGCCATAGAATAGGATTAACTTCTATAACTCTTCTATCAGATAAAAACTCTTTTAAGTACCGTCTAATGTCTGACCATTTTGTTGAGTCGGGGGTACCTAAGTTAACAATTAAAACTCCAGTTTTACCAAATTTAATTTTAGGGTGCTCATTCATCATGTAAAGTCTCTAACTATTTTAACCAATTCTTCTACCATCTCAATTTTTGTTTCTGGTAGAATACCATGTCCAAGGTTAAATACATAAGGGTGATCTTTAAAAATCTCTAAATATTTGTTTACTTCTTTTTTTAATTGCACTTTATCTGTTAGTAGTGTCCCCGGGTGCAATCCACCTTGTATGGGTATATCTATATTTTTTAGTAAATTTTTTGGGTCAACGTCATAATCTATGTTAATCATGCTTGGTTTAACAATTTTACAAAATTGACTGTAGTCTGTTATACCTCTTGGAAAACAAATCACTGGGACCCCTAAGCTTTTAGTATAATTAACTAAAGATAGAGTTGGATTGTATAATAATTTATCAAAATCGGATTTGATCAATCCAGACCAGCTGTCAAATATTTGGATTATGGTAGCTCCAGCATTTACTTGGTTTTTAATATGGATTTTAATAAATTTATCCAAGATTTTTAAAGAGTGATTAATTAAACCTATGTCAGAAAAAAAATTAGTTATCAAACCATTTTTTGGAGAGACTTTATTTATCATGTATACAAGCAAAGTCCAAGGAGCTCCTACAAAACCAATTATGTCTTTATTTTTCAGATCTTCACTTTTTTTTAAATTGGTTAGAAGTTGATATATTGGAGATAAATTTTTTGTAAATTTCTCTTCATCAATTTCTAGTAATTTATCGATATCCAAGTCTTCGAGGTTAGGACCAAAATTTTTCTTAAACTCAACTTTTTGACCGAGCCCGTAGGGTATCATTAAAATATCAGAGAAGATAATTGCTGCATCAAATCCAAACCTTTTTATTGGTTGAATTGTTATTTCTTGAGATAATCTTGTGTCTAAACAAAGTTTTATAAAATCTGGGTTATTCTTTCGTATTTCTCTGAATTCAGGTAAATATCTACCCGCTTGTCTCATTAGCCAGATAGGAATAAGATCTGTTTTATTGTTAATTAAACATTCTTTTATTGGCGTCATTCACATTAAGATAATTATATTTAGATTTATTATTAGTATGAATTGTTGATAACGTAAATTACTCAATTTCAACACTTTATTCACTTTTTATTCATTATTATAAAAAAAAATTCC
Organism: uncultured Pelagibacteraceae bacterium; assembly: GCA_902534735.1. Classification (GTDB taxonomy): domain Bacteria; phylum Pseudomonadota; class Alphaproteobacteria; order Pelagibacterales; family Pelagibacteraceae; genus Pelagibacter. Next base: position 336,471 of record CACARD010000001.1, read on the forward strand.
TGTAAAACAGGGATTATTTGATCACTTTTGTATATATGAAAGCAAATAATAACTTATTCACATTTATAAAAATGTTAATTAATCGTAAATAAGTATACTAAAGTTAGATGTGGTTGCTAAATCGTAAGTTTTTCTTATTCTATAATTAATTTATAAACAATTTATACATGAAAAATACACACCAGGTTTATTTAATATCAGACTCAACAGGAGAAACACTTGATAGAATATTCATGGCTCTTAAAGCACAATTTAATAACTTTGATTATGATCTAAACCAATTTTCTTTTACAAGGACTGAAAACCAAATCTCTACAATACTGAATGATGCTAAAAAACAAGAGAGTCCAATAATTTTATATACTGTTGTTAATAGTAAATTAGCAAAGTTTCTTGCAGAAGAAGCTAATCAAAAAAATATTCCATGTTTCGGTGTTTTGGGTGATTTAATACTCAACTTTTCAAAGATTTTAAATCAAAAAGCAACACATCAACCTAGTGGTCAACACGTTTTAGACGAGGATTACTATAAAAGGATTGAAGCAATACAATTTACCATGAATCATGATGATGGTAACAATACTGAAAATATTTTAGAATCGGATATTATTTTGATTGGTGTTAGTAGAACAAGTAAAACACCGACTTCAATATATCTAGCAAATAAGGGATTAAAAACTTCAAATATTCCACTTGTAAATGATATGAGCATTCCAAATGAAATTGTGAAATCAAATACTTTATGTGTTATTGGCTTAACCACAGAAGCCGAAAGGCTTTATGACATAAGAAGAAATAGATTAAATTCACTGAAAGAAAATGAAGCATCAGATTATACGAATCTAGAAAAAATTAGACTTGAGGTACAACAATCTAAGAAGATATTCAAAAAAAATAAATGGCCAACAATAGATGTGACTAGAAAATCTGTTGAAGAAACTGCAGCATCAATAATTAAAATATTTGAAATACAAAGTAAAAATGGTTGAAATTATTTTAGCTTCGAAAAGTAAGGTTAGAGAGGAAATTTTAAAAAAAAATGGAATTCAATGTGTAGTATTTCCTTCAAATGTTGATGAGGATCCTGTTAAAGAAAGTTTATTAAATGAAGGCGCAACTCCAGAAATAATTTCAAAAAATTTGGCCGAACTAAAAGCAAACAAGGTTAGCCAAAAAAACTATAATGTTTTAGTTCTTGGTGCTGATAGTGTAATAGATTTAAGTGGAGAATTAATTTCAAAACCTGAAAATAGGATAGAAGCCTTTAATATTTTAAAAAAGTTAAATGGAAAAAAACATTCGTTAATAAGTTCAGTTTGTATATCTAAAAATGGATCAATGACTTGGAATTATACAGATAAAGCGTACCTTACAATGAAAAATTTTTCAGACAAACAATTAAGAGAATATTTAGAAAAAATAACAGATGAAGCTCTGTATGCATATAACGTTTATCAAATAGAAGGAGAGGGTAGAAATTTATTTACATCGATTGATGGAGATGAAAATACTATTATGGGACTACCTATAATTAATATTAAAAAATATCTAGGTAATTATAAATGAAAAAATTTTTAGTTATTGGAAATCCAATAGATCACTCATTATCTCCTAAATTGCATAATTTTTGGATAAAAAAATACAATTTAAATGCAATTTATGGAAAATTGGAGACACATAAAAGTGACCTGGCTGAATTATGTGAAAATTTAAAAAAAGGCCAGTTAAATGGTGTTAATGTAACTGTACCTTTTAAAAAGGAAATTATTCCCTACATTCATGTCTTAAGTGGACATGCTTTGAGAACAAAATCCATAAATACCGTTTCGGTTGAAAATGGAAATTTAATAGGTCACAACACTGATATCGATGGTTTTGAACTTAGCATAAGAAAATCGAATTATAGTGTAAATAACAAGACTATAATTATTCTAGGTGCTGGTGGAGTAGTTCCATCAATAATATATGCGTTAAAAAGAATGAACGCTTCAAAAATATTTGTGAGCAACAGAACGAAAGGCAAGGCTGATGAGTTAAAAGATTTATTTAATGACTTAATGGTGTTGGATTGGGGTGATTTAGTAGATTTTGATATGATAATTAATGCAACCAGTATAGGCCTAAAAAAACAAGATGATTTTGAGCATGATTTTAGTCAATTCGGAAAAAATAAATTTTTTTATGATGTAATTTATGATCCACATGAGACAAAATTTTTTAATATAGGAAATCAAAAAGGAAATAATTTTAAAAATGGATTAAATATGTTCCTTTATCAAGCTCAAAAAGCTTTTAATATTTGGCATAATATTGAACCAGATATTGACGAAGAAACTATAAATTTATTAAAAAATTGAATTATGAGGTTAAAAAATAAAGTTGCAATAATAACAGGATCAGCGTCAGGCTTTGGTAAAGGAATTGCAAGAAAATTTTCTGATGAAGGAGCAAAATTGATACTAGTTGATATTAATCTAAATTTATTAAAAAAAGTTTCAAAATCATTATCTCAAGATTACTTTGCTGCAGACGTATCAAAAGAATCAAATTTTAAATCCTTATTAAAATATACTTTCAAAAAATATAAGACAGTAGATATAATTGTAAATAATGCAGGAATTACTCACAAACCCAAAAATATGGAAGCTGTAACAGGAAGGGAATTTGATAAAGTATTTAATGTAAATGCCAAATCTGTTTATCTAAGTGCCAAATATTTTGTTCCTAGGATGAAGAAGTTAAGAAGAGGAGTAATTTTAAATGTAGCATCAACGGCAGGTCTGTCGCCTAGGCCTAAATTAAATTGGTACAATGCTAGTAAAGGATGGATGATTACAGCAACAAAAGCTATGGCTATTGAACTTGCCCCTTTTAATGTAAGAGTTAATGCAATTGCACCCGTAGCCGGAGTAACGCCATTACTAAAATCATTTATGGGCGGAGATACCCCCCAAAAAAAAAAAGCATTTTTGTCAACAATTCCAATCGGTAGATTCTCTACCCCTCAAGATATGGGAAATGCAGCATGTTTTTTATGCTCAGATGAAGCTACTATGATTACTGGAACGATATTAGAAGTTGATGGAGGGAGATGTATTTAAATTAATGTTAAGAGTAGGCATAATTGGTAATATAGCTTCAGGCAAATCTTTCATCGCTAAATTGTTTAGTTGTCCTGTATTTAATGCTGATCGTGAGGTTAACTTTTTATATAAGAACAGCAAACAGTGTTTTAAAAAACTAAAAAAAATTTTACCTAATTACATAAAAACTTTTCCTATAGAAAAAAGTGAAATTATATCAGCCATCAACGAAGAAAAAAAAAACTTAAAAAAAGTATCTTCGGTTGTTCATCCAATGGTAAGGAAACAATTGAAAACTTTTATAAGAA
>CACARD010000002.1 GCA_902534735.1 uncultured Pelagibacteraceae bacterium
AGCTGGCGTATGACCAAAAAACTGTCTTGTTGGAGCAAATTCTCCAAATTTATGTCCCACCATGTCTTCAGACACTGTTATTGGTATAAATTTTTTACCGTTATAAATTAAAAAACTAAATCCTACAAAGTCAGGTATTATTGTAGACTTTCTAGACCAAGTTTTAATTGGTTTTTTATTAGGATCGTTTTTAATCTTTTCAACTTTTTTTATTAAACTTTCCTCTACAAATGGTCCTTTCCAAACAGATCTTGCCATAATCTAAGCTCTTTTCTTCTTTCTTCTTCTTATTATAAATTTATCAGTTCTTTTATTATCTCTTGTTTTTAATCCTTTAGCTGATTGTCCAGTTGGGGAAACAGGATGTCTTCCACCTGCAGATTTTCCTTCACCACCACCATGAGGGTGATCTACTGGATTTTTAACAACTCCTCTAGTATGTGGTCTTCTACCCAACCATCTTGATCGACCAGCTTTACCAATTTTAATGTTTTTTTGATCTGGATTAGATAATACTCCAATAGTTGCCATCGCCCTCGAATCTATTTTTCTAACTTCACCTGAAGTCATTTTTATAATTGAATAATTTCCATCAATACCTGAAATTGTTACAGAAGAACCGGCTGCTCTTGCTATTTTTCCACCAGCACCTGGCTGTATTTCAACATTATGAATATCGATACCTACTGGAATATCCTGTAATGGTAAACAATTTCCTATTTTAATTTCTGAAGAAGAACCATTTTGAATTTGATCACCAACTTTTATTTTTTGTGGAGCAAGATAATAAAATTTTTGATTATCTTCAAATTTAACTAACATTATATGACATGATCTGTTTGGATCATATTCAATTCTTTCCACAATCGCTTTCATATCGCTCTTTTTTCTGTAAAAATCAATTTTTCTATATTTGTGCTTATGTCCTCCACCATGATTTCTGGACGTTATTCGACCATAATTATTTCTTCCTTTTGAAGAATAGTTTGCACTAGTTAATGGCTTATAAGGCTTACCTTTCCATAAACCTTCTCTACTTGTTAAAATAGTGCCTCTTGTAGATTTTGTGTAGGGTTTGAATGTTTTTAAAGCCATAATCTATATTCCTGTTGTTAAGTCAATATTCTGACCTTTTTTAAGGGTAATAATTGCTTTTTTAAAACCCTTCTTTTTAACTTTTTTTCCTCTAGTAGATTTAATAAGTGTTTTTTTATTAATAATATTAATTTTTGTAACGTTAACTTTAAAAATTTTTTCAATTGATCCTTTTAAAGTTTTTTTGTTAGCACTTTGAGGTACTTTGAAAACAATTTTATTTTGTTCTGACAGGTTTGTTGATTTTTCAGTTACTACAGGAAACAAGATTTTATCGTACAAGCTTAGTTTATCCATTATTTATACCTTTTTTCCAAATCTTTTACTGAAGTCTCAGTAAAAATAATTTTTTTATATTTAACTAAATCAAATGCACTGAAATGATTTGCATCTGTTAATTTTACATTAGGAATATTTTTAGTTGACTTTAAGATATTATCTTTTGATTTTGTATCCACAATTAATAATGAGTTACTTGCATCAAACTTTTTTAAAAATTCAAACATTTCTTTTGTTTTTTCAATTTTTTTTCCAAAATCATCAAAAATTATTAAGTTATTTGATTTATTTTTTTCAGTAATAAGTGAAGCTATACTCATTTTTTTTTCACTCTTATTCAACTTTCTAGTTTTATAATTATCCTGACCTTTTGGACCATGAGCTATTCCACCTCCTACAAATATGGGAGCCTTTTTACTTGAGTGTCTAGCATTACCAGTGCCTTTTTGTGAGTAAATTTTAGAAGTTGAGCCAGTTATTTCATTTCTTTGCTTTGTCTTTGCTTTTCTACCTTTGTAGTTTGCGTTTAATTTATATATAACGCCGCTTACTAATTGATTGTTAACTTTAGCACTGAAAACTTTATCTAGCACTTCAATGCTCTGCTTTTTTCCATCAATACTTAATTTATCTATTTTCATTTACTTTTTCTTTTTATCAGCTGATTTTTTTTGTTTTTCAATCTGCTCAATTTTTTCTTCTATTGACATTCGGTTAATATCTTTGACTGATTTTCTTATTAAAACTTCTGTATTTTTTGATCCGGGAATAGAACCTTTTAAATAAAGTAAATTGTTTTCTTTGTCAGTTTTAATAACTTCAATATTTTGTATAGTTCTAATTTTATCTCCCATATGACCAGCCATTTTTTTTCCTTTAAAAACTTTACCTGGATCCTGTCTTTGTCCTGTTGAACCATGTGATCTATGAGAAATTGAGACACCGTGTGTAGCCCTTAATCCACCAAAATTATGCCTTTTCATTGCCCCTGCAAATCCTTTACCAATTGTTTTAGATTTAACATCAACAAATTTAACATTCTCAAATATTTCTAACCCAATTTCATTTCCTTCTTTGAAATTTTCAATATTTTCCAACCTAAATTCTTTAAGCGTTTTTTTTGGCTCTGTATTTTTTTTGGCAAAATAACCTTTCATGGCTTTAGTTAATTTTGAGTTTTTTATTTTTCCAAATCCTATTTGGACTGCGCTATATCCTCTATTTTCTTTATTAATCACGCTTATTACTCTTCCAGTCTCCATTTTTAAGACAGTAACTGGAACAGATTGGCCAGTTTTAAAAAACTCTCTAGACATTCCTATTTTTTTTCCAATTAAAGCTAAATTTTCCATTATATTTTAATCTCCACATCTACACCTGAAGCTAAATCAAGTTTCATTAGTGCTTCAACTGTTGCAGGCGTAGGTTCAATAATATCAATTAATCTTTTATGAGTTCTGGTTTCAAACTGTTCTCTACTTTTTTTATCAATATGTGGTGATCTTAAAACAGTATATCTCTCTATTTTTGTAGGTAGAGGAATTGGACCTTTAATATTAGCTCCAGTTCTCTTAACGGTATTTACGATCTCCTCAGTGGACTGATCCAAAACCTTGTTATCATACGCTCTTAATTTTATTCTAATATTTTGTTTATCCATAATTAACCTGTTTTCTTGGTTACCTCATCTTGAACATTTTGTGGAACCTTGTCGTAATGATCAAAAAACATTGAGTATTGAGCTCTACCTTGTGACATAGATCTTAAGCTATTTATATAACCAAACATATTTGCTAATGGTACCATTGCAGTTATTACTGTTGCATTTCCTCTTTGCTCTTGTGTACTTATTTGACCTCTTCTACTATTCAAATCACCTATTACATCACCCATATAATCTTCTGGGGTAACTACTTCTACTCTCATTACTGGTTCTAAAAGTTTTAGAGTTCCTCTGGTACATGCCTCTTTAAAACATTGCCTTGAAGCAAGCTCAAAAGCTAATACACTTGAGTCAACATCATGATGTAAACCATCTAGGATTGTAACTTTATAGTCAATCAAAGGAAATCCAGCTAGAATTCCGCCATCAGCTATTGTCTCTACACCTTTTTCAACACCTGGTATAAATTCTTTTGGTATTGCTCCACCTTTTATTTTGCTTTCAACTTCTCTACCTTTACCTGGATCTAGTGGTTCAACAGATAGTTTCACTCTAGCAAATTGTCCTGCTCCACCGCTCTGTTTTTTATGTGTATAATCAAACTCAGCAGCATTTAATATTGTTTCTCTGTATGCAACCTGAGGTGCTCCTACATTAGCTTCAACTTTAAATTCTCTTTTCATTCTATCAACAATAATATCTAAATGTAATTCACCCATTCCTTTAATTATTGTTTGACCAGACTCTTCGTCTGATGACACTCTAAAAGATGGATCTTCTTTAGCTAATCTTCCTAATGCTTCACCCATTTTTTCTTGATCTGCTTTCGATTTTGGTTCAACTGCAATTTCTATAACTGGATCTGGAAATTCCATTGGCTCAAGTAACACTGGTGCATCTTTATTTGCCAATGTGTGACCTGTTATTGTATTTTTTAATCCAGCAAGTGCAACTATATCACCTGCACTTGCTTCTTTAATGTCTTCTCTTGAATTAGCATGCATTAAAAGCATTCTTCCAACTCTTTCTTCTTTATCTGAAGAAGTGTTGTAAACACCAGTTCCAGATTTAACTGTACCTGAGTAAATTCTAATAAATGTTAGACTCCCTACAAATGGGTCGGTTGCTACTTTAAAAGCTAAAGCTGAAAAAGGCGCACTATCTTCGAACTTCATTTCAATTTCCTCATCAGATCCTGGTTTTGTACCCATTATTGATCCAAGATCCTCTGGACTTGGTAAGTAATCTACAACCGCATCTAATAATGGTTGAACACCTTTATTTTTAAAAGCAGAACCTGTTAAAACTGGTACGAATTCGAAATTTAAACATCCTTTTCTTACGCACTTAATCAAATCTTCTTTTTTAATTTCTTCACCGCCTAGATAAGCTTCCATTAATTTTTCATCTTGCTCAACAGCTGTCTCAACTAATTCTTGTCTGTATTTATCACATATATCTTTAAGATCATCTGGGATATCTTTTTCTTCCCATTCAGCACCAAGGTCCTCGTTTTTCCAAACAATTGCCTTCATTTTAACTAAATCAACAACACCTTGTAATGATGCCTCTATTCCAATAGGCACCTGCATAACTAAAGGTTTAGCTCCAAGCCTATCTTTAATCATATCTACACATCTAAAGAAATCTGCACCAGTTCTATCGAGTTTATTGACAAAACAAATTCTAGGAACTTTATACTTATCAGCTTGTCTCCAAACTGTTTCAGATTGTGGTTCAACACCAGCAACGCCATCAAATACTGCAACGGCACCATCCAAAACTTTTAGAGATCTTTCAACCTCAATTGTAAAATCAACATGGCCTGGGGTGTCAATAATATTAATTCTATGCTCTCTCCAAAAACAAGTGGTTGCTGCTGAGGTTATTGTAATACCTCTTTCTTGTTCTTGTTCCATCCAATCCATTGTTGCAGCACCATCGTGTACTTCACCAATTTTATGACTTTTACCTGTATAATATAAAATTCTTTCTGTGGTTGTAGTTTTACCAGCATCTATATGAGCCATGATGCCGATGTTTCTATATTTATTTAGTGGATGAGTTTTTGCCATATTATTTACCATCTGAAATGAGCAAAAGCTTTATTAGACTCTGCCATTTTATGTGTATCTTCTTTCTTTTTTATTGCCGAACCTCTTTTTTGATATGCATCAAAAATTTCATTAAATAATTTATCAGACATTTTTTTATCTTTTCTTTTTCTTGATGCATCAATAATCCATCTTAATGCTAATGCTTGTGATCTTTTTGCTTTAACTTCTACTGGAACTTGATATGTAGCACCACCGACACGTCTCGATCGAACTTCTACAGTTGGTCTAACATTATTTATTGCATCATTAAATACTGTTAAAGGTTCATCTTTTGATTTAGATTTAATTTTATCGATTGCATCATAAACAATTTTTTCTGCGATAGTTTTTTTACCATCTAACATTATAGAGTTGATTAATTTTGGAATTATTACTGATTTATATTTTGGATCTACAATTGGAATTTTTTTAGGAGCTTTTCTTTTTCGAGACATGTTTATTTTCCTTTTTTGGTTCCATACAAAGAACGTCTCTGTTTTCTATTTGCAACTCCCTGGGTATCTAAATTACCACGAAGTATGTGGTATCTAACTCCAGGCAAATCTTTTACACGTCCTCCCCTTATTAATACTACTGAGTGTTCTTGTAAATTATGTCCTTCTCCAGGAATATATGCTGTAACCTCAAAACCGTTTGATAATCTAACTCTTGCAACTTTTCTTAGTGCAGAGTTTGGTTTCTTAGGAGTAGTTGTATAAACTTTTACACAAACACCTCTTTTCAAAGGTTGTTTCTGTAATGCTGGAACTTTATTCCTAGCAATTTGTTTTTCTCGTCCTTTTCTTAACAACTGGTTAATTGTTGGCATAAAATTTTTTATATAAATTTGATTTTTGAGGAAATAACTGTCAGGTTATTTGTGGCAGCGTTTAGTGCACTAGACACTACATTCCAACCAAAAACACGCACAAAATACTATAGAAATTCTAATTGTCAAATTAAAAGACATGTAAAAATGACGAATTTTTATTGATTTACAGGGCTTTCTGCTTGCTCAATCTTCTCGTTCTCTGCAATGAATTTTTCATCGTCTAATCGAGCTTTTTTATTCCACAAATTTTTAACAGATCCAGTTCCAGCAGGAACTAATCTACCAACAATTACATTTTCTTTTAATCCTGATAACTTATCTACCTTACCTTTAATTGCAGCGTCTGTTAAAACTCTTGTTGTTTCTTGGAAAGAAGCAGCTGAGATAAATGACTCTGTTTGAAGTGAGGCTTTAGTTATTCCCATTAAAACTCTGTCTCCAACAGCAGGGTTTTTACCATCTTTAATTAGTTGCTCATTCATATTTTCAAATCTTATTCTATCAATAATTTCTCCAGGAAGTAATGAGCTATCACCTTGAGTTTTAACTTCAACTTTTTTCAGCATTTGTCTTAATATAACTTCAATGTGTTTATCATTTATAATTACACCTTGTAGTCTATAAACATCTTGTACCTGGTTTACGAAATATTCAGTTAATTCTTCAATACCTAGAATTCTAAGAATATCATGTGGCAATGGTTGACCATCTAACAGATATTCACCTTTTTTAATTTTTTCACCTTGATTAAAATTAATGTGCTTTCCTTTTGGAATTAAATAGGTTGAGGTATCACCATTTTCAGACTCAATTGTTACTCTTTGTTTACCTCTTACCTCTTTACCAAATATTACTTTGCCATCATTCTCAGCAATAATTGCACTATCTTTTGCTTTTCTTGCTTCAAATAATTCAGCAACTCTTGGTAGACCTCCTGTAATATCTTTAGTCTTTGTAGTTTCTTTAGGAAGTCTAGCTATTACATCTCCAGCTGAAATTTTTTGTCCATCTTTAACAGATAATATTGAATCTGGAACTAAGTAGTATCTTGCTTCATTATCATCAGCTTTTTTAACAACATTTCCTTTTGAGTCCCTTAGAGTAATTCTTGGTTTTAAATCTGTATTTTTGGATTGAGTTTTCCAATCAACTACTGCTTTAGTAGAAATTCCTGTTGCATCATCAGTAGTTTCTGCGATTGATACACCGTCTATTAAATCTACATAATTTGCTATTCCATCTTTTTCTGCAATTACAGGTGTTGTATATGGGTCCCATTCACATATTTTTGATCCTTTTTTAACTTTATCTCCATTTTCAAAGAAAAGTTTTGATCCATAAGGAACTTTATATGCAGCTACTTGTAATCCATTATCATCTTCTATTGATAATTCTGTATTTCTTCCCATTACTATTAAATTCTTTTTTGAATCTATTAATAGGTTTGTATTTACAATTTTTAATATACCATCATTATTAGATACTATTTGAGAGTCTTGCTTGACTGATGCTGTTCCTCCAACGTGGAATGTTCTCATTGTAAGCTGAGTTCCAGGTTCACCAATAGATTGGGCTGATATCATTCCAATTGCTTCACCAACATGTACCATTTTACCTCTTGATAAATCTCTACCATAACAAGTTGCACATACACCTTCTTTCAAACTACAAGTCATTACTGAGTAAACATTCAAGTTTTTTACACCTGCAGAGTCAATTTTTTCGCATGCTCCTTCATCGATCATACTATTCTTCTTTATTAAAACTTCACCTGTTAATGGATTTTTTACATCTTTTGCTGTTACTCTTCCAAGAGCTCTTTCTGACAAGCTAACCATTATATTTCCACCTTCTAATACCTCTGTAAGCTTTATAAAACTTGGCTTATCACATTTAACTTGAGTGATAGTTAAATCTTGGGCAACATCACAAAGTCTTCTTGTTAAATATCCAGAACTTGCTGTTTTCAATGCAGTATCGGCTAGTCCTTTTCTGGCTCCGTGTGTTGAATTAAAATATTCTAAAGCAGTTAAACCCTCTTTAAAATTAGATGTTATTGGTGACTCAATAATTTCACCAGATGGTTTAGCTATTAAACCTCTCATACCAGCTAATTGCTTCATTTGAGCCGCAGAACCTCTTGCACCACTGTCTGCCATCATAAATACAGAATTAATTTTAAGTCCATCTTCTGTTATTTCAGTAGCAGAAATTCTTTTCATCATTTCAGAAGCTACTTTATCTGTACATTTTGACCATGCATCAATAACTTTATTGTATTTTTCACCTCTAGTTATTAATCCTTCTGCATATTGGTTCTCATAATCCGATATTAATTTTTTTGTTTCATCAATTAATTGCTGTTTGTTATCTGGAATTACCAGATCGTCTTTACCAAATGATATTCCTGCTTTAAATGCGTGTTTAAATCCAAGATCTTTTAATTTATCACAAAATATTACTGTACTTTTTTGACCAGAAAATCTGAAAACATGGTCGATTACCTCAGAAACTATTTTTTTAGGAAGTAATCTGTCAACAAGAGCAAATTTATTATTTATATTTTTTGGAATTAAGTTTGCTAATAAAAATCTTCCAGCAGTACTTATATGCTTTTCATATTTAGTATTACCCTTTTCGTCAACTGTTGCAAATCTCGAGACAATTCTCGAATGAACTTTAATTTGACCAATTTCTAGAGCATGCTCAATTTCTGAAGTGTTAACAAAATAACCTTCTACTCTATCAGTTTGATATGGTGGTTGAGAAAGATAATATATACCTAAAATCATGTCCTGACTCGGAACAATTATAGGTTTTCCATTTGATGGACTTAAAATGTTATTTGTAGACATCATTAAAACTCTTGCTTCTAATTGTGCCTCTAAACTTAATGGTACGTGCACAGCCATTTGATCACCATCAAAATCTGCATTAAATGCCGCACATGTTAATGGATGTAACTCTATTGCATTTCCCTCAATTAATTTTGGTTCAAAAGCTTGAACACCTAATCTGTGGAGTGTTGGGGCCCTATTTAATATAACTGGATGCTCTCTTACAATTAATTCTAAAGCATCCCAAACTTCATTTCTTTCTCTTTCAACAAGTTTTTTTGCTTGTTTTATTGTTGAAGCTAATCCAAGTTTATTTAATCTTGCATATAAAAATGGTTTAAACAATTCTAAAGCCATTTTTTTTGGCAGACCACATTCATGTAATTTTAAGTCTGGTCCAACAACAATTACTGATCTTCCAGAATAATCTACTCTTTTACCTAATAAATTTTGTCTAAATCTTCCTTGTTTACCCTTAAGCATTTCTGCCAAAGATTTTAGTGGTCTTTTACCTGTACCTGTGATTACTCTACCTCTTCTTCCATTATCAAATAATGCATCCACAGATTCTTGAAGCATTCTCTTTTCATTTCTTACAATTATATCTGGAGCTTTTAAATCCATTAATCTTTTTAGTCTATTATTTCGATTTATAACTCTTCTGTATAAATCATTTAAATCAGACGTAGCAAATCTTCCTCCATCTAAAGGAACTAATGGTCTTAACTCAGGTGGAATAACTGGTATTGTCGTTAAAATCATCCACTCGGGTTTATTTCCAGTCTCGATAAATGATTCAATTAATTTTAATCTTTTAATAGATCTTTCCTCTGAAACTTTTGATTTAGTCTCCTTAATTGATTTAATAAGTGCTTCTTTTTCTTGTTCTAAATCTATCGACTTTAATATTTCTAAAATTGCTTCAGCTCCAATTCCTGCAGTAAATGACTCTTCACCATACTCATCTTGATACTTTATAAGTTCTTCTTCACCCAATAGCTGGTTCTTCTTAAGTCCTGTTAAACCTGGCTCAATTACAATAAAATTTTCAAAATAAAGAACTCTTTCTACTTCCTTTAATTTCATGTCTATTGCAAGAGATATTCTGCTTGGTAAAGATTTCAGGAACCATATATGGGCTACAGGAGTCGCTAAATTGATATGACCCATTCTTTCACGTCTTACATTCGATTTAGTTACCTCAACTCCACATTTTTCACATATAATTCCTCTAAATTTCATACGTTTATACTTGCCGCAAAGACATTCATAATCTTTTATAGGTCCAAATATTCTTGCACAAAATAGTCCATCTTTTTCTGGTCTAAAAGTTCTATAATTTATTGTTTCAGGCTTTTTGATTTCTCCATAAGTCCAAGATTTGATTTTCTCTGGACTTGCAAGAGTTATTTTTATGCTATTAAAATTTTGTGCTTCTGAAATTTCTGAAGATTTAAATAGATCTGTTAATTCTTTACTCATATTAATTTAGCTCCACATTTAGTGCCAAAGATTTAATTTCTTTAACTAAAACATTGAATGACTCTGGTATACCAGATTCAAAATTTTCCTCACCTTTAACTATAGTTTCATAAACTTTAACTCTGCCAGCCACATCATCTGATTTAACAGTTAAAATTTCTTGTAGTGTATATGAAGCCCCATAAGCCTCTAATGCCCAAACTTCCATTTCACCAAATCGCTGACCTCCTAATTGTGCTTTACCTCCAAGGGGTTGTTGTGTCACTAAGCTATACGGGCCAGTTGATCTTGCATGAATTTTATCTTCAACTAGATGATGAAGTTTTAACATATAAATTGTTCCAACTGTAACAGGTCTGTCAAATTTCTCTCCTGTTCTTCCATCCCAGAGTGTAGTTTGACCTGAGTTTGGTAATTCTGCTAATTCTAGCATTTTAGTAACATCTTTTTCTTTAGCACCATCAAAAACTGGTGTAGCTATCGGAACACCATGTCTTATATTTGAGCATAAATCCTCAAATTCAGATTGATTTAGTTTTTCAATATCTTCATCGTATATTTCTTTACCATATACATTTTTCAAAAATGATTTAATCTTTTCTGTCTTTTCAATCTTCTTTTGGTTTTCATTCACTAACTGATTTAATTTTTCACCTAACTCTGTGCATGACCATCCTAGGTGTGTCTCTAATATTTGACCAACATTCATCCTACTCGGAACACCTAATGGATTAAGGACAATATCAACCGGTTTACCATTTTCTCTATATGGCATATCTTCAACTGGAACTATTTTACTTACAACACCCTTGTTTCCGTGTCTTCCAGACATTTTATCTCCCGGTCTTAGTCTTCTTTTTATAGCTACAAAAACTTTAACCATTTTCATAACACTGGGTAATAAATCGTCACCTTGCCTAATTTTTAAAACTTTATCCTCAAATCTTTCTTGAATATCTTGTTTAGCACTATTGTATTGATCTTTAATTTGAGACAAAGAAGACAGTTTACCTTGCTCATCAACTGATATTTTAAATAAATCAGAAACAGGTAAATTATTGATTATCTCCTCAGTTAAAACTGTATTTGCCTCAACATCTTTAACTTTTTTATTAATTTTTGTTCCATTTAATATTGATGACAGCCTCTGTTTTATACTTCTTTCTAAAATTTCTTCTTCAACCTTTTTATCTTCTTGGACGCTCTCAATTTCTGCTCGCTCAATAGTTATTGATCTTTCATCTTTATCAATACCATGTCTATTAAATACCCTGACATCAACGACTATACCACCGCTTCCACTTGGCATTTTTAATGATGTATCAGTAACATCAATAGCTTTTTCTCCAAATATTGATCTTAGTAATTTTTCTTCAGGTCCTGAAGCTGTGTCACCTTTTGGAGTAACCTTTCCAACTAAAATATCTCCGGGTTTAACTTCTGCTCCTATGTAAACTATTCCTGATTCATCTAAATTTTTTAAAGACTCTTCATTAACATTCGGAATATCTCTTGTAATATCTTCCTCTCCTAATTTCGTGTCTCTAGCCATTACTTCGTATTCTTCTATATGAATTGATGTAAATACATCGTCTGTTACGCATCTTTCTGAAATTAATATTGAGTCTTCAAAGTTATAACCTTGCCAAGGCATGAAGGCTACAGTCACATTTTTACCTAGAGCTAGTTCACCAACTTTAGTGGATGGACCGTCAGCAATTATATCTCCAGATTTAACTTTATCTCCAACTCTTACCAAAGGTTTTTGATTTATACAGGTGTTTTGATTGGATCTTTTAAATTTTTGTAAATTATAAATATCTACACCAGATTTAGAATAATCTTTTTCACTTGATGCCTTTATAACTATCCTTTTACCATCAATTTTATCTACAACCCCATCACGTCCTGCAACAATTGTTACCCCTGAGTCTAGCGCAACATCACTTTCTATTCCTGTTCCTACAAGTGGGGCTTCTGGTTTTAATAACGGAACTGCCTGTCTCATCATATTAGAACCCATTAATGCTCTATTAGCATCATCATTTTCTAAAAAAGGGATTAGAGAGGCTGCTACTGATACAAGTTGCTTTGGAGAAACATCGATATAATCTATGTTATCTGGTTTAGCTAAGATAAAATTTAAATTCTGTCTGCATGAAACTAGTTCTTCAGTAAACTTACCGTTTTTGTCAATTAGAGAATTGGCTTGTGCAATGGTAAATTTAGTCTCTTCCATAGCTGATAAATACTCAATGTTATTTTGTACGATACCATCTTTTACTTTTTTATATGGACTTTCTATAAAACCGTATTTGTTTATCTTTGAATATGTTGAAAGACTATTTATTAATCCGATATTTGGTCCTTCGGGAGTTTCAATTGGACAAATCCTTCCATAATGAGTCGGGTGAACGTCCCGGACTTCAAATCCAGCTCTTTCTCTTGTTAGTCCACCTGGTCCTAAAGCAGATACTCTTCTTTTATGAGTGATTTCAGAAAGTGGATTAGTTTGATCCATAAACTGAGACAGTTGTGAAGTAGCAAAGAAATCTTTAAGAGAAATAGTTAAAGGTTTTGCATTAATCAAATCTTGAGGCATTGCTGATTCAACATCCAAAGTAGTCATTTTCTCTTTTATAGCCCTCTCCATTCTGTAGACACCTATTCTTGCCTGATTTTCCACAAGTTCACCAACTGACCTAACTCTTCTATTTCCTAAATGATCTATATCATCGACTTCATCTTTGCCATCTCTTAAGTCTAACATTTTCTGAATTATTGCTAATATGTCATCATTTCTTAAAATTGTAATTTTGTCTGAACATTTTAGTTCTAATCTTGAATTCATTTTTACTCTTCCAACATCTGATAAATCATATCTATCAGAACTAAAAAATAAATTATTGAATATCTGCGAAGCTATCTCTATTGTTGGAGGTTCTCCAGGTCTTAAAACCTTATATATTTCTGTAATTGCATCATTTTTATTTTCATTTTTATCGTTGAAAATACTTAATAGTAAATATGGACCTTTATTTATTGAGTTTGTTCTAGAAATATCTAAAGATTTAATATCAGCTTCGATAATTTTACTAATAATAGTTTCATTTATTTCCGTTCCAATTTTAAATACATCGTCGCCAACTGTAATATCTCTATGTAGAAATTTACCATACAATGACTCGCTAGAAACAAAAATTTCTTTTAGACCATCATTTGAGAGTTTTTTTGCTGTTAAAAAATTTATTTTTTCTCCTAATTTTACAACTACTTTATTATTTTTTGCATCAATTACTTCCTCTGAAAAATTTTTGGCTTTGTAATTTTCTGGATCAAATTTCGTTTTCCACTTATTTAATTTTTTATCGTAACTTAAAGTTTCTTTTTGATAAAATTCATCAACAATGTCGTTTTTTGAAAATCCAAGAGCTTGTAATAAAGTAGAAACTAATATTTTTTTTTTTCTATCAATTCTGAAATATAATAAATCTTTAACATCAAACTCGAAGTCTAGCCAAGATCCACGATTAGGGATTACACGACAATTAAATAATAGTTTACCACTAGCATGTGATTTACCTTTATCATGATCAAAGAATACACCTGGGCTTCTATGCATTTGATTAACAACTACTCTTTGAACGCCATTGGTTATAAAAGTTCCACTATTTGTCATCATTGGAACTTCCCCCATGTAAACTTCTTGTTCTTTTGCAGATAAAATATCTTTTGTGTTATTTTCTTGATCAATCTCATAGACAACTAGTCTAAGAGTACATTTGAGAGCTGCAGAATAAGTCAGACCTCTAGCTATACATTCTTCAACATCAAATTTAGGTTTTTCTAATTTATATGAAACATATTCTAATGTTGCTTTATCATTTAAATCTTCAATTGGAAAAATACTTTTGAAGACTCTATCGAAACCTTTAACAAGATGTTGCTCAACATCTTGTTTGAATTCCGTTAGTTCTTTATAAGAATTTTTTTGTACCTCTATAAGATTTGGAATAGATAAGCTTTCCTTAAGTTTACCAAAACTTTTTCTTATATTTTTCTTTTCTGTAAAAGATAATTGCATCTCAGCTACTGATTAAAAATATAACCAGTAAATAATCCTATCTAATTTATTTTAGTTCTACTTTTGCGCCTGCTGCTTCGAGTTTTTGCTTAATCTCTTCAGCTTCTTTTTTATTAACACCTGTTTTGACTTCTTTCGGTGCACCTTCAACTAAATCTTTTGCTTCTTTGAGTCCTAAAGCAGTAATAGCTCTAACTTCTTTTATAACATTAATTTTTTTATCTCCAGCTGCAGTAAGCATAATTGTAAATTCATCTTTTTCTTCCGCTGGTGCTGCTCCTCCTGCTGCTGCTGGTGCTGCTGCTACAGCTGCTGCTGCAGTCACTCCCCATTTTTCTTCAAGTTGTTTTGAAAGTTCAGCTGCCTCTACAACAGTTAAACTTGATAAGTCATCTATAATTTTATTTAAGTCAGCCATAGTAAATCTTGTCCCTGGTTATTTTTTTGATTTTTCGAGCGCTAAAATAGCGATTTTTGACGCCGGCGCAAGTAAAATACTTGCTATTTTTTGTGCTGGAGACCTCAATATTCCTACTATTTTGGCCCTAGCTTCATCCAATGAAGGTAAGGTAGCTACATTTTTGACGCCAGCAACGTCTAAAATATCTGTACCCATGATTCCACCTAGAATTTTTAAATTTTCATTTTCTTTTGAGAAATTTGTTAATATTTTTGCAGAAGTTATTGCATCTTCAGATAAAGCTACAGCGGTAGGACCTGAAAATAAGTTTGAAAGATCTTTACATCTTGTTTTTTCCAGAGCCAATTTTGTTATTCTATTATTTGTAATTTTAAATTTTATGCCATGTTCTCTCATTTTAGCTCTTAGATCGTCAAGTTGGTTCATCGTTAAACCTTGATAGTGAGTAACTATTACAGCTTCAGAATTTTCGAACTGATTTGTCATGTCAGATATATACTGTTTCTTTTGTTCTTTATTCATCATAACTAAATACTTTTACCTAATTTAATTTTATATGAAACGCCCATTGTTGAAGTTATAAAAGTTTGCTTAATTAAATCCCCTTTAATTGTATTATTTGATTTTTCCTTTTCTAATGCATCTAATACTGCATTAAAATTCAATATTAATTTATCATCCGAAAAAGATTTGTTTCCTATACTTACACCTATATTTCCATCTTTATCATTTCTTATCTCAACTTGTCCAGATTTTGCATCAGTTATGGCTTTTTTTACATCATTTGTTACTGATCCCAATTTTGGATTTGGCATTAATCCTTTTGGACCAAGAACTTTTCCTAATTTAGAAAGTTTAATCATCATACTCGGGGTACAAATCAATTTTTCAAAATTTATATTTCCTGCTTTTATTTCTTCTATAAGCTCATCACCACCAACAATTTCTGCTCCAGCATCTTTTGCTTCCTGAGATTTGTTATCTTCACAAACAACTCCAACCTTGACTTTTTTCGAACTACCACCTGGTAAATTAACAACTGTTCTTATATTAATCTCACTTTTCTTTTGTTTGTTATTAATTTGAATACTCAAATCTAATGATTCATCAAATTTTGTTGTACAATTTTGTTTTAAAATAGGAATTAATTTTTCCACTTCTTCAGATTGCAAATCTCTAGAATTTTCAGGTAATTTTTTATATCTTTTTGATGACATTATTCTACAACCTCGATACCCATTGATCTTGCTGATCCAGCAATGATTTTTGCAGCTTCATCAATATCATGTGCATTTAGATCTTTCATTTTTTTTTCAGCAATTTCTTTTAATTGTTTCTTAGAAATTTTAGCAACAATATTTCTGCCTGGCTCTTTTGAGCCACTTTTTAATTTTACAGCCTCTTTAATAAAATGAGATGCAGGTGGTGATTTAATAATAAAGTCAAACTTTTTGTCTTTATATACTGTAATAATTACTGGCACAGGTTTACCTGCAAAAGATTTTGTTTTTTCATTAAAAGCTTTACAGAAGTCCATAATATTTATTCCTCTTTGACCTAAGGCTGGACCTACAGGAGGAGCTGGATTGGCTTGACCACCATTTATTTGTAATTTTATATATCCTGATATTTCTTTCTTTGCCATTAGCTTGCCTTTTCTACCTGACTATACTCTAAATCTACTGGTGTTGGTCTTCCAAATATTGATACAGAAACTTTTAATCTTAACTTTTCTTCATCAATGTCTTCTACTAGTCCACTAAATGATGCAAAAGGACCGTCTATAACTTGAACTTTCTCGCCTACATTATATTCTATTCCAGATTTAGGTTGAACAACTCCATCTTTAATTTGACCAAGTATTTTCTCAATTTCTTTTTCAGAAACAGGTATTGGAGTGCCTTTTGTTCCTAAAAAACCACTAACCTTTTTTAAACTTTTAATCATGTGATAAATTTTGTTATCCATTTCGCTTTTTAATAAAACATACCCTGGGAAGTATTTTTTCTTTCTTTGAACTCTTTTACCTCTTTTCACTTCAGTTATATCATGCGTAGGAACAATAATTTCTTCGATTTTATCTGAAATGTTTGCTTTTGATGCTTCCTCTTTAATTTCATGAGCAACTTTATTTTCAAAACTTGAATGAGATTGTATAATATACCAGTTTTTCATTATAAATTTACCTTTAGAACTAATTCTAAAAAGAATTGAAGAACTTGATCTAATAAAAGAAAAAATAAAGCAGCAACGATAGCCATAGCAACTACCATTAGTGAGCCTTGAATTACCTCTTTACCTGTTGGCCAAGTAACTTTGAAGGCTTCTTGCTTAACATCCTGAATAAATTTCAAAGGGTTTTTCATAATTTTATTTTGGCAGGAGCGGAGGGAATCGAACCCCCAACCTCCGGTTTTGGAGACCGGCGCTCTACCTATTGAGCTACACTCCTATGGAGTTTACTCTATAATTTTAGTTACTACTCCAGCTCCTACTGTTCTTCCACCTTCTCGAATAGCAAAGTTTAACTTTTCTGCCATTGCAATTGGTGTAATTAATTTAACTGTAAATTTAGCATCATCACCCGGCATTACCATTTCAGTCCCAGCCGGTAACTCAACTTCACCAGTAACATCAGTTGTTCTAAAATAAAACTGAGGTCTGTATTTTGTAAAGAATGGAGTATGTCTTCCACCCTCTTCTTTTTTTAATACGTATGCTTGAGCCTCAAATTTAGTATGTGGAGTGATTGATCCAGGTTTGCATAATACTTGACCTCTTTCTACATCAGTTCTTTCAACTCCTCTTAAAAGAGCGCCAATATTATCTCCGGCTTCACCTGAGTCTAAAAGTTTTCTAAACATTTCAACTCCTGTACATACTGTTTTTTTAGTTTCTCTAATTCCAACAATTTCTATTTCATCACCAGTTTTAATAACTCCTGATTCTACTCTTCCAGTTACAACTGTACCTCTTCCTGAGATTGAAAAAACATCCTCAACAGGCATCAAGAAGTCTTTATCTTTTGGTCTATCTGGCTGTGGAATAAATTCATCAACAGATTTCATAAGTTCCATTATAGAATTTTTTCCTATTTCATCATCTCTACCTTCAACTGCTGCTAATGCTGAGCCTTTTATAATAGGAGTTTTGTCACCAGGAAATTTATATGATGTAAGTAAATCTTTTATTTCTTCTTCAACAAGTTCTATCATTTCTTTATCATCAACTTGATCAACTTTGTTTAAGTAAACAACAATTGCTGGAACTCCAACTTGTCTTGCTAAAAGAATATGCTCTCTTGTTTGTGGCATTGGACCATCAGCTGCATTAACAACTAAAATTGCACCATCCATTTGAGCTGCACCTGTAATCATGTTTTTTACATAGTCAGCATGACCAGGACAATCTACGTGTGCATAGTGTCTTTTCTCAGTTTCATACTCTACGTGAGCAGTTGAAATTGTAATTCCTCTTTCTTTTTCCTCTGGAGCTTTATCAATTTGATCATAAGCAGTAAATTGTGCACCGCCAGACTCTGCTAATACTTTTGTGATCGCAGCAGTTAATGTTGTTTTACCATGATCAACGTGACCAATAGTTCCAATATTACAGTGCGGTTTATTTCTTACGAACTTTTCTTTTGACATTACTTGTTTACCTCTTTTTTCATAATTTAATTTTTGGAGCGGGTAAAGGGAATCGAACCCTTACATCCAGCTTGGAAGGCTAGCGTTCTACCATTGAACTACACCCGCAACACCCAAGTACACTCCGTGTTATAAAAAAAATTATTGAATGGTGGAGGGGGAAGGATTCGAACCTTCGAAGACCGAAGTCAACGGGTTTACAGCCCGCCCCATTTGACCGCTTTGGTACCCCTCCTTAATAAAATTTTAGGGGGAAGCACCCCATGTTCAATAAAGCTTTAAACAACATGCGTTTTATATATTTTTATTGTACAAATGCAATATGTGAAATATAGGAAAATAGCTCAAAAAATTGTGTAAATTCAACAATTATTATGAACAAGTCGTCTTTTTTTATAGTTGGAAAACATGCGGTTATAGAAGCATTAAAAAATCCCAGAAGAAAAGTTTTGAAAATTTTTCTTACTGAAGAAAGTAAAAAAAACATTCACAGAGTAAGTTCAAGAAAAGATCTTCTTAAAGATTTAAAAATTTACTACAAAACACGGAAAGAACTTGATAAATATTGCTCAAAAGACGGAATTACACATCAAGGATATGTCGCTGAAATAGAGCATTTTGAAAAAAATAATTTAAAAGAATTTATTAAAATAAATAACGATTTAACCTTTGCTTGTTTAGACGAAGTAACAGATCCTAGAAATATAGGCTCTATAATTAGAAGTGCTGCATCCTTTAATATAGATGGAATTATTATTAAAGAAAGACATTTTCCATCAGAAAGTAAACTGATGTATAAATCTGCAAGTGGATGCATGGAACACATTAATATATTCGAGGTATCAAATATAAATACAACTCTTAAATTCCTGAGGGAAAAAAATTTTTGGATTTATGGTTTTGAGGCAAGGTCTGAAAAAAATTTTAACGAAATGAAATGGGATGGAAATAATATTTTATTATTTGGTTCGGAAGGATTTGGTATGCGAGAACATACAAAAAAATATACAGATTTTTCTGTAAAAATAGATATAAACAAAAATATTGAGAGTTTAAATATATCTAATAGTGCTGCAATAGTTTTTCATCATATAAATCAATATAAAAAAAAAACTTGATAATATTAAAAATCGTAATACAAAAACATCAATGCCCTTGTAGCTCAGCTGGTAGAGCAATTGATTTGTAATCAATAGGTCCGCGGTTCGAGTCCGTGCGGGGGCACCACTAACCTATTTCATTTCTCAACTGTTCAATTTTAATTTTTTTTTGAAGACTTCTATTTTTATCAAATATTAAATTAAATTTAATTTTTTTATTAGTTTTAATAGATATCAATTTTGCGTTTCTTACCTCGATATTGTCAGCAACAGCACTAATGGGTCTCTTTATATGATTTAAATTCTTAATTATGATTTTAGATTTATCACTAACTATTTTTCCTTTCCATCTCCTAGGTCTAAAAGCACTTATTGGACTTATTGACAACTTATTGGAATCTATGCTTAGAATAGGACCATAAACAGAGAGATTATAAGCTGTGCTACCCGCAGGTGTTGATACCAAGACACCATCAGATATTAAATGTTTGATAATTTGTTTTTTACCATTTGAAATAGATAAAGATGCTGTTTGCCTACTTTGTCTCAAAACTGAAATTTCGTTAATAGCTATACATTTTTTTATAATGTTTGATTTATTTTTTACACTCATCTCTAAAGGTGATATTGATACTAATCTTCCTTTAACTAAATTTTTATAGTTTGTTTTTTCTGAGAACTTGTTCATTAGAAAACCATAGTTTCCGGAATTAATTCCATAAAAAGGTTTTTTATATTTATTATATTTTTTTAATGTTTCGAGCATAAAGCCATCGCCACCTATAACAATTATTAAATTAGATTTTGACAAAGAATGTGTCTTTATTCTTTTTAAAACTGCGTTTTTAATTTTAGATGACCTAGAATTTTTGTCAGAAACTACAAAAGGAATTACCATTTGTGGTGCCCTCGGCCAGACTCGAACTGGCACTCCCAAAAGGGCAAGGATTTTAAGTCCTTTGTGTCTACCAATTTCACCACGAGGGCATTAATGAATTTCATGAGTGTTTATGCTAATATTTATAATTGAACAAGCGGAATAAGTAAAATTTTTTTATTTTATCTCCCTATGTCCGAGAATGGTCCGAGAATCTTTAAATTTATTATCAAGGTTTTCCAATAAAAATAATTCAACGATTTAAAAAGTTAAAGGATTATAATGGATTAAGACTATTAGAGACCATTAGAGACTCTAAAATTCCTCAATTCAAACTATTTTAAGTCCTTTGTGTCTTCCAATTTCACCACGAGGACATAAGTTATCTTTTAAATCTGTTTAAATATAAATTCTTTAAGGTTCTTAAAATTTCAATTTTTTCAATTTTAGATTTACCAGCAGTTCTTTCATAAAAGGTTATAGGTATCTCTTTAATATTGAAATTTTTTCTCTCTAGTTCAAATATAGTAGACATAAAAAAGCTGTAACCAGCATTATCTATAGTATTTAAATTAAAATTTTTTAGTTTTTTTAGATTAAAACCTCTGAATGAGGTAGTAAATTCAGAACACTTTGACTTTAATGCAAACTTTATAAATTTATTACCAAAATAACTTATAAATAATCTAACACCTTTCATTTCACATTTTCCTCCGTGCATGTATCTTGATCCAATAACAAATGGATATTCATTTAGATTAGCTATAAAGTTGCCAATTTCTTTTGGGTCATGAGAAAGGTCAGCATCCATGGTAATCAAGTAATCAAAATTATTTTTTATAGCGTAATTATATGCCTCTTTGTGAGCTGTATCTAAACCAAGTTTTCGTTGTCTAATTATTAGGTTAATTTGGCTAAATTTTTTTTTTAATTCTTTAATTATATTTGCTGTATTATCAGGCGAATTATCATCGATGATTAATAAATCTACATGATTGTTGTTATTAAAAATTGAATTAATGAATTCAATTATGTTTCCAGCTTCGTTATAAGTTGCTGTAAATATAAGAATTTTTTTATTTGTTGCATCTACGGTCATAATAAAATTTAGTTAAAACTTTTAAACCTGGACTCAACATCAATTTTGTTATTAATTAAATTATTAAAAACGATCATTTTTGAAATAATACCTCCATAAATACTGATATTTTTTTCAACCAAATTGCAACAATGAGGTATTCTTGTAAATGTAAACTGAAAAAAAACTAATATCATGAATATAATATTCAAAAATTTTTTTCTATTGTTTGAAATAAATTCTTTTTCTTGAATTAAATAAACATTTATACAAAAAAAGACAAAAAGTATTAAGTGAAACCACCTGCCCCAATCTCTACCAATATAAAAAAGTGGAAATAACGGCAAAATAACTAACAGATTTAAAAAAAAACTATTTACTGTAAAGCGTTTAATAGAATTAAATACAATTATTATCGGAATTAAATAAAATAAAAATATTGAAAAAAACTTTGTTAAATTAGATATTGGACTGATCATTTCAGAAAAATCATTTCTATTTGCAATTGGAGCACCTATTGCCTCCATTATTAAGGGACTTAAATTTTTTTTGTCTTTTATAAGATCATATATTATTAAAACTTTTTCTGAACTGAGTGGATTAAACCAAAAAAATAGTGCTAAAGGCAAAAATATTAGATATGGGGAAAAAAACTTTAATTTGTCTATAATTGACGTTTCATTTTTAATTATCAACCAAGATAAAATTATATGGAATGGTAGTAGAAAAAAATTTACCTCATGTATAAGAGTATTTATAATTAAAAGCGGAAAAATCAAAAAAAAAAATAATTTATAATAAAATAATTTTTTATTTTGTTTTTCATTTTTAATTATTGAAATATATGTATGCAATAAAATTGCAAATATTCCAAATATTTCTAATCTCGCATAGCCACCCAGGTCATAAAAACTAAAAAGAATAAAACTTGGATTAAAAACAAAAAAAATAAATATTAATATATTTTTAAATTTTAACTTTAATATTTTCAAAAATAAGTAAATATTTATAATAGAAAAAATATAAAATAAACTTGAATAAAAAAAATTTTTTTCAATACCCAAACTATTCAACTCTAGCATGATTGTTCCAATAAATCCTCTCGGGACAAATCCTGCTGAATAATTTATATGTAATTCATTATAGGTCCAAAAATTAATGATATTATTTAAGGAAAAAATAAAAATATAAGTAAAAATTGATATGTAAAATACAAAAGAAATTATATGAATATTCTTTTTTATAAAATTTTTCATATCAATATTAGATTAGCTTATATTGATATTCTCGTGCTTCAATTATTTCTTTTTGTAAATTTAAATCAACATCATCCAAAGTTATAAATTCATCTTTCATTATATCATTCTTTAAAATTGCATTATCAGTATAGCCCATAGGTAAAATTCTTTCATACTTTGACTTTTTGGATGAAATCAATCTTCCCCTTGCGCAATAACCACCTTCTCCATCTAATTTTTCACCTTTTTTTAAATCTTTTTTTGCAACACTACCAATTTCGGCATTAAAATTTTTTGTGTGACCTGTTGCTTTTTTGTCAAGCACTATGGAATAAATTGATTGAGCTAATTCTAATCCAATATAATGGTAAGGTCTCCAAATGGCTGAATAACTTCCTGAAGAATCTGTCACCATACCATAGTCTTTAAAACAATTTTTAACATAATCATTTTGAGCTTTAATAACAATATATACTCCCCATCTAAGATCATTAGGGATATCTTTTTTATTTAAATCAATGCTTGAAATAACTTCTACCTGACCAATATGATCCAATAAACCTCCTTCAGATTTAGGAATCAATTTTTTAGCAATATCATAAACTCCCACTGGAGGATAAGTTAGTCCATTTTTTGGACACTTTAAATTTGTTGCATTACTAACAGCACACATTTCAATTGATGATTTATCTCCACATAAAAAACTATTAAACATTTTTGGGTTCATACCAGACTCATTTTCAGCTCTTTCTTTAGTTAAACCATAGTGCCCCCAAACAGTTTCTGGTGTCGAATATTCGAAAGAAGGATGATATTTTGTACCTTTGCCCGCGCATATAACTTCAAAACCATTTAGTTTTGCCCATTCAATTTGCTCTAATATTAATGATGGTTGATCACCATAAGCCATTGAACAAATAACATTATTTTTTTTGGCTAAATCAGATAAATATTTTCCACATAAAACATCTGCTTCAACATTAACCATAATTACATGTTTCTTACTTTCTATTATTTTTTTTGCATGAATAGTCCCAGCAATAGGATTGCCTGTTGCTTCTATATATACATCAATTTCTCTTTCTAGAACTTTATCTAAATTATCTACAAAATTTATTTTATCTACAGTCTCTTTTGATAGTCCGCTATTTAAACAATTTTTTTTTGCTCTATCAATGTCAAGTTCGACTATTGTGTCTAAAATAATTTTGTTCAATTGATTGTATTGGGCTAGGAACATGGAAACAAACTTGCCACATCCTATAAAGCAAATTTTGATTGATTTTTCGAGATTTTGTAGTTTTGTAAATAAATACATTAAATGCTTTCTATTAATTATAAAAAAAAATATATTATTCTTTAATATTAATTTTTTATAATTTAAAATTAAAGATTTTATAATGAAGTACGTCAAAATAATTGGTTTTTTAGCTATAATTTATCTGGCCTACTTAGGTTTTAGTAGTTTCATGGATGACAGTTTAGAAGTTGCAGAAAATATAAATAAAACTCTTGAGGTAGATCAGGTAAAAAAATCAAATAATAAAGAAGTTGTAGGATTAATGATGTTTTTAGGTAATCCACCAAAAATAAATGAACACCTTATGATACCAAGTAATGAAGATTGTTTAATTAAAAAAGAAATTGCAGAAATGACATCGTCCGCACTTTATAAATGCATGTTAGTTGAGGCTGAAGTAAAAGATAATAAAATTGTAAGTATTGTTAAAGAAATAAAAATTATAGAATAGTTTTCTTCTAAATTGCAAAAATTATAAACCAATAAGATAATAAACCAGATACGATAGTAGCTATAACATTTTTAGAAAAGAAACCAACAATTAAAGCAATAGTCGCACCATAAATTTTTGGATCTGTGCTTTCTACAAATGAACCAAAATCATTAAAAAAAATACCAGGAAATATTATTGCTGGAAATACGGCTGCTGGAACATAATTAAGAACTTCTTTAACTTTTGTACCAAGCATTTCTCTATCAATTAAAGCAATCATAGCCATTCTAGAAAAATAAGTTACAATTCCAGATACTAAGATTGAAAACCAGGTCATCTTTTAAACCTCAACATTATGAAAGCAAAAATTAAGGCAACTATCGGTGATAATATTATGTAAGACTTAAAAGGAGCATCAAATAAAATTAATGATGCAAATCCAGATACCACCATCACAAAAACATGATCTAATTTTCTTAAGTCATTCACAATAATCGCTAAAAAAGTGAGAGGAATTGCAAATTTTAAACCCAATTCTTCAGGAATAAATGAGCCCAAAATAATTCCACTTATTGTCGAAATCTGCCAAAAAAACCATAAAGTAATGCCACCACCTAAAACATGATAATGTAAATTTGTTTGAGAATTATTTTTTTTTAGATATTTATTAGATTCAGCAAAACCTTGATCAACTATAAAATAGGATATAAATAATTTTTTAAAAAAGCTTAGTTTTTCTAAATACTCAGACAAGACAGCCCCATACAGTAAATGTCTAGAATTGATTACTCCTACAGAAGTAATAGCAACTAGTGATGAAGCTCCGCCTGATAAAAGTTGCATAAATATTATTTGCGATGCTCCACCAAAAATAATTAAAGATGTTGCATAAACAAGCAAAGGATCAAAACCAAATTCAACACCAATTGCTCCTGTTATTATACCAAAAGGAATTACAGATAACATATGAGGCAAAACATCTGTAGTTCCTCTTAAAAATATTTTAGATTTTGATAGCATTAATTAAAAATTCACTAACGCTTTTTTCAGATATTTTTGATCTAATTTACAATCTTTATAGCCTTGTTTAATCACATTCAAATATCTATCAGTGGGATATCTAAAAATAGTTTTTTTAGGCATTATGTAAGTCATCACAGTATTTTTGTAATATTTAAAATACATTTTTTTATAAAGAATCGGATAATCTTCATAAATATCTAATTTTTTTTCATCACTTTTGGAAATTTCATACAATCCACCAGGCACAATGGAATTATTTTTCTTTTCTATATCTGCTGCACGATACTTGCTTCTGAAATTAAGTGTATATCCTTTTAAATTTATTTTTTTAATAAATTTGGAATCTTTACATCTTCTTTTCATTTGAAAATGATTTAGATTACTTCCGTAAGCAAAATAAAGCATAATTATCTCTCAACTATTTCAATTTCTTTATCTTTAACAAACTTAAGTATTTCTGAATTACATTTATCAATTTTTGTTTTATCTACTGATCTGACAACAATTGATACCCCTAATTTTCCAGCTTTAAAAAAAGGATAACTTCCGATTTCAACTTCAGAATTATTATTTTGGACCTCTGTTAAAGATTTAGCTATCTCACTCTCAACAGTTCTTAAATTAATTGTTTCACTTAATATCGGATCCCCTCCAACCAAAAGGTTATTTAAACTTCCAAGCATGGCCTTCATAATAGATGGAACTCCTGGAAGACAAAATACATTTTCAACATAAAAGCCTGGTGCACCACTAGATGGATTTAAGATTAAATTTGCACTTACAGGCATTTTTGCCATTTTTTGTCTTCCTTGATTAAATTCCCCTGGTTTATAATAATTTTCTAGTATTGAAAAAGCCTCTTTGTGGAAACCGTATTCAATATTAAATGCTTTAGAAACAGATTCTGCTGTAATATCATCATGAGTAGGCCCTATTCCTCCAGTTGTAAATATATAAGAATATTTTTTTCTCAGTTCATTAACTGTATTTATTATAATACTTTCATCATCAGGAATTACTCTAACTTCTGCAACAGGTATGCCTAATGAATTTAACCAAATAGCTAATGTACTTGTATTAACATCTTGTGTTCTACCTGATAGAACTTCATTACCGATAATTAAAATACCAGCATTTATCTCTTTTTTATTTTGCATATGTAAATATAAGTAAATTTATATGAAATTTACAAATAGCCTTATTAAAGGAAAATTATTAAAAAGATATAAAAGATTTTTCGCCGATATAAAAGTAAATAACAAGATTATAACGGCACATTGTCCTAACACTGGATCTATGCAGGGTCTCTTGGATGAAGGCAATGAAGTATTAGTGACAGAACACAATGATCCAAAAAGAAAACTGAAATTCACATTAGAAATTATTAAAGCAAAAAAAAGATACGTTGGGGTAAATACTCATAGAGCTAACAAAATCGTTAATCACGGATTAGAAAATAAATTAATATCAGAATTTAAAACTATTAAAAATATTAAACCAGAATTTAAATTCAGTGATGATACAAGATTTGACTTTTTATGTGATAATAATTTGATAGAGGTAAAAAATGTAACATTATTTAGAGAAAAAGATGTTGCAGAATTTCCTGATGCAGTAACATCAAGAGGAACAAAACATCTAAATATGTTAATTAAATCAATTAAAAAAGGATATAAGCCGTATGTCTTATTTTTAACGCAAATTCAAAATATTAATAACTTTAGAATTGCAAAAGATATTGATCAAATTTATTTTGAAAACTACAAAAATGCAAAAAAAGCAGGAGTAAAATTTCTCGCTTATAGATGCAAACTTAGTTCTAGAGAGATTAAAATTGAAAAAAAAATTAATATAATAGATGAGTGAGTATAAAGAAAAATTTGAAAAGATGAGAGTTGCTGGAAAGCTTGCATCTAAAACTTT
Organism: uncultured Pelagibacteraceae bacterium; assembly: GCA_902534735.1. Classification (GTDB taxonomy): domain Bacteria; phylum Pseudomonadota; class Alphaproteobacteria; order Pelagibacterales; family Pelagibacteraceae; genus Pelagibacter. The sequence continues at coordinate 27,412 of CACARD010000002.1, forward strand.
AGATATGCTTACAGATTATATTAAACCAGGTATCTCAACAGATAAGATTGATAAATTAGGTTATGAATTTATAAAAGATAATGGTGGCTATTCAGCTCCGTTATTTTATAGAGGTTTTGAAAAATCACTCTGCACATCATTAAATCATGTAGTTTGTCATGGAATACCCTCTCAGAGAATTTTAGAAGATGGTGATGCAGTTAATGTTGATGTGACAGCGGTCATTGATAATCATTATGGGGATACAAGTCGAATGTATGAAATTGGAAATGTTCCAGTTAAGGCAAAAAATTTAATCGAAGCAACCTATGAATCATTGATGAAAGCAATATCTATTTTAAAGCCAGGTAAAAAACTTGGTGATATAGGATTTGAAATTCAATCTTATGTTGAAAGCAAAGGTTATTCAGTTGTAAGAGATTTTTGTGGGCATGGAATAAGCAATGTATTTCATGAACATCCTAATATACTTCATTATGGATCTAAAAATACTGGCAAAGAACTAATACCTGGCATGACTTTTACTATTGAACCGATGATAAATTATGGAAAATATGACACAAAAGTTTTAAATGATGGCTGGACAGCAGTAACTAAAGATAAATCTTTATCAGCACAATTTGAGCATACTGTTGGTATCACAGAAGATTCATATGAAATTTTCACAGAATCTGTTAAAGGTTATACGAGGCCCCCATATAATTAATGATATCAAGATATTCTAGAAAAGAACTTGTCAGTATTTGGTCTGAAGAAAATAAATATAAGATTTGGCTAGATGTAGAAATTGCTGCAGCTGAGGCAATGGAAAAATATAAAATTATTCCTAAAGGTGTTGCGTCATTGGTTAAAAAAAAAGGCAAAATCAAAGTTAAAAGAATTCATAATATAGAAGCAAAAGTTAAGCATGATGTAATTGCTTTTTTGACATCAATTACAGAACAAACGGGTCTGAAAGCAAGATATCTTCATCAAGGTATGACATCGTCTGATGTTTTAGATACAACTTTAAATATTCAATTGGTACAATCAGGAAATATTTTATTAAGAAACATTGATAAAATTTTATCTGTTCTAAAAAAACAAGCAAAAAAATATAAGCTAACACCATGCATTGGAAGAAGTCATGGAATTCATGCGGAACCAATTACATTTGGTTTAAAATTAGCATCATTTTATGAAGAATTTAAAAGAAACAAATTAAGATTAAAAGATGCAATAGAAAATGTATCTACATGTGCAATTTCAGGAGCTGTAGGAACATTTGCTAATATAAATCCTAAAATTGAAACTTATGTTGCAAAAAAATTAAATTTGAAAGCTGAGCCAATTTCAACTCAAATTATACCAAGAGATAGACATGCGCATTATTTTGCAGTTCTTGCGATTATTGCTGGATCTGTTGAAAGAGTTGCAACAGAAATAAGGCATTTACAAAGATCTGAAGTTTATGAATTGCAAGAATACTTTTCAAAAGATCAAAAAGGCTCATCTGCAATGCCTCATAAAAAAAATCCAATATTAAGTGAAAATCTTACAGGACTTGCAAGAATGGTGAGGAGTTATGTAATTCCAGCTTTAGAAAATATTTCTTTGTGGCATGAAAGAGATATTTCTCATTCTAGTGTTGAAAGAAACATTGGTCCAGACGCAAACATAACTTTAGATTTTGCTTTAGTTAGACTATCAGGAATTTTAGAGAAAATGATTGTTTATCCAAAAACGATGATAAAAAATTTAAACTTAACAAGAGGTCTTGTTTTTTCTCAAGAGGTGATGTTAGAACTTACTAAATCAGGTATTGCTAGAGAGAAAGCGTATAGATTGATTCAGTCTCATGCAAAAGCTAGTTTTGCAAAGAATACAAACCTACTAACACTTTTAAAAAGTGATAAATCAATCACTGGAAAAATAAGTGAAAAAAGATTAGATAAAATCTTTACATATGACAAACACTTAAAAAATGTAAATTATATATTTAAAAGGGTATTCAAATAATGAAAAAAGGAAAAAAATTATACGAAGGTAAAGCAAAAATAATTTTTGCAAGTAACGATAAAAAATATGTTATCCAACATTTTAAAGATGATGCAACTGCATTTAATAATCAAAAAAAAGCAGTGATGGATGGAAAAGGAATTTTAAATAATAGAATTTCTGAACATATATTAACCCAATTAAACAATGTTGGTATCAAAAATCATCTAGTCAAACGTTTAAATATGAGAGAACAACTCGTTCAGCATGTTGAAATTATACCTATTGAATTTATTGTAAGAAACATTGCAACTGGTTCATTAACTAAAAGATTGGGTATTGAAGATGGGACAGTTTTAGACAATCCATTAATTGAGTATTGCTTAAAAGATGATGATTTAGGAGATCCTTTGGTAAGCACTGAACACATCTTAGCTTTTAAATGGATGGAAAAAGATGAATTAAACTTAATTAATAAGGAATTAAATAGAATTAACGATTTTCTTCAAGGCATGTTTAGAGGTGTTGGAATTAAACTTATAGATTTTAAAGTGGAATTTGGAAGATATGAGAAAAATGGAAAAAAAGAAATCATACTAGCAGATGAAATAAGTCCAGATACCTGCAGACTATGGGATGTAAATAGTGATAAAAAATTAGATAAAGATAGATTCAGAAAAGGCCTTGGTAATCTCATTGAGGCTTATCAAGAAGTTGCAAGAAGATTAGATATACTTCATGAACAATCAAATATTAGACCATTAAAATACACCAAACCACAAGCAGTAAAGATTAAAAAGAAGCAATGAAAATTAAAGTAATTGTAACTCTTAAAAACGGAGTTTTAGACCCTCAGGGAAAGGCTATTCAACAAACACTTAATGGAATGAACTTTGGGAATGTAGAAGATGTAAGACAAGGTAAATATTTTGAAATTGAGATTAAAGAGAAAGATGAAAAGAAAGCAAAGTCTTTAGTAGATGATATGTGTAAAAAGCTATTGGCCAATCTAGTTATTGAGGATTACAAAATAGTTTAATAAATGAAATCATCAGTTATTATTTTTCCAGGATCAAATTGTGATAGAGACATGGATGTAGCTCTAAAAAAATTTGGTTTTAAAAATCAAATGGTTTGGCACAATGATCAATCTGTTCCTAAATCAGATTTAATAGTATTACCTGGTGGCTTTTCATATGGAGATTACTTAAGATGTGGAAGCATTGCATCTAAATCAAAAATTATAAAATCAGTAATTGATTTTGCTGATTCTGGAGGTCTAGTATTAGGTATTTGTAATGGATTTCAAATCCTAACTGAAACAGGTCTACTAAATGGAATTTTACAACAAAATAAGTTTCTAAATTTTATATGTAGCAATGTTTATGTAAAAGTTAAGGATAAAAAAAATAAATATTTCAAAAATTTAAAAAAAGATGTTTTAGAACTTCATATTGCTCACAATGAAGGAAATTACTTTTGCGATGATGATGAATTAAAATCATTAGAAGATAATAATCAAATAGCCGTAACGTATTGTGGAAAAGATGGTACAGAAAATGAAAAAACAAATCCAAACGGAGCAATTAAAAATATAGCCGGAATATTTAATAAAAATAAAAATGTATTGGGAATGATGCCTCATCCAGAAAGAATGATAGATAAATATTTATCTGGTGAAGATGGTTCATTATTTTTCAAAAATATCTTAGATAATTTTAAATAATGGAAGTCACAGAAGAAGTTGCAATAGATCACGGATTAAAAAAAGAGGAGTTTTCTAAAATATGTGAACTTATGAAGAGAACACCTAATTTAACGGAGCTTGCAATATTTTCTGCAATGTGGAACGAACATTGCTCCTACAAGTCTTCTAGAAAACATTTAAAAAAAATGCACACCAAAGGAAAACAGGTCATTCAAGGACCTGGAGAAAATGCTGGTGTTATTGATATTGGAGATGACGATGCAATTGTATTTAAAATTGAAAGCCACAATCACCCTTCGTTTATTGAACCTTATCAAGGTGCAGCGACTGGGGTTGGTGGAATCATGCGGGATGTATTTACAATGGGAGCAAGACCAATAGCAAATCTAAATTCAATTCATTTTGGTTCACCGCAACATAAAAAAACAAGAAACTTATTAAGAGGAGTTGTTAAAGGAATAGGTGGATATGGAAATTGTATTGGAGTTCCAACAATTGCTGGTCAAACAACTTTTGATGAGTCTTACAATGGAAATATTTTAGTAAATGCTATGACCCTTGGTTTAGTAAATAAAAATAAGATTTTTTACTCAAAAGCAGCTGGTTTAGATAAACCTGTAATATATGTAGGGTCGAAAACTGGAAGAGATGGAATTCATGGTGCAAGTATGGCTTCAGCAACCTTCGATGACAAAATTGAAGAAAAAAAACCAACAGTTCAAGTTGGAGATCCATTTACAGAAAAACTATTACTTGAAGCATGCTTAGAATTAATGGCTGACAATTCAATAATTGCAATTCAAGATATGGGTGCAGCAGGATTAACTTCATCAAGTGTTGAAATGGCATCAAAAGGAAATCTTGGTATTGAATTAAATCTTAGCGAAGTTCCTTGTAGGGAAGAAAAAATGACTCCATACGAAATAATGTTGTCTGAAAGTCAAGAAAGAATGCTTATAGTTCTTGAAAAAGGAAAAGAAGAACACGCAAAGAAAATATTTGATAAATGGAACTTAGATTTTGCTGTTATAGGTAAAACAACAGACTCAAAAAAAATAGAATTAATATTTGACAGTAAAAAAGTTGCCGAAATACCAATTGATCTCCTCGCTGAAAATGCCCCAATTTATGATCGTCCTTGGAAAAAAACTAAATTACCGCAAAAATTAAAATTTGATAAAGATGAATTTAAATCATTAAAATTATCAGATTGTCTAAAGAAGATTTTAAGTAATTCAAATATTTCAGATAAAAAATGGATATGGGATCAATATGACCATACAGTAATGGGTGATACAATTCAAAAACCTGGTGGTGATGCTGGTGTTGTGAGGGTGCATGGGACTAATAAAGCAATTGCAGCGTCAGTAGATTCATCTGCATTATATTGTTTCTCTCATCCATTAACTGGAGGAAAACAAATAGTTTGTGAGAGCTATAGAAATCTTATTTCGGTAGGAGCCAGACCTGTTGCTATTACAAATTGTTTAAACTTTGGAAACCCAGAAAAAGAAAAAAATATGGGTGAATTTGTAGAATGCGTTGAAGGAATTACAGAAGCAAGTAAGTATCTAAATTTTCCAGTCGTATCTGGAAATGTATCATTTTATAACGAAACAAAAGATAAAGGCATCAAACCAACACCGACGATTGGAGGTGTTGGGTTAATCTCTGACTATCAACAAATGCTTACTATGGACTTTAAAACTGAAGGAAACTTAGTTTATGTAATTGGTAAAACTGATGGGCATTTAGATCAAAGTATTTTTGCAAGAGAGATTTTAAATGAAAAAAAAGGTCCACCACCGACTGTTAATTTATTTAATGAAAAAAACATTGGTGAGACTGTATTAGATTTATCTAGGAAAAATCTTATTGTGAGTTGCCATGATGTATCATTAGGTGGAATTTTAACAGCATTATCAAAAATGTGTATTAAAGGAAAAAAGGGGATAGAAATTAATTCACTTAAAGGTTTAACAAATAAATATGAATATTTCTTTGGTGAAGATCAGGCTCGTTATATTATCGAAATACCTAAAGCTAATTTGAAGAAAGTAAAAGAGATTTTAAACAAATATTCAGTACATTTTGATGATTTGGGAATAATAGATGGCAATTCCATTAAATATAATGATGATATCAATTTGCCTATTGAAGAATTAGCAGATGCACATAAATATTGGTTAAAGAAGTATATGGATAGCTAATGGCAATGGATTTAAAAGAAATTGAAAGCTTAATTAAAGAAGGATTACCTGACGCAAAAGTTGAAATTCAAGATTTAGCAGGTGATGGAAATCACTATTCTGCTACAGTGACATCATCTGAATTTTCAGGTAAAAGTAAAATAGAACAACATAAAATGGTGTATAATTCTTTAAAAGGTAAAATGGGAAATGAGCTTCACGCTTTAGCAATTAAAACAAAGGAAATTTAAATGGAACAAGAAACAAATGATTTAATAAAAAGTGAAATTGAAAATAACGATGTATGTCTTTTTATGAAAGGTACACCTGATGCACCTCAGTGTGGATTTTCAATGGCAACCTCAAATATATTAAAAGTTCTTGAAGTAAATTTTAAAGGTGTAAATGTTTTAGCAGATCAAAAGCTAAGAGAAGGTATAAAAGTATTTAGTGATTGGCCAACTATTCCTCAATTATACGTTAAAAACGAATTTATTGGTGGATGCGATATCGTAAAAGAAATGTATGAGAGTGGAGAACTTGCTAAACTCTTTGAGTCTAAAGGAATAAATTTTAAATCAAAAAATTAATTTAAAACTTTTTAATCATTGAGATTTTAGCGTTTTTATCAAGATTTTCATTAAATTCTTGGTCTAATTTGAAATTGAAATCTAGGCCATAAATATTTTTTGCAACATTAAGTCCAGCAGAAAAATCTTCAGTTCCTCCAAATTGCATTGCATATTCTGTTTCACGTTTAGATTTAAAGTTTAAACCAAATGAAAATGTATCCGTATGTTCGTGTTTTTCACCTTGAATACGTTTGTAGCTAGTGTTGATTGATAAGTTATTTTTGGAGTCGTAACTAAAACCAACTTCAGATGTTAACATATAATCTGATATTGTATCTTGTGTATAGGTATAAGTTGTGCTGGTATCAGACACGTAATTTAATTTAGTTACAGACGAGTCGGAAAAATCTAACCCAAATTCAATTAAGCCAAATGGTTTTATTTTACTGTCATTGAATTTAACAAGATTATTTACATCAAATCCTAAAGATAAAAGTCCACTTTTTACTTCTTGATCATCATAAGAAAGAGCGTTCGTTCCAACCTCTTGGTATCCCTCAAGTTCTGTATATCCAAGATCTACTCTTAAAGCTGGAACTAAATTAAAGTTTCCTTTGTCAATTGTTTTTCCAAAATTAACCGATCCAAATATTTGATTTCCATCTCTTGAAGCAGTTAATGTATTAGAATCAGACTTTCGCTCAATATCGCTTTTAATTTTTCCAATTCCGATTGATCCTTCGATAAAATTATTATCGTCTAATGGTCTTGTTCTGTACATTGAAATATTATAATTTTTGCTATCGATACCACTTCCGTTAGATCCTATATCAGTATCGCTTTGCCCATATTGAATAGCAAAACCATAAATATCATTATCATTTATTTTTTTATCAAATCCAAAAGCAATACCTTGGCTATCTATTTCCTTTTCAGATGATGCGCTAGTATCACCAATTTTAGTAACACTTATTGAGCCTTCTGACCAAGTAGACCAATTATCAGACAAATTTAAATTTTCATTTATATCAATCGATGACGTAATAACATTTGATAATGATGCAAGCATTGCATTTGAAAATTGAAATTTAATATTCTGGTTGGTTAAATTAGTTTCTTTTCTATGATGTCTTAACCATTGCATACGATTAATTACTGGAGTTGTAACGTATTGCAAAATTCTCTTTGGTGCTTCTGTTTGTGCTTCAATTGATCCAACAACATCTTTATCGGTCAATGGATCAATAGATGAAGTAGTTTCACCTGTTGTAAAGTTAAGAGTGGTAGAATTAGTAAACCCTGCATAAGACGCGCTATCAACATCATCAAAAGCGGTAGCAGCAATAGTAATATAATAACTAGTTTCCCCATCTAGTGTGCTTGAGGGGTTAATTGTAATAATGGTTGAACCAGAACCGGATACCAATCCGCCTGCAACATTGATTGTCTCAACGGTTGAATTATCGGATGATTTTTTAATTAATATATTTCCACTTTCAGCATCAACAGCTTCAGAGAATGTCAAAACAATATTATCATTTACTCCAACACTAGTTGCGCCGTCACTAGGGGAAGAAGAAGATAGAGTTGGTGCGGTATTGATTAATTCAAAACCTGTAGTTAATGTATATTCATCCACACTGTGTGTGCCAAGAGGTGCTGTCTTGTCCGTAATAAACATTTTTGTTCCATCATTATTAAAGGTAATGCCTGTAGGATTAGTACCTTGAGAACTCACATCAAAACTACCCACAAAAGAAGCGGTGGAAACATCAAAGCCCGTAGAGAGCGTATATTCGTTAATATCATCTCCCGTATCGCCGGCAACAAACATTTTTTTTCCGTCGTTGCTAAATGCTAGGCCTTGAGGTGAAGTATCTTGGGACTGGGTTACAAAGCTACTATCATAGGAGGCGGTGGAAACATCAAAGCCGGTCGATAGTGTGTATTCAACAACTTCATCAGAAGAATTTGCAGCATTAACAAACATTTTTGTACCATCTGAATTGAATGCTAAACCATTTGAACCACCTGCATTGGAAGAAATACTTAAATTACTATCGTAGGATGCAGTAGAAATATCGAAACCTGTAGTGAGATGGTATTCAAAAACTCTTTGATTCTTCCACCCTGCTACAAACATTTTTGTTCCATCGTTGTTAAATGCTAAGCCTCTTGGGTTGGTATCTTGGGAATGAACACTAAATAAACTATCATAGGAAGCGGTTGAAATATCGAAGCCTGTAGTGAGATGGTATTCTCGAATGGCATTGGAATTATCTCCAACAACAAACATTTTTGTACCATCGTTGTTAAATTTTATGTCTTGTGGATAACCGCCGCTGTAACCTGATAAGATGTAAACGTTGATACTATCAACATATGTAACTCCCGCAAAAACTTTAGATGATGATAGTATTAAAATAATGAAAAGAATACTCGAACTCTTAATAAAATTTTTAATTAAAATAAGTATATAGTCTGTAGTTTGCTGACTAAAACAAAGAGCTAAAAAATTTTTAGATAGTTTGTATGTTTTATAAAATAATGTATTCATTTTTTAATAACAACAACGTAATATAAAAAAATAAATTTTTTAATAATAATTCTGGATATAAAATTTTAGTTAATTAAAAAACTTTAAATAAGTTTATTTTGGGTTTTAATTGTTCAAAAATAGCTAAATTGCTTAATTTTCCTTTAACAGTAATTTTAAAAAGGTGTTATCTAGAATAATATTCGATTACTAGATTTGGTTCCATTACAACTGGATAAGGCACTTCTTCAAAAGATGGAACTCTTACAAACTTAACTTTTTGAGACAAAAGGAATAAATTTTAAAACAAAGAACTGATCAAAATAACTTTCTAAAATTGATAGTAAAACTATTTAAAAAAGTATCTTTATCATTTCTATAATGATCTAAACTTATATTTAAATTTAAATCATTTTTTAAATTCATACTAAAACCTAGTGTAGCTTGACCATGATAAGTATCCTGGTCAGCAATTGCATTAGCATAAATGGTTGATGCATCGTTAATGTAATAAGCCTCAGATAATGAATTAACGGTTGTGCTTTTTCCAAATTCAAACTTTAATAATTGAGTTATTATTCCACTTTCTATTTCAACCGACTTTGAATAGTTATAACCTAACGATAAAGTTGCACTTTTGACATTTTGATCATCATAAAAAACAGAGTCATCATCACCACTTTCTGTGTAGTCATCAAGCATAGTATATCCAAGATCTAACCTTGAGTAGTAGTTTGTGTTTACTCCTTCAATAATATATTCCATGCTAGGTTCAAATAAATAAGTAAAACTTCCATAGATTTGTTTGCCATCTCTTATACCTTTGTTTTGTCCACCATCTACTGATCTTGCTAGATTTACCTCCATCTCCCCTAGTCCAATTGCAGCCTCAATATAGGTCCTTTCTTTTAATTTTATGCTTCCATATCCAATTATAGAAGTCGATGATGCATCCATGTTAGCTTCATTACTTCCAACCTGGGTTTTTTGCCAAGATTGACTTACTGCCATTCCAAAAGTTCGAGCAGCAGTAATTTTCTTATCGATACCAAAAGTTAAACCATCGCTATGTATATCTTGTCCCAGATTTTCTCCTCTATGACCTATTTTTCCAAAAGAAATATTTCCTTCAGACCATGCGGCCCACTTTTTAGTCTCTTTTTTGGGTTTTAAATATTTAATTGCTAATGCATCGAATATTCTGTCTGCAAATGGATCTTTTAAATTCATGGCTAAATCTATATTTTGATTAAAAGAATTATTTTGCATTGGTCTTATAAAATTCATTCTACTATTTACTCTATTCATTGATTGAGACATTGAATTGATAGCAGCTGCAGTTTGATTTTTAATTAGTGTTTTTACTGTTTTGTTAAATATTTTACCCTTTTTAGTAATAAAATTAAGTGCATTTTTGCTTGATATACCTGCATACGAATTTCCAGTTGTATCATCAAATGCGGTTGCTTCTATTATCAAATAATATGAAGTATTAACTTTAAATTTTTTTATTGGATCAATAATAATTTTTGAAGTACCTGTTCCTGTTACCCTGTCACTAGTTACAGCTATTGTTTCAAAAATGCTATTATCAGAACTTCTCTTAATTATTATATTCCCACTTTCAACATCAACATTTTCATCAAAGTTTAATATTATATTGGATGCAACATCTACATTGGCTCCATTATCCGGTGGAGAAGAAGAACTTAATATAGGATTTGCTGTATCGGTTGTTGTAAAACTTAATGCAGTTGTACTTGAAATCCCTGCATATGAATTGCTTGAACTGTCATCAAAAGCAGTACTATCAATTAAAACGTAATACTCGGTCGAACCATCAAAATTAGATGCTGGATTTATAGTAATTACTGTACCACTGCTTCCACCTCCAATCATAAGTAATCCACTATTTCCAGTTACTTTGTTGCTTGTAACACTAATGGTTTCAACAGTACTGTCATCTGAGGTTTTTTTAATTGTTATGTTACCACTTTCAGTATCAACGGTTTCGCTAAAAGTAAGAACTATGTTTGCATCCACAGCAACATTGGTTGCATTATCAGCTGGACTAGACGAACTTAAAGTTGGCGCCGTTGTATCAACTGTTGTAAAACTTAATGCAGTTGTGCTTGAAATCCCTGCGTATGAATTACTTGAACTATCATCAAAAGCTGTAGCATCAATTAAAACATAGAACTCTGTTGATCCAGCTAAATTGGATGATGGGTTAACAGTTATTTGAGTTCCCCCACTACCAGTTACTTGATTGCTTGTAACATCAATAGTTTCTATTGTGCTATTGTCAGACGTTTTTTTTATAGTAATATTTCCGCTCTCAACATCTACATTTTCATCAAAATTAAGAACAATATTTGCATCGACTGCAACATTGGTTGCATTGTCAGTAGGAGTAGATGAACTTAGAGTTGGTGCCGTAGTATCTGCAGCTGTTCCAAAAAATTCAATTTCATTAATTTGGTGCATACTACCTGAAACAATTGAACTCACATAATATCTAAAATATGAATATGCTGATGGTGTATTGTAATCAACACCGCCACCTTCATATAAAAGGACTTGAAGTCGCGTTGAGCCCCACGGAGAGGTTCCATTATTATTGTAGACATAAATATCTGTCCAATTCGATCCATCATTTGAACCTTGTATCTTCCACACATCAGGATCTCTGCCAGCAACGTCATTCCCCGATGTTATTGTAAAACTATCAAGGACGTAGGCTTGTGAAAAACCTACTTGTATCCATTGGGTGGGTCCGTTACAACACCATTTATCATTTGAAGCTCCAACTTTATTATCAAAAACATTGTACGCTCCTTCAGCATGCCAATAATTTTCACTACTCGCACTAATTGAGCTCCAGTTCCAATTAAGATTATTTCCATCAACTCCATCATTTTCTGGATCAGTAAGATCATCACCTACCAAAGCACTAGTACCCGTTCCTAAAACAGTGACTGAATAAGAATTTTCACTCATCCCAATTAAGATTAAAAATGTGATGATTTTTAAAAATAAACTTAAAGAATTAAGTAAGCTCATAGATATATATTTTACATAAAAATTGTAGCTAATATAACTAATTAAAATGTATATCTAATATGACGCTTATGAATTGATATATAATAGTTTGTTTTTTATCTAGAATAATACTCAATTACTAAGTTTGGTTCCATTACGACTGGGTAAGGAACTTCTTCAAAAGAAGGAACTCTTACAAACTTAACTTTTTTATTCTTTTCATCTAATTGTATATATTCTGGAACTTCTCTTTCTTTGTTAGCAAGAGCAATATCAATTAACGCAAGTTGTTTTGATTTATCTCTAATTTCAATCGTATCTTCTTCTTTAACCTGATAACTTGCTATATTAACTTTTTTTCCATTTACTTTAACATGACCATGATTAATCAATTGTCTTGATGAGAAAATAGTATTTGATAATTTTGATCTGTAAATTACCGCATCTAATCTTCTTTCTAATAATCCGATTAAATTTTCAGCAGTGTCACCTTTTTTCATGATTGCTTTTTTATAAACATTTCTAAATTGTCTTTCATTCATGTTACCATAATAAGACTTTAATTTTTGTTTTGCTTGAAGTTGAATTCCGTAATCTGAAGGTTTTCCAGCTTTAGTTTGTCCATGTTGTCCTGGAGGATAGGCTCTTGTATTAAAAGGGCTTTTAGGTCTCCCCCACAAGTTCACTTTTAATCTTCTATCTACTTTATGTTTAGAGTTTAATCTTTTTGTCATTAATAGGAGGCTTTATAAGCCTAAGTTATGTTTTGTCAATCAACCTTTTCCTTGCTTAAACCAGCAAATACGCTCGATAAAATACGAGTTTCTTTTTCTGAAAGATTGAGTTTATAGAAAATACTTCTTAAATTTTCAATCATAATTGGTTTTTTTTCAGGTGGGTGAAAAAAATTCTTATTTTCTAAATTATTGATGCATAAATTTAACATTCTTTGAATGTCATTCTTATTCGCACTTTTAATTTTTTTTGACTTTTCAAAAGTAAATTTTTTATTTGAAATTAGCCCACTTACTATTTGAGCTACTATAATTAGACTATGAGACAAATTTAAAGATCTAAAATTCTTATTACTAGGGATTTGCAAAGTATAATCAGCATAACTAACCTCATTATTTGATAATCCTGATGCTTCGGATCCAAAAAGAAAACCAACCTTTTTTTTATAATTAATCTTATTAAGATCAGTTATTGATATATGTTTAATATTTTTATTTCTAAATCTTGCAGATGTTGCAACCAATACATCCAAATTACCTAATGATGTTTCTAAGTTTTCATATATCTTTGCTTTTTTAATAATATCTTTTGCACCTACAGAAGTTGCAATAATTTTGTCATTAGGAAATGATGGTTTTGGATTAACAATTAATAAATTATTAAAATTAAAGTTTTTTAAAGCTCTAGCACAAGCTCCTATATTTTCTGATAGTTGAGGTTTGTGTAAAATAAAAGTTATATTTCTTAATGACATCAAGTACTAGCAGGAGCATTATCCTTGAAAAGCTTATAATCCAAACTATCAACTAAAGCTTTAAAAGATGCATCAATAATATTTGGAGAAACTCCTATTGTGAACCAATTACCATGTTTTGAGTCTGCACTTTCTATAGAAACTCTAGTAACGGCTCCAGTTCCTGTATTTAAAATTCTAACTTTGTAATCAACTAGCTTTAAATCTTTTAAATATTCTGAATATTTTTCAAGTTTATTTACATTTTTTCTAATCGCATTATCTAATGCATTAACGGGTCCGTTGCCCTCGCCTTCACATAATATTTCATGACCATCTACTTCAAGTTTTGCTTTTGCAAATGATACAACTTCACCAGTTGAATCTTTCTTAACAGAAACATCATACTCATTAATTGAAATATATCTTGGTATTTCCCCCATCAATCTTCTAGCCAATAGTTCAAAAGATGCATCAGCACCATCGTAACTATATCCTATGAACTCTCTATCTTTTACTTCATGAAGAAGTTTTTTAATTTTTGGATCGTCTTTTTTAATATTAATGCCAATTGCATTTAATCTAGACATTATATTAGATTGTCCAGATTGATCAGAAACAACAATATTCCTAGCATTACCTACTTCATCAGGATTAATATGTTCATAAGTTTTCGGATCTTTTTGTACAGCTGATACATGCATTCCACCTTTATGTGAAAATGCAGATGCACCCACATAAGGTAAATGTTTATTTGGTTTTCTATTCAGTATTTCATCTAATAATCTTGAACATTGAGTTAAATTTTTAATTTTTTCAGGTTTAATATTAATTTCATATTTGTCTGAAAAATCTTTTTTTAAAAAAAAAGTTGGGATCAAAGACATTAAATTTGCATTACCACATCTTTCTCCAAGTCCATTTATTGTACCCTGAACCTGTCTAACTCCTGCTTGTACAGCTACTAAACTATTGGCAACTGCATTTTCAGTATCGTTGTGGGCATGAATTCCAAGGTTTTTTCCAGGTATATGCTTTGTTACTTCCTCAACAATTTTAGAAACTTCGTGAGGCAATGTTCCTCCATTGGTATCACATAATACAATCCATCTTGCACCACTATCATATGCAGCTTTTAAACATGATATTGCATATTCAGGATTAGATTTATAACCATCAAAAAAATGTTCAGCATCAAACATAAATTCTTTACCTGAATTAACTATATGCTTTGCGCTCTCCCTTATATTTTCTAAATTTTGATCGTTTGAAATACCCAAGGCGACATCAACATGAAAATCCCAACTTTTACCAAATAAACAAACTGATGAACTCTTTGAATTAATCAGAGATGACAACATAGGGTCATTTTTTGCACTATGCTCTGATTTTTTAGTCATACCAAAAGCAGTAAGATTAGCATTTTTAAAATTTAGATCCTTATTGAAAAATTCTGTATCTGTTGGATTTGCCCCTGGCCAGCCCCCTTCGATATAATCAACTCCTAAGTTATCTAAAGATTTAGCAATTTTTTCTTTTTCATTTAATGAAAAGTCAACGCCTTGAGTTTGTGCCCCATCTCTTAGTGTTGTATCAAATATATAGATTTTTTCTTTGCTCATTTTAATTTCCACGAGGTTGTACCATCTTTATCTTCAATTAAAATACCCTTATCTAAAAGATCTTTTCTTATTTTGTCAGCTAATTCATAATTTTTTTCATCTCTTGCTTTATTTCTCTCAACTATTTTTGAATTAATTTCATCTTCTGAAAGAGAAATTGTATTTTTTTTTGTTTGTAGCCACTCTTCCGAAGTATCAGTTAATAAACCTATAAAATTGCAAGCTTTTACAAAAGTTGCTTTATCCTCGTTCGTTCCAGTTGAAGCTTTACTATATAAAGAATGTAAATTAGCAATATAGCCTGGTGTGTTTAAATCGTCATATAAAGGATCTAATAATTCGTCTGGTAATATTGTATCTTTATGAACATGAGAATAGGCTGAATACCATTTGCTTAAAGTCTTCTCACATTCTGATATTAGTTTTTCATTCCAATCTAATCCTTGTCTATAGTGAGCACTAATTAATGCTAATCTTAAAACTTGGCCATTATATTTATTTTTAAAATCTTTTATTTTTAAAATATTTCCCTGAGATTTTGCCATTTTTTCGTTAGAAAGAGTTATAAATCCATTATGAACCCAATAATTTGCAAATGAATTTGTTTCATTTGCACATCTTGATTGAGCAATCTCGTTTTCATGATGAGGAAAAATCAAGTCTCTACCACCCCCATGAATATCAAATTCTTCACCCAAATATCTTTTAGACATAACCGAACATTCTAAGTGCCAACCTGGTCTGCCTTTGCCCCAAGGAGATTCCCATGAAGGCTCTTTATCTGTTGATGGTTTCCATAATACAAAATCTTCAGGATTTTTTTTTATTTCTGAAACCTCTACTCGTGAACCAGCTATTAATTCATCTAATTTTTTATTAGATAATTTTCCATAATCATTAAATTTTTTAACTTCAAAATAAACATGCTTATCCTTTGAATATGCAAACCCTTTTTTCTCTAATTCTGTGATCATTTCAATCATTTGTTTTATATTTTCTGTTGCCCTTGGTTCGCTGTTTGGTGTTTCACATTTTAAGTAATTACAATCCTTATGAAAATTTTCAGTAATTTTTGAAGTTAAGTCGTTTATAGAAATATTTTGATCATTAGATGCTTTGATTATTTTATCATCTACGTCTGTAATATTTCTAATATATTTTACAGATGTTGATCCGTATCTATTTTTTAAAATTTTATACAGAATATCAAAAACAACTAATGGTCTAGCATTACCAATATGTGGATCATCATAAACAGTAGGACCACAAACATACATGCCTATGGATTTTTCATTTTTGGGTGTAAATTTTTCTTTCTTACCACCTAGACTATTAGTTAAAAATATATCTTTAGCCATACAACTAGGAATATACTTAAATTGTAGATTTGTGAATCTATTTGATTAATTAGGAATTTTGCATACTGGAATAGGTTCCATTTTATGCAAATTTACGCTTCGAATTGAATTATATTTATCTCGATTTACAGAATTTTCATTATCCATCGCTTCTTCTAATTCTTTATATGACAAACCAAGCTGTCCCTCATCAGTACGACCATCATCCCATAAGCCATCTGTAGGAGGAGCATCAATAATCTCTTTTAAAATTCCAAGTTCTTTTCCAAGTTCCCATACCTCAGTTTTATTACAATCTGCTATTGGAGAAATATCTACTCCACCATCACCGTATTTTGTATAAAAACCAACTCCAAAATCTTCTACTTTATTTCCTGTTCCAACAACTATTCCATTGTTTGCGGCAGCTACTTGATAAAGAGTTGTCATTCTTAATCTTGCTCTAGAGTTTGCCATCCCGTGTTCACTACCAAAATTGTTTAGTGTTCCCTCGAAAGTTTTGAATAAACTGTCTAATTCTAATGTATGTCCCTCTACATTGCTAAAATTCTTCTTTAACCACTCTTGATGTGCCAAACTTAGATCATGTTGTGCAGATTTTTGTTTAATAGGCATTGATAAAACAATTGTTTTCAAACCGGTCATTGCACTTAATGTACTTGAGACTGAAGAGTCTATTCCACCAGAAATACCAATAACTAAAGATTGAGCTTTTTTTGGCATGGAATTCACATAATCTGAAATCCAGTTTTTAATGTAACTCACTTTATCTTTGGGTGTCATAATTTTAATATAAGAAAAAAAATTTATTTTTAAACTGTTAAGATGCCGCTTTAATTGCAGATTTAGAATACAAACTGTTCTTTTTTATCTCATCTGAAATTAAAAATGCTAATTCTATAGCTTGATCAGAGTTCAATCTTGGATCGCAGTGCGTATGATATCTGCTTGATAAATCTGCATCTGATATTTTTTTTGCTCCGCCAGTACACTCTGTCACATCTTGTCCTGTCATTTCAACATGAAGACCTCCTGCATAGGAACCTTCTGCTTGATGAACTGCAAATACATTTTTAACTTCGCTTACAACATCATTAAACGGTCTCGTTTTAAAACCAGTAGTTGATTTAATTGTATTACCATGCATTGGATCACATGACCAAACAACATTTAAACCTTCCTTTTTAATACCTCTAATTAATTTTGGTAAGAATTTTTCAACGTTTTGATGACCAAATCTTGAAATTAGAGTAATTTTTCCTTTTTCATTTTTAGGATTTATAACTTCACATATTTTTGCAATCTCATCAGGTTTTGATGTAGGACCACACTTGATGCCAATTGGATTTTCTATTCCTTTACAAAACTCAACATGTCCTCCATCTAATTGTCTTGTTCTATCTCCTATCCAAACAAAGTGTGCTGAAGTATCGTGATATTCACCTGTGGTTGAGTCTACTCTTGTCATGCTTTCCTCAAAAGGTAAATGTAAAGCTTCATGAGAAGTCCAAAAGTTAACTGTGTATAATCTATTGTTAAAATCAGATGTAATTCCGCAAGCATCCATAAACGCTAATGCATCTGCTATTTTATCTTCTAACTCTTTAAACTTCTTAGCTTGAGGACTTTTCTTAATATAATCTAAATTCCATAAATGAACCTTGTTTAGATCAGCAAAACCACCTTTTGAAAATGCTCTTAAAAGGTTTAAAGTTGAAGCAGATTGAGAATAAGCCTTAAACATTCTTTTTGGATCAGGTCTTCTAGCTTTCTCATTAAAATCTATTGCATTTATATTATCTCCCAAATAACTTGGTAATTCCTTATCACCTTGTTTTTCAGTTGGTGCACTTCTTGGTTTTGAAAATTGTCCAGCAATTCTTCCAAGTTTTACAATTGGTAAAGATGCTGAGTATGTCATTACCAATGCCATTTGAAGAATAACCTTAAATGTATCTCTTATATTATCAGGATGAAATTCTGCAAAACTTTCTGCACAATCACCACCTTGCAATAGAAATGCTTTTCCATCATTGACCATTGCCAACTGATCTTTCAAATGTCTTGTTTCTCCTGCAAAGACTAGTGGAGGAAAGGTTTTCAATTTATTTAAAACCATCTCTAATTCCTTTTCATCTTCATATTGAGGAATATGTTTGACGGGATATTTTCTCCAACTATTTATTTTCCAATTTTTCATTTCAACTCAGAATTGTTTTAACAGACTTTATTATTTATTCAACAGTGACAGATTTAGCTAAGTTTCTTGGTTTATCTATATCGTATCCTTTATCTAATGCAGAGTAATAAGCTAACTTTTGCAAAGGTATAGTGGTCAAAAAAGGAATGAGTTCATCTGATATATGCTCAACTTCTATTTGCTCCCAAATATTTTCTGAATAAATTTCATCAGTACTTTTATTTGTTATTAGTAAAACTTTTGCACCTCTTGAAATAACTTCTTGCATATTTGAAATAGTTTTTTTGTAATGCTCATCTCTTGGAGCAATTACCACTACAGGCATACCTTCTTCTATTAGTGCAAGAGGTCCATGTTTCATTTCACCTGCTGGATAACCTTCTGCATGAACATAAGCGAGCTCTTTTAGTTTTAAAGCACCTTCAAGTGCAATTGGATATGAATATCCTCTACCTAGAAACATTGATCCTTTAGAATTAGCAAAATCTCTTCCAAGTGTTTGAATTTTATCTTCAATATTAAGAGTATTTTTTGCAGATTTAGACAATGATAGTAAATCTTTTATCTTCTTTTGATAGTCCTTTTTATTAATTGATTTTTGTTCATAAGAAAGCTTAGTACATAATAAATAAAGAACTAACATTTGTCCTAAGAAAGCTTTTGTAGATGCAACACCCACTTCTGGACCACAATGAATAGGTAAAACTAGATCAGCGTCTCTTGCAATTGAACTTTCAACAACATTTACAACTGCGCAAGTTTTAACATTGTTCTTTTTGCACAAATCTAATGCTGCAAATGTATCTGCAGTTTCTCCTGATTGAGAAACAAATACATAGAGACAATCTTTCTTAAATTTAATTTTTCGATATCTAAACTCAGAAGCTATATCAACACTGACGTCTAAACTTGTATTTTGTTCAAACCAATATTTAGCAACAAGGCATGAGTGATATGCGGTTCCGCATCCAATTAAAACCACTGATGAAATTTCGCTTATTTTCCAAGGAAAATTATAAATATTTATCTCTTTATTATGTTTGTCAATGTACTCATTTACACAATTTTTTAAAGTGATCGGCTGCTCGTCTATTTCTTTAGCCATATAATATTTGTAATCTCCTTTTTCATAATTTTGATCATCTTTAGACAGATTTAAAATTTTTTTATTAACTTTGGTTCCATAAGCATCGAAAAATTCAACTTGGTCTTTTTTTAATATGCAAAACTCTCCATCATTTAAATATGAAATTTTATTAGTCATAGACTTTAATGCATAAGAATCTGAACCAAGATAATGTTCGTTTGGTCCGTAACCAACTGCAAGCGGAGAACCTCTTCTTGCTCCAACTATCAAGTCTGGTTGGTCTTTGAATATTATTCCTAGTGCAAAACTACCGTGTAATTTTTTTAAAACTTTTATAATTGTATTTTTAAGGTTATTTTTTTTTAAATAATCAGTTACCAAATGTACTATTACTTCTGTATCTGTTTGGGATTTAAACTTATAGCCTTTATTTTCTAATAGTTTTTTAAGAATAGTTGAATTTTCAATTATGCCATTGTGAACTACAGATACGTCTTCTGATGAATGAGGATGTGCATTTATTGAACTAGGTTTTCCATGTGTGGCCCATCTAACGTGTCCGATACCAATAGAGCCAGATATTTTAGTTTGTATAATGTTTTTCTCTAAAGCGTCTACTCTACCCTCACATTTGACCTCATTTATATTTCCATTTGAAAGAGTTGCTAAACCTGCAGAGTCGTAGCCTCTATACTCAAGTTTTTTTAATGAACTAATAATTCTGGGAGTAACCTCTTTAGAGCTAGTAATTCCAACTATTCCACACATTACTTATTATTTCCTTTTATAACTTTTCTTTTCTTTTTGATTTGATCTAGTTAATGCTAACGACCCTTTGCTTACATTTTTAGTAATCACTGAGCCTGCACCTATAACACTTTTTTCATTTAAAGTAACTGGTGCTACCAAAGAAGTGTTTGAACCAACAAATACTTTATCCTTTATTTTTGTTATACTTTTTTTTCTTCCATCGTAATTACAAGTTATTGTTCCTGCTCCAATATTAACGTCCTTCCCCACTAGTGCATCGCCAATATATGATAAATGATTAACCTTAGAATTTTTATTTATTGTACTTTTTTTTACTTCAACAAAATTTCCTATTTTTGATCCAGATTTAATTTTTGTTCCAGGTCTTAAACGAGCGTATGGACCAACACTCACATTACTATCTATTTTAACACCCTCAAGATGAGAGAAAGACAAAATTTTAACATTATTTCCTATTTGTACTTTATCAGCAAACACAACATAAGGTTCTATCTCTACATTCTTTCCAATTTTAGTATCTTTAGAAAAAAAAACTGTCTCAGGCCCCTTCATTTTGACACCTTTTTTTAAAAATTTATCTCTAAGTTTATTTTGTAAATTTTGACTATTCATTAGATAGTTGTATATAACTGGGTATTAATTTAATTAATTCACAATTTATTTCTTATTAATACTTTTTAAATGACACAAAAATTCACAGTTGTTTTTGATTTAGATGGTACGTTAGTAGACACAGCGCCTGATCTAATGCTTGCCCATAACCATGTTATGAAGAAATTTGGATACCCCACAAAATCTCTTGATGAACTTAAAAATACTGTTGGTCAAGGAGCTGGGGCAATGATTGGTAGATCTATATGGAGCCAGGCCAAAAAAGAATTAACTTCGATTAATGAGAAAATTAAAAATGAAATGACAGATGAATTTATTTCTTATTATGGAAAAAATATTTTAAATGAAAGTACTCTGATGCCTGGTGTAAAAGATTTTTTAAATTGGTGTAAAAAAGA
Source organism: uncultured Pelagibacteraceae bacterium (assembly GCA_902534735.1). Lineage (GTDB taxonomy): Bacteria > Pseudomonadota > Alphaproteobacteria > Pelagibacterales > Pelagibacteraceae > Pelagibacter. The sequence goes on from CACARD010000002.1 coordinate 48,952, forward strand.
AAATATATCAATGGCTGTATGTACGAATAAAACGGAACATCTTGCAGTAGATCTTCTAAAAAAAATTGGGATATATAATTACTTCGAGTATGTTGCGGGTTATAATACTTTTGATTATTGTAAACCTGATCCGAGACATATAACAACAATCATAGAAATTTTAGATGGTAGTAAAAATAAATCAATTATGATCGGTGATAGTGAGTCGGATGCAAATGCAGCTAAAGCGGCAGATATTCCAATGATTTTATTAGAAGATGGATATACTGAAAAAAATATTGATGAAATTTATCATAATCACTTAATAAAAGACTTTGTAGGTATTGAAAAAATTGTATCTCAATATCTTTAATATTGATTAATTTATTTTAACTATTAAAACAAAATCACAAATTAGGAGTTATTTTGTTATCGCATACAATTAAAGTATATCCATCAAAAATAAATCTTCCAAAGAAGAAACAGCTTGCTTGGAAAATAGCAGAGATAGCAAGTGATAATGCTAAATTAAATAAAAATTCAGTAGAAATGGTTATTAATAGAATTATTGATAACGCTTCTGTTGCTATAGCTTCATTAAATAGAAGACCTGTAATATCTGCAAGAGAAATGGCAAAAAAACATGTTAGAAAAAATGGAGCTAATCTTTTTGGCATAAATTCAAAACTTAAATTTGATTGTGAATGGGCTGCGTGGGCAAATGGAACTGCTGTTAGAGAATTAGATTTTCATGATACATTTCTAGCTGCTGATTACAGCCATCCTGGTGATAATATTCCTGCTCTTTTAGCAGTGGCACAACAATTAAAAAAAAATGGAAATGATTTATTAAGAGGAATTATAACTGCTTATGAAGTTCAAGTTAATCTTGTAAAAGCTATTTGTCTACATAAACACAAAGTTGATCATATCGCTCACTTGGGACCAAGTGTTGCTGCTGGTATTGGATCTATGTTAAAATTAAATACAGAAACTATTTATCAAAGTGTTCAACAAGCATTACATGTGAGTGTTTCAACAAGACAATCAAGAAAAGGTGAGATTTCAAGTTGGAAGGCGTATGCTCCAGCGCATGCAGGAAAATTAGCAATTGAAGCTGTTGATAGAACGATGCGAGGTGAAGGAGCCCCAAGTCCTATTTACGAAGGTGAAGATAGTGTAATAGCAAGAATATTAGATGGAAAAAATGCTAAATATTTTGTTCCTTTGCCCAAAAAAAATGAAGAAAAGAAAGCCATTCTCGAAACATATACTAAAGAATATTCTGCAGAATATCAAGCTCAAGCATTAATTGATATTGCAAAAGCTCTTAATAAAAAAATTGATAATTTAAATAAAATTAAAAAAATAGATATATATACAAGCCATCATACTCATTATGTAATAGGAACTGGAGCTAATGATCCACAAAAAATGGATCCAAATGCAAATAGAGAAACTTTAGATCACTCAATAATGTATATTTTTGCTGTAGCTCTAGAAGACGCAGATTGGCATCATGTAAAGTCTTATACTAAAAAAAGAGCTAATAAAAAAAGCACAATTAAAATATGGAGATCAATTAAAACTCATGAGGATAAAAAATGGACAAAAAAATACCATGATCCTGATCCAAAAAAGAAATCTTTTGGTGCAAAGGTTATAGTAACATTAAATAATGGGAAAAAAATTATTGAGGAATTAGAAAGAGCAGATGCTCATCCTTACGGCAAAAGACCTTTTGAAAGAAAAGATTACATAAATAAATTTAAAATTTTAACAGAAAATATTATTTCTAAAAAAGAAAGTGATAGATTTTTAAAAGATGTTCAAAATTTAAAAAAATTAAAAAATAATCAACTAATAAAACTAAATATTGAAGTAAGTAGAAGATACTTAAAATCGAATAATAAAAAAGGAATATTCTAGTGCACTTTGTTGAAAAAAAACCTGAAGAGAAAAGAATTGATTTAGATAATAAACTAAAATCAAATAAAATTTTAAGAATACCAGGTGCATATAATCCATTAACAGCAAAAGTTATTGAAGAAATTGGATACGACGGGGTTTATGTATCAGGAGGTGTTATGTCTAATGATTTGGGATATCCTGATATAGGATTAACAACTCTTAATGATGTCAGTAACAGATCAAAGCAAATTGCACGTGTTACAAATCTTCCAACTATTGTTGATGTCGATACAGGTTTTAAATCTTGTAAAGAAACTGTTCAAACATTTGAAAATTTTGGTATTTCAGCAATTCATTTAGAAGATCAGATAGAACAGAAAAGATGTGGTCATCTAGACAATAAAGAATTGATATCAAAAGAGGATATGACAAAAAAAATCAAAGAATGTGTAGAAGCAAGATTAGACAAAAATTTTAAAATCATTGCGCGATCTGATGCTAAAAGCGTAGAAGGTATTGATAAAATGATTGATCGTTGCAAATCTTATATTGATGCTGGTGCAGAAATTGTTTTTCCAGAAGCATTAAAAGATGAGTCTGAGTTTGAAAAAGTTAGAAAATCACTAGATTGTTATCTTTTAGCTAATATGACTGAGTTTGGAAAATCGAAGTTGCTAGATTTTAAACAATTAGAAGAGCTTGGTTACAATATTGTAATTTATCCAGTTACTACGCAAAGATTAGCAATGAAAAGTGTTGAGGATGGTCTACGTGCCATTTTTGCGGATGGACATCAAAATAATATTATAGATAAGATGCAAACAAGAAAAAGATTATATGATCTAGTTGAATATGAAAAATATAACTCTTTAGACGAAAAGATATATAATTTTAGTACAGAAGGACATGAATAATGAGTGAAGAAGTAAAAAAAGGTTTATTAGGAATTGTTGTTGATGAAACAGAAGTTTCTAAAGTTATGCCTGAAATTAACTCATTAACTTATAGAGGTTATGCTGTTCAAGATCTTTGTGAATTTTGTAGATTTGAAGAAGCTGCATATCTTATTTTAAAAGGTGATTTACCAAATAGTATTGAGCTAAGACAATTTGAAAAAATTGAACGTGGACATAGAGATTTATCAAAAAATCTTTACGAAATAATTAAACACATGCCAAAAAAATCTCATCCTATGGATGTTGCTAGAACTGCAGTTAGCGTAATGGGATTAGAAGATAAAGAGACAACAGATAATTCTCAGGAAGCAAATACAAGAAAAGCTTTAAGAATTTTAGCTAAAACTCCAACTGCTTTAGCAGCGTTTTATAGAATTCGAAAAGGTAAAAAGATTATTAAACCTAAAAAAGAATTAACTTTTGCAGAAAACTTTTTTTATATGTGTTTTGGAAAGGTTCCTCAAAAGGAAATTGTAAAAGCATTTGATGTATCTTTAATTTTATACGCGGAACATAGTTTTAATGTTTCAACTTTTACAGCTAGAACTATAACAAGTAGTTTGTCTGATATTCATGGTGCTATAACGGGTGCTATAGCTAGTTTAAAAGGACCATTACATGGTGGAGCCAATGAAGAAGTTATGCATATGATGAATAAAATCAAAAAACCTGAGAATGCATTAAAATGGATTAATAATGCATTAAAGAAAAAAGAGGTTGTGATGGGTTTTGGGCACAGGGTTTATAAGAGTGGAGACTCAAGAGTTCCAACAATGAAAGAGTATTTCAAAAAAGTTGCTAAAATTAAAAAAGATAAAAAGTTTTTAAAGATTTACGATATTGTTGAAAGAGTAATGATTAGTAAAAAGAATATTCATCCAAATGTAGATTACCCAACAGGACCAACTTATCATCTAATGGGTTTTGATACAGATTTCTTTACACCAATATTTGTAATTTCAAGAATTACTGGATGGTCGGCTCATATAATGGAACAACATTCATCTAATAAACTAATTAGACCATTGGCTAAATACAAAGGAAGTAAATACAGAAAAGTAATGCTTCTAAATCAAAGGTAAAATTATTTTATTTGCTTTTCTTTATATAAAGAGACGCCTTTTTCAATTTTGTTTTTGTAAGACATTTTAAAACTCTCTAATTGCCAACCTGAAAGTCTATTCTCTAGTTCTTTTAAGTTATTGCTCTTCCAATCATCAGTTGTTTCAGGATCTTTCCAGATTTTTTTCTCTTCATCAGATCTTCCACATCCATAGCATAGACCTGATACAGGATCAGTCTTACAAATACTTATACAGGGACTTACTATCACTTAATCCTAGGAGAAAGCGTCTATCCAGTTACCTTGTGTAGATGCTTTTGAATATTCAGTGGCTCTACCTTCAAAGAAGTTCATATGCTCTACTGCATTTAACATAGTATCTAACCATGTTAATGGATTTTTCTGAACATCATATATTGGCTCAAGACCTAACTGAGTTAATCTTCTATTACCTATAAACCTAATATAATCTTTAACTTCTTGAGCGGTTAAACCTTGCATTGGACCCATTTCAAAAGCTAGATCAATAAATGCATCTTCGTGTTCAATTATTGTTCTGCAAGCTTCATAAAGTTCTTTTTTAAGTTTTGGAGTCCAAATTTCAGGGTTTTCTTTAATGAACTCTTTAAAAATTCTAATCATAGAATTACAATGAAGAGTTTCATCTCTAACTGACCAAGTAACTATCTGACCCATTCCTTTGAGTTTGTTGTGTCTTGGAAAGTTTAATAAAATTGCAAAGCTTGCAAATAACTGAAGACCTTCTGTAAAGGCACTAAATACTGCAACAGTTTTTGCGATATCTTCTTTTGAGTTTACATTAAAGTTTTGCATGTAATCATATTTATCTTTCATCTCTTTGTACTTCATGAATGCAGAATATTCAGATTCTGGCATTCCGATAGTATCTAACAAATGTGAATAAGCCGCTACATGAACTGTTTCCATTGATGCGAATGCTGTCATCATCATTAAGACTTCAGTAGGTTTAAATACAGTTGTGTAATGTCTTAGGTAGCAGTTATTAACCTCAACATCTGCTTGAGTAAAAAATCTAAAAATTTGAGTTAATAAGTTTTTTTCTGACTCAGAAAGATTTTTTTGCCAATCTCTAACGTCATCACCAAGTGGAACTTCCTCTGGTAACCAATGAATTCTTTGTTGAGTTAACCAAGCGTCATAACACCATGGATATCTGAATGGTTTGTAAACTGGGTTCTCAACTAATAGACCCATTTTTTTTGGTTCTACAATTTTTTGTTTTGTATCTTTTAGACTTTCTACTGACATGATAAACACTCCTCATATTCTGGTTGTTGATTTTCTTGTTTCTTAGATTTGTAAACGTTTGCAGTTACATCTGTAGAATTTGCATCGTTTACGTTTTCCGCTCTTTGTATTGATTTAGATCTGCAGTAATAAAGGCTCTTCAATCCTTTTTTCCAAGCTTGGAAATGGATTTGGTGTAAGTCCCTTTTATGAATATCTGCAGGTATAAATATATTTATTGATTGTGCTTGAGAAATATGAGGAGTTCTATCTGCACCTAACTCCACGATCCATTTCTGGTCTAGTTCAAAAGCTGTTTTAAATACGTCTTTTTCTTGTTGTGTTAAAAAATCAAGATGAGAAACTGAGCCTTGATTTGTTGTTATACTTGACCACGTTTCATCATCATTTTTACCGTGCTTCTCTAATAATTTACTTAGATATTTATTTCTAACATTAAATGATCCAGACAAAGTTTTATGTGTATAACTATTTGCTGCAATTGGCTCTACACCTGGAGATGTTCCACCACAAATAATTGAAATTGAAGCAGTAGGAGCTATTGCAGTTTTATTTGAAAATCTCTCATTAATACCATAATCAGCAGCATCTGGACATGCACCTCTTTCATCAGCTAAATCTTTTGAAGCTTGATCAACTTGTTTTTGGATGCTTTCAAATATTTTTTTATTCCAAACTTTACTCATCACTGACTCAAAAGGAATCATTTTTTGTTGGAAGAATGAATGAAGTCCCATAACACCTAGACCAACACTTCTTTCTTTTAATGCTGAATAAACTGCATCACTAAATGACTCGGGTGCTTTTTCAGTAAAGTCTGTTAATACATTATCTAAAAATCTCATTACGTCTGGGACAAAGTTTTCATCGTCTTTCCATTCATCATAAGTTTCTAAATTTAAAGATGATAAACAACATACTGCAGTTCTATCTCTACCCTCTTTATCAATTCCTGTTGGTAAAGTTATTTCACTACACAAGTTAGATGTCTTAACAGTTAAACCAGCTAACTTATGATGTTGAGGTATCATTCTATTAACTGTATCAATGAAAACAATATAAGGTTCTCCAGTTTCAATTCTTGCAGTTAATAATCTAATCCATAAATTTCTTGCAGAAACAGTAGCTTGTACTGATTGATCTTTTGGACTTTTTAGTGCCCATTGTTCATCTAACTCAACAGCTCTCATAAATGCATCTGAAACTAAAACACCGTGATGTAAATTTAATGATCTTCTGTTTGGATCACCACCAGTTGGTCTTCTCATTTCAATAAATTCTTCTATCTCTGGATGATCAATTGGAAGATAACAGGCTGCTGATCCTCTTCTTAAAGAACCTTGACTGATCGCCATTGTCAAAGAGTCCATAACTTTGATGAAAGGAATAATTCCTGAAGTTTTTCCAACTCTTCCAATTTTTTCTCCAATAGATCTTAAGTTGCCCCAATAACTTCCAATACCTCCACCTTTAGCTGCTAACCAAACATTTTCACTCCATAGATCTAATATTCCAGTTAAGCTATCCCCTGCTTCATTTAAGAAACAGGAAATTGGTAAACCTCTTTTTGTCCCACCATTTGATAAAACTGGTGTTGCAGGCATAAACCATAAGTTACTTATGTAGTTATAAAGTCTTTGCGCGTGTAAGTTGTCATCTGCATAATGGCTCGCAACTCTTGCAAATAAATCTTGGAAAGACTCGTTTTCTCCAAGGTATCTGTCGCTTAGTGTTGCTCTTCCAAAATCTGTTAAATTATTATCTCTAGATCTATCTATTTTAATAGTTATCCCTTTAGAATTTTGAAACAACTCTGTGTTGTTATTTAGTGAAAATAAGTCTGGTCTTTTGTCATTATTGCTGATTTTTTCCGCTGGTTTATAATCAGAGACAGCTTTCCTGATTGCCTGAGACAATATTTTGTTCATTAAACTCCCTTTTTATCTTTATACTAAAAAATCTAGTAAATAACTAGATATAGTGTGTAGATTTACCTGATATACTATATAAATTGTAAATCAATAGAACATTTATAGAACTTATTAAATATTTATCAATAAAAATTTTAAAAAAATGTACATATATCCACATGAATAATTCGGGAAAAATTGATCCCTACGGCTTTCGGGAATATGACGCACGATGGGTATACGAAAAAGACATAGATGACGATGGAATCGTTCAACTAGGTAAAGGTCTTGGAACTCAAATAATTAATCATACAAAGAAAAACAATCCAAGAATTATAGTTGGCCAAGATTACAGGTCTTACAGTGAACATATCAAAGAAAAATTAAAAGAGGGTTTGGTTTCAACTGGGTGCAAAATCGAGGATATAGGATTATCCTTATCTCCTATGGTTTATTTCGCACAATTTAATTTAGACTCAGATGCAATTGCAATGGTTACAGCAAGTCATAATGAAAATGGTTGGACAGGTGTAAAAATGGGCATCAAAAAAGGATTAACTCATGCACCTGAAGAAATGAAAGAACTAAAAGATATTACTCTTGATCAAAAATTTATTAATGGAGAGGGAAATATAAAAAAAATTGATGGTTTCCAGGCTATTTATAAAAATGATTTGATATCAAAAAACTCATTAAATAAAAAAATTAAAGCAATAGTTGCTTGTGGCAATGGAACAGCAGGAATATTTGCACCAGAAATTTTAAGAGGTATTGGGTGCGAGGTAATTGAACTTGATTGTGAACTTGATTGGGCTTTTCCAAAATACAACCCAAATCCTGAAGACTTAGAAATGTTACATGCAATTTCTTCAGCAGTTAAAGAAAATAATGCTGATATTGGATTTGGTTTTGATGGAGATGGGGATAGAGTTGGGGTTATTGATGATAAAGGTAATGAAATCTTTTCAGATAAAATAGGGCTATTAATTGCTAGAAATCTTTCGAAAGATCATAAAAACAGTAAATTTATTGTTGATGTAAAATCGACAGGACTTTATTCCAATGACAAAATATTAAAAGAAAATAAATGTGAAACAATTTATTGGAAAACTGGTCATTCCCATATCAAAAGAAAAGTAAATACCGATAACGCTTTAGCAGGATTTGAAAAAAGTGGTCATTTCTTTTTTAATAAACCTTTGGGGTATGGCTATGATGATGGAATTAATTCAGCAATACAGGTCTGTAAGCTACTCGATAACAATAACAAAAAAATGAGTGAAATACTTGCTGAATTGCCAACAACTTATCAAAGTCCGACTATGGCTCCTTATTGTAAAGACAGTGAAAAGTATGAAGTAGTTAAGAATTTAGTTAAAGAAATAACAAAGATTAGAGAAAATAAAACTACAGTAGATGATCAAGAAATTAGAGAAATATTAACTGTTAATGGAGTAAGATTTTCTTTTGATGATGGGTCTTGGGGATTAATAAGAGCATCTTCTAATAAGCCCTCTTTAGTTGTTGTTACGGAAAGTCCAACCTCCGAAGATAGAAAAAAGAAGATTTTTGACTTTATTGATAATCTCCTTCAACAAACTGGTAAAGTTGGGGATTATGATCAAAAAATTTAAAATTCAACTATAAAGAGTTAAGAAAAAATTAGAGAATCGATTAATATGTAATTGAGGTGGCGGAGGGAGACTGAAACCACCTCGTCTCCTAGGTCACTAAAAATCTATATAGAAATAAAGTACCAATAACATAAAGAAAAACACCAAATAATCTTTGTGTTTTAACTCTATCTAGATCTTGAACTGTTTTTGCTCCAATCCTAGCCATGAATGTGGTTATTGGAACAAAAATTATAAATGCAGGTATATTAATAAATCCAATACTGAGTGGGATATCGGCCTTTAACATTAAGCCAGATGTAAAAAAACCAATTGATCCAAATAAAGCTATTATAAATCCAATGGCTGCAGAGCTTCCTATTGCCAAGTTAATAGGATAACCAAAGTATCTTAATATAGGAACATTCATCATAGCTCCAGTTATGCCCATAGGAGCAGATATTAATCCTGACAAAAATCCAAATATTATTCTTGGGAAAATATTAAATTTTTTCTTAATTTTTTTTTTCTTTTCACTTTGTAACAATAAGTAAGCTCCAAAAAAGTAAACAACAGCTGAAAAAAAGAATAACAATGTTTTAGTATTCATCAATGCTGCCATCAATGTTCCAGAGAAAACTCCAATTATTACAAATGTTCCATAATTTTTAATAATATTAAAATCAACAGCATTATACTTTCTATGAGTTAATACTGAGGCTGTAGCAGTTAAAATTGTTATTGAGAAAGCTGTCCCTACAGATAAATGCATTAAATAATCTTTATCCACGTTAAATGCTTCAAACACAAAAAATAAAAATGGAACTGAAATTAATCCTCCACCGATACCAAAAAAACCTGCAAAAAAACCAACCGGAACAGCGGCTGCCATCATTAAAAAAATAAAATAAATATTATTAATCTCTAAAAGAGTATTATTCAATTTGACCCGCCAATATACTTTGGGGATTAAATTTTACTTTATCCATTATGTGATCAATTTTCTTAACATCGGCATCTCTTACACACATATTTTCACTTAAATATCTTTTCCAAAAACTAGAACCAGTTTGGCCATGAAATAAACCAAGAGTATGTCTCATGATTTGATTTAATCTTGTACCCTTTTTAATTTCTTCTTTTACATAATCAATTAGTTTCTCAACAACTTCTTGTCTTGTCAAAACTTCACTATTATTAAAAATTTGGTTCTCAATATCTGCTAACATGTAAGGGGAATGATAAATTGATCTTCCAATCATAACACCGTCTACATTATCTAAATGTTCTTTGATTTGATCAGTAGACGTTATGCCTCCATTAATTATTATTTCTAAATCTTGAAAATCTTTTTTTAATCTATTTACGTATTCATATTTCAAAGGTGGAATATTTAAATTTTGTTTAGGTGTAAATTTTCCCAACATTGCTTTTCTTGCATGAATTATAAAAGTTTTAACACCTGTTTCTTTTAAAATATTCACAAAATTATATAAATTTTCGTATTGATCAACATTGTCATATCCGATTCTAGTTTTAACTGTTACAGGAAGCGATGTTTTTGAAATCATTTCACTTAGACAATCAGCAACAAGATTAGGTTCTTGAATTAAACAAGCCCCAAATCTATTTTTCTGAACTTTTTTACTTGGACAACCTAAATTTAAATTTATTTCATCATAACCAAATTCTTCACCTAAATATGCTGCATTTCCTAATAGTTTTGGAGAAGAACCACCAAGTTGCAGAGCAACAGGTTTTTCTCTCATATCAAATTCTAATAGTTTCTTTTTATCTCCTCTATCAATAGCTTCTGAGACAATCATTTCAGTATAGAGAAGAACGTTTTTACTAATTAGTCTTAAGAAAAATCTTTCATGTTTGTCTGTGCAGTCCATCATAGGAGCAACAGAAACAATTCTATTTAATCTAGACATATTTTTTGAGTTTGCTTGATATATTAATTTTTTTTTCGTTTACATACTCTTGATGATTTTGCTCAATTTTCCCAAGTTCATATTTGTAATTAACCATTATTCCAAATGACCTTTTAAATCCTACATCAGAAACGTTAGCATTAACTACAATATCATCAATTTCAGCTCCATTTTTTAAATGAAACCTACAAACATCATTGATGGGAAAACCTAGATCATTTTTTTGTACAGCTAAGTAATTTAAAGCAAGTTTTGTAAGTAAATCTTTATTGTCAATAAATTTTCTATCTCCAATTTTAAGATCTAATGATTTTAAAAACTCAACTTTTACAAAATTATCTTTTTGAACTATTTCACTAATTTTCTCATTTTCTGAAGATTTTACCCAATCTGCAAAACCTTGCATCGGTGATAAAGTTCCAAAATTTTTTACATCAGGTAACTCTTCTTGTAATTCGTATACCACCCTCTTGATTAAGAAGTTACCAAGCGTAACTCTTGAAAGACCCTCTTGGCAGTTGCTAATTGAATAAAATGTAGCTGTATCATAATTTTCGTTTTTTCCATCATTTGGTCTTGTCAATTCTTGAATAGATTTTGCTAAACCTTTCGTTAGTGCAATCTCAACAAAAATTATTGGTTCATCTTCTAATGCTGGATGAAAATAAGCAAAAAATCTTCTGTTTTCTCCTAATCTAATTTTCAATTCATTCATATCTTTCATTGAATGAACTTTTTCATATTTTAATAATTTTTCTAATATTGCAGCTTTTGTATCCCAAGTTATTTTTCTTAATTTTAAAAATCCAGGATTGAACCAATTTTTAAATATATCTATTAAATCATAATCTAATTCTTTTAATTCAGGATTTTTAATTAAAAACATTTGTAGATCTTCTCTTAAAGAAACAATCTCTGCCGTTCCATTTGGAGCCATATTTAGTCTAACAAACAATTCTTTTCTAGTTCCTGATGCAATTCTTGATAAATTTAAAATTGATCTACTATTTTTATTTTCGGAATAGTCTTTAATTGCATTATCAATATTTGCTGTATCAGGTTTATATTTTTCATTTACTTGAAGTAAGAATTTCAATTTATCTTCATGGGATAAATTATGATATCTAAAAAGAATATCTCTTGCTAATGTAATTCCAAATGCTGCTCCTTTGGATGATAACAGATCATCACATAGCTCAATTAAATCTCTTTTTTTAGAGAATTTTTTTAATGATTTTTTCTCTAAAATTTTTTGACCAGCATCAGCAATCGTCTCGAATATTCTTTTTATATTTAACATGGTGTTTTTTATATATTAAAAACCTAAACTTTTACCCATTATTTTGTCAGGTAACCAAGTCACAATCTCAGGAAAAACACACAAAATAAGTATAGCTAAAGCCATAATTATCATAAATGGTATAGATCCCTTTAAAATTTCTGACAAACTTACATCAGGCGTAATACCCTTAATTATATAAAGGTTTAATCCAACGGGAGGGGTAATAAGACCAATTTCCATATTAATTGTAAATACAATTGCAAACCAGTACGGATCAAATCCCAGTTGAGTTATAACTGGCAATAATATTGCTGAAGTCATAACAATCACGGCAACAGGAGGTAAAAAGAAACCTGCAATCAAAAGAAATATATTTATTAAAATAAATACCACCCATTTATTAGAGCTCATCTCCACCATGCTTTGGGCTAAGGATTGAGTTACGTAAAGTTGTGATAATGTAAATGCAAAAAGATAGGAAGCTGCGATGATAAACATTATCATCACACTTTCTTTCATAGAAACTTTAACAATGTTCCATATTTTTTTTGGTTGGTAAATTTTGTAGACGACTGCAATCAAAACAAAAACTAAAAAAGCTCCAACCCCTGAAGCCTCTGATGGAGTAGCAACACCACCATATAAAACATATAAAACACCAGCAATGATTGCTAAGAAAGGAAGTATCCTTGGTAAAACCTCAATTTTTTCTTTAAAAGTTGGTGGAGTTCTATTTTTTAAAGCTTTAGCTGAGTCTTTATCTATAAAGTAACTGTGTATCAGTGCCCAGATAGCAAACATACCAGCAAGCATAAATCCAGGTATCAATCCGCTTAAAAATAATCTTCCGATTGATGTTCCAGTTGCAATTCCATAAACAATTAAAACAATGCTTGGAGGTATTAAAACTCCTAATGTTCCACCAGCTGCTATAGTTCCTGTTGCAATTTGATCTGAGTATCCTCTTTTTCTCATTTCAGGAATTCCCATAGTGCCAATTGCAGCACAGGTTGCAGGACTTGATCCACTTAGTGCAGCAAAGATTGAGCAAGCTCCTATATTAGAAATAACCAAACCTCCAGGTACCCTCCATAACCATCTGTCCAATCCTGTATATAAATCTTTTCCTGCTGGAGAATTAGCTACTGCCATTCCCATTAAAATAAACATTGGTATTGAAAGTAGGACAAACGAATTTAATCCTGCATAGAAAGTTTCGGCAAAAACATCTAACATTTGAAAACCTTCGAATGCAACTAAAAGAGCTATTGATACAAAGCTTAAACCAAAAGCAATTGGTATTCCGGAAAATAATACTATCAAAGTAAAAACAGCAACGATTATTGCAATTATTAATGGATCCATTAGTTAGTATCCTTTTCGTCTGTAAGCTTAATAATCTCTGCTATATATTGTAAAATCATTAATGCTGCACCTATCATCATTGAAGAATATGGTACCCACAAAGGAGGGTCCCAAACTGTTCCTGTTGAGTAATTTTTAGTAAACGCTTCCTCAACCATTAAAAAACCAAAATAAAATAAAATTAAAAAGAATAATAAACTGACTAATGAGGTAAAAATTTTAAGTCTTAAGATATTTTTTTTTGATAGGAAATCATAGATCCACTCCATACTCACGTGTGCTTTTTCACTCAAAACATATGCGCTTCCTATAAATGTTGAAGCAACGAGAAGCATTGTGACAAGTTCTGTTTGCCATGTTATTGCTCTTTGAAAAAAGTATCTTTCAAAAACTAATTCTACAATTACAAGAATTGATAACAGTAAAGCTAGAACTGCAAAAGCTCCGCAAGCTCTTGCAACATAATCACAGAATTTTAAGTATTTTTCTTTCATAAAAAAACCCCTACCTATAGAGAATAAATAGGGGTTCTTTATATATTATTTTATTTAACTGCTAAAGCCATTTCCATTAGCTTATCGCCACCTGGAACTTTTTCAGCAAAAGCTTTGTGAGATGATTTTATTGCAATATCAACCCATGCAGCGTGATCCTTAGCATCCATATATACTAATTTAACACCTGCAGCTTTGTACGCTTCCTCAAACTTTTTATCTAAGTTTTCTACTTGAGCTGTCATATATTTCTCAGCAACTTTTCCAGCTTTCATTAAAGCCACTTGTTGGCTTGAATTTAAAGCATTGTAGCTTTTCTTAGACATTAAAATTGGCTCATACATAAACCATAAACCAAATTTTCCTGGAGGAGTTGCACATTTTACTTGTTCGTAAATTTTATAACTCACAAAACTTCCTGAACTAGTATTTGCACCTGTTAATACACCAGTTTGTAAACCAGTATAAATTTCAGATGATGGCATACTTTGAATACCTGCACCAGCAGCCTCTAACATTTGGTTGAAAGCTTTTCCTGCAGCTCTCATCACTTGTCCTTTAGCATCACTTGGATTTTTGATACATTTAGTTTTTGATGCGAAACCACCACCTAACCATGCATCAGACAGTACCACAACACCAGCATCACTGATTATTTTTTTAATCTCTGTCATCATTGGACCCTTGTTAAATCTCAATGCATGCTCATGATTTTTTACAGTTCCTGGCATTAAAGTAGCATCAAACTCTGGATGGAATTTTGATGCATAAGCTAATGGGAAAGCAGAAATATCTAATTGACCTGTAGTCATAGGTTTCCACTGTTCTTTTGGCTTATAAAGTGATTTAGCTGGATAAATTCTAATTTCTAAATCAACGTTTGCTTTTTTTACTTCATCAGCAATAATTTGTACCATTTCATGACGTGGGTCAAAAGAACCATCCGCTCTTGGTGTACCTGGCCATTGGTGACTTGCTTTTAATGTAACTGCATATGCAGATCCTACTATTGAAAAAGCTATAATTATTGAAGACAAATATAATGTTATTTTTCTTAACATAGTTTTCCCCTTTTTATTTATAATGGTGATATTAAATTGAACTTAAGCAGAAGAGTCAATATAAGGAAATGACGTACTTATTATGGATGGTCCTTTAAAAAATTTATTAGTTATTGATCTTACTAGGGTTTTAGTAGGTCCATATTGCACAATGATCTTATCTGATCTCGGTGCACGTGTAATTAAAGTAGAAGCGCCAGAAATTGGTGATGATTCAAGAAAGTTTGGACCATTTGTAAAAGACTATTCAGCATATTTTATGTCACTTAACAGAGGAAAAGAAAGCATTGCGCTTAATTTAAAAAATGAAGATGACAAAAAAATCTTTGATAAAATTTTAGCAAAGGCAGATATTTTAGTAGAAAATTTTAAACCAGGTACTTTAGAAAAATGGGGATTTGGTTGGAAAGATGTAAGTAAAAAATATCCAAAATTAATATATGCATCTGCATCTGGTTTCGGCCAGACTGGTCCTTTAAAAGAATTACCTGCTTATGACATGGTAGTTCAAGGAATGGGTGGACTGATGAGTGTTACTGGCCATCCAAATAGTGAACCAACAAGAGTTGGAACATCAATTGGTGATATTACAGCAGGTCTTTTTACTGCAATTGGAATTAATGCGGCTTTATATGATAGACAAAAAACAGGTAAGGGAATGTTTATAGATGTTTCTATGTTAGACTGTCAAATTGCAATTTTGGAAAATGCAATCGCAAGATATTTATCTAAAAATGAAATTCCTAAACCTATGGGATCTAGACATCCTTCAATCGCTCCGTTTGAAGCATTTAAAACAAAAGATAGTTATATTATCATTGCTGCAGGTAACGATAAATTATATGAAAAGCTTTGTGAAGTATTAGGTATACCTGAAATAGTCAGTGATAAAAGATTTAATACCAATTCACTCAGATGTGAAAATATGAATGAACTAAAATCAATTTTTGAAGATAAACTTTCTTCAAAAAATACTTCTGAATGGGTAAGTGAAATGGAAAAATTAAAGATACCTTGTGGACCGATATTTAATATTAAAGAAGCAGTAGAAAATCCTCAAGTCGAGGCAAGAAATATGATTGTTAAAGCCTATCATAAAGTAGTTGGTGATTTTAGATTAGCAGGCAATCCAATAAAAATGTCTTCATATGAAGATAAAAGTACTAGAGGAGACATCCCTGATCTTGACGAACACAGGGAACAAATATTAAAAGAGTTTTCTTAATTAAGAATTATTTTCTTCGTCGCTTACGTTATCTGAAACTTGTTCTTCTGCTTCAGAAACTTGATCTAGTGAAACGTCATCATTTTCTTCAGCCTCACTTGGAGCTTCTACATTAACATCAGGTTGAGCTGATGGTGATAATTCAGCAAGATCTTCTTTTGAAACTTGAATTTTTTCAGGGATTTTTCTAGCTCTTTTAGAAGGAAGAATTGGTACACCACTTTTTGAAATTTCACCTTTGTACAAATTCTCAAAATCATCTCCAATATCTTCATCTTCTTCAGCAGTATCGTCAATTTGTTCTACATGTTTTCTTAGTTTGTAAACTGCAGCTTCAGTTAAATCTGGAACTTTAATTGTTTCTTCAGCTATTTCTCTTAAAGCAATAACTGTGTGCTTGTCGTTATCTCTATCTAGTGTAGGTTCAATTCCTGAATTAAGTTGAGTAGCTCTTTCTTTAGCAACCAAAACTAATTCATAAGGGCTATCTACTTTGTCTATACAGTCTTCAACGGTAACTCTTGCCATGGGCGATTAAATATACTCCAAGATAAACAAAATCAAGTATTTTTATACTAAAATTGGATTTAATTTTTTTCTAACTAAAAAAAGAAGAATAAAAGAAATAAGTATATAAAGTGCAGATATTATAGCAATTTTCTCAATTGAAAACCCAATATCAATTAAAATTCCAAAAAGAGCAGTTCCAAAAGCAGTTGAAAAAACCATGAGAGCAGTAGTTAGAGCTTTAATAGATCCAATATGCTTTACACCATAAACTTCAGCCCAAGTAGAAGATCCCAATACGTTTGCTAAACCATTTGATATTCCAATTAAACCTAAAAATATAAATGCAGTAAATTGTGCATCAAAATAAATAATTACAAAAGTCGATAGAAACAAAGGAATATTCATAAAAATTAAAAGTTTTCGACTTGTGAATTTGTCAATTAAAAAACCAGATATTAAAAGTGTAATTACTGAAAATATTGAATAAGACATAAAAGACTGCGCAATTACAAATGGTCCCCAGTTTTTTGACTCAGTAATAAATGATTGATAAACAAATACACCAGTTGCAATCCAAGGCATGGCCAGCATATTCATGCTAACTATATAAAATTTATAATCTTTTATTACTTCAATTCTTTTCCATTGCTTAATATTTTCCTCTTTAAATTCTTCACCTTCAGTGCTTTCTCTTGTATCAAGTTTAACAGTTTGAACTAAAAAGAATGATGCAATCGGTAAAAATATTAAAATTAATAATGCAATTACAGTCCAAATATTTTGCCAAGTTGTTAATGACAACAAAAATACCATTAAAACAGGTAAGATAAATTCAGCACTAGATAAACCAAACCAACAAATGCTTAATGCCCTACCCCTTGATTTTGTGAAATATCTCGAAACTGTTGTTGTTGCAGTATGAGACATCATTCCTTGACCTGAAAATCTCATTAAAAAAATTGCAATGAATAAAAAAACTAAGGATGAAATTTTTGAAAAGAAAAAACAAGAAAATGATAAAAGTAATGTTACATAGATTGCAAATCGAAATATATTTATATCATCAATTTTCTTTCCAACCCATATAAGTAGTAAACTACTGCACAGTGTTGCAGATGCATATATTGAGCCAAATTGTCCATGAGTTATCGAGAGTGTCTCTCTTATACTTGTATTGAATATTCCTAGAAAAAAACTCTGTCCAAAGCTTGAAAAAAATGTAAATATGAATCCAAATACAATTACTTTTAAACTTAAATTTTTAAACATAAAAAAATATGACTTCTAAAGTTGCTTTCATAGGTCTTGGTGTAATGGGTTATCCAATGGCAGGATATATATCAAAAGCAGGACATAATGTAACTGTTTTTAACAGAACAAAATCAAAAGCAGAAAAATGGATTAGTGAATATAAAGGTAAGATGGCCGCGACTCCAAAAGATGCATCAAAAGATGCAGACTTTGTTTTTACTTGTGTTGGCAATGATAATGACTTGTCTGAAGTTACAATTGGAAAAGATGGTATCTATAATATTATAAAAAAAGGAGCTATACACATAGATAACACAACATCTTCAGCAGATATTGCTAGAAAACTTTATAAATCTTCGATAGCTCATGGATGGCAATTTTTAGATGCACCAATTTCTGGAGGTCAGTCTGGTGCTGAAAGTGGTTCATTAACTGTAATGGTTGGGGGAGATGAAGAAGCATTTAAAAAGGCAAAACCTTTAATAGATTGCTACAGTAAAAAAGTAAATTTGATTGGCCCATCAGGCAGTGGACAATTAACAAAAATGGTTAATCAAATGTGTATAGGTGGTTTAGTTCAAGGTTTATCTGAGGCAGTTAATTTTGGAATTAATGCAGGTTTAGATATGGACAAAGTTATGGAAACTATTTCTAAAGGTGCAGCTCAATCTTGGCAAATGGAAAATAGATATAAAACTATGGTAGCTGATAAATTTGATTATGGATTTGCTGTAGATTGGATGAGAAAAGATTTAAAAATTTGTATTGAAGAAGCAAAAAGAAATGGTTCACCAGTTCCAGTAACAGAAATTGTTGATGGTTATTATGCAGAAGTTCAGAAAATGGGTGGAAATCGTTGGGATAGCTCTAGCTTGATTGCTAGATTAAAAAAGAAAAAATAATTGTGTCTAACACTGTTCCCTACTACGAGGATTTTTCCGAAATAAAAAAAAAAATTTGGTTAATGCTAACTGAAGCGGTTACTAATAGATCATCTCCTTTTAGAATACCTGTTTTTTCTTGTGGAACTGAGAACGATATCGAAAGTAGAATTGTTGTTCTTAGAAAATCAGATGAACAAAATAATTTAGTACAATTTCACAGTGACATAAGATCTGATAAAATTAAAATATTAGAAAAAAATCCAAATTCATCGATGTTATTTTATGATAAAGATGAAAAAATACAGGTTAGATTAAAAGTTGAAGCAATTATCAATCATAATAACGATATAACAAAACAATCTTGGGAAAAAACTCAACATATAAGTCGTAAATGTTACTTAGTAGATAATGGACCAGGTACAGAGTCTGATTTTCCAACATCTGGTTTAAAACCTGAATTAGATAATTTTGATTATACAAAAGAACAAAGCGAAGAAGGATATAAAAACTTTACTGTTATACAGTGTAAAATTAAATCTATTGAGTGGTTGTATTTAGCTGCAAAAGGTCATCGAAGAGCTAGATTTGACATTAATAATAGTAAAGATACTTGGTTGGTGCCATAATGAAAAAATATGAAGCTATGGTTTTGTCATGTATGGATCCAAGGTTTCAGCCAAAAGTTTTTAATTACTTAAAAAAAAAGAAATTAACTGGAAAATATAGCTCATTTACTATTGCTGGAGCGGCCATTGGTGTAACTTCTAAAAAATTTAAAAAATGGCAATCAACCTTTTTGGATAATTTATCAACTTCGATAAAGTTGCATAATATTGATAAATTAATAGTTATTAATCACGAAGATTGTGGTGCAGCTAAAATAGTGAATGAAAAGAAAGAATTTAATTCAACTATTGAAAAGAAAATTCACAAGGATTCTTTTAAAAAAATTAAATTAATTATAGATAAAAAATTCCCAGAGTTGAAAATAAATTTTAAAATTTTGTCGCTAAAAGATTAATCTTTCAAAGTCCCTTAATTATTATATTTGTCCCCTCAGCATTATCCAATCTTATTTGTTTTATTGGTTTATATTCTTCCGAATTATACCATTCCAAAGCCCTCTCATAACTTGGAAATTTTAAAACTATTATTCTTGGAAATTTAGTTTCACCATCAAATATTTGATACTCACCATTTCTAACCAAAAACTCTCCATCAAATTTTTTTACAATTGGATTAACTTTTTCAATGTACTCTTTATAATTTTCTGGATTAGTTACTCTTAATTGTGCAATTACATACCCAGCTGGCATATTAAAAAACAGTTTTTACGTATCTTTTCCAATTATCTTGGTAATGTTTTGCGTTCTCAGTAATTTTACCTATTTCTTCGTCAGTAAGTTTTCTTACTACTCTACCAGGTGCTCCAACTACTAATGAGTTATCTGGGATCTCTTTATTTTCAGTTATTAATGCTTTAGCACCAATGATGCAGTTTTTACCTATTTTTGCATTATTTAAAATGACAGCTCCAATACCAATTAAACTATTATCTCCAATTGTACATCCATGGAGCATAACGATGTGACCGATGGTTACGTCTTTACCAATTCTTAAAGGGCATCCTGGGTCAGTATGCAAAACGCTTCCGTCTTGAACATTTGAACCTTCTCCGACATGAATATTTTCATTATCACCTCTAATTACAGCATTAAACCATACACTAGAGTTTTTTTCTAATGTGACATCTCCAATAATAGTTGCATTTGGTGCTACCCAATTTTCGCCAGAGTTTTTTGGTTTTTTATCTTCCAAATCGTAAAACATAATTTATATATTATTACATTATGCCTATTAAAACACCAGTATGTGATTTTGGAAAAAAAGCAGAAAACTTTGAATTAAAATCTACAGAGAACAAATTAATATCTTTAAATGATATCAAAGGTGAAAATGGAACTTTGGTAATGTTTATTTGTAATCATTGTCCATATGTAAAAGCAATTATTAGAGATGTAGTGGAGGACTGTACAAAGCTTAGTGATTTAGGAATAAATTCAGTTGCAATATGTTCTAATGATCCAATTAATTATCCGGAAGACTCTTTTGAAAAAATGATAGAGTTTGCAATTAAACATAAGTTTAATTTTCCATACCTAATTGATGAAACCCAAGATATTGCAAGAAAATATGATGCTGTATGTACTCCAGATTTTTTTGGTTATGATAAAGATTTTGGTCTTCAATATAGAGGAAGAATAAGAGAATTAAGAGAACTAAAGCCTGTGAGATCTGGAGATAGTGATTTATTTTTTGCTATGAAACAAGTTTCAGAAACAGGTAAAGGTCCTGAAGAACAATTTCCAAGTATGGGTTGCGGTATTAAGTGGTCATCTAATTAATGTATTTAATAATAACTAGAACTTTCCCACCCGACATTGGTGGTATGCAAAATCTGATGTGGGGATTAGCAAGATCTTTATCAAAGTTAGATATGGTTAAAGTTTTTGCAGATTACCACGAAGATCATAAAAAATTTGATGAGAAAGTTTCATTTACAATAGAAAGAGTTAGTGGAGTTAAATTATTAAGAAAATACAGAAAATCTCTACTAATAAACGAATATTTAAATGAAAATAAAAATGTAAATTGTATTATTGCAGATCACTGGAAAAGTTTAGAACTTATAAAATCTTCAAAAAAGAAAATATGTTTAATTCACTCTAAAGAAATTAATCATCCTAAAGGATCTAGACTTAACAAAAAAGTTCTGGAGGTTTTAAATAATGTTGACCATGTGGTGGCAAACTCAAACTTTACGAAAAATTTAGCGGTTAGTCTTGGAATTGAAGAAAAAAGATTAACAGTCATAAATCCAGGTGTAGATCCCGTTGAAGAAATTCCAAAAGATGATCTTAAACAAGCAGAAGAAATGTTAAAAGGAAAAAAACAAAGGCTAATTACTGTCTCAAGGTTTGATAAAAGAAAAAATCATGAAAAAGTTATAATGGCTATTAGGAATTTAAAAGAGAAATATCCTGATATTACTTACACCTGTATAGGATACGGAGATGAAGAAGAAAATTTAAAAAAATTAGTGATAGAATTAAAACTTGATGAATATGTAAATTTTTTAAGCGATATATCTAATGAATTAAAAAATGCACTAATTGTAAAATCAAATATTTTTATAATGCCATCAATAATTCACAAAACTTCAGTTGAGGGTTTTGGAATTTCTTTTATTGAAGCTGCGCAATATGGGATTCCATCTATAGGTGGTAAAGATGGTGGTGCTTCTGATGCAATTGTTCATAATAAAACGGGATTGATTTGTGATGGTAATAGTCTAAATGAAATTTATTCAAGTATAGATAGTTTATTTGAAGGTAATAAATATATTGAGTTTGGAAAAGAGTGCAAAAGTCATTCTGAAAATTTTCTTTGGGATAAGATAATTGAAAACTATAAAAGAATCTTATAAAGTTAAAATATGTTAGATAAATTTAATGGAATAATTTATTTAAGTATTTTTATTTTACATTTTATTGTTTACGCCGTTTATGCTTTCAGAACAGTTGTTGCAACAAAGTCATTTTTAGATCAATACAATATAGATCACTCTGCAGCTGTGATGGTTAGATTTTTTGGAGCTCCATTTATTGCATCAGTTTTAGTAGCACTATACATAATGTTTATTAAAGCAGATGGTTTGGCAGGAACATGGGGTTTCTTTACATTAATTTTTGCACAAAACGTTTTATATTTTTTAATTGGGATATATACAATTTATATCAATAAGCTTGGACATAACGAAAAAACAAATAGCGAAGGGGTAATTGCCTCAGGAATTTTGACAGTTTTAAGTGGGATTCTTTGTTACGGTCTAGCTGATAAAATTTATATTTAATTTTTTTTTCTAAAAGTTGAAAATATTTGCCACCCAACAATTGTGATTGTAATCAATAATATTATTAGAGTTATTGGTCTATCCCATAAAAAATTAGGTGACCCATCGCTTATTAAAAGTGATCTTCTCAATGTTTCCTCCATTAGTCCTCCAAGTACAAAAGCTAATATTAAAGGTGGCATGGGAAAATCGTAGAGCCTTAAAAAAGTTGCAACCACTGCAATACCTATCATTAAAAAAATATCAAAATTATTAAATGACATTAAATAAATTCCTGTTACTGAGAAAAATAAAATTAAAGGTATTAAGTAATTTCTAGGTACCGCTAAAATTCTAGCGATATAGGGAATTAATGGCAAATTTAAAATTAAAAGTACAACCATACCAATATACATTGACATGATAACCGACCAAAAAATTTCAGGGTTTGTCTGATAAAGTCTTGGCCCTGGCTGAATACCAAATCCTAAAAGAGCTCCAAGCATCACAGCTGTTGTACCACTTCCAGGAATTCCTAATGTTAGTAATGGAACAAATGATCCAGAGCAAGCTGCATTGTTAGCAGTTTCTGGTGCGGATAAACCATGAACACTACCTTTTCCAAATTTTTGTTTTTCTTCTTCATTCACATAATTTCTTTCCATTCCATAAGCTAAGAAAGATGCTATAGTTGCGCCTGCTCCAGGTAAAACACCTATCAAAAAACCCAATATAGATGACCTAGGTATCGTTTTAACCATTTTAATCGTTTCTTCTTTATTTACTTTAATTGAACCTAGTTCTGTTAATGAAATTTGCTTTGCAGCTCTATTTGGATCTTTTCCTCTAAAAATAATTGTAAGTGCTTCACTCATTGCAAATGTAGCCATGACGATTAATACAAAGCTAATTCCATCAGTTAGATTCATATTATTAAATGTGAACCTTGTGATATCTGACAACGAGTCTTGTCCTACAGTTGCTAACATTAATCCTAAAACTACCATCATCATTGCTTTTAAAAACTGTCCTTTAGATGAGAATGCAGAAATTGCAGTTAAACCTAAAATCATTAGTGCAAAATAGTCAGGTGACCTAAAAGCTAAACTTACTTTTGACAAACTAGGAGCTGCAACTAATAAAAATATTGCAGAAATTGTTCCACCAGCAAATGAACTATAAGCGGCGATTGCTAAAGCTTTACCTGCTTTACCTTGTTGTGCCATTGGATAGCCATCAAATGCAGTAGCAACAGTTCCTGGTATTCCAGGTGCATTTAACAAAATTGAAGATGTAGATCCTCCAAATACCGCACCATAGTATACACCAGCCATCAAAATTAAACCTGTTGATGGATCAAAGCCATAAGTAATTGGTATCATTAATGCTATTGCAGTCATTGGTCCAAGTCCAGGCAACATACCAATTATTGTTCCGGCGAAACAACCAACCATTACCATTAAAATATTTGTTAATGATAATGCTGTTGATAATCCGATAAGTATTCCTTCGATCATCCCATAACTCCAATATATTTTAAAAATGGATCACGAAGATAAATATTTAATAAACCATGCAACAAATACATAAATGCAGCAACAAATGGAAAAGACAAAATAAACATCAGTCCCCATCTTCTTTCACCTAAGAAATAATAGGATGCAAAAAGAAATAAAGAAGTTGATATAAAATATCCAATTTTTAAAATTACAGCTGCATATATTAGTGAGATAATTATTAGATAGATTATACTTTTATAATCTAAATGTTTATGATTTACCTCTGTAGTAACTTTCTCAGGTAAAATAATTTTTAAACTCGATAAAATTATTCCTGCCCAACCTAAATATATTGGAAAAGTCCTAGCATTGAATGGTGCACTCTCATCAAATGCAAATACTTGAATATTGTAAGCTGTATATAGATAGAATACAGATAAGACTAAAAAAAGCAGTGAGATAAATTTTGTAGGGCTTATTCTCACTGCTTTACATTCTTTAATAATCTATAAAGATTATATTACTCCAAGTTTTTTCATCAGAGCTGTCATTTCAACTGTTTGCTTTTCTAAAAACGCATCAAATTTAGAACCTGGGTTATAAATATTTACCCATGCATTTCTTTTTCTAACAGCTTCCCACTCTGGTGTTTTTTGAACATCGCCAAGCATTTTAGAGATTTTGTTATAGTCACTCATGCTCATGCTTTTTGGTGCAAAGAAACCTCTCCAGTTAACAAACTGAACATCATATCCTTGCTCTTTTAATGTTGGAGCTTCTGGCGCATCGCTTACTCTTTCAGGAGCTGTAATACCAATTATTCTAACTTGGTCTCTAGCACCCATTACTTCACCTAAACCTGTTGAAAGTATTTGAGTTTCTCCAGATAAAAGTCCAGCAAGTGCTTTTCCACCAGCATCATATGGAACATAAATTACATCGTTTGGATTTGCTCCAGCTGCTTGGAAAGCTAAAGCACCAATTAAGTGGTCCATACTTCCTCTTACAGATCCACCAGCCATTTTTATTGACTTTGGATCTTTTTGATATTGATCAACTGCATCTTTGAAATTTTTTATAGGTGAATTTTTTGCAACAACTATTGCACCATAATCTCCAATTACACCCGCAATTGGTTTAACATCTTTATAAGATAATGTTCCAGTACCTTTTACATAACCTTTGTGTCTAGTAATAGATCTTAACACCAATGGTGTTGACTGAACTAAAACTGTATCTTTTGGAGCGTTATTGATTAGGTAAGCCAAAGCCTTACCACCTCCACCACCTGACATATTTTCAAATGATGCGCTTTTCAAAAAACCAGCTTTTGTTAATGCTTCTCCAGTACCTCTAGCGGTTCCATCCCAACCACCACCAGCACCACCTCCAATTAAAAAATGTAATTTTTCAACTGCAAATGAACTTGTTGATGAAAATAGAAGGAAAGCAGAGAATAAAACTGAAATAAAAGTTTTAATTAGTTTCATTATTTCCTCTCTTATTATATTTATGAAATCATCATTAAACATAAGTTATAAATTTTAGTCAATGCTCAAATATAATATTTCCAAAAACATAAAAGAATATATTTTAGCTTTAGTAGGTAGTTATAAAGCTTTATTTATAGGACTTGTTGGTGGATACTTAGGTACTTTAATTAATATACCTTTACCCTGGTTATTAGGATCTCTAGGTTTAAATTTATGTTTCGCATTTACAAATTTTAAAATAGTTTTTCCAACTAAATTATTAAATCCTATATTTTTAATTGTTGGTATAATTCTAGGTGGGACTTTAAATGTAACATTATTGTATAAAATTCATCTATGGATTTTTTCATCATTAGCGATGTTAATCTGCACAATAGTAAGTACTATTCTTGCTGGTTATTATTTTTTTAAAGTTTGTAAATTTAGTAAGTTCATTTCAGTTTTGGCAGCTCTTCCAGGTGCATTTGTTCCAATATCTGCAGCTTTATTAGAATTTGGTAAATCAAAAAATGATAAAGGTGTTTTGATACCTCAGGCTACTAGGGTGATATTTATTGTAAGTTTTGTTCCGATTTTTTTTATTAATAATTTAGGTTTCTCAGAAATGACCGGTTACAATTACGAAAATATCTATAATGAAAGATATTTTTTAGAAATATTATTTTTATTAATAATCTGTTTCATTTTTGCAAACATTTTAAAAAATTATAAAATTCCATCACCTACTTTGGTTGGTGCGATGGCTTTATCTGGTGCTTTTTATACCTTTGAAATAATTAATGCCAGATTTCCAGATGCATTTATAAATATTGCATTTATATTTCTAGGCACCGCTTTAGGTACCAGATTAAACGGATTAAAAATAAAAGAATTATTATTTTTTATTTTTCATGGAATAGTTGTTAGTTCAATTTTGGTAATTGTTGCAATGATAACTGCTTATTTGCTTACTTATATAGGGTTTGAATTTATCCCAACTTTTTTAAGTTTTGCTCCTGGAGGTATTCATGAAATGGTTGTTATTAGTGTTGCTTATAACATTGATCCAATATTTGTGAGCTACCATCATTTTTTAAGAATTTTCATAATAGTTTTATTTTTGCCTTTTTTATTATCAAAATTTAAAGAAACTAACTAAAAGCTTCTTTCATTCTTTGAAAAACCTTATCTGCTGAAAGTTTAGTTAAATCTGCAACTTGAATTGCTTTGAAATGTTCTCTTTCAATACTCACTTTTTTAGCTGTAGTGTGTGATCCAAATAATACTAGACCTCTTACATTTAAATGAGCCGCCATATGTGCTGGACCTGTATCATTAGAAATAACAAAATAACTATCTTTTATTAATGAGGAAAGTTGTGAAATATTGAGTGCTTTATTATTATATAAAATAATATTAGCATCAATATCATTAGCTAATTTGATTTCATTTGGACCTGGAGCAATTAAAATTTGAATTTCATCTTTAAAAGTAGATTTAATTTTTTTTATCAATTCATTGTAATATGGCCATCTTTTTATAGTTAAGTGAGATGATGAAAAAGGGAATAAAATTATATATTTGTTTAAATTGTATCTTTTCTTAATTTCTGAAATATCTTCACAACTCCATGAAAAATCAGGTTTGGTCACTTTATTAGTCTTTATACCAGACACATTTAACTGATGTTTAAAACGATTTAGAACAGTGTCTTTGTCAAATTCTGTCTTATTTGTTCCCTCTGGAAGAGTTGTTTCTGTTGAAGACCAAACGTCTGATGAAGCTTTTGGAAAGAGAATTTTTTTATAAAAAATGGTTCTTTTAGAATTCTGAAGATCATAAACTTTAACAAATTTATATTTTTTAATTTTTCTCATTAATAAATATAAATAAATTAAGTTAAATCTAGAGAGGCGTTTATCTAAAATGATATCTGTTACATTTGGGTTTTTTTTCAATAAATCAAAATAAGGTTTAGTCGATAGTACATAAAGATCATCATTTGGATGATTATCAGATATATCTTGAATTGCGCCACTTGCTTGGGCTATATCACCTAAAGATCCGTGTTTTATAATAAGTATATTAGACATATTTTTAACAACTTAACATAATATAAATTTATATGAATAAAATTTTAGTAGAGGTATCAGTTGGAGAATTGCTAGATAAAATTTCAATTTTAGAAATTAAATCCGAAAAGATTAAAGATCCTGATAAACTAAATTTTATAAATGATGAATATAAAATTTTGAAAGATCAATTAAATAGCAATATAAAAAATTATAGTAAAATTGAAAGTTTATATAATTCTCTAAAAGAAATTAATTTAAAGCTTTGGGTTATAGAGGATAACAAAAGACTTTGTGAAAAAAACTCAGACTTTGGGGAAAAATTTATTAAATTATCAAGAGATGTTCACTTCTTGAATGATGAGCGGGCAAAGTTAAAACTAGAAATAAATAATAAAACTGGCTCTAAAATCAAAGAAATTAAAGAATACACAAAATATTAATTTATTCCCAGTCAAACCTTTGAAAAGAATCAAATATCTTAAAGATACCTTGCGACCATTGATTACAAACTTTAGAAAATTCAGGGTCATTCATATTTAAACATTTAAGAGATGCTATTTTAATTTCATCTTTTTTGATAACAGCAAAATCTATAGGTGGACCAACTGTTAAATCACTTTTTAATGTCGAGTCCATTGATATCAGTGCACATCTTGATGCATCTCCAATTGAAACTTTTGGTGTGATTACTCTATCTAAAATAGGTTTTCCATATTTTACTTCTCCTATAACTAAATATGGTTTGCTATCTGCTGGACGAATATAATTGCCTTGAGGGTAAACTAAATATAATTCTGGTGGCTGATCTTTTATTTGACCACCAACAATAAATGTTGAACCTAGTAAAACGCTATCAGTATTGATTCCTTGTGGAGACGAATGTTCAATATTAAGAGAACCTATATAGGAGGCAATTTGCTCAAAATCACTGCAGGTGTTTAAATTCATAATTCCAGTCTCACTTTTTAAATCTTTTTTAATTGAATTATAGACTGCTTGAGAAGTTCCAAGATTTCCTGAAGTAACAATTATAATTGTTCTATCTCCAACATCGTGGGTAAGCATTTTAGAATATATATTTACATTATCTAATCCTGCATTTGTTCTAGAGTCAGATGCGAAAACTAAACCTGTCTCTGTTTTAATACCAATACAATAAGTCATAATAAAATTAACTGTTTAAATTATATGTGATTACAATAAAACCCATTTATTTCATATCAGATATCTAATTTAATCATTTGCTTATTGTAGTCTTATGTAAAAAAATTGAATTAATATGTCTGATTTTTGGAAAAATTACGATTCAAAATCAACTTTTGATGGATATATCAGCAAAGAGAAGAAGCTTAGAAGTCATGCTAAGATCATTGCGGGAATACTTGAAAAATACGGAAAAAAAAAATTACAAGAAATAGAAAAAAATTGTCAAAGTACAATAAGTGCTAGAGGAATAAATTTTCGAGTGTATGCAGCAAATAATAGAGCTGAAGAAAAAAAATGGCCTTTAGATATTATTCCAAGAATAATTCCAAAAAGTCAATGGTTAAAAGTTGCAAAAGGACTTGCGCAAAGAGTTAAAGCTCTGAATTTATTTATCGATGATGTATACAATTCAAAAAAAATATTCAAAGATAAAGTAATACCTAAAGAGTTAATTTTTAATTCACCATTATATCTAAAAGAATGTGAAGGTTTTTCCCCAAAGCATAAGGCTTGGTCAAATATATCTGGCATAGATCTTATAAAAAATATAGATGGAGATTTTTTAGTTCTTGAAGATAATTTAAGAGTTCCATCTGGTGTTTCATATATGTTAGAAAATAGAATGGTTATGAGAGATATTTTTCCAGAATTATTTACAAGATATAAAGTTTCTTCAGTTCATCAATATGCGAATAAATTATATAATTGTATGACAGAATGCATTCCTAAAAAAACAAACAACCCACACATGGTTTTGTTAACACCTGGTATCTATAACTCTGCATATTTTGAACATTCTTTTTTAGCAGAGCAAATGGGAATAGCGTTGGTAGAAGGTAAAGATTTATTTGTAGAAAATGATAACGTTTACATGAAAACAGTCAAAGGTCCGTTAAAAGTTGATTGTATATATCGTCGTATAGATGACAATTTTATGGATCCTAAGGTTTTTTTTAAAGGATCCCTATTAGGTGTTCCTGGTGTTTTTAAATCTTGGAGAAAAGGGAACGTTGGGATAATTAATGCTTTAGGAACTGGAGTAGCAGATGATAAGGCAGTTTATTCTTATGTTAATAAAATGATAATTTACTACCTGGGTGAACAACCGATCATTGATCAAGTGGAAACCCTTCTTTGTAGTGATAAAAAAAATAGAGATCACGTAATTGATAATATTTCAAAATATGTAGTTAAACCTTCAAATGCTTCTGGTGGTTATGGAATTATGATTGGTCCAAAAGCGTCAAAAACGGAAAAAGAAGAAATGATAAAAAATATAAAAAAAAATCCAAGAAATTACATAGCTCAGCCATTAGAGATATTATCTACTGTGCCTACGATAACACCTGATAACATAGAGCCAAGACATTTAGATTTAAGACCTTTTATTTTAACAGGCAAATCAACTTATGTAACAACTGGTGGACTAACTAGAGTTGCTCTAAAAAAAGGGAGTACAATTGTTAATAGTTCACAAGGAGGAGGTTCTAAAGATACATTAATTGTAGATAGTAAAAATTAAAAACTATCTTCTTTGCGATAAACTAGCATGTTTATTTAACACTTCAGCTGAAATAATTTTTGCTTCTGTTGTTTTCTTTACATTCCAGATTTTTTCTTTTGCAATTTTTGTTGATATTTTATTATCAACTATTGGTGAAGGATAATCTTTACCAATTTCTAAATTTATACCCTTTTGTTCAATGAATGTTAATTTCCATGGTTCATGAACTAATTTTCCTGGAACATTTTTTAATTCTGGAACCCATTTTTTTATAAAATCTCCTGTAGGATCTTGATCAATTGATTGTTTAATTGGATTGTAAATTCTTATTGAATTTATGCCTGTTGTTCCTGATTGCATTTGAAATTGTGAATAATGAATACCTGGCTCATAATCTGTAAATAATTTTGCTAAATGTTTTGATGTTTTTTTCCAATCTAGCCACAATTGATAAGAGGCAAATGAAACTAACATTGCTCTCATTCTAAAATTAATCCATCCGTTAGTTCTAAGGTACCTCATGCAAGCATCAACAAATGGATAACCTGTAGTTCCATTTTTCCATGCTAAATTATAATCTTCATTAAAATCATTTTCTCTTATTCCATTATAAGCACTATTCATATTTCTAAATTCAATTTCAGGTTCATCATATAACTTTTGGATAAAATGACAGTGCCAGGCTAATCTGCTTTTAAAAGCAATTAAGGATTTCTTTTTTGAAAAAGATAAATTGGATTTTAACTTGTCATTAGTCTTTTTAAAAATTTCCTTAATAGAAATATTTCCGAATGCAATATGAGGGCTTAATCTAGAACAAGAAGTTTCTCCTGTTATCGGCGAAGACATTTCTTTCTGGTAATTTTCTGATCTGTCATTAAGGAAAGAAACTAAAAGTTGAAGTGCGTTTTGTCTTCCACCAATTTGAATTTTTCCATTTTCTAAATTATTTGTTTCTATTTTTGATAAAACCCCCACATAATTATCTGAAATAAACTCACAATTTAAATTTGATTTTGCGCTTTCACTATCTATAAATTTATTCCAATTATATGACCATTTATTTCTAATTCTATGATTTAGTTGAACGCCAAATTGATTTGATAATTTCCAATTAATATTTTTTTCTTTAAATAAAAAACTAACTTCTTTATCTAAGTTAGTTATATACATGTTCTTGAATATTATATTTGAATAAACCTCATTTATTTTAAATTTATCAGTTAAATGACTTAATATTTCTAATGTATCTCCATAATATATATTGAGTTTAGCATTATATTTTTCACTCAATGTTTTTTTTAAGTCTTCTAATGATGATTTTAAAAAATCGAGATGGAATGAGCTTGATGTAGGTAATTTGTGATATTCTTTATCAAATATGTAAATTGGTAAAATCTTTCCCGATTTTGCAGCTTCGTTGAATGCATCATTATTAGATACACGTAGATCGTTCCTGAACCACACGATTTTGTTCATTTTTAATAATTAAAGACTGATTTTGAAAGTTCTTGAAGTTTTGTCGTCTGATACTTTTAAAATTTTAAATTTTGAAGTTTTTTCAAGTTTTTGTCCTTTGTTTGTAACAAAAGATTTCATTTTCTTAACTTCACCCTCAGGCATTTTTCTTGTGTATTTCAGAGTATGTTTTTTTGATCCAATAATAAATATCGTTTTCATGAGATTTTAACTACAAATATATTTATTGTCTGTCTCTGTGACATAAGTTTCATTTAAGAGGTTGGGAATATTTTGATTATTTTGATATCGAGAATCTACTAAAGAGACAGGTTGTATTCAAATAATATATTAATAAAAAATAGAAATAAATTTGTTGAATACAACCTACCTAAAACTTATTTTATAAGTGAAGGAGGTGCAAATGCTTAGAATAACGCCACCTGACACTTAGCTGGTGAGATATCACATATTAAAAATAACACAAACTAAATCCATTTGATGGATTTGGCCAAAATGGCATAAAAAAGGGGAGCTCTTTTGGTAATTACCAATTGAGCTGACCCCTTTTAATAATTTTTAGACATAAAATCTTTAATTCTCTTGGCACCTTCAATTATATCTTTTGTGCTTCTAGCGTATGAGAATCGGATAGTAGAATTTCCTCTTTTTTGATCAAAATCTATTCCTGGTGTTATCGCAACATTTGCTTCATCTAAAACTTTTTTACAAAAAGCTAAGCTATCATTTGAATATTCAGAAATATCAACATAGATGTAAAAAGCTCCATCAGGTGGTGAAAACTTTTTTAATCCTGCTTTTGGTAATTCTTCTAAAAGTATCTCTCTGTTTTTTTTATATACCTCGACATTCGATTGTAACTCTTCATTTGCATCTAATGAAGCAAGAGCTGTAACTTGACTTGCATGCGGAGGACAAACAAACAAATTTTGCGAAAGTCTTTCTACTTGTCTGACATGATCTTCTGGTACAACCATCCACCCTATTCGCCAACCAGTCATTGAAAAGTATTTTGAAAAAGAATTAATTACATAGCAATTATCTGTAATCTCTAGAGCTGATGTTGGATTATTTTCATATTGAATTCCATGATAAATTTCATCACTAATAAAACTTACATTATTCTCATTTGCGGTATTAATTAGATTTTCTAAAGATTGTTTATCTAACATGGACCCAGTTGGATTTGCAGGTGAAGCTACAAGAATTCCATTTAAATTATTATTTGTAATATCTTCTGGAACAGGTTGAAATCTATTTTGAAGTTTAGTTTGAATATCTACAGTTTCCAAACTTAGTGATTTTAGTATTTGTCTATAGCTAGGATAACTTGGAGAACCAATTCCAACTCTGTCTCCACTATCAAATAGTGCAGAAAAGGATAAGATAAAAGCTCCAGAAGAGCCTGTTGTAACTACTATTCTATTTGGATTTAAATCTAAATTGTACCAATCTCCATATAGTTTTGAAATTTTTGTTCTTAAAGCAGGTAGACCAAGTGATACTGTGTAACCTAGATTATTTTTGTTTATCTCATTAGTAATATAATCTTTTGCGATCTTGGGTGCTGGTGTTCCTGGCTGCCCTACCTCCATATGAATTATATCTTTACCTTTTTCTTCAGCAATTCTTGCTGATTCCATCACATCCATGACAATAAATGGATCAACATCTGATCTTTTTGATTTTTTCATCATTTTATTTGATCTTCACAAAATTTTTTAATCTCATCAGCGGAAAGTCTTTCGCTTTCAGGTTTATTTGAGTCTAAATCAGCTTTTCCAATTATACACGCTTTAATAGTTTTGCTTTTATTAAAACCTGAATAATACTGAGTTGATATATACAATGCTATAACTCCAAGTATTATAATTATTGAAACTTTTAAATTATTACTCATAGGTAAGTTAAATTTTTATAATGAAATTTTACTAATCTCAACTAACAAGAGACTTTTGGGGCTTCATATCACTCTTGCTTATACCAGCTACTTTAACTGGTTTTTTCATAGCATCTCTTCTGAATGGCTCACCTAATTCTTGATTTAGAATTATTTCGATAAATGTTGTAATACCTTTTTTCTGATCTTCACACGATTGTTTAATAGCTTTTGTAGTTTCTTCCATTGTATTTGCGATAACACCTTTTAATCCACATGCATTAGCAACTTTTGCATAACTTAATTCTGGATCTAACTCTGTTCCAACAAAGTTATCATCAAACCACAATATTGAATTTCTTTTTTCAGCGCCCCATTGATAATTTCTAAAAATTACCATTGTTATTGCAGGCCACTCTTCTCTAGCACAAGAACTCATTTCATTCATACTTATTCCAAATGCTCCATCACCAGCAAAACCTATAACTGGAGTATCTGGACACCCAATTTTTGCTCCAAGAATAGATGGAAATCCATAACCACATGGTCCAAATAAACCAGGTGCCAAATATTTTCTTGGTTTTTCAAATGTTGGGTATGCATTACCAATTGCACAATTATTTCCAATATCACTTGAGATTATAACATCTTCTGGCATTCCAGCTTGAATAGCTCTCCATGCTTGTCTTGGAGACATTCTATCTTTATCTCTTTCTCTTGCTTCTTTATTCCAAACAGTTCCTGGATCATCATCCTCATGATCTAAACTTGTAAGAGTTTGCAACCATGCAGATTTTGTTTGATGAATTAAATTTTTTCTATCTTCTCTACCATTATCTCCAGCATTTGATGAAAGTTTTTCTAATATTTGTTGAGCCACCATTTTAGCATCACCACAAATACCAACTGTAACTTTCTTAGTTAAACCAATACGATCAGGGTTCATATCTACTTGAATAATTGTTGCATCTTTTGGCCAATAATCAATTCCATATCCTGGTAATGTTGAAAAAGGATTTAATCTTGTTCCTAATGCTAAAACTACATCAGCTTTTGAAATTAATTCCATTGCAGCCTTAGATCCATTATAACCTAATGGTCCAACAGCTAATGGATGGCTTCCTGGAAAACTATCGTTGTGTTGATATCCATTACATACAGGTGCATCAAGCTTTTCTGCTAATTTTTTACAATCATCAATCGCATCACCTATAACAACTCCTGCCCCAGATAAAATTACTGGGAATTTTGCTTCTGATAATAATTTCGCGGCTCTATCAACAGCATCTTTTCCTCCACCTTGTCTTTCAAATCTTACAATTGGAGGTAACTCTATATCTATAACTTGTGTCCAAAAATCTCTTGGCACATTTATTTGTGCGGGCGCTGAACCTCTAAATGCTTTTTCTATTACTCTGTTTAAAACTTCTGCCATTCTTGATGGGTCTCTAACTTCTTCTTGATAACACACCATGTCTTTAAATAAATTCATTTGCTCTACTTCTTGAAAACCACCTTGGCCCATAGTTTTGTTTGCAGCTTGTGGTGTAACTAATAGTAACGGAGTATGATTCCAGTAAGCAGTTTTTATTGGTGTAACAAGTCCTGTAATACCCGGACCATTTTGAGCAATCACCATTGACATCTTTCCAGTTGCTCTCGTATAACCATCAGCAATCAATCCACCATTTGTTTCATGAGCAACGTCCCAAAAAGTTATTCCAGCTTCTGGGAAAAGATCGGAAATAGGCATGAATGCAGAACCAATAATACCAAACGAATGTTCGATACCATGCATTTGTAAAACTTTTACAAAAGCTTCTTCGGTTGTCATTTTAGCCATATTAAATCCTTCTTAATTCTATTTTTTAATTGTCAAAGTGCCCAATTCATATATAAATTGGTTCGAATTTCAAACAAAGAAATCGTCACAATGGCTGGCACAGATATTATAATACACGATGAAAAAGACAATGTAGGTGTTGTAGTTATTGAAAAAATTACTCCTAAACAAGACTGTGATTGCTGGATTATGGAAAATGATAAATCAGTAAAAATTCAATCGATGGATGAAATACCTTTGGGTCATAAAATTGCTATGACTGATCTTAACGAGGGAGATACAATATTAAAATACGGACATGATATTGGCAAAGTAGTTAAATCAATTAAAAAAGGTGAGCATGTACATGTTCACAACGTAAAAACTAAAAAGTGGTAAAATGGAAATTCCAAAAACGTTTTTAGGATATAAAAGAGAAGATGGAAGAACAGGCACAAGAAATCACGTAATAATTCTACCTGTTGATGATATTTCAAATGCTTGTGCTGAAGCTGTAGCTAATAATATTAAAGGTACGATTGCACTTCCACATTCTTATGGAAGATTACAATTTGGAGCAGACCTAGAGCTTCATTTTAGAACAATGATTGGAACCGGAAAAAATCCAAATGTAGCAGCAGTTATCGTAATTGGTATTGAGCCTAAATGGACAAAAAGAATTGTTGATGCAATTGCAACGACTGGAAAACCAGTTGAAGGTTTTAGTATAGAAGGTGTAGGAGATATAGACACTATCGCAAGAGTTTCAAAGAAAGCTCAAGAATTTTCCATTTGGGCATCTGAGAAACAAAGAGAAGAACGTCCTATAAGTGATTTATGGATTTCAGTTAAATGTGGAGAATCTGATACAACATCAGGATTAGCATCAAATCCGACAGTTGGAAATTTAATGGATAAATTTGAGCCCCTTGGTGTTCATTTATGTTTTGGTGAAACATCTGAGCTAACAGGTGCTGAAACTGTATGTGAAAAAAGAGGAAAAACTCCTGAAGCTCAAGAAAAATTTAGAAAAACATGGAGTTCGTATAATGATTTCATCTTAAATGAAGCAACAGATGATCTTTCCGAAAGTCAACCAACAGCTGGAAATATAGCTGGAGGACTTACTACAATTGAAGAAAAAGCATTTGGAAACTTTCAAAAAATTGGGGGATGTAAATTTATTGATGTACTAGAGCCTGCAGAAGAACCAACCAAAGGTCCAGGCTTATACTTTATGGATACATCATCAGCTGCTGCAGAATGTGTTACTTTACAAGCTGCAGGAGGATTTAATCTTCACCTATTTCCAACTGGACAAGGAAATATAATTGGAAACCCAATTGAACCAGTAGTAAAATTAACTGCTAATCCTTTAACTGCTAGAACCATGAGTGAACATATTGATGTTGATGTTTCTAAAATCTTATCAAGAGAAATGAATTTAGATGAAGCAGGTGATGAATTAATTAAAGCTACGATAAGAGTTGCAAATGGAAGATTAACTTGTGCTGAAGCACTTGGTCATAGAGAATTTGTTATGACTAAATTATACAGAAGTGCTTAAGCTTTAAGCTTAGCTTCTCTAGCTTTGTTCCACTTAGAAATATAATTTCTTAAAATTGCAGCTCCAATTCCAAGAACTACTGCTAATACAACTGATGTAAGTCCATAAAACACAGGAAGGTCTTTTGAATAATCTAAAATAAACTGTGCAATGTTACCAAGGTTTTTAGTTCCATTAACTACTGTTTCAACTATTACATTTTCTTTAATAAAAGTGTCATAAGCAATTGCAATTCCAACTAATAATAAAAGTACCGCTAAGATTGTTTTAAATTCTGAGCTATCAACTTTTTCACCAATTTTTTGACCAAACTGAACGCCAATAATTGAGCCAAGTATAAGTACAAAAACTAAAACAAGATCAATTGTTCCATAATTAAAAGCATGAAGAACGGTTACGATTGCACTTACAAATATTGTAACAAACAAAGATGTACCAGGAATTAGTTTGGTTGGCATTCCAATAATATAAATCATTGCAGGAACCAAAATAAATGCACCTCCCACTCCCATAATTGCTGCAATATAACCAACAATTAAACCAATAATAATTGGAGTAAATGCACTTTCATAAACCTTTGATTTTTTAAAACGCATTCTAAAAGGTAGTCCATGTATCCAATAGTGAGTATGTAATTTTTTTCTAACAACAATTTTTTTTCTAGCTTTATCAATCTCTGATACTCCTTGAATAAGCATTAAAGTTCCAAGTATAGCTAAGATGTACATGTAGGCTAAAGAGATAACGATGTTTATTTTTCCAATATCTTGAAAATAAGAAAAAGTTAAGATCCCAAGTAAAGTTCCAATAGTTCCTCCGACTACAATCATCAATCCCATTTTATAATCTAAAGTACCTTTTAAATAATGAGTAGTTGAACCTGATACCGATGTACCTAAAATATTGCTTGCTTCATTTGGAACTGCATAAGCAGGTGGAATACCTAAAAATATTAAAAACGGTGTCATTAAAAATCCTCCGCCTACACCAAATAATCCTGAAAGAATACCAACTGCTAAACTTAAACCAAATATAAAGAGTATGTTAATCTCGACTTGAGCTATTGGAAGAAAATATTCCATATAATCTAACTATTCCTCTCATAATCTAAAGTCAATGATTATAAGAATAAATTAAATAAAATTTTGAAATGTTCCTAGTATTATAATTGCCCAAGTAAAAAATATAAAAAGATAAAGAAAAGATTTAATTATTTTTGAAAGCTGATTTGAAACTAATAAAGGGATTTTCTTAATATTTTGATTAAAAGCTTGAAGCATACCCGCGAAATACCACAAGTTTTATTAAATGCAAATAATATTTAATTAAATTTAAAAAATAGTTGCCCCGAAGACTTTGACCTCATCTCCCTCTTCTCCAAGGACAAGTCGACCTAAAAAGTCTCCTGGTATCTCTGTACTGTTTTGTTTATAGATAACAGTTACGTACAAGCCTCTTCTTAGACAGCCTATAGCCTTACACCCCTCTTTAAGGCTTGAGATTAGTTTATTGCTTGCCCATTGCTTGCCAAGCTCTACTTCGTTAGCCCCGTAAAGCATTTGTGATGATAAATCCCTGGTAAAACCACCATAATCTTTCATGTTGGAACATCTAACCATGTTATCCCAGATAGGATCAGCAATTTTAATGATTTCTTCGTCTGATTTGTCGACAATACTCATCTAAAATGGTTAGGAAGCTTGCTTCTTCTCTTTATCATCAACGATATGATAAACAGGCTTTTTCTCCATTTCAAATTTTCCAGTTTCAGGATCTCTTCTAGAAACAGTCAAGCAGTGCCAGTTTTCATCATCAAGTTTCATATGATCGCCTCTATAATAATAGCCTGGCCAACGTGTTTCTTCTCTAAATAACGTATGATGAGCAACACATTCTGATGTTACAGCTCTGTGCTTAAGTTCCCATGCTCTCATCAATTGGTGATAATCTTCAGCTCCAACATGATCTAAGTCTTCTTGAAGTAATTGTAGCTGTTCTAAGCCTTTTTTAAGTAGATTATCGTTTGTCATGTAATTATTTGTTAATCCACCACAATATTCATCCATAATTTTTTGGAGTCTTTGTAGTCCTTGTATAGGTAAAATATAGCTTGGAGAAACAGTTCCTCCAGTAATTTCATTTCGTCCCACAGTATAGTTCTCAATTGGCTTGAATATTTCTTCTTTAAGTTTCTCTAATTGTGCATCAGAAACTTCAATATCATCAGCTTTTTTATCTTGAATATATTTAACAGCAGCTTTAGACGCTAACCTTCCTTCAGTGAATGAACCAGATGAAAATTTATGAGCACTTCCACCAACTGCATCTCCTGCTCCAAATAATCCATCGATAGTCATCATTCTATTGTATCCCCAAAAATATTCATCAGGTGCTATATCTTCTGGTCCACTAACCCATGCTCCTGAACATGTAGCATGAGATCCCATTACATATGGCTCCGAAGTTGTTAATTCAGGATTTGTGTATTTTGGATCAATATTTTGAGAAGCCCATACAACAGCTTGTCCAACTGTCATTCCTAAGAAATTTTCCCATCCAACTGTTTCTAAGTGCGGGTCTTGGAATGCTTCTTTTGTAACCATGTGAATTGGTCCACCACCTGCAGCTGTTTCTTGAATGAATGCATGATTTCTTAAACAAGTTGGTGTTGGATGATGGTCTATATATTCTCCAACTAATTCTTTAGTAGCATCATACCATTTCTTCTCATAGTTTTCGCCATTAGCATTTTGAGTATAAGTTTTTAAATGCAAGAAATATGCTCCAACTGGACCATAACCATCTTTAAATCTACATAGTACAATTCTATTTTCCATTTGAGTCATTTTAGCACCTGCTTGAATAGGTAATGCATAAGCAGATCCATTACTCCAAGGCGCATACCATGTTCTACCCATACCTTCACCGACTGCTCTTGGTTTAAATATGTGTGATGCTCCTCCTGCAGAAACAACTACTGTTCTAGATTTAAATACGTGAAAATTTCCAGTTCTAACATTAAATCCAACTGCACCAGCTATTCGATTTGGATTTTTTTCATCTTTTAAAAGATGGGTAATCATTATTCTGTTATAAATTTTATCAGCAGATTTTTTTGCAGCTTCAGCTACAATTGGTTTGTAACTTTCACCGTGTATCATAATTTGCCACTTACCTTCTCTTTGATATCTTCCAGTTTCTTTGTTTTTCATCATTGGAAGACCCCATTCATCAAACATGTGAACAGTTGAGTCTACATGACGTGCCATGTCATAACCTAAATCTTCTCTAACAAGACCCATTAAATCATTTCTAGCGTACCGTACATGGTCCTCTGGCATATTCTCGCCCCACTGCATTCCCATATAACAGTTAATAGCGTAAAGACCTTGTGCAACAGCACCACTTCTATCTATATTTGCTTTTTCTACACAGATTATTTTTAAATCTCTTCCCCAGTGTCTTGCCTCAAAGGTAGCCCCTGTTCCAGCCATACCTCCACCGACAACTAGTACATCACATTCTTCAATGATTGTTTTGTGCTTAGCCATTAATAATAAACGCCTTGCTTAAATGAATTCTTATCTAAAGTTGGTAAATCTTTTTCAGTATTTAAACCATGTGGCTCGTTATATAAAATTTGTGAATTAATCTCTCCCTGATTAGGAGTATCGGCTTCAGCTAATTTTGGTATGAATTTTCCCCAAGGTTTTGTTGTTATCGGTGATACAAAATTTTTCTCTGTTCCATTTCTAAATTTAATTCTCCAAGAAATAGTTCCTTTTTCTTCTTCTCTTCTAACTCTAACACTATGACCCATTGGAGCAAAGTCAGCATATCCTCTTACATCAATTGCATGATTAGGACATGCCTTAACGCATGAATAGCATTCCCAACAAAAATTTGGTTCTATATTTTTTGCTCTTCTAATAGTTTCGTCTATGTGCATGATATCTGATGGACATATATCTACGCAATGACCGCATCCATCACATCTCGTCATGTATACAAAAGTTGACATATCTACTTATTACCTTTCTTTAAAATTTTATCAATCATATTAATAGTGCTTTGGTGCCTCACGTTTAATTCCAAGTCCAAATTGTTCTGGAGCATCTGCAGGTGGAGGTAAATTATCTCTAGAACCATCTGCTTCTGCTAAATTTTTTTGGATTGCAGCACCAGGTTTATAGAACATATGAGCAAATTTAGACCAGTAAACTCCTCCAAATAAAACTATGTTAGCAACCGCAAACAAAATTAAAAATAAAATACTTAAACCAGTAGATCCTGAATATTGGAAATACGACCAAGCTAAACCAAACGTAGACGATAATACTAAAGCTAAAACAAATAAATCTGCTTTTATGATTCTAAAAACTGAGTGAGCTTCAGCAGATACATCTACTCTTAAAAAAAACCAAAACCAATAAGCTCCAAGGCAAGTTAAAATTGCACCAGCATGCCAAATGATTGGCCATATAGTTGGAGTTACAGCATTAGGAGAAGAATATCCAAATATCATAACGCCTGAACCAATCCAAAATAATATTGTTCCATACATTCCTAATACATGTGCAAATCTTCTTTTACCCAAACCTAATTCAGATGTAGTTCCAATATCATGTACTACAGTTTTAGAAATTATCGCTGTTTTCTCGCCAAGACTTAATTCTCTACTTGCTGCTTTTTTTGCTTTTTTAGCATTATTAAAAAAATATTTTACATTCTTCTTATGAATAATATCCATCAGTGTTCCAATCACTACTAACGCTAACATCAACAAAACAAATGCTTGCAAAGCAATTGAAGGAACTGTTGAAGAAAGAACAGCAAATGGATTGGTTGTGAACATATTATTATCTCCGCTAAATATAATACTAATCTAAGCTCTTAATCTATAAAAAATATTAGTTCAACTGACTAATAATCTCATCTCAATAAAAAAATGTTAATAAAAGTTACTTTTTCCTCACATAATGCTGTTTAGCAGAAATTACAGCTCGAACACCACCTTGAGGATTTTTAACATCATTTTTTCGTCTTGGAATCAGATGAATGTGACAATGATTAATAGATTGTCCAGCAACCTTGCCCGAATTGGTACCAATATTAAAACCTTTTACAGATTTATCTTTCATTTCAATTTTTTTTTTTAGTTTCTTTATTAATTTATTGCACGCTAAGATTTCTTTTGAGGTTAGATCAAAATAATTTTTAACACACCGCTTTGGAATTATAAGTGAATGAAATTTTGATACAGGGTACGTGTCAGTAGTTGCATAAGCTAGTTCGTTTTCAAAAAGATATTCCTTTTTCTTTGTAAAACAGAATATGCATGGATTATTAGGATTTCTCATAAATAATTACTCAATTTTTTTTGTTTAAGTATTTGAGTTTTATATTTACTTACAAAAGTTTCATAGGATTTATATTTTTTTCTATTCCAGTTTTTTTCTTTTATAGATGAAACTGTGGAAACTCCTTTTCCAGATCCGATTAGAAGTATTTCCTCATATTGATTTAAATTATTAATATTAATATTGGTTTTTTTTATACTAAAATTTTTTTCAAAAAACTTAAGATTAACTCCTCGATAAAATTTTCTTATAGGTGAATAGTATTTATTATCTTTAATGAAAATAATATTTGAAGTGCCTGTTTCTAGAATTTTTCCATTTGAGCAAAGAGCAATATCAGATTTTGTATTATCCATTTTAGATAAACTTTTTAAAATAAATTTATACTTCAGATTTTTATGCTCAGGCTTAATTCTATTATAATTTACTAACTTTAACTGGAGATTTTTTTTAATTTTTAATTTATCTCTCAAAGAAATAGAAATTAAACTTTTGGTAACCGCAATTCTCAATAAATGATTATAATTTTTTTGTTTATTTAAATTCGATTTAATTATTTTAAATATATTTCTTTTTAAATTTCGATCATAAATTTTATAATTTTTAGTAGACTTAATTAGATTTGTTATGTGTTCTTTAAAAAATAAAATCTTTTGAGGCTTTCCATAGATCCACATAGTTGTGAAAACCCCGTGGGCATTCCATAGATCTTTAAATTCTTTTTCTTTAAGATCTTTTCGACTGTAAGATTTTTTTAATAAGAATTTTACCATTTGTTGTTAAAAAAGATTCTGGATGAAATTGAAAACCATATACATCATCTCTTTTGTTTTCGAAAGCCATAGCAATATTAGTTTTAGCGCATCTCATAGTAATATCAAAATTTTCTTTAATAAATGGCTCTTGAAGCTTAAGTGAATGATATCTTCCGACTTTAAATTTAGAATTCTTTCTAAAGATGGA
This sequence comes from uncultured Pelagibacteraceae bacterium, assembly GCA_902534735.1. Classification (GTDB taxonomy): domain Bacteria; phylum Pseudomonadota; class Alphaproteobacteria; order Pelagibacterales; family Pelagibacteraceae; genus Pelagibacter. The sequence continues at coordinate 92,401 of CACARD010000002.1, forward strand.
TTTATTCGAAACAACTTTTACTTCAGATTGATAGCCATGGAATATTCTCCTTTGTTGAATAATTTTGGCATTTTCACAATGTAATATTTGCTGGTACCCTAAGCAAATTCCTATAATTTTTTTTCTTCCTTTAAATTTATTATAAATTTTTGAAGTATTTGGATAATCTTTGGGTGAACCGGGTCCAGGAGATAATACAATCGTATTAGATTTATTTAATAAACTGTTATTTATTTCAAAATAATTTGAACAATAAACTTTATCAAACTGAGAGAATTGATGAACTACATTCCATGTGAATGAATCCTGGTGGTCTATTATATAAATCATTTAAATAATTCTAATAATGATTTTGCTTTGATAAAATTTTCATTAAATTCTTTTTTTGCTGCACTATCTAATACAACACCAGATGCTGCAGATATTTCAGATGTATTTTTATAATTTAATATAGATCTTATTATTATGTTAAATCTCATATCTTTATTAAATTTTATATAGCCAAAACTACCTGTAAAAATATTTCTATTCTCTTTTTCTTGTTGATTTAACAATTCCAAAGTTCGTACTTTTGGACAGCCTATGACTGATCCACCAGGCATCATAGATTTGATAATATTTTTTATAGTCATATCTTTTAATAGGCTTCCAGATATGGTTGTAACATAATGAAATAGGTGTCTGTATTCCTCAACATATTTTTCTTTATCAATTTTTACTGTTCCTGGAATACAAACTCTGGATAAATCACTTCTTTCCATATCAACAATCATATTATGTTCTTTAGTCTCTTTAATGTTATTTCTAAAAAACTTTAAGGCACTAGATCTGTTAGATTTTTTACTTTTTCTTAATGTGCCAGCAATAGGCTTGGTAATGATTTTGTTACCTTTTTTTAATAATAAAGTTTCAGGTGAGCAGCTTACAATAGAATAATTTTTATCTCTTATCATAAAAGATTCTGGAGAAGCATTTGACTTCATTAATCTCCAGAAAAAATTAATTGGATTTATTGAAGATTTATTACGATATTTTGTACAAATTTTTATTTGATATGTTTCTCCTTGTCTTATTTTTTTTGAAAAAATATCAAATATTTTTTTGTATTTTTGATATTTAATATTTAACTTAAAAGGTGATAAAATTTTAGTTGGTTTAAAATAATTATTAAATTCGTGCTTTTTTTTATTTGAAAATATTGAAATATTATCTCTTATTTTAATGATTGTTTCTGGTTTGTAAAAAACTCCTTTATAAAAATCATTTTTAGACTGTTTGCTAATTTTAATACCAAGTAAATAATTTAAAATTTCATATCCAAAAAAACCAACATATTGATCAGTTTCTTTTTTATATTTCGTTCTTTCAAAAGAGTTTAAAAATTTATGTATATTTTTTTTTGTTAAATTTATTTTTTTAGAAAAATCTGTATAAATGTCATAACCATTATCAACTTTGTAGATTATCAGTGGCTTATCCGACTGATAAAGTTTTTCTAAATACGGGTTAAATTTAAGTTTATGCGATTTGCGGTCTTTCAATTGGCTTCTCTTTTATAGGTAAATGTATCAAACCAGCAAAAATAGATAATGCGATAGATATGTACCAAGCATAATCAAAATTGCCGTTAAGTTCGTAGAAAACTCCACTCAAATAAGCTCCTAAAAAAGATCCAATTTGATGACTTACAAAAACAATTCCATATAATAATCCGATATACTTGGTTCCAAATACCTTGCCTATTATTCCATTTGTTGGGGGAACTGTTGATAGCCACAACATTCCAAATGTTATTCCAAAGATTACTGAATTAAAAACACTTGGTGGTAGGAATATGAAATAAATAATTGATACTCCTCTTAGTAGATAAATTGCACTTAATAAAATTTTTTGACTGTATCTAGTTGCAAGATATCCACTTGTAATTGTTCCAACCATATTAAAAAGTCCAATTAAAGCCAATACCATCGCTGCACACCAATCTGGTAATCCTTTATCAATCATGTAAGTGGGTATATGAGTTGCAACTAAAGCAATATGCCAACCGCATACAAAGAAACCTAATGTAAGATAGATATAACTTTTATTTGAAAAAGCCTCTTTTAAAGCTTCTCTAGCTGTTTGATTGTTATTTTGATTTGTACCAACAGGTATTTTTGGTGTTGAAACAAATAATGCTACTATTAATCCTAGACCTAAAAAGAAACAGAAAAATAGCATTGTATTTTCCCACCCATGTTCAACAAGTGAATATCTAGTGATTAATGGTGATATAAAATATCCAAAAGATCCTGCTGAGGTTACTATTCCTGTTGCTATTGTTCTGCTTGATACTGGAAAATGTTTTGCAACAACTGAAACAGGTATACTGATAGCTGTAGATCCCAGTCCAACACCAACTAATATTCCAATTGTTATAGTAAAATAATAACCAGTATTAAAACCTGAATAAAACAATAAAATTGCTAACAAATAAAAAACAAAACCAATAAAGATTGCAATATTACCACCATACTTATCCGTAATAATTCCAAACATAGGACTGAAAACACCCCACAATAAGAGCTGTAATCCCATTGTAAAGCCGAACTGTGTTATGGTGATATCTAAATCAGTTGCAAAATCAAAATAAAACATTCCAAAAGTTTGTCTTATTCCTAATGCAATAATAACAACAGCAGATGCAGCTATTACAGTAACTAATGCTTTTTTTGTTGGAAAAAATTTGGTGTCATTCATCTTACAGATTTAATAGCCTGTTTAATGTCAGCAATCAAATCATTTGGGTCTTCTAAACCAATATGCAATCTTATAATATGTTCGTTATTACTCAGCTTTGTGTAGCTCCTATTACCCAGTGCCAATTTGTCTTGATATAAAGCAAGACTTTCAAATCCACCCCAGCTGTAACCATGGGCAAATAATTTTAGTTTATTCAAAAATTTAATTACAGAGTTTTTATTTTTAGAAATAATTTTTACACCCATTAACCCAGAAGATCCTGAGTAATACTTTTTCCACATTTTGTATTGTTTAATATTTTTTTTAATTGGGTAAAAAACCTCTTTAATTTTTTTTTGTTTGCTCAAAAAATTAGCTACCTTGATGGTATTTTCTTGATGCTTGTCTAGCCTAATATCTAATGTTCTTAGTCCCCTCATAATTAAATAGGCATCATCAGGGCTTAGTCTTAAACCAACAGCTTTTTGACTTAATTCCACTTCTTTAAAAAGTCTTTTTTTAATAGCTAAACTGCCACCCATAACATCTGAATGACCAGAATAATATTTTGTCGCTGAAACTATAGACATATCAAAACCTAAGTCTAAAGGCTTGATTAAATAAGGTGTTCCCCAGGTGTTATCAATAGCTGTATAAATATTCTTATTCTTAGCAAAAGATAATATTTTTTTTAAATCTTGAAATTCAAACGTGTTACTTCCTGGGTTTTCAACAAAAATAAGTTTAGTCTTATTTGTAATTTTTTTTTTTAAGTCATCTAAGTTTTTTGGATCATAAAATACTGCTTTAATATTGAATTTTTTTAAATAGTCTTCGGTTAAAAATCTTGTGGGAGAGTAGACTGAGTCCGTTATAATTATTTCATCACCAGGTCTTACAACACTAATCACTCCAAGAAAAACTGCACCAAATCCTGTTGGTGTTAAATAAACTTGATAAGCATTTTCAATTTTTCTTAATAGTTCTTGTAGTGCAAAAGTTGTTGATGTTCCTTTTCTACCATAATCAAAATTTTTGCTTAAGGGATTTTTTTTATAATTATTTTGTGTTTTCTTTATATCTTGAAGAGTTTTAAATATTATTGTTGAAGCTCTTACTACTGGCGGATTAACTGACTGATTTTGATAATCTTTTCCTACTTGTTTTAAAAAAGTTTTAACTGAATTAACCATAAAAAAATTGATTAGTTATATTGACAATGCTATATCCCTCAAATAAGTCAATAAAATTGTAAAACTAAGGAGATTATGGGATACCCTAAAAAGCATAGAGGCCGAAGAAAAATGGGCTCTAAAAAAAGAAGAGCAAGAAAAAAGAATAAGAAAAAGTAAAATTAATTATTCTTTAATCCAACCACCACCAAGAACTTTGTGACCATATTGGTCTTTTTTATAAAAGACACATGCTTGTCCAGGTGAAATACCATCTTCAGAATTATCTAAATTTACCTCAGCATCATTCTTGTTTATAAAATTTACATTGGCGCTTAATAACTTTCCTGTAGACCTAACTTTGACTAATATATTTTCATTTAATTCGTTTTTATCGGATAATAGATTAATATTTTTTAAATTAATTTTCTTTTTTCCCAGATGTTCTCTTCCTCCAACAATTATCTCATTATTTTCTGCATCAATTTTAATTACATATAATGCCTCTTTGTCAGATACTTTAATTCCTTTTCTTTGACCAATAGTAAAATTTATAATTCCATCATGAACGCCTATTACTTCACCATTTAGATTTTTAATATTGCCTTTTTTCAAAGAATCTGGCTTAAACTTTTTTATTACTGATGAATAGTCTCCGTTAGGAACAAAACATATATCTTGACTGTCTGGCTTATCTGCAACATTTAAATTTAGTTTTTTAGCAATTTCTCTAGTTTCATTTTTTAACATTCGACCTAATGGAAATCGTAAATAATTTAATTGCTCTCTTGTAGTATTAAATAGAAAATAACTTTGATCTCTATTTTCATCTACTGCTCTATACATATTATTTTTTTCATTTATTGTTATATTTTTAACATAATGACCTGTAATCAAAGCATCGGCATTTAAATCTTTGGCAACTTCATACAAATCTTTAAATTTGACAGTTTGATTACACTGTACGCATGGTATTGGAGTTTCTCCTTTTAAGTAACTTTCTACAAAATTATCAATAACTCCTTGCTTAAATTTATCTTGGTAATAAAGAATTTTATGATCAATATCTAATTTATGAGCAACTCTTTTTGCGTCTATAACATCTTGACCTGAGCAACATACTTTTGATTTAACAACTTCTTTACTATCGTTGTATAGTTTTAATGTTATACCAGTTACATTATATCCTTGCATTTTCATCAAACCTGCAACTGTAGATGAGTCTACACCACCAGACATAGCTACAATTACTTTTGTATCAGACGGTTTCTTATCTAATCCAATTGAGTTTAAGTCTAAATTCATGTGCTGGTATTTACACTCATTTCTAATATAAGTAAAATCAAATGATTTTAGATTTTGAACCAGGTGATAAAGTTATAAATCCTAATAATAAAGATTGGGGAATTGGACAAGTACAATCAATTATTAAAGAAAAAGTGACTGTGAATTTCGAAAATGTAGGAAAAAAAGTTATCAATGCTAAAAATATTGAATTAGAAAAATTAGAATAAATGAAACAAATCGAAATAAAGGCAGCTATTGAAAAACTGATTGACACTTTTTTATACGCAGGAAAAGTTTCAATAGAATTAAGAGAAAAAGGATTAAAAAAAGAAATTAAGGAAGATAACACACCTGTTAGCAATGGTGATCTTGAAGTTAATAGAATTTTAACTGAAAAAATAAATGACTTAACTCCTCAAATACCGATTGTATCAGAAGAAACTAGTCATAATAAATCCAAGAAAGATTTAAAAAATTTTTGGCTAATAGATCCAATTGATGGTACTTATGATTACATTAATGATCTTGACGAATTTACTCTAAATGCTGGTTTAATAATTAATAATCGAGCAGTAGCAGGTATAATATATGCACCCGCTAAAAATAGATTATTTTATTCTTATGATAAAGGTTGTTCATTTGAAATAATTAATAGTAAACATGTAAAATTAGACTGTTCAAAAATTTCAAATAATAAACTTAAATTTGTATCATATTCAAATAAACTAAAACCTGAAATTAGCAAAATATATCAAACAATGAATGTTAGTGAATTTAAAAGGATGAAAAGTTCTTTAAAATTTTGTGTAATAGCTTCAAATGAATACGATGGATATGTTGCAGAGCCTAGAGCATGTGAATGGGATATAGCAGCTGGACATGCTATTCTTGAAAATGCAGGGGGTATAGTTACAGATTTTGATGGAAATGAAATACTTTACGGAAAAGAAAATTTTAAAAATCCTAGTATAATTTTGAAAAGAAATAAAAATATATAATGAGTGAGCAATTAAGAATAATATTAATTATAATAGTTTCTGTATCAATTTTTGGATTGATAGTATTTGTGATGGTAAAAAACTATATCAAAAGCAAAATTCAGTATTATTTAGAAGAAAAAAATAAAAAGTCTAAAGAAGATTTATAATTTTCAAATATTCCTCTTTATCTAGTTCCATTACTCTTCTGGAAACTTCAAAATCAAATCCAGATCTTGCTAATATACCAATATCTTTTTTATAGAATAATGGTCTATTATCTTCAGTTCTTGAAGGACCAATTCTTTTTTTTTTACAAACTTTTATGGCTGAAAAAAAATCTTGATCTTCATTATTTTCATTAATTTGTTCAATTGTATTTTTAATATATTTTTCTCCAACCCCTTTACTTATTAAATAATTTCTAATCTTATTTATTGATGAACCTCTTTGGATTAGACTTTTTGCTTTTGTTTCTGAATAAAATTTATCATTTATAAATTTAGATTTTTCTAAATCTTCAGCTACAATCTCGATTAGATCTGAAATATTGCTTCTTTTAACGTTATCAACTTTAGATCTTAAATATTTCTTTAAAAGATATGTTTTTAGCTGTTGTTTTGATGGTGCAAATTTTTCTACATAATTAAGTGCAAAGTTGCGCATTTCATCAATTGTCGCTTCTAAGTTTTTTTTTTTATTTTTTATAGGAATCATTATTGCATTTAATATAATATAACCCTGATGATTGAACAAATATCTGCATTTTTTACAGTAGAAATGATCTATATGTGGTTGAATATAGGTGTAATACCTTTTTGGTTAATGCTTATTATTTTTCCACAAACTAAAGTTTGTGGTTTATTTGTTACATCAATAATTCCAACATTTATTTTGGCAAGTGTTTATGTTTATCTATTATATATATTTTTTTTCGCAGGATATGATTTTGATAAAAACTTTATTTTATATTTAAGTTTTTATGATCTTGCTGAGCTTTTTGAGAATAATGAGTTTTTAATTTTATTTTGGACGCACTTCTTAGCTATAAATTTGTTTTGTGGATCTTGGATTGTTAGAGATAGCCAGAGGTTTTACATGTCAAAAATTCTAGTCTTTTTTCCTTTAATAATCACATATTTTATTGGTCCTTTAGGATTATTTATATACTGGGTGATAAGAATTTTTTTCGCAAAGAGAATAAGTTTATTTGATTAATTTTTATTTCTCTACTTTAAAGCCACTGCTCTTCATTTGAGAAAAGCCACCATCTATATGTGAAATTTTTTCAAACCCCATATCTTTCAATGATTTTGTAGCTAGTGCAGATCTTAGTCCACCTGCACAAAATAAAACCATTTCTTTGTTCATATCTATCTTGCCTTCTTTAAAGTAAGGACTATCTGGATCCATCCAAAACTCTAACATTCCTCTAGGAATGTGATGAGAATTTTCTATTCTTCCCATTTTCTCAAGTTCTCGAATATCTCTTATGTCAATTAAATTGCATTTATCACTGTTTACCATCTCTAATGCTTCTGCTGGGGAAAGTGTCTTGATTTCTGTCAAAGCTTCTGCGACTAATGTTTGTGCTGATTTAATGCTCATAAAGGTTTAATACATCATTATAAATTTTAATCTACGAAAAAATATGCCAAATAAAGCTCCTAATTTCAAAATCCCATCAACCAATTCAAAACTTTTAGAGCTAAAGAAAATCAAAAGTAAATATAAAGTTTTATATTTCTATCCAAAAGATAATACACCAGGCTGCACAGTTGAAACAAAAGACTTCAATTCTCTACTTTCACAATTTAAAAAATTAGACTGTGAAGTTATTGGTATTTCTAAAGATAGTATGGAAAGTCATGAAAAATTTAGAGATAAATTTAAAATTAAGTTTGATTTGGTAGCAGACGTAAAAAAAGAGGCCATTAAAGCATACAAAGTTTGGGGTAAAAAAAAATTCATGGGTAGAGAATTTATGGGATTAATAAGAAGTACATTTTTATTAAAAGATGACAAAATTATTAAAGAGTGGCGTTCAGTAAAAGTTAAAGACCACGCAAAAGAAGTGTTAGAATTTTTAAAAACAGTTTAATAAAAAAAGGCCCCATTTACGGGGCCTTTTTAGTTTAACTTAAGGGAGGGAGTTAAATTTAGTCTCTTATAGCGTAAGCTATTACACCAGTTTCAGTTACGTCTGTACCTTTCAGTTCAGCCTCTTTACTTAATCTGATACCCATAGTGTTTTTCATAATTGCCCATACAATGTATGATACTACAAAAACAAATGCGTTGATCGAGATTACACCGATTAACTGTGCACTAAAATTTGCGTCAGAGTTTGTTAGTGGAACAGCTAATGTTCCCCAAACTCCAGCAAATAAGTGAGCTGGTATTGCACCAACAACATCATCAATCTTAAATGAGAATAATAGTTTTGTTCCAAACACTACTATTAATCCACCGATTGCACCGATGAATATTGCTGCTATAGGTGCTGGCGCTAATGGTTCAGCTGTTATTGCAACTAATCCACCAATCGCACCGTTAAGCATTTGAACTACATCAGTTTTACCATACATTAATCTAGTAATTACTGCTGCTGCTAAAACACCACCACACGCTGCTAAGTTTGTATTAATAAATATGTTTGATACAGCTACTGCATCATCGAAAGTTCCCATAGCAAGCTGTGAACCACCGTTGAAACCGAACCAACCTAACCATAAAATAAATACTCCAACTGTTACCAAAGGTATAGAAGAAGCTGCAAATGGTCTCATTGGCTTAGCTGCACCTGATTTATCAAATCTTCCTGTTCTTGCACCTAACAACATAGCACCTGCTAAAGCTGCAGCACCACCAGTTGAGTGTACAAGAGTTGAACCAGCAAAATCAGAGAAACCTAAAGCGGCTAACCAGCCACCACCCCACTGCCATCCCATGACAATTGGATAAATGATTCCTGATAAAATTGCTGCAAATAAGAAGAAAGGCCATAATTTAATTCTTTCTGCTAACGTACCAGATACAATTGATACTGTTGTTGCACAGAATACCATTTGGAAATACCAATCTGAACCATCTGCATATCCTGTATCAACAGCACTTGCATCAGACCACGGAGTGAATGTTCCTATATAGCCACCTTCTGGAATTCCATATGCTAGATTATAACCTACCATCCAGAACATAATTCCAGCGATTGAAAATAATCCTATATTTTTTGCACAAATTACAGATACACTTTTTGAAGTTACCATTCCTGATTCTAGCATCGCAAATCCGCAAGCCATAAACATGACAAGAAAACCACAAACTAAAAATAGAAATGTATTAAAAATAAATCCAACTTCTGCAGAGACTGTAGATTCGGCATAACCTACACTTGTCATATTCAGTAAGAAAAACAAACTTACTAAAGGACCGACAAGTTTTTTTAAATGTTTAGTCATTTAACCTCCATTGTTAAAAAGAGGTTCTTATAATTTTAAAATAAATAAAAACTAATGATTGTTGTTAAAAATAGATATGCAGTTTTTGCATGTAGAAACAGCCTTTATCAAGAATTTTAGCATTCCTGATAAAGGCTGTTAAATAAGATTTACTTGTTAAATACTTCTTTAAGTGCTTTAGCAGGTAAAAACTTTACCTTTTGAGAAGCAGCGATTTGAATTTGCTCTCCAGTTCTTGGATTACGTCCAATTCGGGCTTTTCTTTTAGCCACTTTATATGTACCAAAACCTGCAATCTTTACAGAATCGTCGTTTTTCAACGCATCTAGTATAGTATTCGTAATAGTATCAAAAGTACGCTCTGCATCAGCTTTACTTTGATTTAACGAACCAGCTAGCTTTGCTACTAATTGTTTTTTGTTCATTTTAGCTCCGGTTTTAAAGGTTTATGGAACTATACTTAACAAAATCATTGATAATTCAAGCTTTTTTTTAGTATATATTTTTTTTTGAACAACAATATATAGTGGTAAAAAAAGTCAATAAATACAATGTTTTTTTTAGCTATTAAAAAAGCCTTAAAATAAGCCTAAATCTTTAAGGTCATTAAATGTTGCGAAAAACATTAAAGATAACAACAAAAACATTCCGATTCGAAAAAAACCTTCCTGTGTTTTTTGACTTAAAGGACGACCTAAAACTTTTTCAAATGCGTAAAACATGAGATGTCCTCCGTCTAATAAAGGTATGGGAAACAAGTTAATTAATCCTAAACTTATTGAAATATAAGCCATCATACTGACAAAAGGTATAATTCCAAATTCTGCAACTTGGCCAGAAATTTTAGCAATTCTAATTGGACCACCCAATTGAGAGCTGTCACCTGCTCCTGTAAACATTGATCCAAGATATTTAAGTGATGAAGTTGTTACAAAATAAACTTCATTAAATGATTGAAGTAAAGCTTGTGCAGGTCCAAGTTTTTTGTGGGTTATTTGATTGTTATAAGGACTAAGTTTAATACCAACCATCCTTTTCTTTAGTTTGTTTCCTAATTCATCAACGCTATCAACAAAATTTGGCTTTACTTTTAAAATTATCTCCTGGTCATATCTTGAAACTTTAAAATCGATAAATTCTGATGTTGACATTGCTATTAATTTAGAAACATCAAGAATACTCTCTACTTTTGAATTATCTATTTCAATAATAACATCATTTTTTTGCATTCCAGCAACTTCTGCTGGGCTATCTTTTAATACTTCATCAATTACAGCTGGTGTAAAATCTTTACCTGCAAACATGTATATGAAAGTAAAAATGACTAAAGCTAATATAAAATTAGCCAATGGTCCTCCAGCAACAATTAATGCTCTTTGGTAAAGAGGTTTTGTTACAAACAATTTATGTTGGTCTTCTTTGCTATATTTTTTTAGTAGTTCCTCTTGATCTGCTTGTGAGAATACATTCCTATCTCCGAAAAATTTTACATAACCGCCTAGTGGTATCCAACAAACTTTCCATCTTGTCCCTGATTTATCGTTCCATCCAAATAATTCTCGACCAAAACCTATCGAAAAATCTGTTACACCAACACCATATCTTTTTGCAAAATAGTAATGTCCATATTCATGAATGAAAACAACAACAACGATTAATACAATAAATGGTAATATAAAATTGAGCATTTATTAAATTATACAATAATTAGGTTTTTAATAAACATCAATTATTTCAATTTCCATGCAATTATTGGTGATAAAGTTGCCGCAATAAATGAACAAAATAAAAGAGATTGAGAAATATACGATGGTGCTAAATCCATTGGCAAAATTATGCCAAATAGTATTGATTTAGAAAAATCAGGGCTTGGAAAAAATAATAGTCCTGCAATTAATCCTATTAATATAGAAACATATGCATTTTTTTCATCATAAGATTTTGAATAAAAAGTATAAAAAACACTTAAAACAGCCGCACAACAAAATAAATCTGCTATTAAGAATAAATAAAGAATACTAAATCCTTTTGATGCAACAAAAAAAGCTATGACCGAAAGAAAAATAACAAATTGTTTTGAGATATTTAAATGATTATTTTTTAAATTTAATACTTTATCTACATCGACTATTACCAAACTTGAAATAGCATTTATTAAAGTATCAATACTACTTATTGTTAAAGAGATAGCCAAAATTATTACAATGACTGAAAATATTATTAAATTTTCTTTTAACAAAATTGAGAAAAATGCAAGATCAGGTATGACACTAGTATCTTGAGAGACAGCCACCAAACCGCTAAATCCCATAAAAAAGACTATTGGTAATATTATTAAAAATGAAAATATTAAACTTTTTTTTAAAACTTCGTAATTTTTTGCAGCATAAACTCTCTGCCAATTACCTTGATGAAAAAGATTAGTTGCAGCTACAGCTATAAAGAAAGTTAAGCCGGCAGTATAATTTGGAAGATAACTAAAACTTAACAAATGCGGATTATTATTTTTAATAATTTCAAAATTAAATTCGTTTGTTTCAATTGAGGTAATAAAAATTAAACTAATTATTAAAAGTGCTGTAAATACAAAAAATTGAATGTTATCTGTGATTAAGGATGCTCTTAACCCTCCATATAATGTGTAAAGTAACGAACATGATATTACTATTAAAGAGGTGATCCACAATTCAGTACCAGATATGTAATTAATTAAAAAAGCTACAGCAGTAACTTCAGCAATTAAAAAGATTGTCATATAAAAAATAGAAAAAACTAAAATAAGTTTATAAAGATTTGGTCCAAACCTTAGTCTTATTATTTCAATAATACTTTTGCCTTGCGGATAACTAGTTCTAAATTTTTTACTAAGATAAATTAAAATAAAAAGCGGAAATGCAGTTCCTAGTGAATAGCCAATCACTGCACCAATTCCTCCCCATGTTGCTGCTGATGCGGGTCCAAATAAAATCCAAGCACCAAGTGCTGAAGCAACAAGACTTGTTGTTAAGGATAAAGTTCCAATCGAACGGTTTGCAACTAAATAATTATTAAGTCCTTGAAATTTTTTTGAAAAATAAATTCCAACAAAAACAAATATTAAAGAAATTGAAATAATTAATATTATTGCTGATGATTGATTGATTATATTTAAATTATTCATTTTCCCTTTCTGAATTACCGGACAGGTTCTAAGGGTATTTCTCAGCCTTTTGGCACCCCATTTACAACTTATTTCAAAGATTAAATGAAATCAATTATTAACTTAGCGCTACTAACAAGAATTAAAGCGTAAATGATATTATAAAATAAATTTTCCTCAATTATTTTAAGTAATTTGTAACCTATAAAAATTCCAATAAGTGCTAGGGGAAAGAGAGTAACTGATTGATATAAAGTATCAAAATTCATCATAGATAAATAAACATACAGAGGAAGCTTAATTAGATTAACACAACTAAAAAAAATAATTCTTGTGCCAACATAAATTTCTTTTTTCATTCTTAGTGGAAGCAAATAAAGACTTGTAGGAGTTCCTCCCGCATGAACACAAAAACTTGAAAAACCAGCAATGGATGAACAAATAGCCCCTTTAAAAAAGTTTTTTTTTGCCGGTATAGTTTTTTCTTTTTTAAATAAAAAATAATGACCAGAAAATAAAAAACCCATTATTCCAACTATTAACTTAAGCAAATCCTCAGAAAAATAAGTAAATGTAAATGAGCCAATTATTATTCCAATAGCTGCAAATGGAACTATTAATTTAAGTGTTCCAAAATCAAACTCTCTTCTAAATCTATAAACTGCAATAATGTCTGAAAAAATTAATATTGGTAAAATAATTGCAAGTGCTTGATTTAATGACATTACTACTGTCATTAATGGAACTGAAATTAATGATATTGATCCACCTAAACCTGATTTAGCAATTCCATATAATACGATAGCTGGAACAACGCTAACAAAGAATAATAAATTTATCTCCATTATAAATTAGAAATATAGTAATAAAGATAAAACCACTAATATTAAAACTAATATGATGACAGCTATGTAATTGAGTTTAATTTTAAATTTGCTTAATAAAAATTCATTAATTTTTTCCCAGAAAATAATAATTAAAATTAATAGTACTGCTGGAAGAATAAATTTAATCATAAATCTATTTACATCAAAAAATACATCAATCCAAATATAACAAGTATAATTATTATCCAAATTGAAAAATTAGATATCAATTGTTTAATATTTGAGTTTGATCTGAGAAAATTAGGTAGAACTAATATTAAGACTAATATTAAAAATATTGCAGGAATTATCTGATCAACAGTCAAATTAATTTTTTATATTATAACCTTTTTTAAGTATAATTGAGACAAGAGTTACACATACAATTAAAAATATAAACATTGTTGAAATACTTATCCAAATATCAAAATCAGAAACTCCATAAAATGCAAACCTCAGCCCATTAATTAAATATACTACAGGATTAAAATAAGTGACTGTTTGCCAGAAACTTGGAAGCATATCTAGCGAATACAAACTTCCACCTAAGAATACCATTGGTGTTATGACAATTGTTGGTATTATAGACATTTGCTCGAAATTTTTACTAAGAAGTCCAATTAAAAACCCAAATAAAGCAAAAGTAAAAGCAACTAGAATTAATAAGAAAATCATTAGTAAAGGAAACTTTACATTTACTTCTGCAAAGAAAAGTGAAGTGCAGAAAATTACTGCAGCAACAATTAAGGTTTTAGTTGCACCTGCACCAACATAAGCAATTACAATTTCTACAGTAGAAATTGGAGCTGCTAAAATTTCATAAATTGTTCCATTAAATTTAGGAAAAAAAATTCCAAAAGAAGTATTACTGATAGATTGCGTTAATAATGTTAACATCAATAATCCTGGAACTATATAAGAGCCATAACTAATGCCATCAATTTTTTGTACATAATCCCCGATTACCGAGCCGAATACTATAAAGTATAGTGAAGTAGATAAAACTGGAGAAAGAAGAGATTGTATTAATGTTCTTCTAAATCTATCCATTTCATGAAAATAAATTGCTCTTAATGCGTAAAAATTAATCCTCATTATTTTCCTTTACCAATGTCACAAAAATCTTTTCAAGATTATTTTGCTCTGTTTTTAAGTCTCTCATCCTCAAACCTGCATTTTTTAAATCTTGAAGCATCTTTGTAATACCTGTTCTTTCAGCATGTAAGTTATAGTTGTAAATTAATGAATAATTATCATTAGAGATTGATAGATTATATTCATCAAGTTCTGATGGAATTTTTTCAACTTTATCCTGCAACTCAATAGTTAATTTTTTATGACCCATCTTTTTTAATAAATCTATTTTATTATCAACAACAATGATTTCTCCTTGATTAATTACAGCAACTCGGTCTGCGATTGCCTCTGCTTCTTCAATATAGTGTGTTGTTAAAATTATAGTTACTCCAGTTTTCCTTAATCCCTCTACAACTTTCCACATATCTTTTCTCAATTCTACATCTACGCCTGCCGTTGGTTCATCAAGAAATAATATCGAAGGTTCATGAGATAATGCTTTTGCTATCATTACACGTCTTTTCATTCCCCCTGAAAGCTGATTTAATCTTAAATCTTTTTTATCCCATAAACTAAAATCTTTTAGAACTTTTTCTATATGTTGGGGGTTTGGCTTTTTTCCATATAAGCCTCTTGAATATGAAACATTGTTAAAAACTGTTTCAAATTGTTCTAGTGAAATTTCTTGGGGGACCAGTCCTATTCTTGATCTTGTTTCTCTATAATCTTTTATAATATCAAAACCATCTACTGTAATTACTCCAGAAGTTGGTTTAACTATACCACATACAATACTTATCAGTGTAGTTTTGCCAGCTCCATTTGGTCCAAGCATAGCAATAATTTCACCTTGCTTTATATTTAGATTAACAGTTTTTAAAGCGTTAAATCCATTATCGTATACCTTTGAAAGGCCATCAATTGTTATTAAATCTTTAGTCATTATCTGAGGTCTTAATTTGATATAGAGATGTTTTTAGTGACAAGCAATATTATATTTTTTTAATCTCCAATAATTGTATGGCCATGGAGTTAAAAATCCAACTAAAAGCATTATTGGTACTACCCACCAATTTAAAATAGCTCCACCTGTTAAAATTACATCTGTGAGGTTCATGGCTATTTCCATACTGACCATTGATATAAAGCTCATACCAAGCGCAGTCTTTAATGCTTTGGAAAAATCAAGTTTTTGTCTTAGTAAAATTATAGTTTCTAAAATAATACTTGTAATCAAACCATTTATAATTGCTAAAGTCATGATGGCTAAAACAGGCCAGGGAATTCCTGTTATCTGAAAATACAATATAGTTCCAAAGTCACCAATTGCACAGCCTAGTAAACACCAAGCAGTATTTTTTGCGCTTCTTTTCCAAGTATGCTTGCATGACCAATTAAAATTAATTGCTTCTGAACTCATTGTTTGCTCATTTCTAAATGATATTCATAAATATCATCTTTCCAATAAGATTTAATGTACGAAAGAATGTTATCAATACCTTCATCACTTATTTTATCACCAAAACCCATCATCTTGCCTTCATAATTTTTTATCAATTTAGCAAATCCATACTTTATCATTCTATGTAGTAACTCATCTGTATGATGCCAAGTATGACCAGTTCCATTTAAAGGGGGTGCTTTTCTATGCCCATCTTCATCTAAACCTTGCCAATTTGTAGCTCCAGCTAAATTTGCTTGGTGACAAGAAACACAATATTGATTGTATAATATCTTGCCATTTTTAATTGCTTCTAATGAATCTCTTGTTATGGGGTAGTGCGAATGAGAGAAAGCAGTATCTGCGTAAAATAAAACAATAAGAATAAAAAAATACTTTTTCATTAGTGTGGAGCCCTATATCTGCTATGACAAGCTTTACAGCTCGACCACATATATTGTTTCAAAGCTGCTCTAAAATCATCTTGGTCTTCTATAATTGAGGCTAGTTTTATCATTTGATCAGATGATTTTTTCATTAGAGCATTAAATTCATCTTTTTCTTCCCAAATAATTGGTAAAGCCTCTGTTCCATGTCCCTCTTTTGTATTTTCTGGAAATAAATTTAGTAATTCTAAATAATTATCACTCATCCTAATCATTAGTTTTTTTGAGTCCTCAATTTCAACTTCGTTAAGCAAAATACTAATTCTTTTTGCTAGTTTATAATTTTGACTGAATAAAGATTTTCTTTTCTTTATAATGTCTTTTGCACTTTCTTCTGATAAAACATTAGAGTTAAATGAAAAAGAAAGTGCTACAATAAACATTATTTTGAAAATATTATTTATTTTTATAAAATAGCTCATGTCGAATAGTATAGCATTACAATATAGTTGGTTAGCTAAATTTTTCCATTGGTTCACTTTGCTCCTTCTAATTGCTCAGATACCAATGGGGTTTATTTTAGTCAGATTGGATTTTTCGGATTTAAGAATAACTATAGAAAATGTGCACGTAATTGTTGGAATATCTATATTTTACATAACTTTATTTAGGTTAATTTATAAATTTTTTAGCAAGTCCCCAAAACTAATGCCTGAGGCATTCTTTGGACAAAACTTGATTGCGAAATTGAATCATTTCGCTCTTTATGTCGCACTTTTAACAATAACAACATCAGGAATTTTAAAAAAGCTATTTAATGGTGAAAAACTAAATTTTTTTATTTTTAAATTAAGGATTGAAGATAACTTTGATTTAGCAGATCAATTTTATAATGTTCACGTTATTTCAAATTATACATTAATAGTTTTAATCTCATTGCATATTTTTGCAGTTTTGTTTCATCAAATATTTTTGAAAGAAAACATCTTGAAAAGAATGACCAGATAATTAAATAGAGCTCATGAAAAAATATTTTGTCTTTTTTATTTTATTCTTGATACCAAATATCTCATTTGGTTTTGAAAAAACCACAAACTTTGATCTGAAAAAATTATTTGAAATTCAAAAATCTGGTAAAACAATTGTTATTAATTCTTGGAATGAATATTGTTCAACTTGCGCAGCACAAACAAAAGTTTTCGATCAAGCAATGAAAGACTTTAAGGATGTAGAATTTTTATTCTATGAGCAAACAGAACATGAAGATATTGCTAAAGCTTTAGGTGTAAATTATTGGACTACAATAGTAGTTTTTAAAGGTGAAAGTGAAGTAGCAAGAGAAATTGGTTTAACTGACAAAGACCAAATATATAATTTAATAAACAAAGGGATATAATTCCTTTTTACCTCCCCTTTCGAGGAGGTGAATTCAACAAAAAAGAGAGAAATAAATGAATGTTAAATTCAGGAATAATTTTTTAAATTATGACTGCTATATAGAATTAATTTTTTTTTTGTCAATTTATGAAAAAGCAAGAAAAATTAGGGATTTTAATTAAGCAATGCCTTTTGAGCTGGTAAATAATCATGACCAAATACATCAGCAACAGCTTTATGAGTAACACCTCCTTTAAATACATTTAATCCTGCTTGAAAATTTTGATCATCATTTAAAGCTTTTAAGTACCCATCTTTTGCTAGTTTAGATAAAAAAGGAAGAGTTGCTTTATTCAATGCAATTGTTGATGTTCTAGGAACACCACCGGGCATATTTGCAACACAATAATGAATTATATCATCTATTATAAAAGTTGGTTCTGCAAAAGTAGTCGGTTTACTGGTTTCAACACATCCTCCTTGATCAATTGCAACATCTACAATTACTGATCCCCTTTTCATTTTTTTTAACATATTCTTTGTAACTAATTTTGGTGCCTCAGCACCTGGTATCAAAACTCCACCTACTAACAAATCACATTCAGAAATTAATTTTTCTAAATCAGTTTTGTCGCTTAAGTTGGGAATTATTTTGTCTCCAAATATTTGGGAAAGTTCGTTTAATCTTTTTTCAGATTTATCTACAATATTAACCTTGGCTTTCATGCCTGTTGCAATTATAGCAGCATTTTCTCCTACTACTCCACCTCCAAGTATAACTACATTTCCAGGCTCTACACCAGGAGCTCCTCCTAACAAAAGACCACGGCCTTTTTGATTTTTTTCTAAACAATGTGCACCTGCTTGAACTGACATTCTTCCTGCTACTGCACTCATTGGTGCTAGCAAAGGAAGTCTTCCGTTGTTATCTGTGACTGTTTCATAAGCGATGCATATTGATTTGCTGTCTATTAAGCCTTGTGTCAGTTCCTTAGCTGCAGCAAGATGAAGATATGTGAAGACAACTTGATTTTCTCTTATCATTTTTACTTCACTAGATTGTGGCTCTTTAACTTTAACGATGATGTCAGAGTCGTTAAATATATCTTCAGCTGTATTAACTATTTTTGCTCCGCTTGATACGTAATGATCGTTTTCAAATCCTGCTTCAAAACCTCCATTATTTTCAATTAAAACTTCATGGCCATTAGAGGTTAATGCCTTTACACTTTCGGGAGTGAGTCCAATTCTATTTTCTTGAGGCTTTATTTCTTTTGGAACCCCGATTTTCATAGAATTAAATTAATTTTTTTTGCTTTTTGAATAGTTGGTAATACCAGTTCTTAGTTTCTCTATTATTTCATCAATATGTTTTTTTTCACAGATAAACATTGGAGCAATAATTAAACAATCTCCAGTCGCTTTAAAGTTAACTCCTGCATCATAACAGTGTTTGAAACATGTAAATCCTGCTGCGCCAGGTTTTTTATGCATTTTAATATCAATACCACCCATCATTCCATAACCTCTTATGTTATCAACAACATCAATATCTTTTAAAGACATTAAACCTTCTTGGAAATATGGAGATAAATTTTTTGCTCTATTAAAGATATCATCTTTTTCAAAAATATCTTGAACCGCTAAGCCTGCAGCTACTGAGACAGGAATTCCAGAGTAAGTGTAACCATGAAATAATTCTATTGTTCCTTTTGGAGATCCATCCATAACTGTGTCATAAATTTCTTCTTTACACGCAACTGCACCTAAAGGACTTATTCCATTTGTTGTAGCTTTAGCCATTGTTATAATATCAGGTGTAACTCCGTATTCTTGAGATGCAAAAGGCGAACCAGTTCTTCCCCAACCTGTAATAACTTCGTCAAAAACTAATAAAATACCATGCTTATCGCAAATTTCTCTTAGTCTTTGTAAATATCCTTTTGGTGGAACTAAAGTTCCTGTTGATCCAGCAATTGGTTCAACAATGCAAGCTGCAATATTTTCTGAACCAAAATTTGTACAAATTCTCTCAAGATCTTCTGCCATCTCTGCGCCAGTTTCAGGTTGACCTGAAACAAATTTATGCTCTGGTAAATGTGTATGTCTCATGTGAAGAACACCTGGCATCAAAACATTGGCAAATGTTTTCACGTTGTTAATCATTCCGCCAACAGAAGTAGCTCCAATATTCATTCCATGATAGCCTCTTTCTCTTCCAACAAACCTAAATCTATGTCCTTCACCTCTTGCTTTATGATATGCAACTGCAATTTTAATTGCTGTTTCAACAGCGGTAGATCCACAAATTGTATAAAAAATTCTATTTAAATTTCCTGGTGTATGTTTAGAAATTTTTGTTGCAAGTTCAAATGAACCACCAAAACCTTGTTGAAATGGTTGAGCATAATCTAATTTTTTTAACTGATTTGTAATTGCATTAATTATTTCTTCTCTTCCGTGTCCTAATGGATTGCAAAATAATCCTGAGCTTGCATCTATCTGAGTTTGGCCTTGATGATTTTTTAAATAAACACCTTTTGCTTCTACAATTAATCTTGGAGACTCTTTAAAATCTCTATTAGATGTAAATGGCATCCAATGTTCATTTAAAGAATTTGGTATTTGAGGTTTTTCTGAACTCATAATTATGTTCCGATTCATAGACTAATTATATAAATTAACCAGTAAATTTTAGTCATACTTGCTATGTTAAATGACCGCAACTATAGGTTGTAAGTTATGACTTTTGAAGCCTGTGTAATTTATTCATCATTTACTTAAAAGAAAATTTAAACTTAAATATCGATAATTAAATTTAATTAACAGGAGATGAAATGAAAAAAATAATTAGTTTCATTTTAGGAAGTTTATTTGCTCTAAACTTAACAATCACAGCAGCAAACTCTGCTGCGAACGAGGTTAGAGTTGCATACTTTCTAGAGTGGCCAAGTCCAAATTTAGAGGACATGCAAAAAAAGAATTTTGCTAAAGCTTTAGGAGTTCCAGTAAAATGGACAAACTTCACAAATGGTGGGGCAATGACAGATGCTATGTTAGCAGGAGATATTGATATTTCTTACTCACAAGGTTTAGTACCATTTATTAATGCTGTAAAATCAAATGCACCTATCAAATTAGTTGATATTGCAATGGAGTACGGAATGGGTGGAACAACTTGTGTAACATCTAATGCTTCAGGAATAACAAAAGCTAATGCAACAGAATTAGAAGGTAAAAAAGTTGCTGTTCCGTTAGGTACTATGGCTGAGTACGTTTTCGACGAAAGTATGAAAGTTGTCGGAGCTGACAGAAGCAAAATGGATATAATTCAAATGGACCCTGAAGAAGGTGCGGCTGCATTAGTAAGTGGAGATGTAGTAATGGCATGTCTATTTGGTGGTAATTCTATCAAAGCTGCAGTTGCTGTAGGATCAAGACTTTTAACTGTTCAAGAAGCAAGAGATGCAGGTATTTTAGGAATAGATATTACTTCTGTAACAGACAAGTTTATGAAGGAAAATCCTGGAATGTTGAGAACTTTTATTGAAGTAACTCATGAAGCAAATGAAAGATATAGAAATGGAAAAAGTGATATGAATTCTATGTCAAAAGCTTCAGAGATGAAAATTGCTGATATGAAAGACACTTTAAGTGGTTTTAAATTCTTAACTCCAGAAGAAACTAAAAAATCTATGGAAAGCGGAAACTTAGATGCATTCTTAAAAGGAATGGGAACTCCAGGTGGAGCAGTAGACACTAGTTTCTTACCTTTATAATTTAAAGATTAGAATAATTAAATAGGCGCCAATTTTATTGGTGCCTATTTTTTTAAGTAAATATTTTATATAAAGTCAGCTAATGAGTGATTTGATATCTCAAAATCTAAACATGATTTTCAAAACTCCAAAAGGAGAGACTGTTCATGCTTTAAAAGATTTAAATTTCAAATTAAAAAAAGGAGAACTTCTAACAGTTCTTGGGCCTTCTGGTTGTGGAAAAACAACTTTGTTAAATATTGCAGCTGGTTTCTTAAGACCAACATCTGGAAATATAACTTTGAATGGTAAAGAAATTGATGGACCTGGAGTTGAAAGAGGCATGGTTTTTCAACAAGGTGCATTATTTGAATGGTTGACTGTTGCAGAGAACGTAAACTTTGGTCTCAGAATGAAAAAAAAAGATCCTATAGAAACTTCAAAAAAAGTTGATGAGTGGCTAGAGATTGTTGGCTTAAAAGGATTTGGAAATACCCCAACATATCAATTGTCTGGAGGAATGCAGCAAAGAGTAGCTCTTGCAAGGTGTTTAATCAATGATCCTGATTTGATTTTAATGGATGAGCCTTTAGGTGCTCTTGATGCTCTAACAAGAGAAAAAATGCAATCTTTAGTTTTGAAAATTTGGAAAGAAACTGGAAAAACAATTATTTTAATTACACACTCGGTTGAGGAAGCACTACTGCTTGGTGAAAGGTTGTACGTAATGGCACCAAGACCAGGTAGGATACATAAAGAATATAATCTTCCATTTGCAGAGATGGGTTTAAAAGAAGATTTAAGAGAAATAAAAAAAAATAAAGATTTTTCGTCAAAAAGAGAAGAAATTTTATCCATGATTTGGAACATGGAGGAAGAAATTATGGGAAAAGAAAATTAAATGTTTACTCAAATAATAACAATATTAATTGTCGTATCAATTATCGGGTGCATACTTTATGGAAGACGTTTAATAAAAACTGAAAAAGTTGATGCAGTTTTTGGAAATCCAGAAAGAGCAAAAGGTGGAACTCATTGGATAATTGTCGGAAGCAGTGCAATATTGTTAGTTTGGCTTTATTATTCTTGGGATATTGCAAAAGGATTTTATCCAAAATCAGCAAATGAATTATGTCAGGTCGCAAAAATAAATGAGTCTTTATTAGGATTAAAATATCAATTTCCAATTGAAGAAAGAGAATTCAAAAGTACTTCAATAATAAAAATAGAAAATAAAAATCTTAAAAAAATAAGTTTAGAAATTCAAAATTCGCCAGATTTAAGCAACATACAGAAAACTGCATTAGTTGGTTTTATTAATAAAACAAACAAATTAATTCCATTACTTACTAACGATAATCTAATGGAGATTAACACAAAAATTAAAATAGATGAGATGACTGATGAAATTAGATTGTTAAGCAATAATTTTCAAAAGAAAGATTATCCATTTGAAACACCAGAGCAAAAAAATGAAAGACAAAAAGCAATTGCTGAGCAAGGAAGCTGGGGCATAGTAACTGTAAGTGCCGGAACAGGATCAATAGAAAATACTATTGAAGTGCCTTTAGTGCCTGAAACAGATAGAGGATTAAAATTTCACGCTGCAGCTGAACAATTAAAAAAAATTAACGATAAATTTTTTAAATTAAGAAACCATAATCCTCAATTCAAAAATGCAATAAAAGAACTTAAATCAGAGATAAAATTATATAGAAAAAATTTAGATGACACTGAGGAAGTGGCATCTACTTACGCAAAAAACATTGTAAAAATTGCAAGAAGAATTGAATTTGCAAGTATTTATCCACCAAATGCTCTTAATGAAATGCAAAATGCAATTATTGAATTTGATAATCTTCAAAAAACTGAGCAAGGGGGTTTAAGATTAATTGACATTCTTTTATTCCCTGCAGGAACTATAGTTGCAAGTGGTCCTAGTTGTTCTGAGCAAGGTTCAGGTAGATGGTTACCAAAACCCTCAGATACACTTAATAAATTTATTTTAATGTCTAAGCCAAGTGTAGGTTACAAAAATATCCCACTTCTTTGGATTGATATGATGGATGTAAGCCAGATAATTGGCTTTATATTGCCGGATTGGATAGCCGATGTTTTACCTGGAGAATATCCGGTTCACACTAAAGACGGTGTGGTTAAGCAAAATTTTAAAGGTAAAGTTTTAAAAATTGTTACTGGTGATTTTAAATTATTTAAAATCCCTGTTCCTTATGGTCATATTTGGGATTCATTTTTAAGAGTTTTTCTTGGATTAGTTTTTGGAATATTGATTGGTGTACCATTAGGACTTTTCATGGGCTTAAATAGATTTGCTAAAGGTTTCTTTGATCCATTAATTGAACTTTATAGACCAGTACCTCCTCTTGCGTGGGCTCCTTTAATAATCTCGGTTTTAGGGATTGATAATACAGGAAAAGTATTTTTATTATTTATGGTTTCATTATCTATAATGATTATTTCAGCAAGAGCTGGAGCATCAGGTACACAGTTATCTAAAATACATGCAGCGCATTCTCTTGGTGCTTCTAAAAGACAAATACTTAGATATGTTATTTTTCCAAATTCTTTACCTGAAATTTTAACAGGTATTAGAGTAGCGGTTGGTATGTGCTGGGGCACTTTAGTTGCAGCTGAATTTTTAGCAGGTACAACTGGAATTGGATTTGTTGAAAATGTTGCCAAAAAGTATTTTCAATATGAAGTAATTTGGATCACAATTTTTATAATGGGTATGTTGGGTCTTCTTTTTGACGTAACTTTGAGAAAAATTATAGATAAGACGATACCTTGGAGAGGTAAAGGTTAATCCTTAATCGTCAAGTAACCGTAATTCTTTTTCGTCGAATTTTAAATAAACGTTTTCTCCAACATTAAATATTTCATTTGTATCGCTAGAAACTACGTAAATCTTTCCGACTTTTGAATTTACTATATACTGATAACTATTTCCAACGAATGACGCATTATTAACAGATGCATGTATTGAGTTTTCTTCAGGACTTTTTGAAATAGTTATTTTTTCTGGTCTTAAAGAAACGGAAACTGAACTTTCTAATTTTTGATCACTTTCTATATTAATTTTCATTTCTGCTAATTGGATCTCGTAAGTATTATTATTTTGATTAATGATTTCAGCTTTAACAACATTTGCGTCTCCTATGAAATTAGCTACAAATTTAGTTTTAGGAAAGTTATACAATTCTTTTGGGCTTCCTTGTTGAGCAATAATAGCATTGTTCATTACAATTACTTTGTCAGAAATTGCTAATGCTTCCTCTTGATCGTGAGTTACATAAATTGTAGTTACTCCAAGTTTTTGTTGAATTTCTCTAATATCCTCTCTTACTTGTCTTCTTAATTTTGCATCTAAATTAGATAAAGGCTCGTCAAAGAGTAGAACCTTAGGTTTCAGTACAATTGCTCTTGCAACAGCTACTCTTTGTTGTTGACCTCCAGATAACTCTGAGGGCATCCTATTTTCATAACCTTCTAAATTAACTAACTTAAGAGTTTCTAACGACTTTTCTGTAAATTCTTCTTTTGGAACATTTATCATCTTCAAACCATAAGATACATTTTCAAGCACACTCATATGTGGGAACAAAGCATAAGATTGGAATACCATAGATACATCTCTATCTGTTGCTGGTAATAATGTTACATCTTCATTTTCTACTAATATTCTGCCACTGGTAGCTCTTTCTAAACCAGCAATAATTCTTAAAGAAGTAGTTTTTCCACATCCAGAGGGACCTAATAATGTAGTCAGTGTTCCTGCTTCAAAAGTACAACTCACATTATCAACAGCAACGGTCTCATTAAATTTTTTTGTAATATTTTCAAATTTTACTTCTGCTTTTTTCATTATCCAAAATTTCCTTGTAATATTCCTGCTGTTTCTTCTCTTCTTCCTAATTTTCGTTTACCTATTATTAATTGCATTAATGTTATTGTAAATAACATAACAACAATTAATGCAGATGAGTAAACAATTGCTAGACCATAATCATTGTTTTCTAATCTTCCTAATATATATGAGACAGCTAAATCATAATTAGCACTAACAAGGAATATAACAGCACTAATTGCCGTCATTGCTCTAACAAAACTAAAAACTAAAGAAGCAGTAATTGCAGGTTTAAGCAATGGAAGAATTACATTTCTAAATGTTTGAGAACTAGATGCATTCAATGTTGATGATGCTTCATCTAAATGAGGATCTAATTGATTCATTGAAGCTATACCTGCCCTAACCCCAACCGGCATATTTCTAAATACAAAAGCGATTACCAAAATAATTCCTGTTCCTGTAAGTTCAAGTGGCGGAACATTAAACGCAAAAACGTAACTCACACCAATAACACTTCCAGGTATTGCAAAACTTAACATTGTACCGAATTCGAAAGCATTTTTTCCTTTAAACTTGTGTCTTGTAAGAAGATATGCTGTTAAAATACCTATTGCAGCAGTAGGAAATGATGAAATTAATGCTATCGCAAAAGTAGTGTTAAAAGAATTCCACGCAGTACCAGTCCACAAAATTCCTCTTTCTTTAACCCATTCAACACTAAATGCTTCAACATAATGTCTTAACGTAAAACTGTGATCGACACCCCACATCTCTACAAATCCACCAAACATAATCATAATATAAATTATAAATGTAAGGAGCGCCCAAGGTAGAACAGTTGAGTAAATTATCCACTTAGTATTATTTGGTAATTCAGGATGAACTCCACTATCACCTTTCCCAGAAATTGAAATATAGGATTTTTTTCCCAACCATTGATTCTGAAGATAAAATACTACCAGAACAACGGTTAATAAAATCATTGCTAATATTGCAGCTTTAGTTTCATCATACTGTGCACCTACAATTGCAAAGAATATTTCTGTAGATAAAACATCATATTCGGCACCTAGTACAAGTGGATTTCCAAAATCAGCTAAGCTTTCAATAAACCCAAGCAAAAATGCATTTGCAATTCCAGGTCTCATTAAAGGTAATGTAACAGTTTTAAAAACTTGCCATTTTGAAGCTCTCAATGTTTGTGAAGCCTCTTCCATTGCAGGACTTACACTTTCAACAACTCCTATCAAAACTAAAAAAGCAATAGGTGTAAAAGCAAGAGTTTGTGCAAACCATATTCCTGGTAAACCATAAATCCATCTCGAGGGCTCAATCTCAAATGCCCATTCAAGAAAAGAACTTACAACTCCCGTTCTACCGAATAATATTATTATTGCTAAACCGATTACAAATGGAGGTGTTATGATTGGTAAAACAGATAAAATTCTAATCGTTTTTTTAAATTTAAAACTTGTTCTTGCAATTAATAAAGCAAAACCTAAACCCAAAATTGTTGATGAGAAAGCTGTAAGTGTTCCCATAGTAACAGTGTTCCAAAAAACACCACATGCATAATCACTATATAGACAATCAAGACCCCAAATTCCTTTATTAAATATTTTGGTTGAAAAATTACTAATTTCATATCCACCTTCCGTGCCTTTAAAGGCAACAGCAAACATTCTAAAAATAGGAAAAAAAACGAAAGTTGAAACTAAAATAATTATGCTTCCTATACTGCCTACAATAAAATTATCTCCATTCAACCAGCCTCGTGAGGATAGCCCGTGTGTAATATAAAAAATAAATGTAGAGCATAAAAGAACTGCACCAGACCCTACTCCAAATTGATTTTCTACATCGCCAAAAATCGATCGAAAGATTTCAAAATTCCACCCTCTTATACCAATCGAAAACCCCTGAAGAATAAAATAAAAAATGCCAAACAATCCTGAGTACAAGAAAATTTTGGAATAAATGGGATTACTCTGATTTAATTTTAAAGTTGATAATGGAAAAAATAAAGGAACAACTAAAGGAAGAAGCCAATATTTTTTATTTATAAATACCTGCGGTAATACAGAACCGTAATCTTCTAAAGAATATTCTAAAATCCAGTTTATTGAGAAAAACCCGTCACCTGTTACATACCATGGAAATATTAGGAAACCCAATACTCCGATGAGCATCCAACAGATAACGAGCCCTCTCATTTAATTCCTTATCTAGGAATTACAGAAACATCGTTATCCCATTTGGATAACAAACTCGCTCTAGTACTTTTATCTCCATAAACTTTAAAATTATAATCAATTAAGTTTATTGTTGATAAGTCTGGAGCATCAGGATCAGCTTTTGCTTTAGTATTAGATGGCACTTGCAAAGATTTTCCTGAAGTGAAGACCATAGTTTGAATAGCAGGACTTAAAGCCCAGTCATAAAACTTTTTAGCTTCCTTCATATTTCTTGCACCTGCAATAATACTCATAGATCCAACTTCATATCCAGTTCCTTCAGCTGGAGAGACCGTAACAACCGGCAAACCTTTTTTTGTTTGTTTCACACCATCATGTTGGAAACAAATACCAATTAAGTTTTCACCTCTACCAGTTGCCTTAATTGGTGCAGAACCAGATTTAGTATATGTATTTATGTTTGCATGAAGTTTTTTCATGTAATCCCAACCTTTATCTTCTCCAAATATTTGAAGAATAGTGGCTAAGGTAGTGTAAGCAGTTCCAGATGAGTTTGGATTTGCTACTTGTATTTCGCCTTTATATATTGGTTTTGTTAAATCCATCCATGATTTTGGAGCTGGAAGACCTTTTTTTGCTAAAAGATCTTTGTTATATCCAAAACCTAATGCACCAACATAAATTCCTACTGATTTAAAATCAGCATTTTTTGCTTGGTTCTGAGCTGCAGGTAATAAATCATTAAAATGAACAGATTTATATTTCTCAGTTAAATTTTCTTGTGCTGCAGTTAAATGTGGATCACCTGTTCCACCAAACCAAACATCTCCTTTTGGATTTGATGCTTCTGCTTTTATTTTCGCAAAAGTTTCACCACTACTTGCTCTTGTCATAGCAACTTTTGTTCCAGTTTCTTTTTCATAAGCTTGTTCAAGCATTTCACAAACGTCTATTTCAACACTGCAATATAAAGTTAGTTTTGCAGCTGAAGCTTTATTTGTGATACCGAAAAGTGTTAATGAAAGAACTAGAGCCATAGAAGCTACTTTAAGTATATTTTTCATATATCCCTCACTTTTTTATTAGTTAATGATAATAAATTTAAATGATTAATGTTAATCTTTTGTTACTTCAAATTTAAAGATAATTTTAATAAATAAAAAAAATATTCAATTTATAGTTTAATTTTGAATTCAATTATGTTTACATAAATCATGAATGAAAAAGAGCTTAAAAATTTAATTATTAAAATTTTTACTAATTTTAAATTAAGCAGAAAACATTCTGTAGTTTGTGCAAATGCAATTATCAATGCGGAACTTGTAGGTGCACCTTCACACGGATTGTCTCGTTTAAAAATGTATTGTGAAAGAATCTCAAAAAAAGTAATTAATCCGAGACCTAAAATAACTGTAAAAAATATATCAAAATCTATATCAATAATTGATGCTGATAATTCTATTGGTTTTGTTGCAGCAGATGAGGCTATTAAAAAAACTATTCAAAATGCAAAAAAAACAGGTATTGGGTTAGTTGCTGTAAAAAACAGCGGACATTATGGTCTATCTGGATACTACGTCGAGCAAGCGGTTAAAAAAAATTTAATAACATTCGCATTTACAAATGCTCCTCCAGCTATTGCGCCTTTTGGTGGGAAAAAATCAGTCTTTGGAACTAATCCAATATGTTTTGGAACTCAAACTAATAGCAAGGTTCCATTTATACTAGATACATCAATGTCTATGATTAATAGAGGTAAAATTAGGATTGCAGAAAAGTTAGGAAAAAAAATACCATATGGAGTTGCTTTAAACAAATTTGGTAAATCAACTACAAATGCAAAAGAAGCTCTAGCTGGGGTACAACTTCCAATAGCTGGATTTCGGGGATCTGGATTAGCTTGGATGGTAGATATTTTAACTGGAGTATTTGTTGGTAGTAATCATGGTGGCAAAGTAAAAGACCCATTTGATGATTTCTCTGGGCCGCAAAATATCGGTCACTTATTTTTAGCATTTAAAGACAATCTATTTGTTAAAGATTATAAAAAAGAGATAAAAAAAAATATTAAAAGAATAAAAAAAATACCTAATTTAAAAGGACAAAGAATCTTTTATCCTGGCGAGCAAAAGTTTTTAAGAACAAAAACAAACTCTAAAAAATCTATAAAAATTCCAAAAAATATTAAAAAGGATTTAGATATTCTCTTAGCTAGTTAACCTGCAAAATAACCTAGTATTCCGATAGATAAACAGACTGAAAGTATTATTATTTTTGACTGAAGTGCCTCTTTTTTCTTTTCAGTGATTACTCGTTTCTTTAGAACATCTATATTTACTTTACGAGGGGACATTCGAATTACTCTCTGTTTTTTTTCAGGTATTTCAATATTAGATGTTCTGTTTAAGCTTTCAGTACTCATAAAATTATTAAATCATATAGTAAAAAAATTTTACAGAATTTAACTGTTCAAAATGGGTTGACTCAAGTTTTAAAATTGTTCAAATTGGGTTTTGATACATTATGAAGCAGCTACCAAGCGTAAATTCCGAACTAGATGATGAGCTTATCGATAAAATTTTCAAAAATCATTTTGATATTTTAAGTCCTTTTTTTTTAAAACTTATGTCTGAATGGACAATCGGTGCTTATAAAGTGTTCAAAGATATAGATACTTACACAATTTTAATTTATTTGATTAGTAAGCAGTTTGATTTTTACAGACGAAATAATTTAAATATTACTTTTAATAATTTTTATAAGGATAAATCATTAGAAATTGAGAAAATTAACCTTATAAGAATATCAAAGGATCTTCAAATACCAAAAGAAAGTGTCAGAAGAAAAATTATATCCCTAGAAAAAAAAGGAATAATTAAAAAAAAAGGCAAGAAGATTACAATAGATAGAAGTGCTTACAATTCAACACAGCCAAATGATACATTAAAAAATATATGCGCACTTTTATCTGTTTTTAGTCAAATTTTAAAAGAAGAAAAAGTTATAAAAAATGAAATGTCCAGTAATGAAATTAATAACTTAATAAAACATAATTTCTCATTTTGCTGGTATCAATTTTATAAATTTTTATTCCCTTACTGCTTAAGGTGGAAAAATTATTTTGGTGATATGGAAATATTTACTATTTTAGCAACTATAATTCTGAATAATAATTCAAAAATTGGAAGGCAGCTTAAAGGAATAGATAGTTATTTAGATAAATGGAGAGATAAAATTATTAATAAAAAAATAAAAGGAATTAATGCAATGTCTATTTCTGAAATAACAGGAATACCAAGACCAACAGTAGTAAGAAAAATCAAGAAATTAACTAAAAATAAATTTATTTCTATAGACAAAAATAAATTGATAAATTTTGATGTCAGCAAACAAAATTTTAAAGATATGTCAATAATCCAGGATGAAAATTTAAAATCAATAAATGTTTTTATAAAAAGAACCTATAATCAAATAAATCTTAATTAGAATTTTTAAGAATATATATAAATATAAATCCAGTTATATACATTATTAATGCGTAAGCAGCTGTGGGAACCATGTAAGAGACATCATTGAAAATTTGTGTTGCTACAAATACAGCTAAAGTTCCATTTTGTAATCCACATTCTAAAGAAATACATTTTCTCTGTGGTATTCCAGTTGCAAAACCTTTTGCAATGTAAAATGCCAAAGTCATCATGACTACGTTTAATATTAAAACAGCTAAACCCGCTTGACCTAAGTATGATATTATATTTTCTCTTTCCTCAATCCATATTGCTGCAAATACAACAATAAATAAAATACCTGTAATTCTATTTACAATATTAATGTTAGATGAAATAAAGTTTTCAGCGAATCTTCTAATTATCATTCCAAGAATTACTGGCACAGTTACAACTAGTGCCATTTTAAGAGCAATACCAGTCATCGTAATATCTGAGGATAAATCAGTTACACCTAATAATTTGGCTGAAGAAAAAACAATAAATGGAACAGAAAAAATACTAATTAAACTACCTATTGCTGTTAACGAAATAGATAATGCAACATCTCCATTTGCAAATTTTGTTAAGACATTTGATGTTACTCCTCCAGGAGCAGCAGCAATAATCATTAATCCTAAAGCTAATTCAACTGGTAATCTTAATATTAAAAGTAAAATATAAGCGACGATTGGGAGAAGGATTAATTGACAAATTATTCCGACTGTAAAATCTTTTGGATTATTTATAACTCTTAAAAAATCTCTGGTTGATAAGCCCAATCCCAGACCTAACATTATAAGTGCTAACGCTATAGGTGCAATTTTTGTAACTATCTCCATCGTTTATTCAATTTTAAACTATTTTTATATCGAACGTAATAAAAAATATTGATATTTAGAACCATAACAAATATTTAAACTCATATGTTATCTGATAAATCTACAGTTTGCCCTGTTAATCTACTTAATATAGCCCATCAAAAAAGAGGTGTAAAAGCAGCCATTGTAAATGCAGGCAAAAAATTACCAATGATGTCGGTAATGGATGCTGTCTCTGAAAAATTGATCACCCCAATATTAATAGGTGATAAACAAAAAATACAAGAATGCGCAGATGAGCTTAAATTTGATATATCAAATTTTGAAATAATTAATGAGCCAGTTGAAAATAATACAGCAGGTATTGCAACAAAACTTGCATCGGAAGATAAAGTAAAAATTATTGTAAAAGGACACATTCATACTGATATATTGATGAAAGAAGTTCTTAAAAGAGAATATAAATTAATTGGAAAAACAAGACTAAGTCATATTTGGCATATGACATTACAAAAAGATGATAAGCCATTAATCATAACCGATGGAGCGTTGAATGTCTCTCCTAACCTAAAAACTAAAATGCATATTTTAAGAAATGTTATAGATTTTAGTCATAGAATTAATATTCCAAGACCAAAGATTTCTATCCTTTCAGCAACAGAAGAAGTTATTGATAGTGTACAGAGTTCGGTTGAAGCAAAAGAATTAACTGAATTAGCAAGTAAAGAAAATTTTAATGCTGATATTTTTGGACCTTTGGCATTTGATAATAGTATTTCAAAAAAATCTGCTTCAATTAAGGGAATTGAGAATATAGTTGCTGGAGAAGCCGATGTATTATTAGTTCCAAATGTCGAAACGGGGAATGCACTTGTAAAAATGATGATTTATTTTATGGGAGCATGTGCAGCAGGTGTAGTTGTTGGAGGTAAAGTGCCTGTTGTTATAACAAGTAGATCAGATGATGCGACAGCAAGACTTGCTTCTATAGCTGCAGCTGTTGTTGCTTTAGATTAAACTTCTGTTGAATAAACATCTTTTATAATTTAAACATTTATAAAATAGGAAAGATAATGGCAATTACTTATATAAAAAAAGCTGAAAAAACTGCATTTACAGGTGAAGATGAAACAAGAACTAAAGTAAGTTCAATTTTAAAAGATTTAGAAAAAACAAAGGACCAAGGGGTTAAAGATATTTTAAAAAAATTTGATGATTATGAAGGTGATATAATTGTTAGCAAAGAAAAAATTGAAGAAATAAATAAAACTTTAGATCAAAAGATTAAAGACGATATTCAGTTTTCTCATGAAAGAGTTAGGAAGTTTGCAGAACACCAGCTTGAAAATCTTGGAAAAGACTCAGAAGTTGAATTATCACCTGGTTTAATAGCGGGACAAAAATTAATACCTGTAAATACTGTTGGGTGTTACGTTCCTGGTGGAAGATACAATAATATCGCCTCTGCTATAATGAGTGTGACAACTGCAAAAGTTGCAGGAGTAAAGAATGTAATTGCAACAAGTCCACCAAAAGATTCAAATGGTGCAAACCCAATTATAATTTATACAGCTAACCTATGTGGTGCAGATGTAATTATGAACATTGGTGGAATAGGAGCAATTGGTGCACTAGCTTATGGTTGCTTTGGTAATCCTGAAGTAGATATGATTGTTGGACCTGGAAATAAATTTGTAGCGGAGTCTAAAAGAATTTTATTTGGAAAAGTTGGAATTGATTTATTTGCAGGACCAACCGAAATAGGCATTATTGCAGATCATACAGCTGACAAAGAAATAATCGCTTATGATTTAGTTGGACAGGCTGAACATGGTCCTGACTCTCCAGCTTGGCTTTACACTACTGATAAATCCTTATGTGATTATGTTATAAAAAGAGTTCCAGAAATTATTCAAGAACTACCTGAACATAACAGAAATAATGCTGATGCTGCATGGAGAGATTATGGAGAAGTAATTATGTGTGATACCAAAGAAGAAATGATGAAAGTGAGTGATGAATATGCACCTGAACATTTGGAGGTTCAAGCTGAAAACTTAGACTGGTATTTAAAAAATCTTAAAAATTATGGTTCTTTATTTTTAGGTGAAGAAACAACAGTTGCATATGGAGATAAATGCTCTGGACCAAATCATATTCTACCAACAAAAGGTGCAGGAAAATATACTGGAGGCTTATACGTTGGAAAATTTATAAAAACAGTTACTTACCAAAAGATGAATAAAGAATCTAACAAAGAAGTAGGTGCTGCAGCAGCTAGAATTTCTAGATATGAAGGCATGGAAGCTCATGCTAGAACTGGTGATGTGAGACTTCGAAAATATGGATTCTCTAACTAAATAAATAATTTTAATTTTATCTATTATACTTTAAAACTATAAACTTAATTATATCTTGGTATTTTTAATTTTTTCAAACACATCAATACCTATTTGTTTTAAAATATGAACTATATCTATAGGTACCCAATTCTCTCTAATTAATCCTTCATCATGATGATAAAAGTCCATTACTCTCATAACAACGTCTTGGTTATCTGCTGTATATCCAAGCCAATCGTTTGATCCATACTTTGCCTTTAAACTATGCCATCCACCACATAGAGAAAATTTTCCGTCTCCAATTTCGCAATAATGTCCTAATTCCCAATAATTTCTCTCAGAAAATGATTTTCTAAAAGGTAGCTGATGCATATCTACAAATCCTTCTAATGACCTCGATGTTCCAATTCCACAAGGACCGTACCAAATCATATCTTTGTGCCAAAACTCTTTTTGAGGATGATTTATTAACCTTTGTCTTAATTCATCTTTAGAAATATTTTCTTTCTCAGGTTTAATATCTAAACTTCTATTCATGCTCAAAGCCTGTTGTAATGAATTTTTAGACTTACTCATGTCTTCTTCAAAAAAATTTACTCCATCTGTATTAAACGGAGGCAACCATGCTCCTTCGGATCCTCTTGATGGATTAATAGCCCATTTGTCAGCTTGTCTTAAAAAATCCATAACATCAATTAATATATGACTTTCAATAATTCTTTCATTTTTAATTTCATGAATTTCACAACATTTAAGATTAATCATTTTAAAATTTGGTTTTATACCTAACCAAGGCTTTAAAAAGAAACCTGATAAAGTAGAATAAGAACCAACTTGGACTTTGTCTCTAAAAGAGCCTCCAAGGATGATATTTTCTCTTCTTTCGATGTCTGGAAATGCATCAAATAAAGGATTCCAAAATTTTTCTATAAAATTATCTATGCCATTAAATTCATTTAATGGTTCAAAACAATTAACTTTGATATCTTTGTCAAATATATTTAGTAAATTTTTTTTAAGATTAATCTTTTTTAATCCATAAATATTTCTAAAATTCTCAATAACAAATTTTTTATTATTTAAGTTTTGGACAGGTGTAATTTCTACATCTTCAATATTTTTCTTAATTTTAAGACCTGTATCAAATTGTTCTATTTGCATAAATTGCAATTTATATTTAAATAGAGATAAATAACAAGAATATGATTGATAGATTGGCAAAATTTAATGAGCTCGTTCCGAGTAGCCTTCCTTTTGTAGAGGGTAGATTAGAAGGTCATAAAGAAAGAAAAAATTATACAATTATTGGACGTGGTGTCGCTGAAGACACCAAACAAGTAATAAAAATACAGTCTTTACATGGGTATAATTTAGGAGCAGTGAGTGCTATGCCAAAAAATGGATCTGGTCTTCACAGTCATACTACGGCTGAAGTATTTGTAATTTACTCAGGTAAATGGAGATTTTATTGGGGTGCTGATGGAAAACAAGAAACAATATTAGAAGCTGGCGATATAATCTCAATGCCAACAAATATGTTCAGAGCATTTGAAAATGTTGGAGATAAAGAAAGTTTGATGTTCGTTGTATTAGGCGGAGATGATCCTGGTATAATAACATGGGTTCCAGAAATTTTAAAAAAAGCAAAAGAGACTGGAATGGCATTGCTTGATGATAATTCGTTAATAGATTTAAAAATGGTTGAAGTACCTAACGGCAGAAAAATGATAGAGCCTATCACTCAAGATGAATTAGAAAGATTTGATAATTATTTGCCAGAAGAATTAGAGAAAAATATTTATAGAAATAAACAAAACAATATTAGCGATGAAGTTAATGGTATTAAATTATATCAAGTATTAGGAAACAAATTTAATAAAAAAAATTATGAACCTTCAATCAAACAAGATACTGGATTTAATTTAACAATATTAAATTCTATATCTGGTGAAATTAAAAATATTGAATGTATAAAGCCAACCGTTATTTTTGCTCAAGAAGGTAATTGGAAAATAGTAATAGGAAACTCAAATATAAAATTAGAAAAAGGAGATACTTTTTCAGTTCCTTTGAATAGCAAAATAGATATCTCTTGTAATAATTCAGAAAATAGTATTTTAAATTTTGTTAGTCAGATCTAATGAAAGGATTTGATAGTGATTATAAAAATTTAACAGATTACATTTTAAAAATTACTAAACAAATTTGGGAAGGGAAAGATGTCGAGTCGATATCTAAATATTATTCAGAGAATATACCTGTAAGATCACCTTTTGGAATAACCTATGGTTTTAAACCTGTTATTGATGCAACTTATAAAACTCTAAACGAATTCCCTGACAGACAATTATTAGGTGAAGATGTAATTTGGAGTGGAAATGACGACGAAGGATATCATTCATCTCACAGAATTCTTAGTAAAGCTACACATTTAAATGACGGGTATTACGGAAAAAAAACAGGAAACAAAATTGTTTATAGAGTTATAGCCGACTGTGCATGTAAAAATAATCAGGTTTATGATGAGTGGATTGTGAGAGATCAAGGTGCAATGGTTCGACAGCTGGGTTATACACCTGAGCAATTTGCAAGGCATTTAATTGATAAAGAAGGTGGCATATCTAAAGCTATCAAAGTTTTTGATAGATCTTCTGATAAAAAATCAGAGTATAATCCAGTAAAAGTAAATGAAGATTCATCTGGTTATATGTATTCAAATGTTTTAACGAATATATTTAATAAAGAATATGATTTTAAAGATTATGATAGAGCAGCCAATCTATTTTGGCCAAGCAATAAAATTGGAAATGGAAGTGAAGACATAGTTAAATATTGGAGCTCTTTAAAAAATATATTCTCTGAAATAAAGTTTACAGTCGAACATGTTGCATCTTTAGATGAAAAAAATCATAATAAAAAAGCTACAATCAGATGGTTTTTAAGTGGGAAGCATTCTAAAGACAGTGAAGAATTTGGCAAAAAGACTGACAAAGATTTATTTATAATGGGCATAAATCATGCAGAATTAAGAGGTAATAAAATAATAAGAGAATGGGTATTGTTTGATGAAGTGGCTATTTGGAAACAAATATTAATGTAAAAAATATGGATAAAATAAAAACTACACATGTTGGAAGTCTGCCAAGATCAAAAAAACTATCCGAGATACTTTTTAAAAAAGATAAAAATGAATTATTTGATCAAGGAGAACTTGATAAAATAATTGAAGAAGAAGTAAAAAAAATTGTAAAAAAACAAATTGATATCGGAATTGATATTATAAGTGACGGTGAAATGTCAAAAATAAGTTACGCCACTTATGTCAAGGATCGATTGCATGGCTTTAGTGGTGAAAGTGAGAGAAGAGCTCCTAAAGACTTAGATGATTTTCCATCATATAAAGAAAAAATTGCAAAATCAGGGGGTACACCTACTTATACAAGACCATGTTGTACTGCTGATTTAAAAATTAAAGATACTAAATCTTTAACTAAAGATATCAGTAATTTAAAATCTGCTTTAAAAAAAAATAACCATTCTCAAGGATTTATTAACTCTGCATCACCAGGAGTAATTTCAAATTTCCTTCCAAATAAATTCTATAAAAATGACGATGATTATTTGGTAGCATTATCAAAAATGATGAAAACTGAATATGATGAAATAACAAATAATGATTTATTATTACAAATTGATTGTCCAGATCTTGCGCTTGCAAGACATATGACTTTTAAAAATGTATCAGATGAGGAATTTTTAGTTAGAGCTGAAAAACAAATTGAATGTCTTAATGAAGCAATCAAAGATATCGATTCCTCTAAATTAAGAATGCATATCTGCTGGGGAAATTATGAAGGTCCGCATATTCACGATATTGGATTAGAAAAAATATTACCCATTGCATTAAAAGCAAATATCCAAACTTATTTAATTGAGGCATCCAATCCAAGGCATGCTCATGAATGGAAGGTATTTGAAAACATAAAACTTCCTAATGACAAAGTAATAGTTCCTGGTGTAATAGACTCAACCTCAAACTTTGTAGAGCATGAAGAGTTAGTAAAAAATAGAATAATTCAGTATTCAAAAGTAATTGATAAAAACCAATTAATGGCTGGAAGTGATTGTGGATTTAGTACTTTTGCTGGCTTTGGAAATGTTGATGAAAATATTGTTTACAAAAAATTTGAATCTTTGGTCGCAGGTGCAGAGCTTGCGTCAAATGCGATTTAAAAACTACTTTTAAATTCCCTAAGGAATATATATCCTTTAATACATAAATTTAAATTTAATGAGGGAAACAAATATGAAAAAAATATTAATATCTTTATTGTTTCTTATTTTTGGAACTTCTGCTTACGCAGATTGTAACATTAAGAGTGGATCAATAAATATTTTAGCAAATGATTTTCCAGCTTTAAGAACTTTCGTGGAAACAGCTAAAGGATGTAAAGGAAGTGCAGATTTTAAAGTCACACACTCATCTGAGCACAATAAAATTGCTGTGCCAGCTCTGACTGCAAATCCATCAGAGTTTTCTGCAAGAATTGCAGCAAATAGCTCCATAGTTCCTTTAATGAACCAAGACTTAATTAGACCACTTGATGATCTTGTTAAGAAATATGGAAAAGGAATACAAGACTCTCAATTGATAACAATTGATGGAAAAATAATGGCAGTTGCTTTTATGGCAAATACTCAGCACTTATATTACAGAGAAGATGTTTTAAAAGAATTGGGTATTGCTGTTCCTAAAACATATGAGGAAGTAGTTGCGGCATCAGAAAAAATAAGAGCATCTGGCAAAATGCAATATCCTTACGCAGCAGCATACAAAGCTGGTTGGAATTTAGCAGAAGAATTCGTTAACATGTACATTGGACATGGAGGAGAATTCTTTAAAGCAGGAACTGCTCAACCAAGCATTAACAATGCAAAAGGTGTAGCAACATTAAATATGCTAAAAAAATTAGCAGGTTTAAGTAACCCAGATTATTTAACGCACGATAGTGAAGCTATTAAAGTTGAATGGGAATCTGGAAATGTTGCATTAATGACTCTTTGGGCATCAAGATCAGGAACATTGCTTGATGATGATGGTGATGCAAAAATTACAGCTTCAACTAAATTAACTGGACCAGCAACGGTTGCTGGAGGAAACATACCAGCGGCGACTTTATGGTGGGATGGTTTCACATTGGCAAAAAATAGATCTGACGCTGATGCTGAAGCAACATTTAGAGCTTTGGCACACGCAGCTGCTAACAAAAAGATGGTTGCAGATGCAGCGGATCAAGCTGTTTGGTTAATTGAAGGTTTTAAGCCTGGACCAAAATCAATTGGAGTTATCGAAGCTGTTAAAATGAAAGCTAAACCATATCCAATGTTACCACAAATGGGTTTAATGCATGGTGCATTAGGAAGTGAGATTGTTGAATTTTTACAAGGTAAAGAGTCAGCAGAACAAGCTTTAAAAGATGTGGAAGCAGCTTACATGAGTAAAGCAAAAGAACAAGGCTTTCTATAATTAATAAATTTTAAGTGGGGATGAAGATCCCCACTTATTACATTAATGCCTAACAAAACTTTTTTTTGGTTTTTCTTGCCAACTGGATTGGCAATGATTTTATTTATAGGTCTTCCTATTATTTCAACAGGGATACAATCATTTTATGCGCAGCACGACCAAGTTGTTAAGGAAGTAAAAAAATGTGATCCTTTTGGATGTACAGTTTCTATAGTTGTTGACCAAGAAAAAACCTCAAAAATTCGTGAAGAAAAGCCTTTAGGAAAATTCAATGGATTTGGAACTTATGTAGATAGAAATCATCTTGCAATAGAAGAAATTGGAAAATTTTGGAATGAAACAAATAGTTTTGGGGAATTTGTAGATCAAGTTACCAACCTACCCTTTTACAAGGCTCTAATTTTTACTTTAACTTATTGCTTATTTGTAACGCCTAACGTCTTACTTTTAGGTTTTATAATTGCTTTAAGTCTTAATGCAGTAACTAGAAGAATTAGAGGACCATTAATATTTGGAACCATATTGCCGATGATTGTTACTCCATTGGTAGGTTCTTTAGTTTTATTTTGGATGATAGATGCAGAGGGAATTATTGGTGCGAATTTGCAAATGTTAATGGATGACCCTTATTTATCTTTAAAATCCTCAAAAACTCTTACTTGGATAACTATAATAATTTATGGAATTTGGCACCATTCGCCATTTGCTTTTGTAGTATTTTATGCAGCTTTACAAACTGTTCCCCAAGAACCTATTGAAGCGGCTATTATTGATGGAGCATCAAGATGGCAGAGAGTTAGACATATTGTTTTGCCTCATATTTACCCTGTAGTTACATTTGTTGCTCTCATTTCATTGATGGATAATTTTAGAGTTTTTGAGCCTATAATTGGTTTCAGTGCTGAAGGAAGTGCTCAATCTTTGTCTTGGTTAATTTATGATAACCTCGTTAATGAGGAAGTAATATTATTTGGTTCGGCCGCAGCCACCTCAATGATGACAATTGTTGGGATAGCCATACTTTTAGCACCAGTTTTAATAAGAACATGGAAGGAATTTAGGACAGCGAGATAAATGGAATACGGACTTGATAAAAGATCAAATGCTTTAAAAATTTTTAATACAACCTTTATAATAGTTTGGTTGTTGGTTGCATGCTTTCCCTTTATTTGGACTTTCTGGGGGTCATTTAAAGTAAGAGCTGACTTTTTTTCAAGAGCCGACTGGTGGTATGCTATTACAGCATTCAACACGTTGTTAGAAACTGGAGGAAAGTTTACAACAGATGCTTATAGTCAAGCATGGACTGAAGGAGAGTTTTGGAAGGCATCTAGGAATACAGTTATAGTTACATTTTTTGTTGTAACCATTTCTCTATTCCTCGGAACCTTAGGAGCTTATGCTTTATCAAGATCAACAAGAAATTATGCATTTTGGATTTTAATTGCAGCATTAATTTTTAGAGCAATGCCACATATTACATTAGTCTCTGGTTATTTATTTCCGTTTTTTCAATTACAAATTTGGGGAATACTACCAACGACCATTGTTGTTCTTGTTGCAATAAATCAACCATTTACTTTGTGGTTATTGTATTCAT
Organism: uncultured Pelagibacteraceae bacterium; assembly: GCA_902534735.1. Lineage (GTDB taxonomy): Bacteria > Pseudomonadota > Alphaproteobacteria > Pelagibacterales > Pelagibacteraceae > Pelagibacter. Next base: position 133,904 of record CACARD010000002.1, read on the forward strand.
TTTTTAAAACTGTTCCTAAAGAACTTGATGAAAGTGCTTTAATTGATGGCTGCTCTTATTTTCAAGCATTTAGACATATCATTATGCCAGTTATGTGGCCTGGAGTAATAACAGCTGGATTATTTAGTTTAATGCTTGCGTATAATGATTTTACAGTGACAGCTCTTTTATTAAATCAGGAAAATCATACTATGGTACCCAAAATCCAAAGTTATCTTGGAACAAATCAACATGAAGGTAATTTGATGTGGGCTGTTTCAGCAGTTGTATCAGCTACTGCTCCTTTATTTATGTTAGTTATGTTTTTCCAAAGACAAGTAATCAGTGGATTAACAGCTGGTGCTGTGAAGGGATAATGAGTTACAAAGCTGTTTTATTTGGTTCTATTGGAACTTTAGCTGAGACTTCAGATCTTCAAAGAGATGCATTTAATGAAGCTTTTAAAATAAGTGGATTAGACTGGTTTTGGGATGAAGATATATACAGAAAACTATTGTCAAAATCAGGTGGAACTACGAGAATTAATGATTACGCAAAAGATACTAGTGTTGAAATAGACGGAAAAAAAATAAGAAATTTAAAAACCAAAATTTTTAATGAATATCTAAACAAACACAAAGTTGAACCTAGAGACGGTGTAAAAGAAATAATTCAATTTTGCAAAAAGAACAAAATAAAAATTGGGCTTGCTAGCTCAACAACAAGTAACAATATCAATTCTATATTTAACTCGTTAAGAGGAAGAATAGAAAAAAAAGATTTTGATTTTATCGGCAATAATGAATTCATATTAAGAGAAAAACCATATCCCGATATTTATAATTATGCTTTAAAATACTTAAATATTAACTCAGACGAATGTGTGGCAATTGAAGATACAGAAGAAAGTTTAAATTCTGCTTTAAGTGCAGACATAAAATGTGTTGCATTTCCTGGAAAATATCACACTCAATACGGATTTGATGGGAACCATTTAAAGGTTAATAAATTATCAAAAAAAATCTTTAATAAATAATATCTCTAATAATGTAAAAAACTATACCTGACATAAATATTATAATAAAAATATTTATATATTTCCAAAAGCTTCTATTATTTAATTTGTTTGAAAAAATCTTAGATAAGTATCCTAAAGAAAAGAAAAATAAAAAAGAAGCTATAGAAGCACCTATTCCAAAGTAAATTTTGTTTTCAATATTAAAGGATTTTGAGAAATTTCCTAAAAAAAATACTGTATCAGAATATACGTGAGGATTTAAATATGTAAAACCTAAGGTCTTAATAAAGATATTAAATGAGCTCTGTGCTATGACATTATTTTTAAATTCTAAAGATCTAAATTTAAATATTTCTTTAATTTTTCCATAAATAAAAAAAGATAAAAAAATAATTAAAAGGATATTTAAAATCAGCTCCACTACATTATTAAAATAATAAGAAAAATAATTAAATAAAAAGATACCTAAGAAAATTAAAATCAAATCAGATAATGCACAGACTAAGCAAACTAAAAATATGTATTGTTTCTTTAGCCCTTGCTCTATTACAAAAACATTTTGTGGTCCTATTGCAAAAATTAATGTTAAGCCCGTCAAAAAACCTAAAAAAAGAAAAGACATGTTTAAGAAACTGATTTTTTATCGGCCATATAACTTACAAAAATAATTAATATTAAAAAAGGTATACAAATAAGATTCATCATTTTCCATCCAATAGAATTTAGTAAAATTCCAGCAGATAAACTGGCCAAAGCCATAGTTGAAAAAACAATTAAATCATTTATCCCTTGTACTTTAAATTTTTCTTCTTTGTTATAAGTCAAAACTACTAAGCTGGTACCTGATATAAACAAAAAATTCCAACCGAGACCTAAAAAAATTAATGAGAGCATATAATTAAGATATGTCTGTTCAAATAAACTTAAAAGAACTGTGATGAAAAAAAATAAAACTCCACCATAAATTATTACACTGTGTCCATATTTTTTTATTAAATTACCTGTTATTAACGAAGGTAAAAACATTGCAACCACATGAAATTGTAATACTAAGCCAGTTTCTTTTAAGCTCATATTTTCCATAACATGCATACTTAAAGGAGTTGCTGTCATTAGAAATGACATTACTGCGTAAGCAAAAGCTGCTGCAGTAATTGCTTGTAAAAACCTTGGTTGTAATACGATAGATTTTAGATTTCTTATATTTCCTTCCTTTAGACTATCCTCCTGAACATTTTCTACATTTTTAAAAAAAAATAAAAAAACCCCAGGCATGAAAGAAAGGAAAGATAATAAAAGATAAGAACCAACATACAATTGATCTTGGATTAAATCTTTAGTGTAATTTGCAAGACTTATGCCTAAAAATGCTGAAACAATCCCTGCCAATAGAAGAGTAGAAATTGCTTTTGGTATTTTGTCTTTTTCAACACTTTCAGCTGCTGCAAATCTATATTGATGATTAAATGCTGCTCCCATTCCAAGAATTAGGCAAGATAAACAAAATAAAGTAAAACTTTTCTGACTGATTGAAAAAGCAGCAAGTAGTGCAGAACATGAACTTCCTATAGCCGCAAAGACAAAACCATTTCTTCTTCCAATTTTACTCATAATATTTGCCGCAAAGACAGTAAAACTTGCAGTTCCAACTACGAATAAAGCTGTTGGTAGAGTTGATAGAGATTGATTTGAGCTAATTTGGGAACCAACTATGCCACTGAGAAATACTGTTATTGTTGCTGTGGTAAAACCAAATATCTGACTTAAAGTAAGTAAGGATAAATTTCTGTTCATAATTAGCGTAAATATATTTCTGCTACTATTTAAATATCTATATAGATGTTTTGAATTTTAATATAGAAGATAATATTTAAATTATGATTGGAATATTAGGTGGAATGGGAACTCAAGCAGGCTTGGATTTTTGTGATAAGCTTGCAAAATTAAACAGAGGAAAATTAGATCAAAAATATCCAATGTTTGTCCTTTATAATAAATCAAATACACCACGAAGAGCAGAGAATTTAAAGCAATACAAAAATGTTTTAAAAGAATTAATTGCTGGTTGTCGAATGCTGGAAAAAAATAAATGCAATTTTATTGTAATGCCATGTAACACAGCACATTACTGGCATGAAGATATTCAAAAAAAAATATCAGTGCCATTTCTTAGTATGCCAAAAGAGGTATATTTAAACACACAAAAAAAATTCAAGAAAAATTCAACTATAGGATTATTATGTACTGAAGCTACTTTAGATACAAAAATCTATCATAAATATTTTGAAAAAAATTATAATTTGATAAGTCCAAGTGAAAAATTGCAAAAGAGTTCTGTAAATACTGCTATTAAATATGTAAAAAAAGGTAAAGTAAAAGATGCTGAAAAAGCTTTAAGACCTGCAGTTAGATTTTTAATTAAAAAAAAATGTAAGAAAATAATATTAGGTTGTACTGAGCTTCCAATTGCAATTTTTTCGTATAAATCATTTAAAAAAGCAAAAGATTCAAAATTATTTATAGACCCAAATCTTTTGTTAGCTCAAGTTTGCATGAAAAAATATAAAAAATATTAAATTTAAAAAATAAACCAAAAGTGAAAAAATACCTTATAATCATATTTTCTGATCTTGATGGCACTATACTTCACAGAAGCAACTTCAAATTTGATAAAATAAAAAAATATATAAAAAAATTAATTTCTCGCAAAATTATTCTTGTTCCTAATACCAGCAAAACAGAATTGGAAATTAAAGATTTTATAAAAGAATTAGGTATAAATTTGCCCTTTATTTGTGAAAATGGATCTGCAATTTATAATTTAAATTTAATAAATCCTAAATTACCAAAAAAAATAATTCTTAGTAGAAATATAGGAAATATTTTTAAAACATATAATAAAATTTCATCTAATCTTAGGAAAAAAATTATTGATGTGAGGAAAATTGATCAAAAAGAGCAAATAGAAATATTTGGACTTCCAAAAAATAAACTTAACGCTGCATTGAAAAGGAAATTTACAATTCCTATAAAATTTATTGGAAATACTAATGAAAAAAAAGAAATAAATTCTCAAATAAAAAAATTAGGTCTTTCAATTCAGTATGGGGGTAGAGTATCTAACCTTGGTGATAAAGTTAATAAATCTAAAGCAATTAATGTATTTTTAAAAATGGTTAAAAGTAAAATTAAAAATCCGATCAAAACTATTGGGGTTGGGGACAATCATAATGATATAAACATGCTTAAAAATACTGATATTCCATGCTTAGTTTTTAATAAGTATTTTAAGACAACTAACTTAAATATAAAACAATTAATAACTTCCAGTAAGCCATCTCCTCAGGGCTGGGCTGATGTGATCAAAAAGGCGGTACTTAAATTAAAATAATGTGATTAATAGCAGCCATGAGTGAATTTTCACAAAATGGAATAGTCTCAACATTGCATGATTTTGGGACCAAATCCACCAAAGAAATAGAAGGTGAACTATTAAAATTTTCTAGTGAGAGAAAAATGGAATTAATTTTACCATGTCTCTTCTCAGAGATTGAAGGTGATGCTTTACCCAATATCGTTTCAGAAATAAAAAAAACTAATTATTTAAATCACATAATTATAGGTCTCGATAAGGCTAACGAGGATCAAGCTAGAAAGGCATGGAATTTTTTTGAGCAACTAGAAACACCTTTTACAATTTTATGGAATGACGGACCAAATTTAAAAAAGTTAGACAAAGAATTAAAAAAAAAGGATTTAGCCCCAAGTGAAAAAGGTAAGGGTAGAAATGTATGGTATTGTATAGGAATGTCCATTGCTAGAGATACGGCAAGATCTGTGGCTTTACATGATTGTGATATAAAAACTTATGATAGACGCATGCTAGCTAAATTGTTTTATCCTGTTGTAAATCCTCTTTTTAATTTTGAGTTTTGTAAAGGATATTATCCAAGAGTTGCTGATGGTAAAATGAATGGCAGAGTTGCAAGATTATTGGTTTTTCCTTTATTGACAGCTTTAGAAAAAACTATTGGTAAAAGTGATTATCTAGATTTCATGAAATCTTTTAAATATCCTCTCGCAGGGGAATTTTCATTTAGGCGTAATGTTTTACCTGAATTAAGGATTTCCTCTGACTGGGGCATAGAAATTGGAATTTTATCTGAAATGCAAAGGAGTTATTCTCCACAAAACATATGTCAGGTTGATCTTGCAGAAACTTATGATCACAAGCACCAGAAACTATCTATTGATGATGAAACAAAAGGTTTGTCTAGAATGTCTATAGACATAATAAAAACTTTTATTAAAAAATTAGCTACACAAGGACATTCTTTTAGTAGAGAAAAATTTAGATCCTTGAAAGCAACTTATTATAGGTCAGCTTTAGATTTAATTGATATATATAGAAGTGATGCACAAATGAATGGTCTAAAATTCGATTCTCATACCGAAGAAAAGGCAGTTGAACTTTTTGCGATAAATATAATGAAAGCTGGTGAAGCATTTTATTTAAATCCTATGGATACACCATTTATTCCAACTTGGAGCAGAGTTAAAAGTGCAATTCCTGATTTTTTAGATAGGCTTCAAGATGCTGTAAATGAAGATAACAAGCAATACATTTAATTTTTTTTTTTATTACAAACAAAAAATAATTTTCTTGGAAAAGAACCCTCTTCAAAATAATCAATAGACAAATTTTCATATCCATTTATTAAATTTTGAATTGTCTTTTTTGAAAAAAAATGAATTATAAAACCATCTATTTCATATAAATCTTCTCCTCTATGAATTCCTTTTTTATAGTCCCCATCATCAGTATTTCTGACTGTGTAAATATTTATTCCTCCTGGTTTTAAAATTCTATGAATCTCGCTATTAAGTCTGTCCAAATCTTTCTGAGTTAAAGCCATACAATAAAGCATATGTGAATAACAAGCATCAACTGAATTACTCTCAAATGGCAAGTCCTCTCTTATATCAAATTTTAATGTAGAAATTGAAGATGTTAGATTTTCTTTTTTTATTTTTTCATTGATAATTTTAATTCCATTTTCACTATAGTCTAATGCGGTAACATTTATCGAATTTTTTCCAAAGTAAATGCTATCTCTTCCTAGGCCCGCTCCTAACTCAACAATTTTAGAAAAATTGTTTTCTTTGAAAATATTTAAAGCTTTTTTTGCAGGTAAACTTGGTTCTAAACCAAACATCTCAGGCTTATTTGAGAAATTAGTTTCCCAATGCTGAGATTGTCGGTTTAAAATATTTTTATCCAATTTACTTAGAGGGATCTGGGACCTTTCTTAGATAAGGTTTTACAGTTTCCCATCCATCTGGATATATTTTTTTAGCTTCGGCATCTTTAATTGCTGGCAAAATAACAACATCCTCTCCCTTTTTCCAATTTGCAGGAGTAGCTACTTTATGTTTAGCTGTTAGCTGCATAGAGTCTATTGCACGCAAAATCTCTAAAAAGTTTCTTCCAGTTGCCATAGGATATGTAAGATATAATCCAATTCTCTTATCAGGTCTGATTACAAAAATAGTTCTTACAGTTTCATTATCAACTGCAGTTCTACCCATTGAGGTTGTTCCAGCATCTGCTTCCAACATATTAAACAATTTTGCTACTTTTAAATCTTCATCAGCAATAATTGGATAATTTGGTTTTGTACCAGATACATCTTTAATATCATCTAGCCATTTTTTATGATCTTCTACCCCATCAACGCTTAAACCAATTACTTTGACATTTCTTTTATCGAATTCATCTTTCATTAATCCTAAAGCACCAAGTTCTGTAGTACAAACTGGTGTAAAATCTTTAGGGTGTGAAAAAATAACTCCCCAACTATCACCTAACCATTCGTGAAAAGAAATATCTCCTTCAGTTGTTTTAGCTTGAAAATCAGGACACATACTATTTATTTTTAACATTGTCTCCTCCTTATAAAAAAAATATTATATGAAAGATTGTTTTACTAAGCAAACTTTTATAAAGTTAGGTATTTATGATATTTGAACAACTTTTCGATCAAAAATCTTCTACGTACACTTATATAATTGCAAGTGGGGAAGGTAGAGAAGCATTAATAATTGATCCGGTCATTGAACATTCTGATGAGTATTCAACTATATTAAATAATTTAGATCTTAAACTTGTTAAAGTAATTGATACTCACATTCATGCTGATCATATCTCAGCGTTAAATGAATTAAATAAAAGAACAAACTGTATAAGAGTTATGGGAGAAAAATCTAAATCAGAAGTGATAGATCTAAGAATTAAAGATGGTGAAAAAATTAAAGTTGAAGAAGTTGAACTTCAAGCAATTTATACTCCTGGTCATACAGACTGCTCTTATAGTTTTTTGATGAATGATAGAGTTTTTACTGGAGATACACTTTTAATAAATGGAAGTGGTAGAACAGATTTTCAAAATGGTAATGCTTACGATGCTTATGATTCTATATTTAATAAATTATTAAAATTACCCGAAAAAACTCTCGTATTTCCAGCTCATGATTATAATGGCAAGAAATTTTCCACTATTGAAAATGAAAAAAATAATAATCCAAGATTACAAGTAAGTTCAAAGGAAGAATACGCGGATATAATGAATAATCTAAATCTTGCAAATCCAAAAATGATGGATGTCGCAGTGCCAGCTAATGTAAAAGGGCTTACTTTAGACAATATTAATTAACTTTAAATTCCAACATTAATAACTATATAGGCAGTCTATGAATGACTATTTGCAATCAATTATTGATAGGGATCCAGCAGCAAGATCTAAGTTAAGTGTAATATTAACTTACCCCGGCGTTAAGGCTGTATTTTTTCACAGAATTGCAAATTTTTTTGCTACTGCAAAATTTGATCTTATCGCAAGAATAATTTCTCAATTTTCAAGATTTTTAACTGGTATTGAAATTCATCCAAGAGCTAAGATAGGTAAAAATTTATTTATTGATCACGGTATGGGCGTTGTTATAGGTGAAACATCTGACATTGCAGATAACGTAACAATTTATCATATGGTTACTTTAGGTGGAATATCTCCAAGCATAAATTCCAATGATCAAAGAGAAATTAAAAGACACCCTACTCTTCATGATAATGTTGTTGTTGGTTCAGGAGCGCAGATTTTGGGGCCTGTAGTTGTAGGGAAAAATGCAAGAATTGGAGCTAATGCAGTTGTCACAAAAAATGTTCCTGAAAATGCTGTTATGGTAGGAATACCTGCTAAGAATGTTGGAACAGCAACTGAAGAATTTAAACCTTATGCTGTTACAAATGGCAATGAGGAAAAAGAATAATGAAAAATTACAAGGATGATTTTATCCAATCAATTGGAAATACTCCTTTAATAAAACTAAAAGCTGCATCCGAAATAACTGGTTGTAATATTTATGGTAAAGCCGAATATTTAAATCCAGGAGGATCTGTAAAAGACAGAGCAGCACTTGCTTTAATAAGAGATGCTGAGCAAAAAAAATTAATATCTAAAGGTGGAATAATTGTAGAAGGAACTGCAGGAAACACTGGTATTGGTTTATGCCTTATTGGAAATTCACTAGGTTACAAGACAATCATTGTAATGAATGATAAT
>CACARD010000003.1 GCA_902534735.1 uncultured Pelagibacteraceae bacterium
GCTTCAAGTTTTTCTTTTTCTAATTTATTTTTTTCCTCTACTTTTTTGTTAGCCTCAAGTTTTTCTTCTTCTTTTTTTTGTATATCAAAATTTGCTTGTTCTAATTTCAGGTTTTCTTTTATTAATGATTGTATTTCTTGTTTTAATATTTGTTTTTCTGATTGCAATTTTTGTGATTTCTTTTCACTTATCTTCAATTTTTCTTCAATTGAAACTAATTTGCTTTCTAATTGTTCGTTTTTGTTTTTAGTACTTTCAATTTTATCTTTTAAACCTAGAGAATTTTTTTTTTCTTTTTCTAGAGTAGAATTCAAAGAATTTATTTGGTTATCATATTTGTTTATTTTTAGACTTAGTTCTTTAATATTTTCATCTAATACATTTTTTTCTTTGACTGTATTTTCTAAAGTTTTTTTTGTCTCCTTTAAATTTTTTCTAACAGCCTTAACTACAATTGCTTCATCTGCATTATTATCATACACATATTTCAGTAAACATTTTCTTTTCCAATCATCTTTTCCTCTAGTTCCTGTTATGCCATTTCTAAGGTGTTCTTTAATACTTAGTTCTCCTTTTGATCTTAATTTATATTCCCATTTATCACCGTGTTTTATGTATCTTCCTTTTACTCTAATTGTAAATGTATCCTTAGTTTTAAAACCTGTAAAAATTTCATATCCAATGTCATCAGATTTATATCTTGGAGGTGTACCTTTCCAATATCTTGATCCTTGAAAAGTGTTTTCTGTAACGACTGCATAAAATGCATCGCTCCAAGCCCTTTTACCAGATTTACTTTTTTCACAACTGATAGTGACTCTCATCAATTTATCTGTTTTGGCCTCTATGGCATATAAACTATTGCTATAAAAATTAATAACAATGTATACAATGCTTATAATTGAGAGCTTTAAAAATTTTTTCATTAAACAATGGTATCAAAAAGTATTAAAGCTGACTATTTAATTTATATTCTCTAGAAGAAAATAGAAATGAAAGATTGGGTAAAAAAGACTAGATTTAGTTATTCTCTAAAATTTTACTCTTTGCTTGTGTAAACTCTTTTTCGGTTATTACTCCCTCATCAAGTAATTTTTTTAATTCTTTGATCTCTTGAACTATATTTGATGAATTTGTTTTCTGAGTTAAATTTACATTATTTTTTTTATCTTTTTTTCCAGATATATTTTCATCTTCTTTTAATTGACCTGTTTTATAATCTATTCCTGGCAAATCCATTAAATCACCATCATAAAAACCGGCATCTTGTATTTTTTTAGCAACCAAATATGGATCTTTTAAGTCAGATCTTTTTATGCTGACTTTATTTCCACCATTTTTCCAGGTAATTTTTCTTTTTTTTGCAAATGTAAAACAAGGAACTCCATTAGATCTTTTTTCACATTTCTTTTTTACTCTGTAAACAGTATTATTATCCATACAACCATATGTTCTATATTCAGCCGGGCAATACATGTACCATGCATATCTTCCGTCTGTTGATACTGCCATCACCAAAGGATCATTTTTTGTTTCTTTATCAGCAGAAAACTTGGTGCTACCTGCGCCATACATATACATCATGACAAATTCCATTATTTGTTTTGATAATTTAAGCTCACCCTTACCACTTTTAGCATATGATATAGATGGAATGATTATAAATATTATAATAAATAAAATTTTTAAAAATTTCATATTACTAACCTAGGTTATATTAATTATTATAAAAGATATTACTACAATTCTTTAGTGCAACCAAAGAAAGAAATATATTTTTCATTATCTTTAGTATTCATATTTTTTGTAACTTCGTGAATTAGTTCACCAGTTGATCTATTTAAAAATACTGATTCTGAGTATTTTTTTTCTTTATCTATATTTTTAAATAAAATAGTGTCGTTTTTAGCAATTCTAACATCGTCTTTACTTATATCTGAATATGTATCTATAAATTCTGATAAACCAATAATAGAAAGTTTACTTGGTTGTGCTGCAACAACTTTTAATACTTTATTTTTATCAACTTCAATATTATCTGCAGTGAAAGTTTGATAATTAAAATCTTTATTTTTGATCATTATTTTTTCTAATTTACAATCAAATGTGATTTTAAAATCATGGATAATATCTGTATTTTTGGAATAACTAATAGATGTTGAAAATAGTAAAATTAATATCAAAAATATAATTTTCATTTATTTACCATATCGTATTTTACTATGTAAATCGTGTGCACTTTGCCACCCATTTTCTAGTCTTGGTCCTCCAAAGTAATCACCACACAAACCTAATTTTAGCGACTTATTCCACAAAGATAATTGTTTAAGCGGCTTTGAATTAGATGAATACAACCAGCCATGAATTCTTGAGTGATGAATTTTTTTGATTTTTAAATTTGTTAATTTCTCAAATTTTTTAACTAGTAGATTTGTATAGTATTTTCTTTTGTTTCTATAATCTTTCGTAAATTTATTACCGTATTTGTAAGTGCTTTGAAGCGTCCATAAATCATACTTATAGTTAAATCTTTTCTTACTATTTTCGTATGCTGCCCAACCAAGCATATCATCATTAAAAAAATAACTACTGTTTGATTGTTTAAGCTTATTAGTGACAATCATGACTGTTAAATTAGCATCCATTTTAACTTTTTGATTTAAATAGGATTTATTTAAATATTTTTGTCCTAATTTCTTGCTTTGAGGAAATGGGCAGGTCAAAATAAGATTTTTACATTTTTGTTTTACATCATTATTAAATGTTAATTCCCAATAATCATTTAATTTCTTTATATTTGTTAGCTCATGTTCAAAACTACATTTAATTTTCTTTAATAAATGTTTGCTAATAGAGTTGTTTCCTTTAGTTCCAATTAATTTTAAATGATTTTTAATTTCTTTAACTGTTTTATGCAGAAATAAATGATTTCCTCCCCACTTTTTTAAAACTTTTTTTTTAATGAGTTGATTAGTGAATGCTTTAAATTTTGTTGATTTTGGAGAGATATATTGAAGTCCGTGATCAAATCCGACTTTATCTTTATATTTTTTAAATGAACTTCTGCCACCATAACCTCTTGCTTTGTCATAAACTGCAACGGAATATTTTTTATTTAATAAGTTTGCGATTGTTGATCCAGAAATTCCCGATCCTATGATACAAAAATCAAGCATGATTTGTAACTTGATTAATTAACAAAGATACTCAAGTGCTTTAAGTATTCCACCTTTTTTGTAAGGTATTTTAGATTTCATTAAACCCATTTCAACACCTGCTAATGTTCCAGCTAACATTAGTTCATTAAAATCACCTAAATGGCCAATTCTAAAAATTTTACCAGCAACTTTTGCAAGTCCAGTTCCTAATGACATGTTGTAATGATCTAAAATAGTTTTTCTTAAAAAATCCGCATCATGACCATCTGGAACCATTACTGCTGTTAATGAGTCTGAGTATTCTTCTGGATTTTTACAAAGTATTTCTAATCCCCATGAATTGACAGCAACTCTTGTAGCTTCTGCAAATCTTTTGTGTCTTTTAAAAACATTATCTAAACCTTCTTCTGTAAGCATGTTGATTGCTTCATCCAAACCATAAAATAAGTTTGTTGCTGGTGTATAAGGAAAGTAACCTTTTTTATTATTTTCTAACATCGGTCCCCAATCCCAGTAAGATTTTGGTAATTCAGATGTTTTATATGCTTCTAAAGCTTTAGAACTTATTGCATTAAAAGAAAGCCCTGGTGGTAATAGTAATCCTTTTTGGGAACCACCAACAGTGACATCAACTTTCCACTCTTCATGTCTATAATCAATAGAGCCTAATGAAGATATCGTATCAACAAATAATAAAGCTGGATGTTCCGCATTATCCATAGCTTTTCTAATTTCTCCAATTCTACTTGTAACACCTGTAGAAGTTTCATTATGTACAGCGCAAACTGCTTTAATTTTTTTATCTTTGTCTTCTTTTAATTTTTGTTCAACAATGTTTGGATCAACACCTGTTCTCCAATCACCTTCAACAAAGTCAACTTCAATTTTAAATTTTTGAGCAATATCCCACCAAAGAGTTGAGAAATGTCCAGTTTCAAACATCAAGATTTTATCACCAGCACTTAAAGTGTTTACAAGTGCAGCTTCCCAAGCACCTGTTCCTGAAGCTGGAAAAATTATTACAGGTTCAGAAGTTTTAAAAATTAATTTTATTCGGTCTAAAACTCTTAATCCTAATTCAGCAAAGTCAGGTCCTCTATGATCTATAGTAGGATAATCCATAGCTCTTAGAACTCTATCTGGAACGTTTGTTGGTCCTGGAATTTGTAAAAAATGTCGACCAGGTCTTATATTATTTGAAATTGCCATACCGCTGTATATGCTAAAGAAATTATATAAGCAAATTTATAATGTATGACAAATAGTAGTAATTTAATTGATAGCTTAGAAGTTTATGTTCTTAATAATCCAGATGAAGTAAAGCCACATTGGGTTAGTCACTTTATTGTACCAACAGCTAATGAACTCTTAATTAAAATTAAAACTAAAGATGGTCATTCAGGATTTGGTTTAGCAACAAGCTACACTGATATTGCGCCAATCATCAAGCCATTTTCAAATGGCTTACAAGATTTAATAATTGGGGAAGATCCATTTTGCCCTGAAAAAATTTATGAAAAAATTTTCAAATTAACTGATACTCGAACCAGTAGCGAAAAGGGTTGGAGCAGAGAAGCATTAATCAGAATTTCAGCGGCTTTAGATATTGCTTGTTGGGATTTAATAGGAAAGGCATCAAACATCCCGTTGTACAAATTATTTGGAGGATACAGAAATAAAATTCCTGTTTATGTTACATGTGCTTACTACAGAGATGGTAAAGGAGAAAAAGAACTTAGAGATGAAATAAAAAAGTTATTAAATGTTGGTCATCAAAGTTTTAAAGTTAAAGTTGGGGGACTTAGAATCAAAGAAGATGCTAAGAGATTAGAAATTATTAGAGATGAAATTGGAGATCAAAAAGGTTTAATGATTGATGTTAATAGAGCATGGAATCTAAAAACTGCAATTGAAGGTGTTAAAGAATTTGAGAAATTTAATCCTACATGGATTGAAGAACCTGTTAGATGGGAAGATGATAGAAGAACTTTAAAACTTTTATCAAAACAAACTAAAATTCCATTATCAGGTGGTGAAAGTGAAATAACTATTTATGGGTGCAGGTCTATGATTGAAGAAGAGGCAATACAAATTTTACAATTTGATTGCACAATGTTTGGTGGTTTTACTAATGGAAAAAAACTTTCAGCTTTATGTGAATTAAATCATATAGATGTGGCTCCACATCATGATTGTTACATTCACGCTCCATTAGTAGCGTCAACTCCAGCTGGAAGAATAGTTGAGTCATTTGATGATGAGAGAGATCCTCTTCAAGCACAATTATTTGAAAATCCACACAAAATGAGTGATGGATGGATACATTTAAATGAAAAACCTGGTTTAGGTTTAGAGATTTCAGAGGCCGCGTTAAAAAAGTTCGGTAAACTGGTTTACAAAAATAAATAAACCTTTAATTAAGTTTTATGCGGTTTAATTCAGATCAGATACAAAAGATTGGTAAAGAAATTAGCAGTAAAGTTGATGGAAAAACTTTATTCGACGAATTCTCACGTGGAAGATACAGTACCGATGCTTCTGTATATCAAATTAAACCTCTTGGTGTAGTTCTTCCAAAAGACACCAATGATGTTTTAAATTTAATGGAATATTCACAAAAGAATTCTGTTCCTCTTTTGGCCAGAGGAGGTGGTAGTTCTCAATGTGGTCAAACTGTTGGAGAGAGCGTTGTACTCGATTACAGCAAACATCAAAATAAAATTTTAGAACTTAACGTTGAAGAAAAATACGTATGGGTTCAGCCTGGTGTCGTATTAGATCATCTAAATGCTTATTTGAAACCTCATGGACTTTGGTTTCCAGTAGATGTTTCAACAAGTAGTAGAGCAACAATTGGAGGAATGTCAGCTAACAATTCCTGTGGATCAAGATCTTTATATTATGGCAACATGGTTCATAATGTATTAGCTATTGAAGCAATATTAGATGATGGTTCTATATTTAATTTTGACCAGATAAATAAGAATTATTTAGCTACTAAGAATAACCAAGATAGACTTTATAAAATCATAGATAAATTTATCGATGTAAGACAACAGGTTGGAGGCGAAATTGATGCTAATTGGCCAACAACGCAAAGAAGAGTTGGAGGATATAATATCGATCTAATTGATCCAGAAGGATTTAATTCATCAAATCTTCTTGTTGGCTCTGAAGGAACATTATCTTTATTTAATAAAATAAAATTAAAATTATCAGAAATACCAAAGAATAAAATTTTAGGTGTCTGCTACTTTGATAATTTCCATCAAGCAATGGAATTATCAAAGGAGATTGTGAAATTAAAACCAACTTGCGTTGAGTTGATGGACCAAAATTTATTAAATTTAGCGAAAGAAATCCCGATGTATGCTGGAGGTATAAAAAAATACATCAAAGGAAATCCTGAAGCTGTTTTGATGGTAGAATTTATTGATACTGAAAAAAGTGTATATGAAAAGAAAATAAAGGATCTAGAATATTTAGTTTTAAATCAAAACAAAAAAAATCAGTTTTCATATTATTCAGATTTATCAGAGCAGAAAGAAGTTTTTGAAATAAGAAAAGCTGGATTAAATATTTTAATGTCAATGAAAGGTGATAGAAAACCAGTTGCCTTCATTGAAGATTGTGCAGTTTCTCTAGAACACTTAGCTGACTACACAGCTAGATTAAAAGAAATATTTAAAAAATATGGAACAAGTGGAATGTTTTATGCACATGCATCTGTTGGAACTCTTCACGTAAGACCAGTTTTAAATATGAAATCTGATAAAGATATACAAAATATGAGGTCTATATCTGAAGAAGCTTTTGAAATGGTTAAGGATTATAAAGGTTCTCATTCTGGTGAGCATGGTGATGGAATTGTTAGATCAGAATTTCATGAGATGATGTTTGGAAAAAAAATCACAAATGCATTTGAAGAAATAAAAGATACATTCGATAGTAAAAACCTTCTTAATCCTGGAAAAATTGTTCGGCCATTTAAATCAAATGATAGATCTCTAATGAGATACAAATCAGGTTATCAAACAGAAAATATAGATACACATTATGATTGGTCTAACTGGGGTCAATTCTCTGATGCTGTTGAGATGTGTAATAACAATGGAGCTTGTAGAAAGTTAGACTCTGGTGTGATGTGTCCATCATACAGAGTAACTAAAGAAGAAAAAGATTTAGTCCGAGGTAGAGCAAATACTTTAAGATTAGCTTTATCTAATCAACTTCCAGAGGGTTCATTTGCATCAAAAGAAATGTATGAAACTATGGAGTTATGTGTGAGCTGTAAAGCTTGTCAAAGAGAATGTCCCATGTCGGTTGATATGGCTAAGATGAAATCTGAGTTTCTTTCTCATTACTATAAAAAATTTAGTATGCGAATTAAAGATAGAGTTATCTCAGATATGCCAAGACTTATTTGGTTATTAAAGATTATTGCTCCTATATTCAATAAGATCAAAAATATACCGCTAATCTCAACAATTGTTGAAAAATTTGGTTTTGCAACTGCAAGGACGATGCCTGAAGTTCAAAACCAGAACGCATTACGAGAGATTTACGACAGTCAGACAGTATCAGAAAATAAAGTAATTCTGTTTGCAGATACATTTAATATTAATTTTGAAAATGAAAATTTAGTTTATGCAATTAAAGTACTAAATAAATTTGGTTACCAGGCAGTTATACCAAGTTTTGGTAAAGATAAATTAAAGAGACCACTTTGTTGTGGTAGAACTTATATATCTTACGGTCAATTAGACAAAGCTTCTGAAGAGCTAAATAGATTTAATGATTACGTTATACAAAATAATTATGTAGATTTACCAGTTGTAGGTATTGAACCATCCTGTTTATTAACATTTAACGATGAGTATCAGACTTTAAAGAATGTAAATAATAAAGAACAAATTAAAAATAAATTTTATCTACTCGAGGAATTTATTTTAGAACAAATAAGAAATAACAATAATATTAAAGCTAATAAGTTTGATCAAAATGTATTAATTCACGGGCACTGTCATCAAAAATCACAAGATAGAATGAAGGGGCTAACTAATCTTTTATCAGAATTAAATATTAATAATAAAATGATAGAGTCTAGTTGTTGTGGAATGGCTGGTTCATTTGGATATGACAGTAAGACTTATGAAGTATCAAAAAAAATGGCTAATCTTTCATTGATACCCGCAATCAATAATAGTAGTGAAAAAGATTTTATAGTTGCAAATGGTACAAGCTGCAGACATCAAATATCTGATTTATCTGAGAAAAAAGGTAAGCATGTCTCAGAATTATTATTTAAAATTTTTGAAACTGTTAATTAAAGAATTACTTTTCTGTTATAAAAATCTTCAATCTGGTCATCTTTATAACCAAAAATTTGCATAATTTCTTTTGTATGCTCTCCTAAGTTTGGAGCACCTTTTGATTTTTCTGTTTTACTTTTTGAAAATTTAATTGGCATACCAATAGCCCTACTTTTACCAGCTTTTTTATTATCTACCTCTATAACCATTTCTCTTTCAATTGTTTGAGGATCTTTAAACATGTCTGTTATCGAGTTAATAGGTCCGCATGGTAATCCATTATCATCAAAGATTTTTAACCATTCACTAGAAGTTTTTTTAATTAGTTCTTCATTAAGAATATCAACTAATTCTTTTAAATTTTGTTTTCTATTTAAGTTAGATGAAAACTTTTCATTTTCTTGCAAATCTTCACGACCAATTGCTTTAAGTAACATAAGCCAAGTGTTTTGATTTGAAGCACCTACCGTAATCCATTTATCTTTTGTTTTAAATGCTTGATAAGGAGCTGTTAAAGGATGTGCCGATCCTAAAGGACCAGGCGACTCTCCTGTAGCACCTGCAATAGCTGACTGCCAGTATGTATGAACAATACCCGCTTCATATAAAGAGGTATCAACTTTTTGTCCTTCACCCGTTTTTTCTCTGTGAACTAATGCTGCTAAAATTCCACTAGCCGCAAGTAAACCAGCTGTTATATCTGTAATAGGTGCACCAACTTTCATTGGTGGTTTATCTTTGCTTTCGCCAGTAATACTCATCAACCCACTCATCCCTTGAGCGACTAAATCAAATCCTCCTTTATCTGCGTAAGGACCAGTTCTACCGTATCCAGATATTTCACATAAAATGATTTTAGGATTGATTTTTGACATAACATCATATCCAACGCCTAATTTTTCTAATGTTCCTTTTCTAAAATTCTCCAAAACTACATCAGAATTTTTTACCATAGTTTTAAATATTTCTATTCCATCTTTGTCTTTTAAATTTAATGCGATACCTTTCTTATTTCTATTCATCATCATGAAAGCTGCAGACTCACCATTAATTTCTGGTGGCAAGAAGTTTCTGGTATCATCTCCGCCAGGTGTCTTTTCTATTTTAATTACCTCTGCACCAAGATCAGCTAATAGTAATCCACATGTAGGACCAGCCATTATTTGTGCCATCTCAAGTACACGAATGCCTTTTAATGATGCGGTCATCTATTACTTATTTTTGAATTTTGGTTTTGTTTTGTTTAGGAAAGATTGATATCCAATTTTAAAGTCTTGGGTATCGTAACATTTGTAACCAAGATTATTTATTTTTTCTGTAACTTTTCCATTTTTTAAAATGTTTCTTGCAAATTGCTTGTGCCACCTTGCAACTTTTGGAGCACCTTCGCATATTAATTCAGCTGATTTATAAGCTTCTTTTTCAACATCTTTATCATTAACTACTCTATTAACTAGCCTCTTCTGAAATGCTTCATCAGCTCCAAAGACTCTTCCTTCAAATAATATTTCCATTGCAATTGTATAATTGGTTACTTTTAAAAGTACCTCAAGTTCTTTTGCAGCCATTGTTAAGCCTAATCTTTTAATTGGAACTCCAAACCTAGAGCTTTTGCCACAAATTCTAATGTCACAACATCCTGCTATTTCTAATCCACCACCGACACATATTCCTTCTATCAAAGCAATTGTTGGTATTGGACAATCAAAAATTGCTCCAAGTGTTCCGTGTAAAAATTTACCGTAAGATTTTGCTAATTTTGATGAAGATCTTTGTTTTTTAAATTCTCCAATATCATTTCCTGGTGAAAAAGATTTACCACCCTCTCCTCTTATAATAATACATCTTAAATTTTTGTTCTTAGATAACTTTTTGAAAACTTTGCCAAGCTCAATCCACATTGGCTTAGTCATTGCATTTAGTTTTTCTGGTCTATTGATAACAACTTCAACTAAATGTTTATTTTTTTTATTTAATTTAATTAATTTGCTCATTTAGCTCCTATAAAAAAACTCAACTAATGTCATTGGTATAGCTGGAACATAAGTTACTAACATTAACAATACTAATAACACACATATAAAGGATATATTCGATCTTGTTACATCCCATATGTCTGCTTTTGCAACAGAGCAAGCTGTAACTAAAACACTTGCAACTGGTGGTGTTTGTTGACCAATTGCTAAATTTAAAGTTACAATTATACCAAAGTGAACTGGATCAATACCTACAGCATTAACTAATGGCATTACAATTGGAACTGTCAAAATTATTGCAGCAACCGAATGTAAAAAGAAACCTATTACTAAAAGAAATACATTAAGTATTCCTAAGACTGCATATTTATTATTTGTAAAATCAATAATTGACTCTGCAACTTTTTGTGGGATTTGTTCAATTGTTAAAAATTCACCAAGTAATACAGATGCAGCTACTAATAACATTACTGAAGCAGTTTGAATTGCTCCTTCACAAGCTGACTCGTATAATCTTTTAAAATCTATTTCTTTATAAATAAATCCAATAACTAATGATGCTACAACTGCTAAACCTGCTCCTTCAGTTGCAGTTACAACTCCTCCAAAAATTCCACCTAAGATAATAATTGGTAATAAAAATGCTAATGCTGCATCTTTTGCAGTTTTCTTAACATTTGGAATATTAAATGTTTCTTCAACAGGAAAATTTTTACGTCTTGCAGTAATATATGCTGCTAACATTAAGAAGAAGCCACCTATTACTCCTGGAACTATTCCTGCTACAAACAATTGCACAACTGAACTTTGAGCCATTACCGCATAAACAATCATTGGTATTGAAGGTGGAATAATTATCGCTAATGATGCTGAAGATGAAGTTACTGCAGCAGCGAAAGGACCAGGGTATCCTTTTTTCTTCATCGCTGGAATTAAAATAGATCCTAATGCAGCAACATCAGCAACCGCAGATCCAGAAATTTCAGCAAAAAACATAGAGGTAGCAATGTTGATCATACTTAAACCACCCTTGATAAATCCAACAAGCGCTGAAGCAAAAGCTATTAATCTTCTAGAAATACCTGCACTATTCATAATTGATCCGGCTAGGATAAATAATGGAATAGCAATCAATGGGAACTTCATTGATCCATCAAACATAACTATTGCTGTATCAATTAAAAAACTTGTTCCTGTCTTCAATACCATTGCAATAATTGTTGTTACTGCAAGGCCAATAGCGATAGGTACATTTATAGATAAAAGAAGTAGAAGGACTGCAAACATTGTAAGAATTATCATTAAATATCTCCTGTTTGCTCGTCGCCTGTTGTTTGAAGAACTAAATTTTTATAATCTTCAGGAATTCTTAAAGTTTCAGATAAAATAAATAAACATGATGCAATTGGAATAACTGATTGAACAAAAGGTTGTGGAACCCACTCTAATGTTACTAAAGTCTCTCCAGTTATGAGAGTTAAAACTAAATAACCGTAATAAGCCAATAATATTAAAAAACCATAAACAACTAATTTTGATATTACAAAGAAAATTTTTCTAAGAACTAACGGAAAAGCTTTGAAAATACTTGGAACACTTATGTGAGAGCCTTTCAAAGCGGCATAGGCTGAACCATAATAAGTTATCCAAGCAAGCTGAACAGCTGCAACTTCGTCATACCAAACTAAAGCACTGCCAGCAAAACGAAAAGTAACACCAAGCAAAACTGTTACTGCTAATGCTACCATCATTATAAACAGTATTAGTTTTAATATTTTTTCGTAAGAATTTATAAATTTTTGTAATGTCATTTTTTTTCAGGCCCTCTGATAGAGGGCCTGTTACAAATTATGTTAATTTGCTAAAGACGATACTTTATCAATTAACGCACCACCAGTTGGTACTTCTGACGCGAATTGATCGTATATTCCTTTACTTGCACTAATGAAAGCACCTTTGTCAGCTTCGTTGACTTGAACTCCAGCTGATTTGATAACTCCCAATAAAGATTTTTCAAGATTAGCAGCTTCAGCGTACACAAATTTTTGTGTATCTTTAGCAGCTTGCTCTAAAATACTTTGTACATCTGCAGGTAGTTTGCTCCAGTGGTCTTTATGTACTGTTACATAAGCAGGAGTGTAAACGTGACCTGTGATTGATAAATATTTTTGAACTTCTTGGAATTTAGCACTAGCAATCTGAGCATATGGGTTTTCTTGTCCATCCATAGTTCCTGTTTTCAAAGCAGTAAATACTTCTGAGAAAGACATTGGAGTTGGGTTTGCACCATATGATTGGAACATTTTAACTCTCCATTTTGATTTAGGTGTTCTTAATTTAATTCCTTTTAAGTCACCTGGAGTGTTAATTGGTCTAGTGTTGTTTGTGATATGTCTAAATCCATTTTCCCAAACAGCAATAACTTTGTATCCAGTTTTATCTTCAAGATTTTTAAACATACCTGGTAAAACTTGGCTTTCAACTTTATTCATGTGTTTTCTGTCTTTAATAATGAAAGGCATATCAAATACACCAAACTCATCATGAATAGATGCCATTACTGATGAAGGTAACCACATGTTAACTGTACCTAATTTTAGTTTTTGCATTCCTTGTTTGTCTTTACCAAGTTGCGAAGAACCAAAAACAGTTACTTTTCCTTTGCTGCCTAATCTCTCATTTGCAAGTTTAGCAAAATGATCAACTGATGCAGAAAATAAAGATCCAGGTTTTCCTACGTGTCCAAATTTTACTTCAGTTGAATTTGCTGAGAAACTTAGAAATAGAGAAGATAATAAAACAACAATTATCTTAAAATATTTGTTCATATTTCCCTCTTAAGTTTGTTTTTTTTAAAGCAGCTTACAGAAAATATGAATGCAGTGCTAGGGATTAAATTGGCGTACTGGAAAAAAAATTATCGATCTTTAAATTCAAGATTGCCTCGAGAGTCAACACTCTTTTTGACATGCTGATAGTAGGTAGGATTATCAATCAGTCTTGACATATCTATACCCTTATTCTCATAACGTCTTTTTATTGTCATTCTTGGGATTATTACGAGGTTCATATTATCAATGAAGTCCTCGGTCCACTCTTTTTCTATCTTATCTTTGACTAATCTTTTCAAAAACACCCTTAAATCAGAACAACTAAGGTGTTTAATTTTTTCGTTATATAATACCATTTTGATGAATATATAATCTTGGTGTTATCTTGCAAGTTTAATGAATATATCTCCCATACCTGACTGAAGTTGATCTAATGGAGTATTGTTTCTAAGCGTGCAATATCTGCCAGTCACCTGGTGCCTGTCTATGGCATTAACATTATATTGTGTGCAGGTTTTGGCTTTGTGTAATAAACCAATGACCAGTTTTCCATCTACTACTGAAACTTGTTTCGTATCTAAATCATTGCCATTACAAAAATATTTTTTGTTTACCCTTTCAGGAAAATCTGTTTTCCCACAAGGATTTTCAATTGTGAAAACATAAAATTCTTTTTCTATGCCTTTAAATTTATGTTTCATTTTAGTTGTTTTTGAATATTTCATTAAATCACAAGAACATGGAATGCAGCATCTATAATATTCACCACATATTTTCTTACCTGTATTGTTTTCACTCAAATAAACATATTCTGGTACTGCATTTGGACTTATTAAAGAACCCGATACCGCACAATATAATTTATTATATTCAACAAAATCTTCATAAGAGATATCTTTATCAATTATATATTTAAAAAATTTAGGACCTGCTGCATTTCTATTTCTGTCTGGGAAAATTTTATTCCAATCATTAACGATATCTTGATAATAGTTTTTTTCTTGAGAATTTACTGAATTTATCGGAATAGAAAAAAAAACAACAAATATAATAAGACTAAGTATATTTTTAATACTGTGCATTAATTAATGATTTAAAAACCCATATTTGACCAGTTACTTCGGTCTTGAGTTTTGCTATTGAATTTTTTTAATTCTTCCTCAGATGGTTCCCTAAAAAGATACATCACAATTCCTGAAACAAATAATGCCAATAATGATAAAGAACAAATAGTCATTAGCTTGATATATAAAAGCTTTATAATTTTTCAACACTATATAATGAGTAGTATTGTCCTATAGTTTTTGTCTAAATTCGTAAGTTTTATTTAATTCATCAATATCAAATGATTCTATTGATCCATCAGTCCATTTAATTTCAACTTTAAAATCTTTTTCACCTTTTCTTATTCCATAATGAGCTACTGGTTCCATCTGACAGAGATATCCTGAACCTGCATCTATTGTTTTTGAATGAATTCTTTTATTAGATTTCATTGTTATTGTTGCTCCCCTTGCTGGAGCTCCATACTGGTTAAGAGGCTTAATTCTTAAATAATTAAAATTTGTAATATCTGCTTTATATAAAGTTAATGGTTGAAACCCTGACTCTCCGTGAGAAACTAATAGCTCTAAAATTCCATCGCCATCAACGTCTGCAACAGCTGCTCCAGTTCCAAGTCCAACGGTCTCTAGTCCATTTTCCATTTTAATTTCTTTAAATACTCCGCCCTCTAAAATTTTGAAAAGTTTATTTGGTTCTCCAATATTGTTCATAAAAATTTCATCATATCCATCATTATCAAAATCAGCTGAAATCACTGTTCTTATTTTTGTAGGATCGTTGTATGGAGAAGTTGATATATCTTTGAATTTATCTCCATCTAAAACATATGCTCTATGCATTCCATCCCAGTTTGAGGATAAAATATCTAATCTTCCTCTATATAAAATATCACTTAGTGCTGTTCCTCTACCATTTTCAAATCTATCTTGTACCGCGTACTCTTCAGCAACATCTTGGAAAGAACCTTTAGAATTATAATATAAAAAGTTGTCTCCTCTTTCATTTGCTGCAAATATATCAGATCTATCTGAAAGAATATGTCCAGACACTATAGCTCTACCTCCGGTAATTTTGTCAATTGATAATGATTGAGCTTGATCCTTTATTCGGTCTCTAATTAATTCATAAAATCGAGTTGGACCCCCATAATTTGCAACATAAATACCATATGCCCCATCACCATTTCTATCTACACAAACAACTGACCTTCCAGCTGTTAAGTTTAATTCAGTTTGATTAATTTCTTTTTCAAATAAATCCTCAAATTTATTGTTATTTAAATCTATTAATCGATCAGAATAAATTTTTGATCCACTATATGTATCAGTATTTAAAAAATATATTTCTTCATAACCATCTTGATCGATATCACATGCAGCAACACCAATTGTTCTTCTTTGTTCATCTGTAAATATTTTTTCATTTACAATATTTATTAATTTTCCATCTTTATAAGAAAGAGCTAGATTTTTAAAACCAAAGCCAGTTACCACAAAATCATATTTGTTATCTTTGTTAACATCAGTTACTGAAACTCCATAGCTTAATCGAAATTCATTTTCTGCTATTTGATCAGTTATATTTAAGAAAAAATCTTTAGCATTTGCATGGTTAATTATTGACAAAATACTGATAAAAACGAGGATAATTTTTTTCATAATCAAGCTCTTTATTAGAATTTAAAAATTTATATATGAGATAAATTAGCTTACTCAAGTAAGCCTAAAATTGAATAAATAACTAACCCTATAATTGCTACAAAGAAAATCAAAAATGAAATTTGACTAAAAATATTATTCTTTGATCTAATTTCTCCCTTTTTATACTTTCTAATCTGAATTATCCCAAACCTTATTACTATCAAGCCAAGAATAAGCAGTGATACTTTAAATAAAAATTCAATCATTTAATCTTTATATAAAGTTGTTTCATCAATTTGGTTTTTTTCACACATAGTCTGTAGTTTGCACATTCTAGGATCTGAGTAACCAGCATTAGCACCACATGCAAAATAAGATCCACCTTCTCGTAATACTCCTCCTCTATTTGGCGTATCTAACGCCGCCCTAGCTTGGCTTTGGCCGAAACTTCCCAGTAGAGGATTCCTATATCCTAGTCCATAAAAATGATCGTGGACAGTTGACTCTTGTCCTTGAAAATTTGAATTACAGTGTGTTGGTATGGATCTATTTTTATTCATATTTGAGACCATATCTGTATCTCCATTTAAATATGCATTAGATGGTAGCCAATGCAGATAACAATATCCTCCGTTAAATTCTATGTCTGGAGTATTTTGAAGTTGTGCATTTGTCCATTTTCTTAAAATTTCTTTTTTAAAAAATTTTGCATTTTGTTTACACAAAGTTTTTTTTGCTCCACTTGTATAACCACTATAAGCAACTACCCCTACTGCAGCAAGAATACCAATAATAGCCACTACGACTAGGAGTTCTATAAGTGTAAATCCTTTATTTTTCATTTTTTATTTGCTTTGTAATTTTCCATCCATTTTTTAAAAACAATTATAGCATCATTCATGTCTTTTGTTTTATTTGGATGATTTTTAGCCCTACCTAGCATAGTTGCAATAACATTTACTTGATATTTTATTGGTCTTTTTTTTATAGCTGAAACAGTAAACAATGCCTTTTCCTTATCTTTAAAACCTAAGCCTTTTAAAGTTGTCTCTGGTTTATAATCTGAAAATAAAGAAAGATTTAAAGGTTTAAATTTTTTATCCTTGATAAGTTTATTCATTGGCATTTTATCAACTATTCCAAAGATTTTTTTTGTATATATTTTATCTAACTCAATTTTTATTGTGCCATCAAAACCAATTAAAGTAACTTTAAATTTTTCTGATTTATCTAATTTTGTAACTAATTTTATGTATCT
Organism: uncultured Pelagibacteraceae bacterium; assembly: GCA_902534735.1. Taxonomy (GTDB): domain Bacteria; phylum Pseudomonadota; class Alphaproteobacteria; order Pelagibacterales; family Pelagibacteraceae; genus Pelagibacter. The sequence continues at coordinate 17,241 of CACARD010000003.1, forward strand.
TTTGTGAAACCCTTTGATGTCTTTTTGATACAAATCTTTTGACCTTTTATATTCTGGATGACTGTAATTAGGCGTATTGAGGACTAACAATCTACATTTCCATAGATATTTTTTAAAACTCATTAAAAATATTAATTATAAATTTTGTCTCTTACAAGCTTACTTAATAAACTATATCCAAGTTCGTTCATATGTAGTGGATCTTCATCGTAAAACTTATCATAACCAGCATTTATCATTGGTGTTGTAATATCAACATAATCCCACATTTTTAAATTGGTTAGGTGTTTTTTTATCTTTGAATTAGCATCTAAAATTGTTGTCATAAGATCTCTTCTAAAAGGACTAGGTTTAATTGAAATAAAAAAACATTTTGCTCTTGGCAATTTTTCTTCAACTTGATTAGAAAATAATAAAAATTCTTTCAACAATTCATCACTATCCATCCCATATCCAATATCATTATCCCCAGCATAAAAGAATAGATTAGACGGGTTTAAAGGAGCAACCAATCTATCAAAATATCTTCTACAAGATACTAATGTTGAACCTCCAAAGCCTAAATTATAAAGATTACTTATTGATAAATCATTTTTGGCATTATCCCACATTTTAAAAGTTGAACTTCCATACAAAGCAACACTGTTATTTGTTTTTGTTTGTTGAAAAGAATTATGTTCTAATTCTCTAACGTCGAGTTCAAACTCTTCTTCAACTGGACTAACTAAATTTACATTAGTTTTCAAATTTTCTATTTTATCTATGTTGTCTTGAACATTTTTAGCTAAATCAATAGCTTCTTCTACATAAGATCTAAATTTGGTTCTGTAATTATCTAAGAAGCTTTTCATTTCCTCTTGATTTTCTTGATCTTTGACATGATCATTTATTGTTATTGGCTCCTTAATAACTGCTGAATATATCGTTTTAGAAACTGGGTAATCAAAATTAGCAAGAGCAATTGGAATAAGTTTTGGTTTAGGATTAAGTTTAAATGCAAGATTAAATGCACCAGCTTTAAATGGTCCTGGTGAGGTTATTGTTTTATTGTCCTCTGTCTCTGAAGTTCCTTCAGGGGCGATTACAATTGGTTGTTTTTGATTAAATACTTTTTGAGCTTCTTCAAAAAGCTTTTGTTTTCTTAATTTCTTTTCCTCTTCGCTTTCTTCCAACTTATCAGACTCTGGAGTATGAACAAAAATGTAATCTAAATTTTCATAATAATTATATCTCCAAAATTCTGTGTTCCGACTTGTTCTAACGATACGTTGACCTCCATCATTATATTTTGGATATAAAATTTTTGAACTGATGAAATGACTATCAATTGAAAAAGAATGTCCATTTGCAAGTTGATTTTCATCTATAGCTGCTAAGTGATTGTAAAAAAAAATATTTGTTGGTTCATCTGGCAAATTTTCCCAACCCTTTATTACATATTTAACATTATCAAAAGCTTTTGTGAAATTAGAATTAGTTAACTCTCTTAATTTTGTTTTATCTGAATTACTAGAGGAATTAGATACTCTATTATAAATAATATTTAATTGATTATGGAAACGAGACTCTCTTTCTAAATTATTTAAGGTATCTTTTATTAAACTGGATAATGATTTCTCTATCTCATTTCCTTTAATAAGTAGTTCGTAAACAACATCAAATGCCATTGCATAAGTATGTGTGCTATTTAATAAGTGAGGGATACTATATAACTTAGAGCTAGCAGGTATTCTTGCTGTATTATCTTTCAATAATAAATTTACAAATTCTAATTCATTTTCTGCTGAATACTTTGTTAAACCAGTAGCACTTTGTTGGAAACGTCCTAGCTGCCACAATTGTCTTTTGAAAATCTTTATTGATAATTCAGGGTCAGAAATAATCAGATTTTCAAGTGCTTCGTTAGAAATATGTAAAACTTTTGTATCTCTTGTAGATCTAATTGTATATGGATTAAAGAAATCTCCTATACCAGAAGATAAAGTTAAAGCAATACCAGCTCTAGTTAAAGTTCTAAAATTTCGTCTTATTTTTCCATTAATGAAATTATGGAATAAGCCATCAACTTTACCACTCAACAATATCTTTAAACCTTTAGAAACATCTCCCTCTTTGACTATATATTGATTTGATGAATACATCTTAATATTACCTAGTTTGATAAATTTTTCTAAGTCATCATCAGTAAGTGTTGAAAAAAAAGTAGCTGATTTTATTCTATGAATATTTGTTATGCTTTTTTCTGATGGGATACCAGGAGAAATTTTTATTTCATCATCTTTATACAAAGTGTTTAGATTTCTTGAGGATACAAGTAATTGAAAAGAAAAAAAAGAAATGGCTGAATATAATGTTGAAATAAGTTTACTATTTTTTTGTTGTAAATCTCTTAAATCATCTAGTTTTAAAGAGATATATTCTGTTCCACCTTCAATAAAAATTTCACCCATAAATCTATTGGGTTGATTAAGTCCAGATATACCCAGTGGTGTTGCGGGCTTTGTTATTTTTGCAAAGGTTATGGATTTTGTTTCAAAATACTTAGTAAATGTAGCTTTGCCCTTAATTAAAAAATAAATATTTTCTGAAATTTGATGCTGCTTTGCTAAAACTTCATCACTTTCAGCTATTACATGGTTTGATATTACATCTATTAAATCAAAAGATTCTTTAAGAGTTCCTAAAACAAAGCCGTTTTGCTCAAATAATTCAGATAATTTCATAAGTAAAATGAATAGATATACTTAATTTGAATTTATTAATTAAAAATAAATGCATACCTGGGTTGAAAAGTTATCAATAGTTTACCTAATTTATTTTAGTATTAAGAAATTGTGAAACGTAAATTAAAAAAAAATAAATCTGAGAATAAATCTAAAACGCTTTCTAAAAAGCCAAAAGTTATAAACCCTAATTATTTTTATTTTTATAATGAAAATGGAAAATTAGTTGGAATACCTTATGGAAATTAAAGCATACTAGGAATAATTTTTCTCAAATCCATTGCTAATCTAGGTTTTATATTAGAATAAATTGCTCCCTTACCGGATTTTTTTAATGCTAATATTTTTCCATCTGGAGATATAATTGCTGTATGTCCAAATGTTTCTCTCTTAGAGGTATTTTTTCCTGTTTGTGCTGGTGCAAAAATATAACAAAAATTTTCAATCGCTCTTGCTCTTAAAAGTGCTAACCAATGTTTTTGTCCTGTAAACTTTGTGAAAGCTGATGGGACAGCTATAAAACTTAAATTTTTTTTTGATAAATTTCTATAAAGTTCAGGAAATCTCAGATCAAAACAGATTGTAAAACCTATTTTACCCCAAGGTAAATTAGCCGTGACTAATTTATTTCCTGCTTTAAAAGTTTTACTTTCTTTATGTTGCTCTTTATTTGGAATTTTAACATCAAACATATTAATTTTATCGTAATATTTGACGATTTTTCCATTTGGTCCAATTAATATTGATCTATTTCTGAGCTTATTTTTAACCTTAACGCAAATTGATCCGAGTAAAATCCATTTCTTATATTTTTTTGAAACTTCTTTGATTTCCTTCAAAATTGGATCTTTATTCATTTCAAATGAATATTTAAAAAGTACTTCTCTACTACTAGACATCAAGGAAGAGGTTTCGGGTGTAATAATTAAGTCAGATTTGTTTTTTATAGCTTGATTTACATATTTAAGAATATCTTTGAAATTACTTTCATAATTTTCTCCACTAGATAATTGTATGCATGCTATTTTCATGTTTGAAATCCATATTTTTTTTCTAAATATTTAATTACATTATGAATTATAAAAGTCATAAACAAGTAAATACCTCCTGCCACAATAAATACTTCGACAGGCTTAAATGTTGTTGAAATTATATATTTAGCAACACCAGTTAAGTCCATAAGAGTGACTGTACTTGCCAAAGATGTGCCTTTAAGCATTAATATAATTTCATTACCATAAGCTGGTAAAGATTGTTTAATTGCAATAGGAATTTGTATTTTTGTAAAAATAATCTTGGAGGGGATCCCTAAACTTCTTCCAGCTTCTAAATATCCAGGCTTTATAGTTTGAAAAGCTGATCTCAATATTTCTGATGTATAAGCACCAGTATTTAACGAAAATGCTATTATCGCACACCAGTAAGGTTCTTTTAAAACTACCCACAAAAATGTTGTTCTTAAATATTCAATTTGACCTAATCCAAAATATATTATGAAGATTTGAACCAATAAAGGTGTTCCTCTAAAAATATATGAATAGCCGTAAGCAAATTTATTAATCAACTTATTATTATTCATTCTCAAGATTGCAAAACCCAATCCAATAAAAAGACCAAGAATTAGAGACACAGATAATAGTTTAAGAGTAATCAAAGTTGCGTTTAACAACTTAGGAAAACTATTAATCATTAATTCAATATCCATTAATAACCTTTGCTATATTTTGTTTCTAATCTATTTAATAATTGCATACTTAAAAATGTAAGCATTAAGTATAGAACTGCTGCAAATGAGTAAAAAAATAATGGATCTCTAGTTGAGCCAGCTGCAATATAAGATTGTCTCATTATTTCAACTAAACCCGTTACAGATATAAGAGAAGTATCTTTTAATGTAATTTGCCAAACATTACTTAAGTTTGGAATTGCTAGTCTTAGCATTTGAGGCAAAATAATTTTAAAGAAGTAAATATATTTATTAAAACCTAAAACTTTAGCAGCTTCAAACTGACCCTTATCAATTGATTGTAGGGCTCCTCTAAATACTTCAGTTGAGTACGCTCCTGATATTATCCCTATTGAAAATGAACCAGTTAAAAAAGCATTAATTTCGATGTAATCATTATAACCAAATATTGAAGCAACAAACATAATTGCTCCACTTCCACCAAAGAAAAATAAATAAATTACTAGAAGCTCCGGTACACCTCTAATAACAGTGGTGTATGCATTACCTATAGAATTAAGAAATTTATTATTAGATAATTTTAATGGAGTAAATAAAGCAGCAAATATAAAACCAATTATCATTGCGGTTATTGAGACCGCGATTGTCATTAAGGTTGCAAAGAATAACTCGTCTCCCCAACCTTTATCACCAAAATATAGAAGTTCCATAATATAGGTGGCTAATTATAGCCACCCATAAATAATTTATTACATAGAAGCGTCAAAACCAAAATGTTTTATAGCAAGTTTACTGATAATGCCATCATCTCTAGCTTTATCAATTGCTGCATTAAAATCATTTAAAAGTTTAGAGTCACCTTTTCTGATACCTACTCCAACACCATTACCAAAATCTCCACCTGCAAATGTTGGTCCAGTTAACACTACTCCTTTACCAGATTTTTCTGCATAATCTGTAAAAGCAACAGCCGCAGCTAGCGCCGCATCTATTCTACCAGCAGATAAATCTAAGTTTACTTCATCTTGAGTTTTGTAAGTTCTTATTTTTACATTGCCCATTAAACCAGACTCTAAGAAGTTCTGGTGAATTGTTGCTGTTTGTACACCAATAGTTTTACCTTTAAATGCTTTGGTCAAAACGTCTAGTGTTGCTTGTTCATCAGCGCTTACGTCAGATAAATTTATAGCTGACATTGTTTTAAGGCCTTCGTTTTTCGATCCTTTCATAACAGCTAATGATGCAACTTCATCAGCATAACCTTGAGAAAAGTTTATTGTTTTCATTCTCTCACCAGTTATTGACATTCCAGCCATAATGGCATCAAATTTTCTTGAGACTAAAGCTGGTATCATTCCATCCCAGTCTTGCTCTACAATTGTGCAATCATGATTCATAATTTTGCATAATTCATTTGCTAATTCGACTTCAAAGCCAATCAAATTTCCAGCTGAATCTTTAGAATTCCAAGGTGGATATGCACCTTCGGTTCCTATTTTAATTTGATCTGCAATTGAAGAAACTGTTAGGAATGATGATATTAAAATACCAAGTCCTAATACTTTTAATTTTTTCATTTTTTCCTCCAAAAATTTTGAAGATTATTTCATAAAATTATTGTTTTAAAAAGAAAAATTAATGATTTATTGACGAGGAAAAATTCCAAGAACAATCGAAACTTGGTATATAAACTCTTGAAAGTTTTGTATTTCCAAAATTTTTGTTAAAAACATTTAACCAATTTTCAACTTGTTTTGGTTTTTTGTCTTGGCTTCCTACTTGAGCGGTAATTACACCTTTAGGTTTTAAAATTCTCTCTAAAGATGACATATTTTTTGCAGCCAAATCTATACAAAATTGATCATCATTTAGATCAACAAATATTTGATCATAAGTATTGTCTTTAACAGATTTAATACTTTCAAAGGCATCTCCCCAAACACATTTAACCGAATTCTTTTCGGTAGCTTTCTCACCAATTTTGCTAAGATGTTTATCACATACATCAACAACCTCAGGGTCTAATTCATACCAATCTATAAAGCCAAAGTTTTGTGAAATACATTCTCTTGCAACACCACCGTCACCTCCACCAATAATTGCAGCTTTTTCTTTGTTTGAATTTAAATTAAGACCTGAATTTACAAAGGTTGAGCTATATAAATGTTCATCACTTTCAGCTACTTGTATTTCATTATCAATAAATAAAGCTTTTCCAAATTGTTCTAAATCAAGTATTTCAATATATTGACCAACTTTAGATTTAAAATTTTCTAAAACTCTATTAACAACATATGATTTTTTTAAACCTGGAGAACTATAATTGTCATGATAAAGATCAATAGTATCTCTATTAAATTCTTTAATTATGATATTTGTATGTTCCATCTCGTCTTTTATTATATCTAGAGAAACTTTTGGTGATACTTTTCCACATGTAAAAAAATCAAAGCTTACAATTTCTTTTTCTGGGAAAGTATGAAAACTAATGTGGCTTTCAGCAAGCAAAGCGACCAATGTAAATCCTTGTGGCTCGAATTTATATTTAGAAATTTTTAAAACTGTTACTTTTGCTGCTTTAGCAATTTTATAAACTAACTTTTCATAGAATTCGGGACTATATTCCTTTTTAGTTCCGACTATATCCAGTGTTATATGTTCTCCAACTTTTTCCATAAGAATCTAATAAATATCTTTTTTAACTAACGAAATTTTTTACTTCTTTCAAACAAAAAACTATTATAATAATTTATCGAGGATAAACATTGAAAAACAATTGGTCAGAAAACGAAGCTAAAAAATATATTAAAAAGTATAAGAAATTAGGTCATTCTGAAGATATGGCTTTAAGAGTTTATACAACCAGGCTTCTAGGAAGAAACCCAGAGTTAGTACTACATGGTGGCGGCAATACATCAGTTAAAACTAAAATTAAAGATATAGATGGTAAATATTATGACGTTCTTTGCGTAAAAGGCAGTGGATGGGATATGGCTGAAATTGAACCAGCAGGTTTGCCAGCTGTTAAATTAAATCCATTGCTTACTATGAAAAAAAAGAAAGTGCTCTCTGATGATGACATGGTAGCTTTTCAAAAAAAAAATTTGATAGATACAAAATCACCTAATCCATCAGTCGAAACTTTTTTACATGCATTTTTACCATTTAAATTTGTTGATCATACTCATTCAGATGCAATTATGAAAATCACTAATAGGCCAAATGGAGAGATGTTATCAAAAAAAATATTTGGTAAAAAAACCGCAATAGTGCCATATGTGATGCCAGGATTTAAATTAGCACAAAAAATAAATGAAGTTTATTCTAAAAACCCAAACATAAACTGTTTAATTTTATTAAACCACGGCATTTTCACATTTGCCGATAATGCAAAAGATGCTTACAGTTTAATGATTAAGTATATATCTGATGCTGAAAAAACTTTAACCAAACTAAAAAAGAAAAAAATAAAACAGATAAAGAAAACTAAATTTAATTTCTCAACTGCAGATATAGCTCCTATATTGAGAGGTCTTTTATCTGAGAAAAATGATAATAAATTTATCTTAAATTTTAAAAAAAATAGTAAGTTAGACTATTTTATTAATGGTAAAGATATAAATAGATACTCAAATGAAGGAACAGCTACCCCTGATCATGTTATAAGAGTTAAACCATTTCCTTTAGTAATATCACCAAAAGTAAACTGTACATTAGATGAATTTAAAAATTTAGCTGAAAAAAAATTCAAAGAATATAGGCAAAAATATAAAAAATATTTTGAATCTAATAAGAAAAAAACTAAAGAAAAAAAAGTAATGCTTGATACATCTCCTAGAGTAATTCTAATTCAGAATTTTGGTTTATTTACAGTAGGAGATACCTTAAAAGCTGCAAAAATTGCAGGAGATTTAACTCAAACTAATGCCAATGTAATTTCAAGTGTTGAAGAAACATCCAGATATAAATTTTTATCGAAAAAAGACTTATTTGATGTTGAGTATTGGTCCTTGGAACAAGCAAAATTAAATAAAGCAAAAAAAGAATTGCAAGGCAACGTTGTTGTTATCACTGGTAGCACTGGTGAAATTGGTAAAGCAACCTATAAATTATTTAAAAAATACGGAGCAGAAGTTGTTTTGCTTGATATTAATAAAAGTAAGATAAATGATTTACAGACAAAAATAAGTGATCTTTGTATTCACTGTGATGTAACTAACAAACAAAGCGTAAAAAAAGCATTTAGTAAAATTTTGGAAATATATGGAGGTGTAGATATTTTGATATCTAATGCTGGTACTGCTATAGGTGGATCAATTGCAGAAGTTAATGATGAAATACTTCGAAAAAGTTTTGAAGATAATTTTTTTTCACACCAAAATTGTGCTTCAGAGGCTGTAAAAATTATGAAAAAACAAAATATAAATGGATGTTTGTTATTTAATATATCTAAGCAATCAGTTAATCCTGGTAAAAATTTTGGACCATATGGATTGCCTAAGTCTGCGCTTTTAAATTTATGTAAACAATATGCAGTTGATTATGGACACCTTGGCATTAGATCAAACGGTGTAAACGCTGATAGAATTAGAAGTGGTTTATTAAATGACAAAATGATTAAACAAAGAGCGAAAGCAAGAGAAGTAACCACTGATCAATATATGAGTGGTAATTTACTGTTAAGCGAAGTTAAAGCAGATGATGTGGCCAAAGCTTTTTATCATCTTGCGATATCAAAAAAATCAACTGGAGCAGTACTAACTGTTGATGGTGGAAATATTGCAGCTTCTTTAAGATAATTAATTAAATAACTTTTTTAAACCCTCAGAAGAAGCATCACAAACTCCCTTTTCAGTTATTAATGCAGTAACATATTTAGCGGGAGTTACATCAAAGGCTAAATTTAATGATTTGCTTTTTTCGGGATATATTAAAACTTTATCCACTTTATTATCTTTGTTAATTCCATCCACATGAGAAAGCTCTTTTGGATCTCTTTCTTCTATAGGAATATCTTTTGCGTTTTTTAAATTCCAATCTATCGTTGAACTTGGTAAAGCTACGTAAAAAGGTACATTATTATCATAAGCTGCAAGAGCTTTTAAATATGTACCGATTTTATTGCACACATCTCCGTTAGATAATGTCCTATCTGTTCCAACAATACACATATCGACCTGTCCTCTTTGCATTAATATTCCACCTGTATTATCTGCTATAATTGTATTTGGAATTTCTTCTTCATTAAGTTCATATGATGTAAGGTTTGCCCCTTGATTTCTTGGTCTAGTTTCATCAACCCAAACATGTATTGGTATTCCTTTTTTATGTGCATGATAAATAGGAGAAGTTGCTGTTCCCCAATCTATTGTAGCTAACCAACCTGCATTACAATGTGTGAGAATATTTATGGTATCTTTCTTTTTATTATATATATCTTCAATAATATTTAATCCATTTTTACCAATACTTTCACAAAATCCCTCATCTTCTTTACAAATCTCTTTAGCTTCATTGATTGCAACATTAAATAAATCTCCAGGCTCAACAAATGACAACTTGTTATTCATTCTATGAACTGCCCACTGAAGATTTATAGCCGTAGGCCTAGAAGCAACTAACTCTTCCGAACTTTTTTTTATAAAATCTAAACTATTATTTTCTTTTACAGCTAGAACTAATCCAAATGCAGCTGTGCCTCCGATTAATGGAGCACCTCGAACTTCCATTGTTTTGATAGCATTTATGGCGTCTTTAACTGAATTTAATTCTTTTATTATAAATTTATGTGGAAGCTTTGTCTGATCTATAATTTTTACAACTTGTTTTTCTTCATCGAACCAAATTGTTTTATATTTAACACCATTAATTTTCATTAAGTAAGAACTCTTCCTGCAATTGTTTTTAATTTGTCTTTAGTTTTTTGAGTTCTTTTTTCTGGAGCAGTAATTATTGCTACATCTAAGCAATTATTAGTTGGATCATTAGGATCTATGTGATTTTCAAAGTTCTCTATCAAATATTTAATCATGTTTTTTGCTTTCGCTGCATTATCTAAAAGTACTTTAATAACTTGTTGAACATCAACATTTTCATGATCTGGATGCCAACAATCATAATCCGTTACCATCGATACTGAAGCATATCTAATTTCAGCTTCTCTTGCGAGCTTAGCTTCTGGCATATTTGTCATTCCAATAACATCAGCTTTCCAAGATCTATATAGATTTGACTCTGCTAATGTAGAGAATTGTGGACCTTCCATTACAACATAAGTTCCACCTCTTTGATAAGAAATATTTTCTTTTTTAATAGCATCTTCGCAAGCGTTCATCAGCCCATTTGAAGTTGGATGTGCCATTGATACATGTGCAACGATCTCATCATCAAAAAAGGTTTTATTCCGAGCAAAAGTCCTATCGATAAACTGATCAACAATTACAAATTTTCCTGGCGGTAAATCTTCTTTTAAAGATCCAACGGCTGAAACAGAGACTATGTCTGTAATACCAAGTTGTTTAAGTGCATCAATATTTGCTCTAAAATTTATTTTTGAAGGAGAAATAAAATGGCCTTTTCCGTGTCTTGGAAGAAAGTAAATTTCTTTATTATTGTATTTTGCCTTTAAAATTAAATCTGAGGGTTTTCCCCATGGAGTATTTAAATCTAAAGTTTCTCTATCTTTAAACTCTTCAACATCATATAGGCCACTTCCACCGATAATTGCTAATTTATTATTTGCCATAATACATTTTAGATTATAATTAAGTTTTATGGATTTAAAAGAACATATTCGATCGATTCAAGACTATCCTAAAAAGGGAATTCTATTTAGAGACATCACAACTCTCATAAAAAATGAAAAGGCATTCAAAGAATGTATTAACCAAATTGTTGAAAGATCAAAAAAATTTAATTTTGATAAAATAGCAGCTGTAGAATCTAGAGGTTTTGTATTTGCTTCTGCTGTCTCATACATCTTAGATAAACCATTTATAATGTTAAGAAAAAAAAATAAACTGCCCGCTGATGTACATTCTGTTGATTTTGAACTAGAGTATGGAACAGCTACAATTGAAGTTCACAAAGACTCATTTAATCAAAATGATAATGTGTTAATTATTGATGACTTAATTGCAACCGGAGGCACTGCTGAAGCTGCAGCTAAACTAATAGAAATATCAAAAAGTAAGGTTGGGGGATTTATTTTTGTAATTAATCTATTTGATCTTGGTGGTACTGATAATCTTTTAAAAAAAGGATATAAAGTTGAAAATCTTTTAGATTTTCCTGGTCATTGATGGTAGCGGGAAGTGGGATCGAACCACTGACCTCGGGCTTATGAGTCCCGCGCTCTAACCAACTGAGCTACCCCGCCTTAAATAATTGTTGGTTTATACTACTTTTATTTTTTCATGCAAACAAGTTTTATATAATTTCTGATCTCAGTGTGATCTAATTGTGATCACTTTTCTAAAGATAAAAATTGGTTTCTATCCCGCGTCTAATTACAAAAAATATATAAAGTAGTTTCCTCTAAATTATTTGCTACCTTATCCCTACTGATTTTATTTTTACTACCGTTTAACTCGACCTGATTTGATAATAAAAAACTTTTTAGTAATATGCCTTTAACAGCATAATTTATAGCTTCAGTTTTACTTTTACTTAATCCAGAAACTGCAACTCCTAAAACATTTCCTGTTTCTTCATCAACAACAGGCCCTCCACTATTACCTGGATTTAATGCAGCATCGATTTGCATTCTTGTACTATCATCATTTAAACCCTTTAGTGAACTAATTATTCCTGAAGTGAATTTAAGATCATCGCTTAAATACTTTCCAAATGGATAACCTGCAGCAATTATCTTTTGTAACTTAGAAGATGGTTTATCAGATATTCTTAAAAAATTATTTTTACTAACATCTGTTTTTAGCAATGCTAAGTCTAAATACTTATCTTGTGCAATAAGCTTTGCATCCATCTCTTTATCTTTATAATAAATTTTAGGATTGGTAGAACAACTTTCAACAACATGATAATTTGTAACTAGATGACCCTTGTTGCTCACAAAAAAAGCAGATCCTGACAATGATCCATCAGAACTTGCGATCCTTTTTTCATTTTTGCATTGTATTTTGAATGTAATCATACCTGTAAAACCATCATCACCATAATCTACTTTATGAATCACAAGTGAATTTTTAATATCTATATCAACATCATTATCTAAAAATTTTATGTGTTTTCCTGATGCATCATCACCGTCATAGTAATTTAAATTAAATGTGTCTGTTTGAACTTTCTTTGGAATTATATCTGGTATAATTTCTTTCTCAAAAACTTTATTTCCTCTTTTTATTTTGTGTAAAAGTTTTGGTGCAGAATTGTTCTGCACTCTTAAATTTTTATTTCTAAATTCTTTAAAATCCTCCCAATTATTTACATTGACACCATTTATTTCTAAAATTCTATCTCCAACTTTTAATCCTTGTTTTTTAGCAGCAGATTTTTTTTCAAATTTTTTTATAAATAAACCTTTGCCTTTTTTATTCTTAGCCATGTCAAACTGTATGCCTAGTCTTATAACTGAATTAAGTTTTATAATATGACTGATCTTTGATCTTTCTGTATCAATTATCCAATCATCTTTTTCTTTATTGTAATCGTCAAATTTATCTAAACTGACATATTTTTTTTTAGGTTTTGCATCTAATAAATAACATTCTGATAATTTAACAATTTTTGCATGACTTTTGGTGGAAATGAGAACAATTAAAAAAAAAATACTCAAAAATAATGTGATCCAATTATTTTTCATAACAAATAGACTCTACCACTGTGATCTATGTGTGATCAAATGATTTAAGATGTTAATTTAGGTACATGGGACAAGGGAAAAGAACCACTGACCTCGGGCTTATGAGTCCCGCGCTCTAACCAACTGAGCTACCCCGCCTTAAATAATTGTTGGTTTATACTACTTTTATTTTTTGATGCAAACAAGATTTCACTTGTTCTTTTTCTTATCTTTTTTAATTTTTCGTTTTTCCTTTAGAGAAAGTTTAGCTTTTTTCATCACACTAGAGTCTTTAAATGATTTTCCACTATATCTTTTTGACATTTAATTTATTTGTTCAAAGAACTTATCTTTTAATTGATAAGTAAAAGGATATTCTTTTCCAAGTGGTTGAAATTTAGTTTTAATTACTATTACGTTTTGCTTATCAAGTTTAAATTTCCAAGTTAATTTAATATCACCTGAAAAAACTCTTAACTTACCTAAATTTGTAAATCTCCATCCATCTTCTGAAATAACTTTTCCATCTTGGTATCTTTTATAATTTTTTTCATCAAATATATAAGTTACAACACCTTGATTCCTCTCATCTTCTAATGTTATTGCATAATTATTTAAAAATTCTGCTGTTTGGGATTTATTCAAGCTTTTCTTAGTTATAGATTTTAAAAAATCAGTAGTTTTATCAATGGTTTCATCTATTTTATCTTTGGCTATTGAGATCGATGATAAAAAAAGAAAAATGAAAAGAATGCTAAATATTTTTTTATACATAATTTTTAATTTAATAAATTTATAGTAAATAAAAAAGTAAATATTGAAGCAAATGTTGAAATAAATATTGCTTTAATAATATTTTCTGGACTTACATTATATGCAGAGCACATAACAATTGAGGTGGCTCCACATGGGCCAACACTAACCAACAAAGCTCCAGCAAAATTGATTGGATTTGATAAGCTAAAAAATGTGTAACCTAAGATCAGCAAAATCAATGGTGATACAATAAGTTTCAATATTGAGATAGTAATTGTTAATTTATTGAAAACTTTTTTTGAATAAAAAGATAGAATGATACCAATTGCAAATAAACCAACTGGCATCACACATGCAGCCAGTCTTTGAAGAATATACTCAAATGGTGTTTCGTCTATATTGATCTTTGAAATTCTTATAATCAATCCAATTAATATTGATAATATCATCGGATTTAATATTAAATTTCTTAAAAACTGAAATAATTTAATTCTTTTTTTTACAGTAAGTTCTAAAAAGAAACTAACTATGGATAGTAAAACTACACTATCCATTAAAATAATACCTGATATTTGAGTTATCGTACTTCCTGCAAAAAATATTTCCGCAATAGGTAAGACTAATATTACGTGATTGGATAAAGCAACAGTTAAAGCCCAAATAATAGACTCCTGAATTGACCTTTTAAAAGTATTTTTAGTTAATAAAAAAGCAAATATTCCACTTGTTAACTGCATTAAAAAATATGATGAAATTTGAGATACATCTATTTCACCAATATCACTTTGCGCAACTAGTTTTATGATTAAAGCTGGTACCGCTATATAAAATGAAAATAAATTAAATATTCTAGCCTTCTGTAAATCGAATATTTTAATATATCCTAAAATATAACCAATGAGAGTGACACCAATAAATGGAGTTAATCCTAGGAATACTTGAAACATTATTGGACAGTAATTCTATGCATAATTCTATTACCTTTAAAAGCTGTTGCTTGATGAAGCATAGATCTATTATCCCAAATGGCTAATTGGTTCTTTTCCCATTCTAAAGAATATTGAAAACTTTTTTTTAATTGGTGTTTAAATAAATAAGTTTTTAATTTTTTGTCAATTTTGCTGTTATTAAAACGAATAAAGTGTCCAGGACTACAGTATAAAGTATATTTACTATTTATTTTTCTAATTAATTTATGCTTTGAAATAAGTTCTTTAGCTTTTTTCCCCTTTTCTTTCTCTCTTTCTAATCTTGTTACAGAAATAGGTCCTTCTGATGAAAATATACATTTTTCGTTTTTAAACCTTCTTTTAAATTTAGTTGGTAATTTTTCATAAGCTAAATATTGGGAACAGAAATCTGTGTTTGCCTGACCTTTTTTTGGAACTAATTTAGAAAGTAACATAGTAAATCTAGGCGGTTTTTTAGTATAAATTGAATCAGTATGAAATTGCTCTCCAAAACTAGGGCCTTTGTCAGTTGATTTTCTTTGAACAACAGTTATTTGAGGATATTTTTTATTCAATCCTTTAAGTCTTGGATAGTTTGCTAGTTTTCCAAATTTTTTTGCAAATTTTACATAATGATTAGAGCTTAATTTTTGGTTTCTAAAATAAATCATTCCATATTTCGATAAGGCAGATTTAATTTTTTTTAGTGAAGAATTATTAATTTTATTTAAATCGCAGACTAATTCTGCGCCTATATTTTTTTTATTTGGAATAATTTTAAGCATTTTTTAAAAAGAAACTTTTTAATTGTTTAATTGTTTCTTTGGGATTTTGCTCTGGTATAAAATGTCCAGATTTAACAGCAACTCCAACAACTTTTTTATTTGAATATTTTTGCCAAATTTTAATCGGTTTAAATTGTTTGCCTATAACACCATTTTTTCCCCATAATACTTGAACTGGAATATTTAATTTTTTCTTTCTATCATGTCTGTCATGATCAAGATCAATTGTAGCAGATGCTCTATAATCTTCACATGATCCATGTATTCTCTTTGGTTGTTTAAAGCACTTTATGTAACCCTCTTCAACTTTTCCAAATTTATGATTGCCAGACCATTTATCCAAGCAATACTTCATCCATTTTCTTGGATCACTCATTATCATTCTTTCAGGTAGCCATTTTGGTTGAATTAAGAAAAACCAATGGAAGTAAGCTTTTGCAAAATCTCTAGTTGTTAGTTCGTACATATCTAAAGTTGGACAAATATCTAAAACGCTGAGAGCAAGCACGTTTTTTCTGTGATCTCTTGCCAATCTATGAGCAACTCTTCCACCCCTATCATGGCCTGCAACAAAAAACTTGGCATACCCCAATTTTACCATCATTTGTTTCATGTCACTCGCCATTTCTCTTTTAGAATAATTAAAATGTTTACTGTCAGATGGTGGAGCTAAACTATTTCCATAACCTCTTAGGTCTGCTGCAACAACTGTAAAAATTTTAGATAACTCTGGAGCTGTTTTATGCCACATTAAATGCGTTTGAGGGTAACCATGGAGCAATAATAAAGGAGGACCATCTCCTTTAACTTTGCAAAAGACTTTACCTTTTTTTACTTTTACGTATTTACTCTTAAAACCTTCAAACATTTATTTATCTTAATTTATATTTTTATAATTCAATAAATAATTTTAAAATTGTTCAAATACAACGTTAATAAGCTTAATTATTAAATTGAATTATCATTCATTGGATGTATACCTTCATTTTTGTGAGAATTGAAGAAGAGCTAAAACTAGATTATTCCGACGTACTTTTTAGACCTAAAAGAAGCACTCTTAAAAGTAGAAAAGATGTTAATTTAAAGAGAACCTATCGTTTTAAATACAGTAAAAACGAATGGTCTGGAATTCCTATAATGGCAGCTAACATGGATGGTGTAGGCGTACTTGGTGTAGCCGAAAAATTATCTGATTACGGAATGATTACATGTTTAACAAAACAACATGATGTAAAAAAAATTAAACAATTTAAAAAAATTAAATCAATATATCCAAATGTGGCTTTAAGTATTGGAACAAAAAAAGAAGATTTTCAAAATTTAGATAAAGTTTTAAAAGAATTTAGTTTCATTAAATTTATATGCATTGATGTTGCAAACGGTTATTCAGAGCATTTTAGTAAATTTTTAAAATCTGTTAGGGATAAATATCCAACAAAAACAATCATAGCAGGCAATGTTGTTACTGCTGATATGACTCAAGAATTAATTTTGTCAGGTGCAGATATTGTTAAAGTTGGAATTGGACCAGGTAGTGTTTGTACGACACGAATACAAACTGGAGTTGGATATCCACAGTTAAGTGCGGTAATAGAATGTGCTGATGCTGCTCATGGATTAGGTGCACATATCATTGCAGATGGTGGATGCACTTGTCCAGGTGATGTTGCTAAAGCATTTGGTGGAGGAGCTGATTTTGTTATGCTTGGAGGAATGTTTGCAGGTCATGATGAAGGTAAAGGAAAATTGGTAAAATCTAATGGTTCTAAATATGTCGAATTTTATGGATCGAGTTCTGAAACAGCTAACAATAAACATTACGGCGGACTATCAGACTACAGAAGTAGCGAAGGAAGAACAGTCAGAGTGAAGTACCGTGGTAAAATTAATGATACCATTTTAAATATTTTAGGTGGTGTAAGAAGTAGTTGTACATATGTTGGTGCACCCTCTTTAAAACAATTAAGTAAGTGTACAACTTTTGTCAGAGTTACTAAGCAATTTAACGATACATTCACCAAATAAATGAAAGAATATTCAATAGCTTCTATTGCTGGTGACGGCATTGGAAAAGAAGTTGTACCTGAAGCTCAAAAAATATTAAAAGAAATTTCTCAACAACATCAATTCAAATTAAAGATAGAAGATTATGATTTTGCATCATGTGATTATTATGAAAAGCATGGAAAAATGATGCCAGACGACTGGAAGGAAAAGCTCACTAAACATGATGCAATTTTTTTTGGTGCAGTTGGTATGCCAGATAAATATCCAGATCACATAACACTTTGGGGATCATTGTTAAAATTTAGAAGAGAGTTTGATCAATTTATTAACTTAAGACCTGTAAAACTTTTTGAAGGTGTAAATGCTCCATTAGCTAATAAAAAGCCAGGTGATATTGACATGATAATCGTTAGAGAAAATACCGAAGGAGAATATTCATCAGTCGGTGGAAGAATGTATCAGGGAAGTGATAGAGAAGTGGTTATTCAAGAAACAATAATGTCAAAATATGGAATAGATAGAGTTCAACAATTTGCATTTGAATTAGCTAAAAAAAGAAAAAGAAAAAAACTAACAAGTGCTACAAAATCAAATGGAATATCTATTACAATGCCTTATTGGGATGAAAGATTTAATGAAAATAAAAAAAATTATCCTGATGTTGAAACTGATCAATACCATATCGATATATTAGCTGCTAGATTTGTTTTAAGTCCTGAACGCTTTGATGTGATAGTCGCATCGAACCTTTTTGGGGATATTCTATCTGATCTAGGACCAGCTTGTACTGGAACTATTGGAATTGCACCGTCTGGAAATATAAATCCAACTAATAAGTATCCATCATTATTTGAACCCGTTCATGGATCGGCACCAGATATTGCGGGACAAGGGATAGCTAATCCAGTAGGTCAAATTTGGTCAGCTGCAATGATGTTAGATTACTTAGGTGAAAAAGAAGCTTCTGATAGAATAGTTAAATCAATTGAATTAACTCTTAAAGATAAAGACAGTCGAACAAAAGATCTTCAAGGCTCTAGTAATACAGAACAGTGCTCAAAAAAAATTTTAGATAATCTTAGTTCAGTTTAAAATTTAATCAAAATTATGAATTTTCTTAAAAATAAATCTATTACCAAAGTTATAATTTTATCTATATCTGGATTTTTTATTTTAGTTTGCCAAGATTCTACTGCAAAATATCTGGGAACATTAATGCCATTAAATCAAGTAATTTGGGGCAGATTTTTTTTTCACTTTGTTATTATTTTAATTTTATTTGCAATATTAAAACCTAAGTTAAACTTAAAAAGAAATTTCAATATTAATATAATTAGATCGATCCTCATGGTTTTTGCCACTTTTTTTTTCATTCATTCTTTACAAAAATTTGACCTTGTGGATATCTATGTAGTTTTCTTTTCAGCTCCACTAATAGTATCAATTTTAACAGCGTTATTTTTAAAAGATATTCTTTCACCTAAAGGTATAATTTTAATGTTGTTAAGCTTTGGGTGTATAATTTATTCAATGAGTCCAAGCATGAAAGTTTTAAGTTTAGACTTAATTTTTCCTTTGGTACCACCAGTATGTTGGGCTTTATATCAATTTTTTACAAAATTTATTTCTGGTAATAATGATCCTTTAGTGGCGTTATTTTATGCTGCTGTTGTAGGGGCCATTGTTTTCTCTATTTATGTAATGTTTGACTGGACACCAATTGAGAATAAAAGTTTGTGGATTTGGCTTGTGTTTCTAGGTGTATTAGGTTTTACTAGTCATCTTTTAATTATATTTGCAATTCAGCTATCAAATTTATCTTTTGTAACTAATTTTCAATATTCACAATTAATTTGGTCAACATTAATCAATTTTTATATATTCGGAGTACCTTTTGATTTTAATAAAACTTTTGGAGTTATTGGAATAATTGTTTTTGGAGTTTTATTTGTTCAGGCTGAAAGTAAAAAAAAGAAAATTAGTTCTTAAAATCTTTATTGTTTAAAGGTTTTTCTAATACTTCAACTGGATATTTTTGTTTTTCAATTTCAATAAATATATTTTTGTCTTTTAATGTTTTAACTGTATTTCCAGAATTAACATATCCAAAAGAGAGATTTTTATCATAACAAAAAGAATAATTTCCTGAAGTTGTTCTTCCAATAATTTTATCATCCATATAAATAGGTTCTTCATGTAATAAAAGTGGCTCACCAGGTTTACTGTCTTTTAGAGTAAACATCATCATCCTTTTATCTAATTTTTGGTCTTTAATTTTTAATAAAGCATCTTTTCCAATAAAGTTTACATTTTTCTTATAACTAATTGCAAATTTTAAACCTGCTTGATACTGATTTTCCTCTGGTGAAATATCATGTCCCCAGTGAACAAATCCACTTTCCATTCTCATAATATCCATTGCATGCATTCCACAATGAGACAGCTTAAAGTTTTTTCCCTCATCAATCAGAATTTTATAAAGATGCTTAGCAAAACTTGACTCAACGTAAAGCTCAAATCCTAATTCACCAACATAAGAAAGTCGTTGAGCCCAAACTTTTACACCATTTATCATTATGAACTTTCCAGTTCCAAACTTAAATTTATCATTACTAAAATCTTCATTACTTATTTTCGAAATCATCTCTCTACTCTTTGGACCGAATAATCCTAGACAACAAATATCCTCTGTTACATCTTTAAATGATACATCTTCATCTAAATACTTTAATATTTGATATTTATCGTGTTCTCTCGTAGCTGCTGAGCTCACAATTCTAAAATAATTTTTATCTATGCATACGACTGTTAAATCTGTTTCTATTCCACCATCTTCATTTAACATATGAGTGTAAGTTGTTTTTCCAATCTCATTTTTAATGTTAGCGGTACATAACTTTTGTAGTTCTTGGTGAGTTTTTTCACCTTTCAAATCAAATTTTGAAAATGTTGAGAAATCAAATAAACCTACATTCTTTCTGGCATTTAAAGTTTCGTGTTTTGCTGAAGGGTACCAATTTTGATAATTAAAACTATATTCGTATTTAGGCTCTTTGCCATTCAACGAATACCACATTGGTCTTTCAAATCCTCCTGCAACTCCAAAACAAGCTCCTGCTTTTTTTAATTCTTCATGATAGGGCAAAAGTTTTTGATTTCTTGATGTATTTGGTTGTTTATAAGGCCAATGCATTCCATACAGATCACCAAGCGTTTCTGTTACTCTTTCCATAATAAAGTTTTTTGATGAGTGAAATTTTTGAAACCTTTTAATATCCACTGAAAATAAATCTTCATTAATATGTCCATTCATCATCCATTCCGCAGTAACCCTACCCGCTCCACCTGAGCTAGCAATCCCAATGCTATTAAAACCGCAACATGTATATAGATTTTTAACTTCAGGAGTTTCGCCTAATAAATATTGAGTATCTGGAGTAAAAGACTCTGGACCAGAGAAGAATTTTCTTATTCCTGCACTTTCTAACATTGGCAATCTATGAAATGATTTTTCTAAGTAAGGTTCAAAATGATCAAAATCATCTGGCAGTTCGCCGAATGAAAAATTATCTGGAACTCTTCCTGTGTCTTTAAATGCTGGTTTTGCTTTTGGTTCAAAAATACCTACGAGCATTTTTCCTGCATCTTCTTTTAAATATAGACAAGCATTATAATCTCTCAGCACTGGAAGATTTTGAGGTAAATCTTTTATTGGCTCAGTAATTATATAAAAATGTTCATTTGGGTATAAAGGAACACTAACATTTATTTCTTCGCCTAATTGTCTTGACCACATTCCTGTTGCCATAACAACGTATTCACAATCGATGACACCTTTATCAGTTTCTACCCCACTAATTCTAGAATTTTTAATTAAAATTTTTTTTACAGGTGTTTTTTCAAAAATCTTTGCGCCCTCCATTCTTGCAGCTTTTGCAAGCACATTAGTTATTCCAACTGGATCTGCTTGACCATCTTTCGGCATGTAAACACCACCTAGAATATCTTCACTATGTAATACGGGATACAATTCCTTTAAACGTTTTTTATTAAGAATTTCTACTTCAACATCTGATAATTGAGCAGTTGTTGCTTGTCTTAGTAGTTCTTGCATTCTTTCTTTGGTAGATGCAACTGTGATTGCACCATTTTGCTTCATTCCAGTTGATATACCTGTAGTTTTTTCTAAATCTTTATAAAGATCTAAAGAATATTTTCTTATTTTTGTAATTGTTGATGATGCACCTAATTGACCTAGAAGACCTGCTGCATGCCAAGTAGTTCCTGAAGTAAGCAAATCTCTTTCAAGTAAAATAACATCTTTCCATCCAAATTTTGCCAGATGATAAGCGCAAGATGTTCCAGCAACACCACCACCTATAACAACTACTTTAGTACTTTTAGGTAACTCATTCATACATATTTGGATTTATATAATTAAATTTAAAAGCAAACAATATGATCGATATGGATGGGTCTTTTTATACCAAATTTTTCATCGACTTCATGTTGATGAATATGATGAGAATGCACAAAAACTGGTATTAATTTATTACTTAATGTTTTTAACGTATAAATAAAATTTGACCCTCTGAATTTTCTATCTACTACTTCAAGTTTGAGATTGCTCGCATCATCATGTTGTAAGTCTTCTGGCTGTATTAAAAGTTTTACTTTAGATCCTATTGGGAAAGGTCTAGCAAAATTTCCTGTTATTGTGCCCAAATCTTCATTTTCAAGACTTTTTGGACTAGTAACTTCAGCAGGTATTAAAATTCCTCTATTTAGAAAATTAACTACTTCTACTGAATTTGGTAAATGGTAGACATTATATGGATCATCATATTGCTTTAACTCACCGTCTAAAATTATGCCACATTTGCTACCCAGGTAAAAAGCTTCATATGAATCGTGAGTTACAATTATTGTTGTTATTTTAGAATTGGTTAAAATTTGCTTTAATTCAACTTGAATTTCCTCCTTAAAACTTTGATCTACATTAGATAATGGCTCATCCAACATTAATAAGTCTGGTTGAGAAACCAATGATCTAGCTAAAGATGCTCTTTGGGCTTCACCCGCACTGATCTCATGCGGAAATTTATTTAGTATTTTGTTTAAGTTTAAAAAATTAATTACTTCTTTAGTTTGTATTTTTTTATCATCTTTCACTCTATCTGAACCAAGATTAATATTTTTTTCTATATTGTAATGAGGAAATAAGCTGTTCTCTTGAAATGATAGAGCAATGTTACGATTTTCTGGCTCGATATGAATATTTTGAGATGAAAGTGTTCTGCCTTTTAAATGAATTTTACCTTTATTAATTTTTTCTAAACCCGCAATAGTTCTTAATATTGTGGTTTTACCTATACCAGAAGGACCAAGTAAACATACAATTTCACCTTCATTTTCAATTTTTAAAGAAACATTATTAACTTTATTTTTCCCGCCAGCTGCAAAAGATACATTTTCAATTTCAAAAAAATTATTAGTCATTAGTCTTTCAAAATAAATTTAGACGTTATCAAAATAAATGTACTTGCAATTAATATCAAGAATAATGATGGAACTGCCGCAGCCTCTAAGAGATCTTGAGATGCAAAAATATATGCTGTTGTAGCGAATGTTTCAAAGTTAAATGGTCTCAATATTAAAGTTATAGGTAATTCTTTTATTACTTCTATCGTAATCAATATTCCTATTAGAAAGACAGAATTTTTTAAATAAGGAACATGAATTCCTAAGAAGGTTTTTATTTTAGAATAACCAAGGAGATAAGAACTCTCGTCAATTGACCTATTAATCCTTTCGTAGCCAGTTTTCAATCCATTATAAGCTAGTGAATAAAATCTTATAAAATAAACTATCACTAAACCAAAAATAGATCCTATAAATATTTTCTTAATAGAATTAAATTCAAAGGCTTTAACAAAAGTATTATCAAACCAAGCAATAAAAGTGATGAACGCAACAGCTAAAATTACACCAGGTATCGCATATCCTGTAATAGAAAATGTTGTAAGAAAGTTTAAAAATTTACTTTTAGTTACTCTATTTCCATAATTTGAAATAAATGAAAAAACTACTAATACAATACTAGATAAAAAAACTAGATAAATGGTGTTTGAAAACAATTGAAAGGTATTTAAATCAAATAAACTTTTTGGAAAAATTATTGTCCAATATAACATTTGTAAAACGGGAAATAGAAAACTTATAAAAAAAACTAAAAAACAAAACACAAAAGCCAAAGTCGCTTTAGAAAAATTTAGTTTAATTTTCTTCTTTTCTTTGATGCCACCTTTAATTGGAGAGTGATATTGAGCACGTTTTCTCGAAATATTTTCAATAAAAAAGAGACCCAAAATAAATAATAGTAAAAAAAATGAAAGCTGATTTGCAAAAGCTAAATCATCAAATGATATCCATGAATCATATATACCTGTAGTAAGAGTTGCTATGCCAAAAAATGATACTGCCCCAAAATCAGATAAAGTCTCCATTGCAACCAATGCTAAACCTGCAACTATTGCTGGTCTAGCTGATGGTAAAATAATCTTAAAAAAAGATTTATACTTAGAAAAACCTAGATTTTGTCCTAATTCTATTAAATTTTGAGATTGATAATGGAAAGATGCTCTCGTTAAAACGTAAACATATCCAAATAGTGAAAAAGATACTGATAAGATAGCACCAAGCATACCATCAAATTTTGGAATGGATTGATTATATTCACCAGGTCCAAATAAAGATTTCAATATTGAGTATAGTGTTCCAAAGTTTTCAAAAAAAGCAGTTAATGAATAAGCATAAATGTAAGCAGGTACTGCAAAAGATAATATTAAAGCCCATTTAAAAAATTTAACGCCTGGAAAATCATAAAATGAAACTACATATGCACTGCCAACACCTAAGAATAATGTAAGAACTAAAACTCCTAAAAGTAATATTAAGGAATTATAAATATATTCAATTAAAAATGTATTTTTTAAAATATCAAAGTAATTAGTTGTTTCTTGGAAGAAACTTGCAAACACAGTTAAAATTGGAATTGCAACAACAAATGAAACTAAAAATGAAGAAAGGTACCAGGAATTAAATTTCATATATTATAATCCGCCTTATAATCATGAAAATCAAAAGTGCCCATGGCTTAGGAGACCAAACCATAGGCACAAACTTTAGAAAATCAAAAATTAAATACTTTTAGGATATGCGGAACCTCCTTAGTTTTAATTTCAGACAATTTTCTATTATTTACACGTTTATTGATTTTTTCACACTCCGAAGCACATGCAGGACAGGCTTTGGAAGATTTATTATAATCAACTTCCGTAGTAAATTTTTTTTTAACAGCTATCATTTACTTCCAACCTGCAGCCAACATTACTTCTAATGCATCTGCTTGTTTTGCACCGTATGACTTAACACTTGTTTTAGTATCCATTACAAAGTTCATCTCTTTGCCTGGAACTAAATCATTAGGTGTTACACCACTGATCATTGGATACTCAAAAGTATTATTTACAATGTGATTTTGAGCCTCTGTTGATAATAAAAACTCAACTAATTTTACAGCATTAGCTTTGTTTGGTGCATGTTTAAGCATACCAGCTCCACTAATATTAATGTGCGTTCCTCTATCTTGTTGATTAGGGAAAAAAGGCATTACTTTTTTTGCTGCTTCTTGTTGTTCAGTACCTTTTTTTCCAGATAACATCAATGCATGATAATATGTATTTGCAACAGCAATATCAGCTTCTCCTGCCGCAACAGCCATGATTTGAGCACGGTCGTTACCTTTTGGAGTTCTAGCCATGTTTGCTACAACAGCTTTAGACCATTCTGCAGTTTTAGCTTTACCATTATTCTTAACTAGTGAAGCAACTAAAGACTGGTTATAAATGTTGTTAGATTTTCTTATTACTAATCTACCTTTCCATTTTGGATCAGCTAGACCTTCGTAAGTCATGCCATTTAGTTCATTTGCATTTACTCTTTCAGGTGAATAATAAATTATTCTTGCTCTCTTAGCTATTCCAGTCCATTTAGCAGATCTAAATTGTGCAGGTACAGCATCCTTAATAGCTTTTGACCAACCAGCGTTTTGCATCATGCCTTTGGCTGCAAATGCACCTAATCTTCCAGCATCAGCTGTGATGTATAGATCTCCAACACAGTCTGCTCCCTCTTCTGTAATTCTTTTCTGCAGGGCTTTATCTTTTCCTGATACAACGTTTACTTTAATTCCAGTTGCTGCTGTAAATTTTTCATATAATTGAATGTCAGAATCATAGTGTCTTGCACTAAAAATGTTGACCTCAGCTGCAATCGTAAAACTTGAAACTAAAGCAAAAAACAATGAAATTATTGTTAATTTTCTCATTCTACTCCTTAATTTATATTTATATTAAACGTATTTTGTCCTGCAATGCGGATGATAACTATTCTCAATGAAAATGATTATCAATTGCAATATTGTCGCAATTGATAATCAATCGCAATTATTACTGTTTTTTAGATAAATTATTTAAAATTCCCACTCAGAAATTTTACTGTAAAGGAAGTTTCTAAAAGCTTGAACTCTAGCAACATTTTTAAGTGATTGAGGGTACACAAAGTGTGCCTCTGTAGTTGGACCTTGAACGCTAGGTAGAACTTTTACTATATTTGGTTGTTTCACAGTTAAGTAATCTGGAATTGCGGCTAATCCTACACCGCTTTGAACAGCTAATAGTAAGCCATAAACACTATTCACTCTCATTACAGTTTTTCTTTTTTTATTATCTTTCATTCCAAGTTTTAATGCCCAATCTGGATTATAAACTGGTGATGGAGCTCCTCTACCAAATGAAATAAAGTTATGCTTATTTAGGTCATTAACTGTCTTAGGATATCCATGTTTTTCTAAGTATTTTGGTGATCCGTATATGTGATAATTAATATCTATGAGTTTTTTTTGAATATAATTAAGTTGTTTCGGTCTTCTCATAAATATTCCAATATCTGCTTGTCTTGTGCTTAAATCTAACTCCCTATCATCAAATATGAGTTCAACTTCAATTTCTGGATTTAATTGCATAAATTCTTGTATTCTTGGCGTCAGCCAAGTTGTTCCAAAACTAACAACGGTTGTTACTGATAGTTTTCCGGATGGTTTATGTTTTTTATCTCCTAAAGTTGTTTCTACCTCTTTTAATTTGGAGATAACTTCATGAGCTGTTTTAAATACATATTCTCCATTTTCAGTTAGTGTTAAACCTCTAGCATGACGTTCAAATAATTTAACTTTTAAATCTTCTTCTAAAGATTGAATTTGTCTACTAATTGCAGATTGACTTAGATTTAGAATTACTGTTGCACTAGTAAAGCTACCTGCCTCAGCAACTGCATGAAATATCTTTAATTTATCCCAATCCATTATTTATTTACATCCACTACTATTTTATTTTTTAAATTTCCTTTTAATATATCAGGATAGATATTTAATAATTCGTCTAATCCAATAGTATTTACTGATTTTTCTAAAATATCAAAATCTAGCAAAGCAGGGAATTCTCCCCATACAAACTCTTTTCTTTTTTTACTGATATTAAC
This sequence comes from uncultured Pelagibacteraceae bacterium, assembly GCA_902534735.1. Classification (GTDB taxonomy): domain Bacteria; phylum Pseudomonadota; class Alphaproteobacteria; order Pelagibacterales; family Pelagibacteraceae; genus Pelagibacter. The sequence goes on from CACARD010000003.1 coordinate 44,552, forward strand.
CGAGTCTACTCCCCATAATTTGACTGCTCTTAATATAAATGGAATTACTGATGTATTTAATTTATTGCCACTAGCATTTCCACATATAGCAACAATTCCTTTTGGTTTAGTTTGAGCTATTGCATTAGATAAAATGTTGCCACCGACGGTATCTACAACTCCATCCCATGTTCCTTTATCTATTAATCTTGCTTCACCCTCAAATTCTTTACGATCTATAACGTTTTTTGCACCAAGTTCTTTTAAGTAATCTGCTTTATCTGGTTTACCAGTTATAGCTGTTACATTAATTCCCATCTTTGCAAGAACCATTACTGCTACCATACCAACTCCACCTGTAGAACCTGTTACCAATACATCATTTACTTTTGATTGCATCAATAGTTCCTCTCTTGCTTTAACTGCAAAGGCACATAACAAACCTGTAAGACCAGCAGTTCCTAAAATCATAGCTTGTTTATTTGTCATTCCCTCAGGTGTTTTTGTAATATGATCTTTTTTAACTTTTGCGTATTGAGAATATCCACCATCAAAAAGTTCTCCTGCTCTACAACCTGTTAATATAACTCTGTCTCCTTCTTTAAATTCTTCACCATCACCTTGTGCAACAGTTCCAGAAAAATCAATACCAGGTATTCTTGGAAACTCTTTAACTAATTTACCACCATCTTTTAGTATCATTGCATCTTTCCAATTAAGATCAGAATAATCTATCTTAACTAGCACCTCACCATCTTTAAAATGATCTAAACTTAGTTCTTTGACTTCTCTTGTAAAATTTTCGTTCTGATTGTTTATTACAACTGCTTTAAATGAGTCCGCCATGTTTATCAGTAAATATTATTTTGCAATAAATCGCAAATATCTATTTTGATAACTTAAATCGTCTTTAAACTGTCCAAGATAAAAATTTGTAACTGTGGTAGCTTGCTCTTTTTTTATACCTCTCATAGTCATACACTGATGAGTTGAATCTATTGTTACCGCAACTCCTTTTGCATCCAACGACTCCATTAAAGTATTAGCGATCTGAACAGTTAATCTTTCTTGTGTTTGTAATCTTTTAGAAAATACTTCTACTACTCTTGCTATTTTACTTAAACCTACAACTCTTTGATTTGGAATGTATGCTACATGAGCAATTCCTATAATTGGTGCCATGTGATGTTCGCAATGACTTTGAACTGAAATATTTTTTTGAACAACCATATCGCTATAGCCTTCAACATCACCAAATGTTTTATCTAAAACTGCTTTAGGATCTTCTTTGTAGCCTTTGAAATATTCTTTAAATGCTTTTGTTACTCTTTTTGGAGTTTCCAATAAACCTTCTCTGGTAGGATCTTCACCTAACCACTTAAGAATTTTAACGAAAGCTTCTTCAGCTTCCTTGTCTGTTACTTCGTTAATTTTTTTTTCGTTTTCGTTTTTTACTAATTTCATGACGTGCTTTTATATATATAAAACCTTAATTTTAAAATATTTATTATATTTATTATTATGTTAGATAATTCCACATATATGTTTAAAAAAAGAGAAAATGTAGCAGAAATAGAAGAAGGCAAGCTTTTATCTCCTAAATTCGACAATGATGGATTGATTCCAGTCATTACAACATGCTCAAAAACAAAAGAAATATTAATGCATGGGTATATGAATGTCGAAGCCTTCAAGTTAACTATTGAAACCAAAGAAGCACATTACTGGAGCAGATCAAGGCAATCAATTTGGCATAAAGGAAAAACAAGTGGGTTTGTTCAAAAAGTAAAAGAGATTCGAATTGATGATGATCAAGATGCAGTGTGGATGACTGTAGATATTGGCGAAGGTTCTAGTTGCCACGTTGGGTACAGATCCTGTTTTTACAGATCTGTTCCTTTGGGTAAAATTGATAATGCAAGACAAATCGAAATGAAATTTGAAGAAGAAGAAAAAAAATTTGATCCAGAGGTTGTTTATAAAGGACAACCTAATCCAACAAAAATATAAAAAATTAATGAAAGTTTTAAGTCCGTTTGGACCAAAAATTGCTGTTGTTAAAATTCCATTAAATTTGGTAAAAAAAATTAATGATGAAGTTGAAAGTATTATCAAAGATAAAAAAAAATTGAAATCAAATGACTACTCAAAAAAGTTAGTAGGTCAAGTTGAGCAAGAAATTGAATTAAAAAATAAATTTATTAAAAAAAATTTAAAAAGTTTTATTTTTAAAAGTGTAAATCAATATTTAAAAAAAAATCTTAATAAGAAGTCAAAAAATATTAAAATTAAGAATTTATGGGTCGTAAGACAATTTAAAAATGATTATAACCCTGTACATTTTCATGATGGCAATGTTTCTGGAGTTGGTTATTTAAAAATTCCAAACAATTTAACAAAGGGACATAAAAAAATTAAAACTAACGGAACAATTGATTTTATTTATGGTTCTAAATCTTTTTTAAATAATTCTATATTTAATCATAAACCAAGAGTTGGTGATCTTATCTTATTCCCAAATAATTTAATGCATACTGCATATCCATTTAAATCTGATGGTGAAAGAAGATCATTTTCTTTTAACATAGATATTGATAAAAAATTAACAAGATTGTTTCATGGCTGATAAACAAAAAAACGTTTTAGACGAAGACTTAGAGTTATGTTCAAATGATCCTTTAACAGGATGGTATAGAGACGGATGTTGCAATACAGATGAAAATGATCATGGTGTGCACACTGTTTGTGCAAAAGTAAATACTGAATTTTTAGAATGGTGTAAAGAAGCAGGCAATGATTTAATTACACCTCATCCTGAGTTTGGTTTTCCAGGTTTAAAAGATGGAGATAGTTGGTGCGTGTGTGCAGGCTGGTATGCTCGAGCTTTAGAAGCTGGAAAAGGATGTCCAATTTATTTAAAAAAAACTCATAAAAACACTTTAAAGCTTATTCCAATTGAAACCTTAAAAAAGTTTGCAATCGATTTATCTTAATTACATATTTCCGTATTTAGGTCCACCTCCGCCTTCTGGTGTGACCCAAGTAATATTTTGAGATGGCTCTTTAATATCACAAGTTTTACAATGTATGCAATTTTGTGCATTTATTACAAATTTTTGAACAGAATTTACTTCTTGAACTTCATAAACTCCTGCTGGACAATATCTTTGTGCAGGCTCATCAAATTTTTCTAAAGTATATTTTATTGGCAAAACTGGATCTTTAAGTTTTAAGTGGACTGGCTGATTATCATCATGAATTGTACCTGTTAAATAAACCGAACTAGTTTTATCAAAAGTAATAACGTTATCAGGCTTAGGATAATCAATTTTTGGCATTTTATCTGCTGGTTTTAAAGCTTCATGATCAGCGTGTTTATGCTTTAATGTGAAAGGAAGCTTTCCTCTAAATAAAATCTGGTCAATTCCAGTAAATAATATACCTAGAATTAAACCCCAAGAGAAACTTGGTTTTACATTTCTCGCCTCATATAATTCTTTGTAAACCCAACTTTCTTTAAATTTTTGTTCATATGTAGATAAATTTATATTTTTTGTAAGATGCTCATAAATTGTTTCTGCAGCGATCATTCCACTTTTCATTGCTGTATGAGACCCTTTTATTTTAGGCATATTTAACGTTCCCGCGTCACATCCAACTAACAAAGCACCTGGCATAAACATCTGAGGTAAACTCTGTATACCTCCCTCAATTAAAGCTCTTGCGCCATAAGAAATTCTTTTTCCACCTTCAATTATTTTTTTTATATCTGGATGAGTTTTAAATCTTTGGAATTCATCGAAAGGTGAGAGATGAGGATTTTGGTAATCTAATCCAATTACGTAACCAAGAAAAACTTGTTTATTTTCTGCATGATACATAAAACTTCCACCGTAGGTGTTATTGTCTAAAGGCCATCCAGCAGTATGCATTACTAAACCTTCTGTATGATTTTTTTCATCTATCTCCCAAATTTCTTTAAAACCAATTCCATATTGTTGAGGATTTTTACCTTTATCCAACTCAAACTTCTTAATTAATTCTTTTCCTAAGTGACCTCTGCATCCTTCTGCAAAGACTGTAACTTTTGCATGTAATTCCATTCCTGGTTCATAAGTATCTTTTTTATTTCCCTCTTTGTCGATACCCATATCTTGAGTTGCAATACCTTTAACTGATCCATCATCATTATATAAAACTTCACTTGCTGGAAATCCTGGGAATATTTCAACTCCTAATCCTTCAGCCTGCTCTGCTAACCATCTACAAAGATTTGCAAGACTTATAATATAATTGTTATGATTTTGTTGAACCTTAGGAAGCAACCATGTTGGCCAACTTAATGATTTTTGTTTTCCTAAAAATAAAAATTTTTCTTTTGTAACTTTTGTTTTAATGGGAGCATCTAATTCTTTCCAATTAGGTATTAGTTCGTCTAAAGCACGTGTTTCAAACACGTTCCCTGATAAAATGTGTGCACCTATTTCAGATGCTTTCTCTAAAAGGCAGACATTAATATCTGGATTTAACTGCTTTAATTTAATTGCAGTTGAAAGTCCTGATGGTCCGCCACCTACGATGACAACATCGTATTCCATCACTTCTCTGGACATAATGATAATTTCTTACAGTATTTGCTATTTTTGTATAGTGTTTAATTTGTTCAATTCTGACAAAAACTGAGGAAGTGCCTCAAAAAGATCTGCTTCTAATCCGTAATCTGCGACACTAAAAATTGGAGCCTCACCGTCTTTATTTATAGCTACAATAACTTTACTTTCTTTCATTCCTGCTAAGTGCTGTATCGCACCTGAAATTCCAACTGCAATATATAAATCTGGAACCACAACTTTTCCCGTTTGTCCTACTTGATGATCATTCGTAATATAACCTGCATCAACTGCTGCTCTAGATGCACCAATTGCTGCATTAAGTTTATCCGCAATATCACTTATTAATTTGAAATTTTCGCCATTTTGCATTCCTCTGCCACCAGAAATAACTATTCTAGCTGTTCCAAGCTCTGGTCTGTCTGACTTAACTTCTTCTTTCTTTAGAAATTTAGTTGATGAACTAGCTTCTGCTGGATCAGATTTTGTAATTTCAGCAGATCCACCACTCTTATCAGCAGGGTCAAACGACGTCGGTCTAATAGTAACACATTTTTTTTTGTCATTACTTTTAACCGTAGCAAAAGCATTTCCTGCATAAATTGGTCTTAAAAAAGTATCCTCAGAAATAACTTTAATTATATCGCTCACTTGCGAAGTATCTAGTAATGCTGCAATTCTTGGCATTAAATTTTTACCAAATGTATTTGCTGAGCTTACAATATGTGAATAACTTTCTGCATGCTTAATTATTGCTGCTGTATAATTTTCAGCAATGTAGTTTTCATAAATTTCATTATCAACGTGAATAACTTTTTTTACATTTGGAACTTCAGATAAAGATTTTGCAACATCATCAGCTTGATGACCTAAAACCAAAACATGAAGATCCTCATTTATTTGAGAAGCTGCAGTTATAGCATTATAGGTAAATGGTCTAACCTCTTTATTATTGTGTTCTGCAATTAATAATACTGACATTTAAATTACCTTAGCCTCATTTTTTAATTTTTGCACTAATTCTTCTACACTAGCGACTTTTATTCCAGCTTTTCTTTTTGGTGGTTCTTCAACTTTAATTTGTTCGATTCTAGGATTAATATCAACTCCTAAATCTGAAGCATTTAACTGTTCTATTGGTTTTTTCTTAGCTTTCATAATATTTGGAAGCGAAGCATATCTTGGTTCATTTAGTCTTAAGTCACATGTAACAATAGCTGGAACATTTACTTCAATAGTTTCTAAACCTTCATCAATTTCACGAGTTACTTCTAATACATTATCTCTAACTTCAATTTTCGATGCAAAAGTTGCTTGAGGCCAATTTAATAAAGCTGCAAGCATTTGACCAGTTTGGTTGCAATCATCGTCAATTGCTTGTTTTCCCATAAACACCAAATCAGGATTTTCTTTTTCTACAATTTTTTTCAAAATTTTTGAAACTGCTAATGGCTCAATCACATTATCAACTTTGACATGTATTCCCCTATCCGCTCCAACAGCTAATGCTTTTCTAACAGTTTCTTGAGCTTTTTCTTCTCCGATTGTAATTGCAACTATTTCCTTAGCTTTGCCAGCCTCTTTAATTTTTACCGCTTCTTCTATTGCATTATCATCTGGTGGATTTGTTGACATTTTAACGTTGTCAGTAACAACACCAGAACCATCTTCTTTAACTCTTATTTGAACGTTGTAATCAATAACTCTTTTAACTGCGACTAATATTTTCATTAAGCTCTTAATAAATTGTTTTCTGGATCGTAAGGACTTTCATCTAAAATTGTAGCATCATATTTCTCACCTAATATTTCAATTTTAAGTTTTTGTCCAACATTTGCTAATTCTGGTTTAACCATTCCTAATGCTAATGATTTACCAATTCTAAAACCAAAATCTCCTCCTGTAGCTCTTCCTATAACACTTCCATTTTCATAAATGGGATTGTTGCCTAATACATCTGCATCTTTTGGATTGTGAACCTCCAAGGTAACAAGTTTGTTATCAAAACCTTTTTCTCTCCACTTGTTCAATGCTTCAAGTCCAATAAAACTTCCTTTATTAGGATGTATAAATCTATCAAGACCACTTTCATAAGGCGAGTATTCAATTGATAGTTCTGTTCCAACCAATTTATACGATTTTTCTACTCTCAAACTATTCATTGCTCTAATACCATATGGCTTTAGTCCAAGATCTTGTCCTGCTTCCATAAGTTTATCAAAAATGTGATTTTGATATTCAATTGGATGATGAAGTTCCCATCCTAATTCACCAACAAAATTAACTCTCATAGCATTTACTGGTGCATAGCCTATATCAACCATTTTTGCACTTAGCCATTTAAAGTTTTCATTCGAAAAATCATCTTTTGAAACTCTTTGCATTAACTCTCTTGCTTTTGGACCTGAAACAACCAAAACTCCATTACTATTAGTTAAATTTTCAAACTGTACTGAACCATCTGAAGGCATCCATTTTAAAATCCAATCATGATCTAATCTTTGGAAAGCTCCTGCTGATACTAAATAAAAGCTATCATGTGACTCTCTCATAATAGTAAATTCAGAATGAACACCGCCTTTAGTATTTAAAGCATGACATAAATTAATTCTTCCAACTTTTTTTGGTAATTTGTTTGCAACTAAATTATCTAAAAATTCCTCAGCACCAGGTCCTTTAATTCTACATTTTGCAAATGCAGTCATATCCAAAAGACCAACATTTTCTTTTACGTTTTTGCATTCTTTTTCCATTGCATTGAACCATTTTGATCTTCTAAATGACCAATCATCTTTTTGCTCCATTCCATCAGTTGCAAAAAAATTAGGTCGTTCCCATCCAAATTTTTGACCAAACACTGCTCCTAAATTTTTCATTCTGTCATAACATGGCGCTGTTCTTAATGGTCTTGCTGCTGGTCTTTCTTCATCAGGAAAGTGAGTTATGAAAACGTGACTGTAGGCTTCTTCATTTTTAGCTTTTAAATATGATTTAGAGCAATAATCTCCATACCTTCTTGGTTCAACACCAAGCATATCAATTGTGGGTTCACCATCTACAATCCATTCAGCAAGTTGCCATCCTGCTCCACCTGCTGCAGTGATACCAAAACTATGACCTTCATTTATCCAAAAATTTTTCAATCCCCAAGCAGGACCAACAATTGGGTTACCATCAGGTGTATAACAAATTGCACCGTTATAAACTTTCTTAACTCCAACTTCACCAAATGCAGGTACTCTATGTATTGCACCTTCAATGTGTGGAGCCAATCTATCCAAATCTTCCTGAAATAATTCATATTCAGAATCTTTTGATGGTCCATCTACATAACAAGCTGGTGCACCATCTTCATATGGTCCTAAAATTAATCCACCCGCTTCTTCTCTCATATACCATCTGCTATCACTATCCCTTAAAACTCCCATCTCTGGTAATCCATCTTTTTTTCTTTTTTGAATTTCTGGATGGGGTTCAGTAACAATGTATTGATGTTCTACTGGAATAACTGGAATATCTAATCCAACCATCTTTCCAGTTTGTCTTGCAAAATTTCCTGAACAAGAAATAATATGTTCACACTCTATAGACCCTTTATCTGTCTCAACAACCCAACCATCTTTGGTTTGTTTCATTCCAACAACATTTGTATTTCTATAAATTTCTGCTCCTCTATTTCTTGCACCTGTTGCAAGTGCTTGAGTTAAATCAGCTGGTTGAATATATCCATCTTCAGGATGTTGTATTGCACCAACTAAATCTGATGTATTACATAATGGCCATATTTCTTTAACTTGATCTGGAGTTAAAAATTTTACATCAACACCAATTGTTTGAGCAACACCAGCGTATTGAAAGTATTCATCCATTCTATCCTTAGTGCTTGCTAATCTAATATTTGATACAACGCTGAAACCTACGTTCTTGCCTGTCTCTTCTTCTAAAGTTTTATATAAATTGACAGCATACTTGTGGAGTTGTCCAACAGAATAACTCATATTAAACAATGGTAATAAGCCAGCTGCATGCCAAGTTGAGCCTGATGTTAGTTCTTTTCTTTCAATTAAAACAACATCTGACCAACCTTTTTTTGCTAAGTGATAGAGTGCACTAACTCCCACTACTCCACCACCAACTACAACAACTTTTGCTTTGGATTTCATTATCAGATTCCTACTAAATTTTAATTACTAACGAAACAAAATTCTATTATTCATCATCTGCGTCACGCCAGCCCATTCTGAACATTAAATAAGCGGCAACTATGACGGAAATTGTACCTACTACCATACCAATATTAATCCCAACTTCACTTCCCCAAAAATACCATCCAAGTTGAGTGGATGAAATTGTTGGAAAGCATAAAATAAACATTAGAATTGCATATCTAATATACATTGGAGGCTTTTTCATTATATTGATGATCCCATTGGTATTGGTTGTGAAACTGCTGTTGTTAGCCAGCAATCTAAAAGATTGCCTTCTTTATTATTCTTTTCAACTTTCCATTTAAATTTAAAATATTGTTTGTCCTTATCCAAGACAACAACTTCATAAGTTGCCATTGTATTTGATTTGTAAATTTCAGTTACTGTATTTTCTTTGTGGTCAATCAGCATCGAGTATGAAGCCCCTTTTAACATTCTTTTAAATCTATCTAATGGACCTGTCATCCTTTGATTATTTGGATGTGCAAATTCCCATGTTTGCTCAATCCCTCTATCTTTATATGGACTGTCATTTTTCATTAACGCCTTTAATTGAATTAAAACAACTTGTTTTGGATCTATATTCACACTTGGTTTTAAAACATCAGCAAATGAAGAATTAAAATAAAAAAATGTAATTAAAAAAAATAAAATTTTGAATTTCATATTTTAAATTTATCTTAAATTTAAAATGAAATAAAAGGTCTTTATATCACACTTAATAATTTGATATTATATAGTTTTGAACAATCTATCGTATTCGTTTTTAATACATTTATTAGAGATATAATAAATTTTATTTTGAGAGACTAATTTAGCTGCATTTTCGTTGTGAATTCCTAATTGCAACCATAATACATTTGCACCAATTTCTATTGTTTGTTTTGCTATTTCCTCAGCCTCCTCACTAGGTCTAAAAACATTAACAATTCCAACATGATCTTTAATATCTGTTAGTTTTTTATAAACTGGTTCACCATGTATAATTTTATTATCTGTTACTGGATTAACAGGAAAAATTTTGTAACCTGTATTTCTTAAATATTTCATTATTATATTGGAAGTTTTTTTTGAGTCTGGGCTTGCTCCAACAATTGCTATCGTCCTATAACTTAAATATAGTTCTTTTATTTTTTCATCTAAAAGTGTTGTATCCATAATTTGATTTAAATTTTAAGATCTAGTCGCGGTTTCCAAAATGGTCTGAAGAGTTCAATTTTTGGACATCTATTCATAACTACTTTTAAACCCGCATCTTCAGCAATTTTTGCTGCATCATGATTAATTACACCGATTTGTCCCCATAATACTTTTGCTCCAATTGATATTGCCTCTTCAGCAATTCCATAAAGATCCTCGGATCTTCTAAATACTTCAACCATATCAACAGGTCTATCGATAGCTGATAAATTTGGATAAACTTTTAGATTTCTAATTTCCTTTATACCTGGTTTAGGATTTACAGGTATCATGTCATAACCAGTTTCATGCAAAACTCTTAATACACCATAACTAAATTTAGTTTTATCTGGACTAGCACCAACCATTGCAATTGTCTTAACTGAGCTTAAAATATCTTTTAAATATTCAGCGCTATAAGGTTCGTTATGGTTCATTTTTATTTTTTTTCATCCTTTTTACTTGCGATGTCTGCTTTTAATTCGTGTGGCTCTAAAGGATCAAGAAAAGGATTTCGGTATAATTTATCATGACTTTCAACTCCTATCTCAATTGTGCAATCTGTTTTTGCTTTAGCAACACATAAAATAATATATCCATCATTTATTTGTCTGTTATTTAAAGCAACTTGAGAACGTTGATCTACTTCTCCATTTATTAGTTTAGCTGCACATGTAATACATCCTCCATACTGACATCCGTATGGAAGATCGACACCTTGATCTCTTAATTCGTTTAATAAAGGTTTTTTTCCACTGACTTCAAATGCACTGTTATTTCTGTTTGAGATTGTAATCTTTGTCATAGCCAGATGTCGCTTGTGCAATCTCCACCTGGATATCTACTTTCATGGCACCTACTAGGTCCATTTGGCTCTTTACCAAAATCAACAATAAAATCTTTATTAATTTTCATCCCACCATTTTCAACATCACAATCAATCATAATCATTGCTCCGCCCTGTTTTCTTATTTCAGGATAAAATTGATTATCCCAAGTAGAAAATAATGATGTTGTTACATACATCCTTTTACCATCTAAAGATAATTGATACATTTGAGGTCCACCAGCAATTTTAACACCATTTACTTCTGGAGCCTTTCCTAACAATCCACCCATCCAAACTTGACCAGTTAATTTAGGATTGTGCGGATCTGAAATATCGTATTGTCTCATATCTCCATGAAGCCAATTATTTATATAGAGATATTTATCATCCATAGAAACCAATATCGCTGACATAACTCCAGGTACAGGAATTGGCCAATCAGGATGTGGTTCATTTTCAACATCAATTATTTTTTCCCATTCCCATTTACCTTCTTTTGATTTCCAAAAATGAATTACATTTGCACTTAGCGCAGCACCACAAAATCCATGACTACTGTCAGGATTATGCATAAATTTTACTTCTAATGGTATTAAACCATCCTCACCTAAATACATTGTTTGAACTGGCTCTTTTTTTTTAAAATCCCAAACATGAAGTCTTCTTCCATATTTCAAATGACCAACTTCCTCTAAATCAAATCCAGGCATAAAAGTATTAGGGGCAGCCCATTCAGAACTAACCATCACATTATGTCTTGGTTGGTACCAGAAGTCATAACTAAAAGGTATGTCTCCCATTGAATTTTCCCATCTACCTACAATTTCAAAATCTTTGTTTAAATGTAAATATCCTCCTGGAGCTTCTCCTCTTGCATCTCCTAGAAAAGAAATGATAATTTCAGAACCTAGGCAATGAACTGTGTGTGGTCCTGATAAATTAGTTTTTTTCTTTATTTCAGATCCATCTACTACTTTATGTAATTTTGGAACTCTAGGATCAGATGCAGTATCAACAACATAAATATTATTTGATCTAACACCTGGAACTAATAAATATTTTCTGCTCATTTTTAAGTCGCCATGACAAGAAGAACATGCATTCCATCCCATATGATGCAATTCATCACCAATACCTGGCATTTCAAGCCTATGAATTACTTTAGAATAAGTAGGGCTTTGAGGATCAACATCGACGGTTGCTAAGTAGTCTGGTTTTTGTATTCCTGTCCCTGTGTAAATCGCTATAGTGTATAAAAGCTTTTCTTTTGGTGCTTTTATTGCTTCTGCAGGACTAGCATATCCGGGACCACAACATCCATCCATGATTGATTTTCTCCTTTAATTACAACTTAATCTTTTTTTTAAGTGACTTCAACTTAATGGTTATTTGTTTTTCCAACTTGGATTTCTTTTTTCTATAAATGCACTTATACCCTCTTTAGCATCATAAGATGACATATTAAGTGTCATCATCTTGCTTGTATAATCATAAGCTTTGTTAAGAGGCATTTCTAATTGTTTATAAAAACCCTTTTTACCTATTTTGATAGTTAAATTTGATTTTGAAGATATTTTTTTTGCGATATCTAAAACTTTTTTATTTAAAGTTTTTGGACTGTAATGATCATTAATTAATCCGATTTCCTTTGCATATTTTGCACTAATTGGATCACCGGTAAGTAGCATTTCCATCATTCTTTTTCTGCTAATTTTTCGGCTGACAGCTACCATTGGTGTACTGCAAAATAATCCAATTTTTACTCCGGGCGTAGCAAACGTTGCTGAGTTCGTACTATATGCAAGATCACAACTGGCAGCTAATTGACATCCTGCTGCATAAGCTGCTCCATGTACTTTCGCTATGACTGGTTTGTTTCCCTCCACAATTTGCATCATAAGTTTTGAACAAAGTTTAAAAAGTTTTAGATGATTAGATCTATTTTTTATACCTCTTACCTCTTTTAAGTTATGGCCTGCACTAAATCCTTTTCCAGCTCCTTCTAAAATAATAACCCTTGTTTCTTTATCATTATCTAATTTTTTGAATGCCTTTAATAAAGATGAAAGAGTTTTGTAGGATAATGAATTATAAGTTTTTGGATCATTAATTAAAACTCTTTTAACGCCTGGTGATAATTTATTTATTTTTACAGTCACTTATTTTAATTTACCTTCTTCTCTCATCTTAGCTCTAATTTTAGTTGCTGAAATTTTTTGAATTTCTTCAGGCAAAACTATTTCTTCAATTTTATATCCAACACCTCTTCCATAACAAATATTTGTAATATTAGGGACAAGCATAATTTTGAACCTACCCTCAAACTCTGGATTAAGTTTTTCTTCAATATTTTTTTTGACAGTTTCAAAATCAAACGGGTTATCATCAACACCTTGTACATCTCTAATTTGAATACATACTTGTCCTGTTTTTTTTATAATTTCCTTAAATAGAGTATAGTGACCATCATGAAATGGTTGCCATCTTCCTAACATTTGAGCTGTTGGTTTTTTGTTATCCCATTGATACGTCATTTTTTTATCTCCTTTAAAATCTTTGGTGCCCAAGACTTAGCATCTTGTGTGGTAACATGAAAATTATATTTTTCTGGTTTAACAAACATTTTATTAGTGTCATCAAACCTACCTTCTTTTATTGTATCTACCCAAACTACATAATCTGCAGGAAATAAACTTCTTGCTTTAGGAGTTGGGCAAATAAAATCTGCAATCACATAATTTCCTTGGTTTTTTAATTTTAATGCAAACTCAGCCATTCTTTTTGCTTGTCTTGTTCTTCCTTCTTCTGAAAAATCCCAATCGTTTGCGGCTTTTCTTACTTCATCTGCATTTAATCTTTTTGCATTCAATAAAGGAGCAAGTTCGTCAGCTAATGTAGTTTTTCCTGCGCCTGGAAGTCCCATGATTAATATAATTTTCATTTTTAGGTTTTAACTTTAAATTAAATTACCAGCAACCCACTTATGAAAATGATGTGTTGGATTGTCCATCTTTGGAGAAAAATTACCACCATTATAAGCTGGAGAGTTTCTACCTATTTGCATACTTTGAATTATATCTACATCTTCTTTTTGAATATCTTCCCATTGTTTGTGATTTTCTTGTCTTAAAGTTTTATACTTTGTTGAAGTTGCCGCCTCATCTCCAACATAATAAATTTCCATATGTTCTATTGTAAACTCATGATTGACTGGCTCTAACCAATAAGCATAATAATGATCTTTGTGAATTCCTAACATTACATTTGGGAATAGCGCTACATACTCAGCTATATTTTCCTTATCTTTAGGCCAATTAGGAAAGCATGGGAACTTTTCATTTCCGTCAAACCTTGGATTATAAACAACTGTTCCTTGTCCGGCGAAACGATTTGGAAGACCTTGAATATGATAGTGATCTTCTAACTTTGAATAAGAATTTAATCCTGGATGAACCCAAGGCAAATGATAGCTTTCACAATAATTTTCAATTGCAAATTTCCAATTACATTTTGCATCTAATTTAAAATAACCATAATCATTTGCATGATGAATTAATTCTCTATCTTTTAAGGGCCAAAATTTTTCCCATCTTTGACTTAAAGGACCAATATAATTCTCAAATGAAATTTCATTGTTGTTAATATTAATCATAATTAGATCTAACCAAATATATGATCTTATCTCTTTTAAATTACTTTTTGATTTATCAAATTCAGGTGTTTGATGAATATTCATTCCTCCAATATGAGGTGTAGCAATTAATTTACCTTCTAAATCATATGACCATGAATGATATGAGCACCTCATAACATTTCTAATTTTGCCAGCTTCTTTAACTAATTTAACTCCTCTATGACTACAAATATTATGAAAAACTTTTATTTCTTTATTTTTTGTTCTAACAATAAGTAAGGGTATTCCAAGTAAATCAATTGGTTTCACATCACCTTCGTCTGGAATAGAACTTCCAACTCCAATGACGATCCACTTATCTTCAAATAATTTTTTTCTTTCAATTAAAGTATATTCTTTACTGATGTAACATTCATTTGGTAAACCATGAGCTTCACTAATTGGTTTAGATACAATATCTAACTTTTGTTTATCTATAATATTGTAAATTTCTGACATGGTTTATTTTATCACTTGATATAACCCTAACCAAGCATTTACGTCTTTGCTCGCAATGTAATCTGATTTAAAAAATTTTATTTCTTTCCATTTATTTTGCTCCTTAAGTTGTTCAATTTTTTTATCAAAACCATATTCTTCGTGTATTCCCTCATTAATAGTAAAACAGATAAATCCATCATTCTTTGTAATCCTGATAAATTCCTCCAAAGCTGGTGGCTTTACATGTCCAAAAGTAAATGTACCAACGCACATAACTGAGTCATATTCGTCATCTTTTTTATTAATGGGTTTATTCAAGTCTACTTGTTCAAGCTCTTCATAAAGATCATTCGGTACCAATTCTAATAACTTTTTCGAAAGATCTGCCCCATGAAATTTTTTAAAACCATATTTTTTTAATTCAACACCCACTAGTCCGGTACCACAACCAGCATCATAAATTTTTGCTTCTTTATTTTTTTGAAATTCTGAAAATACTTTTGTTGTCTCTTTTGGTCCTGTGTAATTCCAATCGACCATATCCTTATCATATTTATTACCATCTCCCCACTCATCGTAATATTTCATTACTTCATCGGTGTCTTTCAACTTGTAGATGGGAATTTTGTTACCTACGTCTTTTTGCGCCATAATAAAACTTACTTCACTTTTAATAAAAAAACTCCAAAATAATTTTTTTTATCAGTAAAATATTTTAAGACTTTAAAGCCAGATTTATTAACTAATTTAACAAAATTATTTTTTGAATATTTATGAGAATTTTCAGTATGAATGGTTTCATCTTTAGTAAATTTAATATTCTTTTTATTAATTTTTAATGTGAAATTTTTTTTCGAGATAAGATGCATTTCAATTCTATTTTTTTTTAAATTGTAGAACGCTTTATGTTCAAAATCTTTCGTTTGAAATTTTGAATTACAAATTTTGTTTACTACATTTAATATATTTTTATTAAATTTAGCTGTTACTCTCAATTTATCATTATAAGCATTTTCAAGGGTCTTCTTATTTTTGATTAAATCTACCCCAATTACTAAATAAGAATTTTTACCTATGATTTTTGAAAAATTTTTTAATATTTTATTTGCATTTTTGGGTAAATAATTTCCTATGGTAGATCCTGGAAAAAAACTGACTATTTTTTTTTTATTTTTTAAAATTTTATTTAATCTATTGGTCTGACTAAAGTCAGCACATATTGCTGTTACTTTTAAATCTGAGAATTTTTTTGCAATTATTGATGCATTTTCAAACAAATATTCCTTACTAATATCTATAGGAATATATTCTTTGGGTTTGCTTAATGAATTTATAAATTTGTTGATTTTTTTATTTGAGCCACTTCCGAATTCTACAATTGTTGAATGAATTGGTAATTTCTTTCTTATCTCTTTTTGTGAACTACCTAGTATTTCTAACTCTTTGTTTGTTGGGTAATATTCTTTAAGGTTTGTTATTTTATTAAATAACTTCGAACCTTTTTCATCATAAAAATATTTAGGTAATAAATATTTTTGTTTTTTATTTAATAATCCTTGTAAGATTAATTTTTTATCATCTTGAATTTGATTGTTTATGTTTATTAATTTTAAATTAGTCACTAGATATCATCAGCTAGTCTGACACCGCAAAACTGCCAAGTATCACTTGGGTAAAAGAAATTTCTATAAGATGCTCTGACATGATTAATAGATGTAGAATGTGAGCCACCTTTTAAAACAAACTGATTACACATGAACTTATTATTATATTCTCCTAGATTTCCTTCATAAGGTTTGTATTTTTTGTAAGGTGTGTAGTTACTACTTGTCCAAGCCCATAAATTTCCATAAACATCGTCTGCCTTTTCCTCTACTTCATGAAAAATTTTATTTTCTAAAAAATTACCTTTTTTTTCAGATTGTTTTAAAAAATACTCTAGTTCAAATTCAGTCGGTAATCTTTTGTTTTTGTATCTTGCAAAAGCATCTGCTTCATAGAAACTTATATGAGAAACTGGCTTTTCATTATCAATTTTTTTTACACCGTTTAATGTAAAATAATTATTATTATCTATCCAATACATTGGTTTTTCTAATTTGTTATTATTTACAAAATCCCATCCATCAGATAACCAATACTCGTGGTTTTTGTATCCTCCATCATTAATAAATTCTTTCCACTCTCCATTAGTAACAAATGAATACAATTTAAAAGGATCTAATTGTGTTTCTGATACTGGTAATTCGTTATCGTAACAAAAAATATCTTCGTCGTTTCCATATTTAAATTTCTTAGCGATTTCTAATGTTAATTCATTTTTTTCTTTAACAGCTGGTTTATCATCTTTAGAATTATAAGTCGGCATCAATGGATTGTTGTAAAAAATATTTTTAATATCCATTAACATTAATTCCTGATGCTGTTGTTCGTGATTTGAACCTAGTTCAACTAAAAATGATGTTCTGTTATTTTTTGTTCTTTTTAAAAAATCAATAATATTTTCAGTTACATAATGTCTATATTTTACAACATCTTTTAAGATGGGTCTATTTAGTGAACCTCTCTTATTTCGAGGATTGTACTCACCTACAGAATTATAATACGAATTAAATATGTAATTATAATCTTTGTTAAAAGGTTTGTAACTTTCATCCAATTCTGACAAGATGAATTTTTCAAAGAACCATGTGGTGTGACCAAGATGCCACTTAAGAGGACTAACATTTTTGCTGGGCTGTATGACCATATCCTCAGCCTCTAAATTCTCACACAGAGATAGAGTTTGTTGTCTTGTTTTGGAGAATAATTCTGTGATTTGAGATAATTTATTTTCCATGACTAAATTTAATTAAATTTTCAGATCATGACAATGGGTTACAATGTGTTCATCTGTTTAATATTTTTATAGACACGGAATATAAAATAATTAAGAATTTACTTATGAATTTTTCTTTAGAAATAGGTCCTAAAACTGATTTAAGCACGTTACCGAAGGTAAAAGATGTTTATGTTACAATGCTACCTGGGGGTGATTATAAAGAGACCGCTCAACAGTCTGGAGAGTTAGTTAAAGAGGGATTTAATCCAGTTCCTCACTTCCCAGCAAGGTCAATAAATGATGAAAATCAGCTGAAAGATTATGTTTCTAGATGTAAAGATTTGGGTGTTAAGCAGGTCTTGGTGATAGGTGGAAGTCGTGACCCGATCGGAAAATTTGATAGCTCATATCAAATGCTAGAGACAGGGTTTTTTGATGGTATCAAGATTGGAATTGCTGGACATCCCGAGGGGAGTCCTGATATATCCGACTCTGATTTAGAAAAAGCTATGATAGATAAAAAGCCTTATGCTGATTATATAGTTACACAGTGGCTAATGGATACTCAGCCTATTATAGATTTTATCTCAAAACAAACAATACCAGTTCATGTTGGAATAACTGGGCCAATGAAAATATCTAGCTTAATTAAATTTGCTAATATTGTAGGGGCAAAAAATTCCATTAACTTTCTTAAATCTAATTTTAGTAAGGCGTTAGATTTATTGAAACCTAAAGACCCTAATGATTTAATTGGGAAAGTTAAATCGCATACTGATTATTTCCACATTTATACATTCGGCGGCTTGAAGGAAACTAACAAGTGGTTGAAGGAGAATAACTATGTCTAATGAATTTGACTATAGTAAACTAAGACATACAACATCAGTAGATCAGTCTGATAGAAAAGTACCATACAATTTAAGACAAAGCGGACCTACTAAAGTTGAGATGCTAATATCAACAAGAGTAAGGAAATCTCCATACTGGCATTTATCTATGAAAGCAGGATGTTGGAGAGCAACTGTTTATAACAGAATTTATCATCCAAGAGGTTATGTTAAACCTGAAGATGGTGGTGCAATGGTTGAGTACGAGGCAATTAAAAACCATGTAACAATGTGGAATGTTGCAGTTGAAAGACAAATACAAGTTAAAGGACCAGATGCAGAAAAATTTGTTGATTATGTAATTACAAGAGATGCTACAAAAATTTCTCCAATGAGAGGAAGATATGTAATTTTGTGTAATGCATACGGAGGAGTATTAAATGATCCTATTCTTTTAAGAATATCTAAAGATGAATTTTGGTTCAGTTTATCAGATAGTGATATTGGATTGTATCTGCAAGGAGTAAATGCGGATGAAAGGTTTAATGTTCAAATTAATGAAATAGATGCTTGTCCTGTACAAATTCAAGGTCCTAAAGCAAAAGCTTTAATGAAAGATCTTTGTGGAAGTGAAGTTGACATAGACAACATGCCTTTTTATGGATTGGCATCTGCAAAAGTTGGTGGAAGAAGTTGTATTATTTCTCAAACAGGTTTTTCTGGCGAGTCTGGATTTGAAATATATTTAAGAGAAGCAACTTTATATGCCGAAGATATGTGGAATGCTGTTCTTGAAGCAGGTAAAAAACATAACTTAATGGTCATTGCTCCTGCTCACCACAGAAGGATACAAGCTGGAATTCTTTCATGGGGACAAGATATGGATCATGAACATAATCCATTTCAATGTAATCTTGGTTATCAAGTTTCTTTATCTGGCAAAGGTGAATGGAACAAAAAAGGTGATTATGTTGGAAAAAAAGCTCTCGAGAAAATGAAAGCTGATTTAAAAGCAGGTCATAAACCTTACAAACTTCAATTAGTTGGACTTGAATTAGGAGGAAAACCTATTGAAGAATATGCTCCAGATTTTTGGTTAATTTCAGAAAACGGCAGTGAGCCTGTGGGATTTATAACTTCTCCTTGGTATCACCCAGAAAAAGGGAAAAATATTGCTATGGGATACGTTCCATTTGATGGCACGCTAAATGCAAATGGTTTTCCAAGAGGTAAGGTTGGATCGAAATTTAAAGTCCATCTACCCGAAAAATATTCTGATAAACCTGGAGAACCAGTCGATGCAGTTGTAGTTGATATTCCATTTACAGAATCTTACAACGCAAATACAAGAGAAGTAGTCAGTAAGTGATAAAAATTTTTTTAGGGGGAATTTAATTCCCCCTAAATATGACGAAAACCTTTTTCATAGTTGTTTGCATTATAATCGCTATTGCTCTAATAATATTCCCATTAATCGTTTCGTATAAGGCGCAAAAAAAAAATAAAGATAATTAATGTTTGCTCAGTTTTTAGATATTGTTTTTAAATCTTTAAAGCTTGATAAAACTCTTTATAGAACTCCAAGATATTATGGAGAAGCTGGAATTTATTTTGCAATTCTAATTATGATTTTAGATGGGGTTGCTGGAGCAGTTGCGGCTAATACGATTGTAAAAACATCTGTTGGTATATCTGGTTTAACAGCATTATTAACTTGGTTGGTGTGGGCAATTTTTATATTTGTAATTGGAGTTAAAATTTTTCCTGATAAAGATAGAAAAATTCCATTTAAAAGAGTTCTTATAGCCGTTGGGTACGCACACGCTCCAGGACTGATAAGATTTTTTGCTGTCACACCAGAATTAGTACTTTTAATTATTTTTCTTACTCAATTTTGGATTTTTGCTTCATTAATTATAGCAACAAGACATATTTTAAATTTAAAATCAAATCTAAAAGCATTTGGAATTGTATTTTTATCTTTTTTAATTATTTCTTTTTTGACAATTTCATTTGTAATGACAAAAATTAATTCATTACCTGTAAGTACAAATATTTAAAGCGGAAATAAAGTTTTAGATGTTCTGCAGGAGTTACAAAGTTTATATCCTGTGAGTATTAAATTTTGAGTTACTGTCTCATCTTCTTTTTTACATTCATCACAAATATCATTTAATTCATTATTATCTGATTTGTCTGATTTATATTCAAAGTTATCAGTCATTATCTGTTAATCCTGCGCCTGCAGTTTTTTGTTTTAACTCATCAGTTTCTTCTACAAATGTGTTTTCTGATAATTTTGTTAATTCTTTCCAATCTTCTTCAGAAAAATTATTCTTATTTTCTAAGAATTGAATTTTAATTACATCAGCTTTTTCTACAATCTCACTACTTAAGTAATTCGAATAAATTGATTGATTGAAATTTAATAAAAATTCTTTTTGATCTATCTTTAAAAAAATTCTCTTTCCCGTTATTTCCGAAGATCTGCTGACAAACGGCAAAAATATCAATGGGTAAGCCATTTTTTCAATTTCTATATCATTTAGTTCTTGGATAGAGATTGATTGATCAAAAAAACTTAATCCAAGTTTAATCGGACAGTAAAAGTTTTGAGGTCTGTTGCTTTTTTTAAAAGATTGGCAATTTTCAAACTTCTCATTATTAAAAATCTTAAAATATTGGTTTATGTTTTTTATTCCTGGTAAACCAAATAACTCAAGTTGTTTAATGTTCTTTCCTATTTCTTCGGCAACACCCCAAGAGAAACCTTTTGCTTTAGTTGAACGTTTAACAATTGTATCGATTTCACTATAACTTCTCATTAATTACTTTGGTTATATATCCAATATTGATTAAATGAATTAAGTTCATTTGGTAATGGAGCTCCTTGAAACATACAAATCCTTAACCATTTGTCAGATCTTGGATCAAACTTTACTGCCCCAAAAAAAGATAGTTTAAGTCTTAACATATCAATAGGAACTAATTTTGAGCCGATGGTGTTATCTTGAATTTCAGAATATGGATATTTCTCTGTTATAAACACTCTTCTTACAATATGTCTTAAATCATTGTTCCGTAATAGAAAATTGCCAATCTTTAAGCTGTTTTTTAATGTAAAAATAGTTTCATAAAGTTTTTTTATATCTCTAGCAATAGCTGTAGGCTGCTCAAGTTCTGAACCATTATCTTCAAAACGATCTCCAATTCTAGGTTCTTCTTTATTTTTTGAAATGAACCAAAATTTTTTATTATTTTCATTTTTTGAAAAATCAATTTTTAAAATATCTGAATAATTTTTTTCAATTATTTCCCTTAGGTCATTTATAGTTCTATCTACAGGAATGTTAAAACTACTATCCTCGTCTGAACTCATTTTAGAAATTAAAGGATCGGTTATTTCATTATATGGCTCCATCATTATAGAAACCAAATACTCAACTCCTTCTTCAGATAAATTTTCCTCTGCCCAGTTATATAATTTATCAAATATATAAAAATTTGATTTATCAATATTATTTTTCAAATAATTAATTAAATTTTGTAAATCATTAATTAAATTGTTTATTTTTTTCTTTTGGTATTCGCTATCAGTATTCCATGAAGTTACATTTTTTAAAGATTTTATTAAACAATTGTAAAAAATTTTAAACTCTTCTTCTGATACTTTTTCTATTTCTCTGATTTTTTTTAAAGCTGTCTCTTTAGCTAGAATCCAATTATTTAACAATGAAGGGTGGTTTACAATAAATGGCGCCATTCCCAATCCAGTTGAATTTCCAATTCCTAAATTTCTGCAAATATCCAAGTCTAATTCTACGGCGTCTTTAGGATTTTTATGTTTTGCAATATGATTGACTTGATCGAAAGTGAATTGTCTTACAAGGTAGACTAACATCATTTCCAATCTAAAAGGACCATTTATTTCATCTCTATTTTTAATTCTAAACCTGTCTGCTAATCCAAATTTTCCTGAGCCATATACTGCGGTTGTTCTGTACAAATATCCAACTTTTGAAAGCTCATTAGTATTGGGCTGGATACCTTTTGATAAACACTCGACTACGTAATTAAATGCTCTAACTGATCTATTTGCTCTTGAAAGAGTAAGTTCTTTATAAGAAAGTCTCCCTACTTCTTGCTTAGGGACATTTTGTGAAAGTCTATCAATATCGATTTTTGAAGGAATACCATCATACAAAGCAAATGCAGCATCCCATTTAGTTGCTATTACTCTATCAGATCTTTCCTCATCTTTAAGCTCATTGGCAAAACAAACTAGAGAATATGTTTTTTTTTCTTTTGAAAATGAATAAATAGCAACTCCAAATCCCCTATCATTCAAGTCGAACAAATCTCTGTTATATTTCCAATCTTTGAACTCGTTTAAAAATGATCTTAGAAAAGATAATTTAGATTGATGAAACGATCCAAGCCTAGAAAGTTTCATTACAATTTTAGGATCTCTGAGTGGAACTTGCATTAATTAATTCCTTTATAAAAATTAAACCAGTTATTGCCAAGTATCTTATTTATCTCTTCTTCGTGAAAACCTTTATTTTTTAGTTCTGTGTTTATATTATTAAATCCTCTTGCATCTAAAAACCAATCTGGTTGTTTTGGAAAACCAGGTTTATCTTTACTGCCTTCACCAAAATTTTTTGATTTTGACCATGTTCCATTTCTCATCCACTCAACTATGCTGTCTGGCTGGTTTAAACATAAGTCTGATCCTATTCCAACATTATCAATACCCATAATTTCAACTGTTCTTGCAACCATTTCACAAAAACTTTCTAATTTACAATTCGTTCCATCTTTTAAATGGTGAGCATACAATGATAAACCTAACATTCCTCCACTTGCAGATAAAACTTTTAATAATTCTGTAGATTTATTTCTTTTAGCTTCAAACCAAAAAGTTGGATTTGCATGAGTGATCGCAATTGGTTTTTGACTAATTTCAATTGCATCAAGTGTACTTTTTTCTGCTGAATGAGACATGTCAACAACGATACCTACTCTGTTCATTTCTTTAATAGCCTCTTTTCCAAAATTAGTAACCCCACTATCATTTTTTTCATAACATCCAGTGGCTAATAATGATTGGTTGTTATAAGTTAATTGCATAAATCGACAACCTTGTGAGTGTACTTTTTCTATAAGGCCTATGTCATCTTCAATTGGTGAACAATTTTGAAATCCAAAAAAAATTGCAGTTTTGTTTTCTTCTTTTGCTTTTGTAATATCGTTGTAGTTATTTCCTAGAAATATAAGATCTTTATTTTCTTCGAAATGTTTATTCCACTCTTGTATTCTTTGTTGTAATTCATCATAGTCTTCATGATAAACTAACGTTACGTGAACCGCATTTAATCCAGCTTTATTATTTATTTCAAAGATTTCTCTAGACCATTTACAATACTGAAGATTATCAATTCGATAATTCATATTTGGTATACACTATTATTATTATTATGATTGTCACTAACTTAAACTGTCCTTAGCTAAAAATTGCAATTTAAGGGAAATATCTGTAAATTGATATTGGTTTCATGAAATACAAAAAAAAATCACATAAAGTATCAATTGTAATGGGCAGTCAGTCTGATTACAAAACAATGAAAAATTGTGAAAAAGTTCTTAAGATTTTAAAAGTTAATTATGAGACAAGTATCGTCTCTGCTCACAGAACGCCTGATAGACTTTATGCCTATGCAAAGAAAGCAGAAAATAATAATATTTCTATTATTATTTCTGGAGCCGGAGGATCAGCACATTTACCTGGTATGATTGCTGCTATAACTAGAATTCCAGTCATAGGTGTTCCCATTGAAAGTAAAAAGTTAAAAGGTTTAGATAGTCTACTATCAATTGCCCAAATGCCAAAAGGAATTCCTGTTGGTACAGTTGCTATTGGAGAAGATGGTGCAATCAATGCTGGTTTATATGCTGCTTCAATTATAGCTACGTATGATAACAATGTAAAAAAAACACTTTTAAATTGGCGAAAAAAACAAACATCAAAAGTAAAAAAAAAACCAAAGTAATTAATGTCTAAACCTGATCTAGGAATAATAGGTGGAGGACAATTAGGAAGTCTATTAGCATCCGCAGCAAAAAAACTTAATATTAAAACGGTTATTTTATCTGACGATAAAGATGCACCTGCAATCAATTTTGCTGATGAATTTATTTATGGAGATTACCAAGACATAAATATTATCAATAACTTTTTAGAAAAAGTCGATCTTGTAACATATGAGTTTGAAAATATCCCATATGATATATTAAAAAAAATTAATGAAACCAAATCTGTATTACCAAGCCCTGAAATAAATAAATTAATCCAAAATAGACTAACTGAAAAAGAATTTTTAAATAAAAATAATATAACTACAACTCAGTATGTAAGTATAAATGATTTAGATGATATAAAAATAAACGATAAATTTATACCTGGTTTATTGAAAACTTGTACACTAGGTTACGATGGAAAGGGCCAATATAAAATAAATAATGCAAATGATTTAAACAATGATTTCGATTTTTCAAAAGGCTACATCTTAGAAAAGATAGTAAATTTAAAAAAAGAAATTTCAGTTGTGGTTACAAGATTTGGTCACCAAAAATATGAAATTTATGATCCAATTGAAAATTATCATGAAGACCAGATTTTAAAATACTCTAAAATTCCCGCAGATATAAGTAATGAAATTAAAAATAAAGCATTGGACTGGGCAAAAACAGTAGCTGAAGAGCTTGATTATATTGGTACTATGTGCGTTGAATTCTTTATAGATAAAAATAATAATTTATATGCTAATGAAGTTGCACCAAGAGTACATAATTCTGGGCACCTAACTATAAATTCACACAACATTAGCCAATTTGAAAACCACATCAGAGCTGTATGTGGACTCGAAAAATTAGAAACAAAAAAAATTTATAATGCAAAAATGCTTAATTTGATTGGTGAAGATATATTAGAATATAAAAATAAAAAGTTTAAAGAAAATGAATTTTTTTATGATTATTTAAAAAAAGAAGTTAAAGCTAAAAGAAAAATGGGACATTTAACAACTATAGAAAAATAGTTTTAAGAAATTGTTTGGATCAAAGAAATATTATTGTTTGTAGGTTTATTAACTTCCTTTGAAACCTCATGAAAGTTTAATTTTGTTTTTTTACACTCTTTAAGAAAACTCGATCCTGTTAATTCAAGATTTAAATATCTATTAACATCATTTTCATTAATTATAACAGGCTGTCTATGATGTATTTCTTTAATATTTTCATCTGCATCCTCGGTTATTAAACAAAATTGATCATTGTCATAAATAGCCGCTAAATACATAAGCTTTTTATCTTCTCTTAAAAAATAATAAGGTGTTTTATTTTCTTTTTCTCTTTTCCACTCATAAAAACCATCTGCTACAGCTACACATCTATGTAGTCGAATTAATTTTTTGAAAGACACTTTTTCATCTATAGTTTCTAGTCTAGCATTTATTAAAGGTTTAAAATCTTTTTGCTTAGCCCAGCTAGGTACTACTCCCCACTTTAAATTTTCTAGAGTATTTCCATTATTATATTTTTTAATTACAGGTAATTTTTGAAATGGATGTGCATTATAATTTTCATTATCTTCAACTTGTATAGCTGACTTAACAAGTTTTTTTGTTTTTGTAACAGGGCTAGTTATTACGTATCTTCCACACATATTTAATTTTCTTGGTTTAATCTAAATTTAGATTATATGTTTTTCAAAACTATGAAATCAATAGAAAATAATTTTGATGATCCGCAAGTAAATGAGTTGCTAACTAAGCATTTTATTGAATTGAGATCAGTTTCTCCTGAGGGGAGTTCTCATGTATTAGATATTCCTGGATTAAAGGATCCAAGTATAAAATTCTGGAGTTTATGGGAAAATAATGAATTAATTGGTTGTGGAGCTTTAAAATTATTTGATGAAACGCATGGAGAATTTAAATCTATAAGAGTTTCAGATAAATTTAGAAATAAAAAATATGGTGGAAAAATAATTTCACATCTTATTGAAAAATCTAAACAAATAGGAATTACTAAACTTAGTGTCGAAACTGGTGCAGGTGATTTTTTTGCACCCGCTAGAAAACTTTTTAAAAGTTTTGGTTTTAAAGAGTGTGGGCCTTTTGCGCACTATAAAGATGATCCTAATTCATGCTATTATTCAGTAGATATTTGAGGAGTTTAGTTTGGAAACTGATAAATCGAGACCATTTGTATTATATGTTGCCGAAATCATTTATCAAAAGATATATGAAATCAAAATTAAGAACCCTAATTTAACTAATATTCAAGCTTTTGAAATATTTATTGCATCAGATGATTATAATGAAATTAGTTCAGGAAATTTTCATGATAAGTGGTTTAAAGAACTTGAGAGCAATGACTACGTAGATAAATCTACAAAAAAAAAGATTAATCAAGAAACTATAAGACTTTTACAAATACAAAAAGATACTATGATTAAACAATTAATGAAAATCCCAAAATTATATTATGCAAAAAGTCACTTTCCGTTGGAGTTATCTCAAAGAGCATTTGATCATTTGTGGAGAGTTTGTGAAAGTTATGAACTTTGGTGCAAAGAAACTAAACAAAATGGATTAATATTATTAAATTTAACAGAATAATTTATGAGTAATAAAATTTTGAGATTTATAGATAGTACTTTAATAGATTTAGGAAGACAGTTTAAGTGGACCTATCTACCACCATTGATGATTTATCTTGCTGCTGGTATTTCAGGACTAACAGGTATTGTTGGAACTTTTTTTGTTAAAGACTATCTAAACTTATCTGCTGCTTTTCTTGCTGGACTGGGTTTTTGGGCTGGAATTCCATGGGCATTGAAGATGCCTTTAGGTCATCTTGTTGATCTAATCTGGAATAAAAAAAATTACATGGTTTTTGTTGGAGCATCCTTAATCTCATTAAGTTTAATTATAATGTACGGTTTAATAATTCATACTGAATGGATGTCATCAATTCTTTCAGTAGAAACATGGTTTGTGATCAGTGTTTTACTTGCTCCGATTGGCTATGTTGTGCAAGATGTTGTGGCTGATGCTATGACTGTAGAGGCTGTTCCTTTAGTTGATGACAGTGGAAATAAATTTTCAAGAGATGAAATCAAGCTTATGCATACAACAATGCAAACTCTTGGAAGATTTGCAATAATTGGTGGAACTGTTTTAGTTGCTTTAGCTAATGTAATTCTCTTTAAAGGAGTAGACGAACTTGAACAAGCAGATAAGATAAGTTTATACGGTTCAATTTATATATATGCTTTAATTATTCCAATTGTATCTGTACTAGGAATATTTCTTGCTTCATATCTAAAAAATCAAAAGAAAAAAAAACTTATTGAACAAGGTTTAGAGGGTGACCAAGATTATGCTCCTTCAGAGAAAACTGAAGTTAACTGGTGGATATTAGGTGGAAGCTTGGTTTTTGTTATCTTCACTTTAGGTATTGGATCATTCAAAGTGCCTTTTGCTCAAGAAATTGTTTTTGTAGGTTCAATGGCAATTATTCTATTTTTAATGAATAAATTAGTTAAAGAACTTCCTCAAGATTTAAGACTTACTGTTGTAGGAACGGCAATAATAATTTTTATTTTTAGAGCAATGCCAGGACCTGGTCCAGGTTTATCGTGGTTTGAAATTGATGTACTTGAATTCAATGAACAATTTTTTTCTGTATTATCTCTTATAGCCTCTGTTTTAACGCTTGTTGGTATTATTTTATTAAGACCATTTATGGCAAACAACTCAATAGCTAGAATAATAGTGATTTTATCTGTTGCAGGTGCAATTTTATTTTTACCAAGTGTAGGAATGTATTATGGATTTCACAATTGGACATCATCAATTACTAATGGAGTTGTTGATGCCAAGTTTATTGCAATATTAAATACTGCACTTGAGTCACCTTTGGGACAAGTCTCAATGATACCTTTGCTTGCATGGATTGCTAAAAATGCTCCGTCGCACTTAAAAGCAACTTTCTTTGCAGTATTCGCATCTTTTACAAATCTTGCTTTATCAGCAAGTGCTTTAGGAACTAAATATTTAAATGAAATTTATGTTATTACTAGAGAGGTAAAGGATAAGGTAACAAACGCTATTCTTACCACTGCCGATTATTCAGATCTAGGTATTTTGTTGATAACAGTAACACTAATAACTTTAATAATTCCAATTGTGTTTGTAGTTATTATTCAAAAAACTAAATTTAAAACTTCAGAATAATTTTTATTCAGCTTTATAGCCAAACTCTAAACAAGCATCAGTTATTGAATGATAAAGAGATTCACCAAAACTTCTTAAAGCGAATATTCTTACTTTTCTTGGATTTGAACTAATAAAATCAATAGTTATTGTAATTGCATGAAAAGCAGAATTAGAACATTTCCCTTCATCAAGGCCATCTAAATTTAATGGACAACCTTTTTTCAATACTTCATCTACCAAAGAACCTTCTAATTCAAGTATTGTTCTTGAATGAGATAGATCAGTTAATGCAAAATCATCATGACTTATGTTTTCTAAAATAGATTTTTCTATTTCTTTATTCTTTGAAACGACTAACCAATTATCAGGTCCCATCCATAAAATTCTTGTATTAGGATTTGAAGATACCAAAAGAGTCTGGGGTAAATTTAAATTATCTATTTTTATTTTATCAATACTAATTGAAGATTTTTTATATTTAACAATCTGATAAATCAAAATATCTTTGATTTCTCTAATATTTATTAGCTCATCTTTACTATCGTGATTGCCAAACAATCCATGTTTATGAATATTTTCTAGTGCAGAAACATTTTTCATGATCTAACTCTTTTTCCTTCAGGATCAACATAATGAGAAGAAATAACTTCTACTTCAATTGATTTATTTTTTAATGGTGATACCGCAAAAAACTTTTTACCTATCATATTTTTTCCATCTTTCATAATTGCTAGTGAAAATGGATTATTATTTTCTACACTCCAACAAGAAGAAGAAACATGGCCAAGTTTAGGGTTTGGTAATTTTGCATTCTGATCTTGGACGATATGAGATCCTTCAGGAATACTAGACTTTCTATCAATTGGAATAAGTCCAACAATTTTTTGTCTGCTCTCAACATTAAATGCTTCTCTTCCTAAAGAATTTTTGCCAATAAAATCTTTTTTCTTTGAAACTAATCCATTTAATGAAACATCTGATGGGATTGTTCGGCCATCTAATTCTGGTCCTGCAACGTGTCCCATTTCAATTCTTAATGTTGATAAAGCTTCAGTTCCGTAAGGCTGATTTCCAAATTCTTTTCCTACTTCCATCATTTTCTCCCACATGAACATGCCATGATCTGATTTGACATTAATCTCATATGCAAGCTCACCAGAAAATGAAATTCTAAAAATTCTTGATGGAACACCAAAAAATTCTGCTTCTTTATAGCCCATAAAAGGCAAAGCTTCATTTGATACGTCTAAGTCTGGATATAATTTTGATAACATGTCTCTAGATTTAGGTCCAGCAATTGCAGCCCCTGCCCATTGCTCAGTTGTAGAGACAACATTTACATTTAATTCTGGCCAAACAATTTGAAGATAATATTCTAAGTGAGACAAAACATTTGCAGCTTGTGCAGTTGTTGTTGTCATATGATAATGATTTTCTGAAATTCTTGTTGTTGTTCCATCGTCCATGACAATTCCATCTTCTCTAAGCATTAATCCATATCTTGCTTTTCCAATAGGTAATTTCATCCAAGCATTTGTATAAACTCTGTTTAAAAATTCTGCTGCGTCTGGACCTTTAATATCAATTTTTCCTAATGTTGTTACATCGCATATACCAACATTCTCTCTAACGTTTTTTGCCTCTCTCTTTGAAGCTTCAAATAAAGTTTCATTCCCTTCTTTATAATATCGAGGTCTTTTCCAAGCACCTGCATCAACAAATACAGCATTATTTTTCTCATGCCATTCATGCATTGGGGTTTTTCTAGTCGGCATATATTCCATACCTACTTCACGACCAACTATTGTCCCGATTGTAATTGGTGTGAAAGGTGGTCTAAATGTTGTGTGTCCCACTTCAGGAACTATTTTATTTTCTATATTAGATACCAACTGAAGGCCATTTAAATTACTTGTACGGCCTTGATCTGTTGCCATTCCAAGAGTTGTGTATCTTTTGACATGCTCTATTGATCTGTAGCCTTCTCTTAATGCGATTTCTATATCAGAAACAGATACATCATTTTGAAAATCAACAAATCTTTTTGGATTTTCATTCTTAGGTAACGGCATACACCAAAATTTATCATGAGCTCCGTATTTCTTTTCATTTACATTTGGAATTGAGATTTCTGTTTTAGTCTCTGTAATTTTTGCGGAAAGATTTGAACCATTTTCAAAACCATGTTTTAAACTTTCTTCTAATGTGAATGATCCATTTGCTGCGCCAACTGAGGTCTCATGTTGTTTTTTCTTATCTGGAATAAATGCATCAATTTTTTCTTCATACTTAAGTTTATTTCCTGACTGTGATGCTAAATGTACAGATGGTGTCCAAAATCCAGACACACAAATACAATCACAATCTACAGTTTCTATTTTCTCAAAAGAATTTTTATCTTTATTCAGTTTGCCAATTTTTGCAGATTTAACTTTTTTGTAACCATTAGCAACAATAACACCGTGAGAAAATCTTATATCAATTCCCTTTGATTTAGCTTCATCAATTAATTCTGATGAATGTTCTTCTCTTGTATCTAATATAATTGGTTCAACATTATTTTTTTTGAACTCTAAAGCTGTTTCATATGCACTATCGTTATTTGTGAATATTAAAGGTTTCTTTCCAACCAATACTCCATAGACTTTCATATATTCTTTTGCAGCTGCTGATAAAAAAATTCCTGGAGTATCATTGTTGCCGAACACAATTGGTCTTTCAATTGAGCCAGTTGATAAAATTGTTTCTTTGGCTCTAATATACCAAAGTCTTTGTCTTGGGGTGAATTTTGATTTTTTCTCTAAATGATCACTAACTCTCTCAAACATTACCAGCATGTTATGATCATAATAACCAAAAACTTGAGATCTATTTTTTACAGTGACATTGGGCATAGATTTTAATTCAGTAATTATTTTTTCTGCCCAATCTTTTCCTGATAAATTATCGATGCTTACGTCATCAGTTAAAAGTGTTCCTCCAAATCTTGGTTTATCCTCAGCTAAAATTACTTTTGCTCCATTTTTTGCAGCAGCATATGCACTTGCTAATCCAGAGGGTCCGGATCCAGTAACTAACAAATCGCAATACTCAAATTTATGTTCATATCTTTCTTTATCTTTTTCTATCGAAGCAACCCCTAATCCTGCGGCTTTTCTAATGAAAGGTTCGTAAATTTTATACCAAAAACTTTTAGGCCACATAAATGTTTTGTAATAAAACCCAGCAGGGAAAAACATTTTTAAAAAATTATTAATTGCACCTACATCAAAATTTACTGATGGCCAACAGTTTTGGCTTGTTGCAGACAAACCTTCAACCAGTTCCATTTCTGTTGCATTAACATTAGGTTCTGAATGACCATTGAATTCTACTTGAAGCTTTGCGTTTGGTTCTTCTACTCCTGCACCAAAAAAACCTCTTGGTCTATGATATTTAAAACTTCTACCAACTAGGTGTATTCCATTTGCAATCAAAGCAGATGCAATTGTATCACCTTCATATCCAAATAATTTTTTACCATTAAAAGTAAAGTATATTTTTTTGTTTCGATTAATTAATCCCTCTTTATTTAATCTAAATGGTTGGCTCATCTTATTTCTTCTGTGACTTTTGCTGTTTGGAAAATTTCATGTGTAGCGGTGTCTCTTTGCACCTTAATCCATTGTCTACATCCAGCTATATGTTGCCATAACTCTATATGTTTCCCTCTTGGACTTTTTCTCATATAAACAAAATTATCCCAATCTTCACTTGATACTTCTTCATTTATATTAGGTCTTTTTACAGTTGCATCACCTCCATATGAAAATTCTTTTTGTGCTCTTAAACCGCAATAAGGACATTTGATGTATAACATTTTTTAACCAATCCAGGTTTTAGTTCCTAAACCTTTTTCATCTAAAAGATGGCCTGTAGAAAATCTATTTAATCTTAATTCTGAATTTAATTCATGAACTTGATCTTGTGCAATTGTATGAGCAAATGTCCAACCTGAGACAGGAGTTGATTTAAAACCTCCATAACACCATCCGCAGTTTAAATATAAACCTTCAATATGAGTTTTATCAATTATTGGAGAACCATCCATAGACATATCCATGATCCCTCCCCACGTCCTTAACATTTTTAATCTACTTAAAAATGGAAACAAAGCTAAGCCGCCTGTCAATACATGTTGTATGGTTGGCAAGTTACCTCTTTGAGCATAACTATTATATCCATCAAGATCACCACCCATTACCATCTCACCTTTATCTGATTGACTTATATAAAAGTGGCCTGCACCAAAAGTTACCACTCCATCTAACAACGGTTTTACAGGTTCTGAAACACAAGCTTGCAGTACATGAGTTTCTATTGGCAGTGTCATATTTAATTTTTCAGCTAATATATTTGTGCTACCTGCAACACATAATCCAACTTTTTTTGCTTTAATATCTCCTCTTGAAGTTCTAATTCCTTTTATCTTTCCGTTAACAACATCAAAACCAGTGACCTCACAATGTTGTATAATATCTACTCCCATATCATCTGCTTGACGTGCATAACCCCAAGCAACAGCATCATGTCTTGCGGTACCAGCACTTGGTTGCATTAAGCCTCCAAAAATTGGGAAACGTACTTCATCGCTAAAGTCAGCCATTGGAATTAATTTTTTAACCTCGTCTCTATCCAGTAACTTTGCATCTATTCCATTTAATCTCATAGAGTTTCCTCTTCGAGCATATGCGTTCATTTGAGCATCAGAGTGGGCTAAGTTTATTATTCCCCTTGGAGAAAACATCACATTAAAGTTCAGTTCTTGACTTAAGTTTCTCCATAAATCCATTCCAAATTCATTAAATCTTGCATTAGCATCGTACATAAAATTTGATCTTATGATCGTTGTATTTCGACCAACATTTCCACCACCAATCCAACCTTTCTCAATGATAGCTACATTTCTAATATTATGTTCTTTTGCTAAATAATATGCAGTAGCAAGACCATGTCCTCCACCTCCGATGATGACTACATCATATTCACTTTTTGGAGCTGGATCTTTCCAAGCCACTTCCCAATTTTGGTGATTGGAGAATGCGTTTTTGATTAGACTAAATACTGAATATTTCTGCATACTTAAGTTTTATAAAATTAAATATAAGTTTTTGCTAATTTTTTTTATATATATTTTTTAGATGTTTAAATACGTGACAAAAAAGGATAGTAATTCTGCTCATTAATAAGTAATTAGATTTATGTCAAAATCAGATATCCAAATTGCACGAGAAGCAAAAATGAGACCCATAAATGAGATTTTGGGTAAAATTAATGTTCCAGACGAACCAAGTGCTTTTAGCCCTATGGGACGTCATATTGCTAAAATAAATTTAGAATATTTAGATAATTTAAAAGATAAACAAAATGGAAAATTAATTTTAGTTACTGCTATCACACCAACTCCTGCAGGTGAGGGAAAAACTACTACGTCAGTTGGTTTAAATGATGGATTAAATAAAATTGGTAAAAATTCTATAGTGTGTTTACGTGAACCTAGTTTAGGTCCTTCATTTGGAATGAAAGGTGGAGCAGCAGGTGGTGGATATGCTCAAGTTGTTCCAATGGAACAAATCAATTTACATTTTACGGGTGACTTCCATGCAATTACATCTGCTCACAATTTATTGTCAGCGTTAATTGATAATCATATTTATTGGGGAAATAAATTAAACATAGATGTAAGACGAGTAGTCTGGAGAAGAGTTATGGATATGAATGATAGATCTTTAAGATCTATCAATATTAATTTAGGTGGAGTTGCTAATGGTTTTCCAAGAGAAGATGGTTTTGATATTACAGTAGCATCTGAGATAATGGCTATCTTTTGTTTAGCAAATGATCTTGAAGATTTGGAAAAGAGAATAGGTAATATTACTGTTGCTTATACTAGAGACAGAAAGCCTATTTTTGCAAAAGATTTAAATGCTCACGGACCAATGACTGTTTTATTAAAAGAAGCAATCAGGCCTAACGTAACTCAAACGTTAGAAAATAATCCTGCCATTATTCATGGTGGTCCTTTTGCAAACATTGCACATGGTTGTAACTCTGTAATAGCAACTAAAGCAGGTTTAAAACTAGCTGATTATGTTGTAACTGAAGCTGGATTTGGAGCAGACCTGGGAGCAGAAAAATTTTTAGATATTAAATGTAGAAAATCAAATTTAAAACCTGAGTGTGTAGTTATTGTTGCAACAATTAGAGCATTAAAAATGCATGGCGGTGTAGCTAAAGATGATTTAAAAAATGAAAATGTAGAAGCATTAAAAAAAGGTTTAGTAAATTTAGAGAGACACATTGAAAACGTAAAAAAATTTGGTTTACCGGTAGCGGTTGCTGTTAATCATTTTGTTGCTGATACTGATAATGAAGTAAAAGAGTTAATAAATGCTTGTGATAATATGGGAGTTAAAGCTACTTTATGTACTCATTGGTCAAATGGTGGTGAAGGAACAAAAGAACTTGCCACACATGTTGTTGATTTAATTGATAAAAAACAAGCAAATTTTAAATTTTTATATGATGAAAAAACACCTTTACTAAAGAAAGTTGAAACTGTTGCAAAAGAAATTTATCGAGCAAACGAAGTTGTTGCTGACAGTAAAATAAAAGATCAATTAAAATCTTTTGAAGAAGCGGGTTATGGAAATTTACCTATTTGTGTAGCGAAAACACAATATAGTTTTTCTACTGATCCAAATGCAAAAGG
This sequence comes from uncultured Pelagibacteraceae bacterium, assembly GCA_902534735.1. Lineage (GTDB taxonomy): Bacteria > Pseudomonadota > Alphaproteobacteria > Pelagibacterales > Pelagibacteraceae > Pelagibacter. The sequence goes on from CACARD010000003.1 coordinate 80,159, forward strand.
TGCTCCAACAGGCCATTCATTACCAGTTAGAGAAGTAAGATTATCTTCAGGCGCAGAATTTATTGTTGTTATATGCGGAGCCATCATGACAATGCCTGGACTTCCAAGAGTTCCTGCGGCAGACTCTATTAAGCTTAATGAAAAAGGTGAAATAGAAGGCTTGTTTTAATTTAAATTATTTAGCCAATTTTCTAATTCTCTCATCCTTGCATCTTTATTTGAAATTTTATTTTCATCTTCTATAATTTTTACATGAGAGTCTATTTCCATTTGGTCAATAAATGCTTTTTTTTCTAAAAGTCGATCTCTCCTAAAATGAATTAAGCTTATCATTTTGGCATAAGTTATTTCTGGATGATATTGTATTCCCCATACATTCGTTGAACCAACATTAAAATTTATACCCATGACTTTATTTATTGGATTTGATGAAAGTAATGTAGAGCCCTCAGGTAATTTTACAACTTCATCAAAATTAAATGCAGGGGTATTAAATTTTTTATTTTTATTTTTATAAAGCGGATGTTTAATACCGTTTTCGTTTATTTCTATGTCATGAGCTATTCCCCTGTGGGCGCCATTTGGGCATTTCTTTACTTCACCACCAGCAACAGTTACAGCAACCTGCATTCCCCAACATATTGCGAATATATTTTTTATATTCTTTTGACATTCCCTCATAAAATTTATTTGTCTTCTTATTTCTGGAGTATCATTGTAAATATTTAAACTACTACCACCCCATATCATTCCATGATATTTAGTTAAATCTTTAGCTACTTCATTAATATTTTCATCTGATGAAGGATTAACAACATCAATATCTAATTGATCTGTAAAATAACTAATACTGTCTTTTAAACTTTCAGTATGAGTTTTAATTCCACCATCAGTAAAGCTTTGATTTTCTTCTCTAAGGTTACCTTCAACTATCAGAATTCTTTTCATTAAAATAATTTACCTGAAATACTATGTTCATAAAGTGCTTTCATGTCATCCTTGCTCATTGTTCTTGGATTGGTAGAAGTTGAAGGATCTTCTAATGCCATAACTGATAACTGCTCTAAATTTATTTTATTTACATCAACAATTTCTGATAATTTATGCGGTATATTTAATTCTTTTCTTAGTTCTAAAATCCATTGTAAAAAACTATCAAAACTTTTATTGAGTTTGAGATAATCACATATAGAAATTATCCTTTTTTCAATCATTTCTTTGTTAAAAGTTAATACATAAGGCATAAAGATAGCATTTGATAAACCGTGGTGAACATTAAATTGTGCATTAATAGGGTGGCTCAAAGAATGAATAGCACCAAGCCCTTTTTGAAAAGCGGTAGAACCCATGCTAGCTGAAGCTAATAATTCTGCTCTAGCATTTAAATCTTTACCGTTCTTAACTGCTTTAATTAATGAGTTTTTTATTAACTTCATTCCCTCAATCGCAATTCCATCAGCCATCGGGTGGAATCCTGGTGCACAAAAAGCTTCTAAATTGTGTGCTAAAGCATCCATACCTGTAGCTGCAGTCAATCTTGGAGAAAGATCTAAAGTTAAATTAGGATCTAAAATTACAATTGAAGGTAAAAATTTCGGGTGGAAAATAATTTTTTTTATACCTGTTTGTTTATTGATTATAGCTGATGCTCTTCCAGTTTCTGATCCTGTTCCTGCTGTAGTGGGTACAGCAATGATAGGTGCAATGTTAGTCTCATCTGCTCTTTTCCAATAATCACCTATATCTTCAAAATCCCATATTGGTCTAGACTGTCCTGACATAAAAGCAATAGCTTTACCTACATCAAGACCGCTGCCACCACCAAATGCAATAACTCCATCACAACCTAATTTTTTAAACTCCCCCACTCCCTCTTCCACATTCTCGCCTACAGGATTACCTGAAAAATTTGAAAAAACTTGAAGATGATTAAATGTTTTTTTTAAATCTAAAATAATATCTTGAACCATTTTTAGATTAATTAAATCCTTATCTGTGACAAATAATGGTTTATCGATTTTTAGATTTTTACATGCTAGACCTAAATCTTGAATTCTGTTCTCTCCAACCCAAATTGTAGTAGGATAATTCCAATTAGTTTTCATATTAAAATAATATTTAATTTTTCTATTTTTCTTAGTACAATATATTTATAATTTTAATTGTAGAGGAAAAATTATCATGACTAAAGTCGCTATTATCGGTGCTGGACCTTGTGGGTTATCAATACTCAGGGCTTTTGAACATGCCGAGAAAAAAGGAGACAAAATACCTGAAATAGTTTGCTTCGAAAAACAAAGTGATTGGGGAGGTCTTTGGAATTATAGCTGGAGAACAGGATCTGACCAATATGGAGATCCAGTTCATAATAGTATGTATAGATATCTTTGGTCAAACGGACCTAAAGAGTGTCTTGAATTTGCAGATTATTCTTTTGATGAACATTTTGGTAAGCCAATTCCATCTTTCCCACCTAGAGAAGTACTTTATGATTATATCACGAGTAGAGTAAGTAAAGGAAATTTAAGAAATAAAATTAAATTTAATACAAGAGTAGTTAATACAATTTTTAAATCAGATAAATTTGAAGTTAGCTATCAAGATAAAGAAAATGATAAAATTTTAACTGATCATTTTGATTACGTTGTAGTGTCCACTGGTCATTTTTCAGTTCCTTTTATACCCGAATATAAAGGTATGAGTTCATTTCCTGGAAGAATAATGCACTCACATGATTTTAGAGATGCAGAAGAATTTAGAGGAAAAAATATTATAGTTTTAGGAAGCAGTTATTCCGCTGAGGATATTGCGCTTCAATGCAATAAATATGGAGCAAAAAGTGTAACAATTGGCTACAGGCATAATCCTATGGGTTTTAAATGGCCTGAAGGAATGAAGGAAGTATTCTATTTAGATAGATTAGAGGGAAAAAAAGCAATTTTTAAAGATGGCACCGAACAGGATGCAGATGTAATAATACTATGTACTGGTTACCTACATCATTTTCCTTTCTTGGAAGAAAATTTAAAACTTAAAACAAGAAATAGACTCTATCCCCCAAAATTATACAAAGGTATTGTTTGGCAAGATAATCACAAACTTTTGTATCTAGGAATGCAAGATCAGTTTCACACATTCAATATGTTTGATTGCCAAGCTTGGTACGCAAGGGATGTAATAATGGGGAAAATAAACATGCCAAGTGGCGAGGAAATTGATAAAGATATAAACAAATGGGTTGCTTTAGAAGAAAAACTAGAAAATCCTGATCAGATGATTGATTTTCAGACTGAATATACAAAAGAATTACATGAGAAGTCAGATTATCCAAAAATAGATTTTGAATTAATCAGAAAACATTTTAAAGAATGGGAGCATCATAAAGTTGAAGATATATCAACTTATAGAAATAAATCTTTTTCATCTCCAGTTACAGGATCAGTGGCCCCTATTCATCATACACCTTGGGCAAAAGCAATGGATGACTCATCTGAAACTTTCATGAATAATAAATGAGATTAATTTTAATTAATACTCAACCAAAAAGTTTGAAAAGGATTAAAAACTAATTCTTTATCAAAAGTAATCTTAAATTTTTGACCTAACAAATTTTTTGATTTTAAGTATTTTGAGTTAATTTTTAAAACTTGAGTTTTTGATGTTAAATTTGTGATTGCTAATATTTTTTGTGATTTGTCTAAACTTATTCTTTCCAGTGCATAAAATTTTGACCCAAAATTTAGATTTTTTCTTTGTGCATTTGGATGAAATGCTTTTTGCTTTCTCCTAATTTTTATTAAATTTGTCATTTCATTATAAAATACTGATTGTTTGGAATTATTTATTTTTAAATTTTTTGTTAGTCTTTCATTGTTCCATTTATATCTATTTAAATCTCTTTTATTATCTGTAATTATAAATTTACTAATGTCATTTGAAGTTCCAAAAAGGGAATTGAAATAAAAACCTGGAACTCCTTCAAATGAAAGAATTATACTATGTGCAGCTAAATAGCGTTCTAACGAATAATTTCCACTTTCATCAAAATCACTTGCTTTAAAAGCGTTAAATAAGGTAATGTTTGCTTCATACACTTGCTTTTTTGAACCATTTATTTTTCTATATGAAAATTCACCTCCATTTTTTTTTAGTCGATTAAATAATTTATTTAAAGTTGGTTTGGATAATAATCCTTCAACTGGTCTCATTCCGACACCGTCATGAGAGGCTAAAAAATTTAGATAGCTAGTTCCTTTTTTTAAACATGGAAATTTTTTACTCCATTTAGTAAGTTCAGAGCCATTCTCAAATAGCAAACTTTTAATTATTAAAGGAGGTAGTGAAAAATTATAAATCCAATTCGCTTGATCATTTTTTCCGAAGTAACTAAGATTTTGTTTTTCAGGTAAATTAGTTTCAGTTATTAAAATTTTTTTTTGTTTAAGATTAGAACAAATTATTCTTAATAGTTTAATTATTTTGTGTGTATTTGAATGGTTAATACATTTTGTGCCACTTTCTTTCCACAAATATGCTATTGCATCTAATCTAAAAATATTCACTCCACGATTTATTAAAAAGAACATTATTTTAATAAATCTAATTAATACTTTTGGATTTTTGAAATTTAAATCTATTTGGTCGGGGCTAAAAGTTCTCCACAGATAAGTGGTCTTATTATGAATTTTTATTTTTTTTAATAATTTATGTTCACGTGGTCTCACAACGTTTTTAGAATTAAATTTTTTATCTACCGTAAAAAAATAATCATTCCCTGGTGACTTATTTAATAGAAAATTTTTAAACCAGATACCACGTGAAGAAGAGTGATTTATTACGATATCTGCCATAATTGAATTATATTTTGACAAATCTTTAATATCTTCCCAGTTACCTAATTTACCGTCTACTTCATAATGGTCTTTAACTGAGAAACCACTGTCACTACTTGAGGGATAAAATGGTAAAAAATGAATTGTATTAAAGTAATTTCTTAAAAATCTTGCATAAAAACTTTTAAAAATTTTAAGTTTTTTTTTATTTTTTCCAGCAGTAATGTTGTCTGCATAAGTTATTAGAACTGATAACTTCTCGTCTATTATTAAATTTTTGGATAACTTTGTTCGTCTATTAAAATCTTTTATTAAATTAGATATTTCAGATGAATAAAATTTTAAATCATTTTTATCCTCATAACTTTTGTACAAACCATGAAAAATTTTATTTATTTTTGATATGTAAATAGATTGATCCATTAAATATTTATCAGAAATTAATTATAGCAATCTTATATAATTTTCCAAAATCCATAAATTAAATTTTCCTTGTAGGTTCCATTTTTCATTAACCTTTAACACTTCCTGCGGTAAGGCCACTTACTAAGTATTTTTCAAAATAAACAAAAATTATTAAAATAGGCAAAGTTACTACTACAGACCCTGCCATCAAATATTGTCTAGGTGTTTCAGCTCCAACATTCAGAAACTGAATAGCTCTTGATAATGTAAATGTATTTGGCCGGTCTAAAAACATTAATGAAAATAAAAATTCATTCCAAGCTATCATAAATACATACAAAGCTACTGATGATATTGCAGGTAAACTAAGTGGGAGTATAATTTTAAAAATTATACCAAGCCAATTTTGACCATCTATTATCCCTGCTTCTTCTAATTCTTTTGGTATACTTTTAAAGTAACCTTGCAGCATATAAATTGCTACAGGTAAGGTTGTAGCCGTATAAACTATTAACAAACCCTCAATAGAATTTCTTAAACCAAGTTGACTAAAAATTGTATACAAAGGTATCACTAAAACTATCGCTGGAAACAAATAAATTATCAATATGGATGTTGATAAAAAATTTTTTCCAAAGAAATTAAGTCTTGCAACCGCGTAAGCAGCTGGTATTGCAAATATTAATGTTATAATGACTGTGCCTAAGGAGACTATTGTGCTCGTTAGCATATATCTTCCAAAATTATAATCTTTGAACACTATAAAATAAGATTTGAACAACTCTGGCAATCCTTGTGCAAAGTTAATACTAAAGTCTAATGGGTTCAATAATAACAATGCTTGGGTTTTAAAGCTTGTAACTAACATCATGTAAAAAGGGAAAAGAATTACAAAAGAGAACAGTGTAATTCCGAACAATGTTAAATAATTAAAGAATAATTTTTGAGACGAATGATTTTTTGACAAAAAGTTTTTGTCGTAGTTTTTTATATTATTGAAAAAAAATAATGCAATTAAGAATATGCCAAGACTATACCAAATAGGTAAATTTATTGAGATGAAATAATCAAAGATAGAAAGTAATAGGGCAAGTATAATAACTTTAATATTTAAATTTAATTTTTTCCCAATAAGAAGATTTATTGCACAAAGAATTATTCCAAATATAAATAATTTATTAAAATTAAAATTTGATAATTCAATTCCTTGTAATGTAACTAAGATTTTCCAAATACAAATTAATGAAAACAAAAATAATGATGAGATAAAGCAATAGGTTAATACATTTTTAATTTTCATCCGCTCTTTTTCCTAAAAGTTTAAAATAGATAAACATAAAAATTAACAAAAACACCACAATCACAATAGAAACTGCAGAACCCATACCAATATCCCCGATTGAAAAACCTTGTTGATATACATTTATTGGCAATGTTCTTGTACCTGATGCTCCTCCAGTAAGTAAGAAAATGTCTTCAAATTTATTAAAATTCCAAATAAATCTAATCATAAATAAAATTGAAATCACTGCTAAAATCTGTGGTAAAGTTATGTTAAGAAATTTTTGAATAGGATTTGCGCCATCAACATCAGCTGCTTCATAAAGTTCTTTTGGAACTGCCTGAAGACGAGCAAGAATAAATAAAAATGCTAGAGGAAAATATCTCCAAATTTCAAAAATAATTACTGTTGTTAACGCCAGCCTCAATTTAAAGTCAAAACCAAGTATATTTAAAGTTACATATTTTTGTCCTAGTAAATTTATTGGTCCATCAATAATTTGATAATTAATTAATAAATTATTTAAAGTTCCACTTGTTGGATCAAGTAAAAGTTCCCAGGTATAAGCAAGAGCAACTACTGGTGCAACATAAGGAAACAACAAAACACTTCTTATAAATGTTCTTCCAAAAAATTTTTGATTTACCATTTGTGCAGCCAAAATTCCAAAAACTATTGCGCCTATGGTTCCAAAAAAAGTGTAATAAAAAGTTGTTGATAATAGATCTATAAACGCTTTGTCTTTAATTACTTTTTTGAAATTATTTAATGTAAATTCATAAGTTAATAATATATTTTGTGACTTACCTGATAGTTTGGGTTTATAAGATTTTATTTCCTTCTTTGAAATTTCTTGATTATTAGTATTTTGAAATACTATTTCTAAATTTTCTCGATATTTTTTTGGCCAATTACCTAACTCACACTTAAGTAAATTTGATTTAAATTGACATTTATTATTTAAACTTATTGGTTCAATATTATCAGGATATTTATCTTTAAATTTCACATTAGTAATTTCTTGTGTAAGAGAACTATTTCTTAATTTATAAATTACTTTTATTTGATTTGGGTTATCATTAATTGATTTTACTAATTTTTTTGCTCTTGGTTCTGGAATTCTTAAATCTTTAAGCTCTACATTTTTAAAGCTAATCCAAATGTTTGAGAATATTGGAAATAATATTATAGAAAATACTAAAAGAACCGATGGTAAAATTAATAGATAAGCAGTTCTTTTTTCAATTTTTGCAAGTTTAGTACTCATAAAAAAAAGCGGATAATTAATATTACCCGCTTTTTTTAATTTTTTAAATTACTAGAAACTAGCTAGCACAGTATTAATTTCATCTACTGCTTCATCTAGCGTTAATTGATCGTCAATGTATTGTCTAGTGATTCTATTTATAAATTTATTGTTTATGATTTTAGATGCTCTTGAGAGTTCACCTTCTTTTACTCCCCATCTGTTAGCAGTATCTAAACCAGCAACAATATTATTTATTACATCTGCAGAATATAGATCTGTTAAAGGAGCTTTTCTATCAACTCCTACAGGAAGTTTACTCCAAGCAGTTGTAAATGCATTTGGATCACTTGCATTGCCTCTTCTTACAGGGAACTTACCTTCTGGAGCTATAGATAAAGTGCTTGTGTATCCTTCATCCATTGAATAAAGAATAAACTGCTTAGCTTCATCGGTATCTGCATCTGCAGTTACACCAAAATATCTAACGTCTGCCCAAGCTGCACCTTTTACATTATTTGGTCCACTAAAATTAGTTATAAAACCAGTTTTAGATGCCAATTCTGGTGATGTAGGATCACTGTTAATTGTTGGTGGAGCTGAATCTCTTAAACCAGCTAATTCATCCATGATAAATGGTGACCATATTATCATTGGAGTTTTACCAGCAAAATAAAGTTCTCTTGATTGTTTCCAATAAAGTTCTCCTGGAGGGCTAGCCTTAGCTAGTTTTTTATAAAACTGTAAAGAATTCTTTAAAGCTCTACCTTGTTTCTTTGTTCCACCTTTTTTTACAATGTTTACTCCATTTGCAAGCAGAACATGTTCCAAAACCTGACTCATAAAATTTTCATCAGTTTTAGTTGCAGCAACAAATCCAAACATATCATTGCTTGACAAAGCATCAATTGCCTTCTCAATATTTGCATAAGTTGTTGGTGGTTCTAAACCAGCAGCTTTAAATAAATCTTTTCTGTAAACGACCATTTGCGTCCATCCATCTACTGGCACGGCTGCAATTTTGCCACCTTTTTTAGCCATCTTTAAAGCTCCTGGAGCAAAAGTATCTTTTCCAAGTGTTTTAATTATATCATTATTTGCATCAACGTCTAAAATTCCCGCTTCAGCCCATGGCAATACATATTGCAATGTATGATAAATTACATCAGGAAGATCTCCTGCTGCGGCTGCTGCAGTAGCTCTTGTTCCTAAATCTTTTTCATCAATCGGGATGACTTCAACTCCAATTCCAGTTTTAGCTTCAAAAGCTTTAGCCATCTCTTCTTGTTTAGCCATCCTTGCTGGTTGAGTTTCTGTCGTCCAAAATTTGATATCTGCAAATGCAATTGAATTAAAAACAAAAGCTATTGCAGAGATTGTTATTAATATATTTTTAAACATATATTCCCCTCTTTTTTCGTGTTTTCTAAAGTTATTTAAAAATTATTACATAATGAACATTTAAAAGAAGAATAACAAGTATGTAAATTACACAATACTACCTGAGATTGATTCAAGAATTTTTAAAAGAAATACCTTTATTATCAAATAAATGGCAACGAAATGGATCAAAACCTATTTTAACAGTGTCACCTACTTTAATATTTGTGTCTCCATCAGTTTGTACAACAAGAGGATCTCCCTCTTTCTCCAAATACAGATATGTTCCTGACCCTAATTTTTCTACGACGAAAACCTTGCTTTCCCACAAAGAATCTGAAACTGCGTTTAATATTAAGTGCTCTGGTCTTATTCCAATTTTTATACTATCCCCTTCTTGAGTATTCTCAGAAATTTTTGGTACATTTAACTTTCCAGTTCCCATTATATCTACTTCAGAACTTTTTGAACTTTTACTTAAGATTTTACTATCTATAAAATTCATTTTTGGAGATCCGATAAAACCCCCAACAAATAAATTATCTGGATTATTATATAAGTTCATTGGTGATCCCTTTTGTGAAACTATACCTTGATCCAATACAACAATATCATTTGCAAGTGTCATGGCTTCAGTCTGATCGTGAGTTACATATATCATGGTAGCATTAAGTTGATCATGTAATTTTGCTAATTCTACCCTCATTTGTACTCTCAATGCTGCATCTAGGTTAGACAATGGTTCATCAAATAAAAAAACTTTGGGTTTTCTTGTAATAGCTCTACCAATAGCTACTCTTTGGCGCTGTCCCCCAGATAATTGTTTAGGTTTTCTCTCAAGATACTCCTCTATTTGTAAAATTTTAGCAGCCTCCATTACTCTTTGCTCTATCTCTTCTTTTGATTTTTTTTCAATCTTTAAACCAAAAGCCATATTGTCAAATACTGTCATATGAGGGTAAAGAGCATAAGATTGAAATACCATTGCAATATTTCTTTCTTTAGGTGGTAGATCGTTAACAACCTTATCATCGATAGATATTGTGCCTGAATTAATTTCTTCCAAGCCAGCAATCATTCTTAAAATTGTAGATTTACCACAACCGCTTGGTCCTACTAGAACAGTAAAAGACTCACTTTTTATATCAAGAGAAACATCTTTGATAACATGTGTATTTCCAAAATACTTATTTACTTTATCTATTTTAATACTCGCCATATTTAATTTAATATTAATTTTTTATTGTTAATTATAGATTTAATTAATTTTGTCATCAAAGGGATTTTTTTTTGTTGAATTTTTTTTAATACAAATGGAGCGATTTCTCTTACTAGTTGCTCTCCCTCTACTGTTTCATTTGGCATAAATTTTCTTTTAGCACTGTTAAATGTATAGCCTTGCCCTAGGTAACTTCCCATTTTGCTGTTTCTACCTCCAGCAGCACTGACATATAGATCTCCAACTCCAGCCAATCCAAGAGCAGTCTCAATTTTTCCTTTAAAATATTTAGTAATATATATCATCTCATTTATAGATTTTTTGAATAAACTTGAAGACATATTTAAACTATCTCCAGCACCTATAATCATTGAATAAATATTTTTAATTGAAGAACAAATCTCAACACCAATGATATCTTTCGATGTTTCAGTTAAATAGTATTTTGTAGTTATCATGTTACATATTTTTTTTGCAGTTTTGATATTTTTATTAGCAACAATTACACTGGTTTGTTTTTTATTTGAAAGTTCTTTTGCTAAGCAAGGTCCTTTTAAAACTGAAACATTTATATTTTTATTATTTTTCTTTATATCCTCTGAAATAGTAAAAATTTTCTGTTTTTTTTTCTCATACTTTAAACCTTTAGTAAGAATAAGAATTGGGCTTTTGATGTTTGATTTTTTAAATTCTTCACTAATAAAATTTATTCCTGATAAACTTAAAGCAACAACTACTAAATCATATTTATTCTTTAACAAATTAGTTGAATATTTTTTGTATTTTAATTTATTAGGTAAATTTATTTTTAAACTAGAATGATATTTCTTTTTCGAAGACAAATTTTTAATAAAAGTTTTATTGTAAGGCTCTGTGATAGTTACCTCATTATTATTATCTATACATGGAAAAGTAAAAGCAGATCCCATTGCGCCTCCGCCTATTATTAAAATTTTTCTCATTTAAGCTTAAGCAATTCCTAAATGTTTTTTTCTTTTTTCTACCCAAGTTCTTATCAAATTGTCAAAGATCAAACCTATAAAAGCTACACAAATACCTAAAGTTAATCCAATACCAGCACCATTTTTATCTGATAAAGCTTTTAAAATATATTGTCCTAAATCCTCTGTGCCAATAAATGCCCCTATAATTACCATAAATAATGCAAACACTATTGTTTGATTTATACCAAGCATCATATGAGGGAATGCTAAAGGAAATTCTATTTTTGTTAATCTTTGAAATTTATTTACACCAGACATCGTCGCTGCATCATGTAAACCTGCTGGAACACTTCTAAGCCCTTCGATTGTGTATCTGGTTGCTGGTATAGTTGCATAAACAATGACTGCAATAAGAACAGAAGTGTCAGTTATTCCAAAAAGCATCATCACAGGAATAAGATAAACAAAGGATGGAAAGGTTTGAAAAATATCACATACGCCTAACATAAATTTTGCAGAATGTTTATTTTGAAAACACAATGTGCCAACTGTAAAACCAATTATACAAGAAACGATTACCCCAAATGTTGCCATGTATGCCGTTACTAAAGCTCTATCCCACCAAGGGCTTAGAGCTATGAATAGTGTCAAACCACAAACTACTAATGCAGATCTAATTCCACCAATTAAATAGCCAGCACCAACAACTAAAACTAATGTAGCAACAGCTGGCATCCTTAAATACAAAGCCCTCATTGGTTGTAACACATCTTGAATTAACCATGTATTAAATGCTTTTATATAAACAAAGAAGGTATCAAAAATCCAATCGACACCTTTATTCCAAAAATCAGCAGTTGATATTCCTTTATTGTGTGGAACTTCAAATAAATAATTGTAACCACCTTTAAAATAAACAGATCCAAAGTAAGCGAGTAAAATTCCAATTATGACTGTAATACTAAAAAATAATAAATTTTTATTTCTTTGAAAAAAATTCAAATTGCCAAAATAATCGACTTGCTTGTTTGCCCATGCTAATGACATTTTATCTAATAAAATTGCAATTAGACTTATACAAAGACCAGCTTCTAATGCTAATCCGATATTAAGCTGATTTAGTGCTAACAATAAATTAAAACCTAGACCTTTCGCTCCAATGAAGGCTGAAATAACAGCCATAGAAAAGCACACCATGATAACCTGGTTTACGCCAATTAAAATATCTCGTCTGGCCGTTGGAATTAGCACTTTAGACATTAGTTGCCAATTATTACAACCACTCATTCTTCCAGCTTCAATTACTTCTGGAGGAATAGCTCTCAATCCTAGTAAAGTAAGTAATATCATGGGTGGAACAGCAACAACCATAGTTATAATTACTGCAGCGTGGTCACCGACTCCAAAAAGAACAAGTGCAGGAACTAATACTGCATATTGTGGCATTGTTTGCATAACTAATAGAATTGGATATAGAGCTTTTTCTACACGTTTACTTTTATAAGCTGCAATACCTAAACTTAACCCAAATATAAAAGATAGAGGCGCAGCAACTAAAATAAAAGAGAGTGTTTGCATCGATGGTTTCCATTGTCCAAATATAGAAATATAAACCATTGTTAAACCGGCAAATAAAGCGAGTCCAATACCACTTAATTTATAAGCAAGTATTGCAAAGCCAGCTGCAACTATTGTCCAAGGTAGACCTGGTAACTCTGCCCAAGGGTTCGCATCGATCCAATCCCAACTTGTAAAGGCAACAATTGTTTCAAGTCCACCTAATAGAATTTCTCTAATTAATTCTATTAAAAAGGTCATAAAAGCTGTTAAATTTCTGCTAATTTGCAAAACTATTGGTCTGGTTTTAAATTCTTGAGTGTCCTCATTCCAAAACTCCATTGGCATCCACTCATTCATTAAGAAAAACAAGGAGTCATTTATCCATATTGGTAACCATCCAAGTAATGGAGGAAGACGCCAGAAAACATCAAAGGCGTAATATCTTACTTCTTTGCCTAAAAATATATAACTACTTTGATTAGGGTCTTTTACGAATTCAGCTTGGCCTCTAATGAATTTATATGTTTCTGGAACATCAATAGCAAAACAAAGAGCAAAGAAAACAATTAATAGAAATAACCACTGAAATATTTTTGGATATTTTTTTAAAAATTCCATAATTTATTTTCCGTTCTTTCTTCCGCCAAAGACAGTATTTATTATTTTTGTCGGGTTGATTGACCCAACGGTTTTATTATTTTCATCTATAACTGCTACAGATTTTTCTTGCGTTAATATTTTTTCTGCAACATTTTCTATGATTTCATCTTTTGAAACTTTAACATCACCTAAATTATTAGATATAGATTCATCCATTACATCTTCAATTAATAAAACTTTTTCTCTAGGTACCTCTTCAGTAAATTTTCTTACATATTCTGTGGCTGGGTTTAGAACTATATTTGCAGGTGTATCTAGTTGTTCAATTATACCATCTTTCATAATTGCAATTCGATCAGCAAGTTTTAATGCTTCATCAAAATCATGAGTAATAAACATAATTGTTTTTTGTAATTTTTCTTGAAGTCTTAAAAATTCATCTTGCATTTCTTTTCTAATTAAAGGATCCAAAGCAGAAAAAGGTTCATCTAAAAACCATATATCAGGTTCAACTGCTAGAGATCTTGCAATACCCACTCTTTGTTGTTGTCCACCTGAAAGTTCTCTTGGAAAATAATTTTCTCTTCCATCAAGTCCAACTAATTTAATCATCTCCATTGCTTTATTAATGCTCTCCTCAGTTTTGATACCTTTGATTTGAAGAGGAAAAGCTATATTTTCTACAACGGTTTTGTGTGGAAGAAGAGCAAAGCTTTGGAAAACCATTCCCATTTTGTTTCTTCTAAGCTCAATTAACTCTTTATTATTTAAATTTAATAAATCTTGACCTTCAATGAAAATTTTTCCACCTGTTGCATCTGTTAATCTTGATATACACCTTAGTAAAGTTGACTTACCAGATCCAGATAAGCCCATTACAACAAGCATCTCCCCTTTTGCCACTTCAAAAGAGGCATTGTTAACACCTACTATACAACCATTTTCTTGAAATGTTTTTGCATCAACATTACCATTTGAATCTTGAAGCATCTTTTTGGCGTTTTCACCAAAAATTTTATAAACTGCTTCGCATTTGATTACTGCTTCAGACATAATTCTTATAAAAGTATACGAAAATTAATTAAATTAAAATCAATATAATTGAAGCTTATTTCCATTAAAAATTTTTAATAAAATAAACCCTTGTATCAATTCCAGTGCTTAAAAAACTTAAGGCTTCACCGCTTACTTTGATTGTTTCGTCTACTCCTACGTTATTTCCACTAACTGTAAAGCCTGCAAAACATTTCTTTTTTTCAGCATCCCATTCAACAAATGTTTCATCAATCTTATTACCGTTAATTGTATAAATTTCATGTGCTCTAAAATTTAAGAAATTTGCACCCATTATTGCTCTTTGGGGAATAAGCTTTGTGGCATTACACACTCCCTCATACAATTCATCTGATAATTTATAATGATCAGTACCATCAAAAGTTACTAATATACCCGAGGGAAGTTTTGAAATTAATGCACTTAGTTTTCTCTCTTTTGCAATTCTCTCTTCTTCCAATTTCATTTTCCTAACTAATTCATCACCCTCGCTAAATATATTATTTAAAATAGCAAAAGAAGAAATTATGACTATTGTTAAAACTATTAGTCCTATAAATTGTTTTAGGTTCTCGGGTAATCCTTTTAATTTATTAAATGAAATTTCGTTCGACATTAATCTTGTAATTTACCGTTTTTCCAAATTCCTACTTTTTGGTCTCCATTAGCCCAAGTAAATGTTCCCTTACCATTCATAAAACCATTAGCCCACTCTCCTTCATAAGTAGAACCATCTGGGAAAGTTAAAGTTCCAACTCCACTCCAAACACTGTTTTTAAACTCACCTTTATAGATATATCCGTTTGGCCATGTTTCTACACCTTGGCCATTTTTTTTTGTTCCTACCCACTCACCTTCATAAGTAGTTTTATCTGTATAAACCCATTTTCCATATCCATTTTCACAGTTACCTTCTTTACATCCGGTGCTTCGAGCAAAAACTGATGAGCTTATTAATAAACTTAAAAAAAAGTAATAAAGATATTTTTTCATAAATATATTTTACACAAATCTTTATAAAAAAAAATCCCCCCCAACAGAATTGGGGGAGATCTTAATTTTTTAACTTTTATCCTTATTTAAGGAAAGCTTTCCAAGTTGACTCGTTATCAGCTAACCATTTTTTAGCTGCATCTTCGTGAGTCATTTTGTCAACGTCTACTAAAGCTGCCATTGCACCAATTTGACTTGTTGAAAATGACAATTTTTTAAACGCTGCTGCTGCATCTGGATGAGTTTTTGGAAAATCTTCGTGTACTGCTTTTTTCAAATAACCATCCGGAGAACCACATTTTCCGTCACCACCATCTGCTGGTCTGCAACCAGCTGTGTATGGAGGGAAGTCGATAAATGTAAAACCAGCACCATCAGTAAAGTTTGGTGTCCAGTTGAAAATTATAGTTCCTCTTCCTTCTTTTTCAGCAGCTGCTAATTCTGCCCAAAGTGCATCAGCACCTCCAGCAAACTTAACCCACCATAAATCACCTAAGCCTAGTGCATCAATCCTTTGAGGTATTAAGTCACCATGCCAAGTTTGTGGTCCTTCCAACATTCTTCCTTTTCCATCTGGAGAGTCAGGTGTTGTAAAGTTTTTTGCACAGTCTGGATTTTTTAGAGCTGTCCAATCTGGTAGACCTGGACATAGACCTTTTTCAACAACCCAGTTTGGATATCCCATATCCTCAAGAGTTCTTGCTTCATGATCACCCCAGTCTAACAAACCACCTTTGTCTAAAGCTGTTGTAAATGACTTACCGAAAGCAGATTCCCATACCTCATGAGATATAGTGACATCACCAATTCTAATTGACTCGTAAACCGCTTGAGAGTCAGCATTTACATATTTAACATTGTTACCCATGCTTTCAAAGATTCCACCAATAACATAGGCCATAACAATTTGACTTGACCAGTTATGAGTTGGGATCACTATGGGTTTTTTACTGTCAGCGTTAGATATTCCTGCAAAGCTTACTACAGTAATTACTATAGCTGAGAGTAAAGATAGTATTTTCTTCATTTATTTCTCCTCTCTTAATATATTAAGTAAGTAAGTATCCTTAAATTTAATCTCACAGTCAACAAAAGTTGGTACTAAAATTTATATATACAATTAATCAGTACTGATTTATTCTTAAACATAAGTAATCATTGATTTAAAATGTTAGAAGAAAATTTAAGAATAAATGAACCTGGTTTAAATGTTTTGCCACCTGGGGTTGAAAGATATGTAGTTAATGGCGGTGGATTAACTGGAGTTCAGGTTTTTCCGGATGATGAAATTGAAATTATTAATAATGAAGGAAATCAAATTTGTGAAATAGTTGTTTTTAATTCTGATGGAAACTCAGATCCATCAATTTTAAATTTAAAATCATCTAAATCAGAAAATGATATAATTAAAATTTTAAATAGAAATGAAGAAAGTTCGAAAATTGCTTTGCGCCAATTAGAAAAAAGAAATCTTAAAATTGCAAAATCTAAATCTTCAATCCTTTTTGATAAAGACACTCCACCAGGAGAAAAAATTAAAATAAGTTCAAAAGATAAATGTTATTGCATTTTTTCTGCACCTGGTAATGATATGTTGGTTCATGAACAAAATCCTCCTACAGAATTAACTTTATTTATTAAAAGAAATAATATTGTTGACTATAAAGAACATAGAATAATTCCAGATCCAATTTTTGATCCTCTAGACGAAAAAAATATTGCAAAACAATCAGCGATTTCTTTTGAAGTTAAAGAAGGAGATTATATTCAAATAATTTGTCCAACTGGTAGACAATGTTCAGATTTTGTTGCTTTTGATACAGCTAAATTAGGTAAAGGTATTGAAAAAGGTTTAGATTGGCAAACAACCAGGACCTTTATGGGAAATACATTTCCAGGACCAGGATTGTATTCAAAATTTTATGATACAGACCATGAGCCTTTAGTAGAAGTAATAAGAGATACTGTTGGTAGACATGACACTTTTAATCTTGCTTGTACATCGAAGTATTACGAAGATGCTGGTTATTTTGGGCATCCAAATTGCTCAGATAACTTAAGTGGTGCTTTGGAAAATTTTGGGGTTAATAGACAAAAGGGATGGCACGCTATAAATTTATTTTTTAATACTTCAGCAGGAGGCTTAAATACCGTACTTTCTGATGAGTCATTTGCCAGACCTGGAGATTATGTAATATTAAGAGCTTTAAAAGATTTAACCTGCGGAACATCAGCCTGTCCAAGTGATATAGATCCATGTAATTCATGGAACCCTACAGATATTTTTGTTAGAACTTACGAAAAAAAAAGAGAATTTACAAAATCTTTTGCATTTAGAATGAAACCAGACTCAGAATTAAAACTAACAAAAAATACAGGATTTCATGAAAGAACTTCAAAGTTAACAAGAAACTTTGTTGATGCTAGAGGATATTGGCTGCCCAATGATTACACTAAACACGGAGTAATAAATGAATATACAGCGTGTAGAGAAAAAGCAGTTTTAATTGATTTATCTTCTTTAAGAAAATTTGAAATATTAGGTCCGGATGCAGAAGAATTAATGGACTATACTTTAACAAGAAATGTTAAAAAATTGTCAGTTGGACAAATTGTTTATTCTTCGATGTGTTATGAAAATGGTTCTATGTTTGATGATGGAACATTGTTAAAAATGAGTGATCATGGATTTAGATGGGTATGTGGTGATGAATACGCAGGTGAATGGTTAAAAGAACAAGCAAAAAAGAAAAAATTTAATGTTTTAGTTAAAAACTCTACTGATCAAATAAATAATATTTCTCTACAAGGACCTAACAGTAGAAAAATTTTAGAAAAGTTTATTTTTACTCCACCAACACAACCTTCTATTTCAGAATTACAATGGTTTAGGTTTACAATCTGTAGAGTCAAAGAACTTAGTGGAATTCCATTAATGGTTTCTAGAACTGGATACACAGGCGAGTTAGGATACGAAATATGGTGTCACCCTTCAGATGCACCAGCAGTTTGGGATGTGCTTATGGAAGCTGGCAAAGATGAAGGAATAATACCTGCTGGTTTTGGAGCATTAGATTTATTAAGAATTGAAGCTGGACTAATATTATTTGGTAATGAATTTGACGGCCAAGTTGACCCTTTTGAAGCTGGTGTTGGATTTACGGTTCCTTTAAAAACAAAAACAGCAGATTTCATTGGTAAAGAAGCATTAATAAAGAGAAAAGAAAATCCGCAAAAGAAATTAGTTGGATTAGAACTTGTAGGAAAAGAAAAAGCTAATCACGGTGATTGCGTTCACATTGGAAGATCCCAAGTTGGCGTAGTTACAAGCGGATGTCTATCTCCTACTTTGAATAAAAATATTGCTTTGTGCAGAATTGATGTAGGTCATTCAGAAATAGGTATGAACGTTGAAGTCGGTAAAATTGATGGACACCAAAAAAGAATACCTGCCAAAATTGTTGGTTTCCCGCATTACGATCCTCAAAAAACACGTGTAAAATCTTAATGTCAAAATCATCAAAGGATTTACTGGAATTTTGGGAAGATCAAATGAAACTGTCCCATACATCCAGTAATTACTTTTTCAGAAAGTCTCCTTCGCATTATCACATGATGTTGATTGTGATGAATTCCTATAAATTAAATGAAAACTTATCTGTCGAAGAACTTAAGACTAGACTCTTTAAAACCTCTAGACCCAAATCTGCACTCATGATCAAAGAAGCTTGTGATAAAGAATTTTTTTATCTTGAGAAAACCGGAAATGACCATAGAAAAAAGTACGTTTTACCCACACAGAATTTTGTTAATGAATTTAACGAATATTTGAAAACTCTCAAAAATTTGAGTTTTTAGTTAAAAATCTAATAAATATTTAGAATTTATATAAATTATATATAAAAATTATTATATTCTTTCCTTTGCTAAAAAATTAAAGTTCAAACATGTCGTTACCGACAAAAGCAAAAGTTGTAATAATTGGTGGAGGAATTCACGGGTTAAGTACTGCTTGGAAACTTTCCGAAAAATATAAAAATCCAAACGATGTCGTTGTCCTAGAAAAAAAAGACACTGCTGCAGGTGCAAGTGGAATTGCATGTGGAGTTGTTAGAAATAATTATTTTCAACCAGCAATGAGAGAATTAATGGCTCATTCAGTTAGTGTTTGGGAAAGTGATCCAGAGGCATTTAAATATAATGCTGTCGGCTATATGCAAATTTCTCCAGAAGTAATGCATAAAGATGTTGCAAGTATTTATGAACAACAAAAAGCGATCGGATATGAATCAGAATTTATAGAAGGTGAAAAAGATTGTATGAAATATATGCAAGGAATTTTTAGTGATTGGCAAGCAAAAGGTATTACATCAGTCTTACATGAAAAGAAAGGTGGATATGCATTTAATAAGGACTCAATTAAAGCATTAGAGAAAAAAGCAAATTCAAACGGTGTACACGTTCATAAAGGAGTAAAGGTTACAGGTTTTAAAAGAGGGAGCAACAGCAATGCAATTACTGGTGTAGTTACAGATAAAGGTACAATTGATTGTGATCAGGTAGTTATTGGAGCAGGACCATGGGTAAGAGATTTTTGGAATATGTTGGAGTTACCAAAAACTACTAATATAAAAGATGCTAAAAATGGAAAAATGCATGAAGTTGAAATGTGGAAGTACTGGTTTTTACAAGAAGGTGTATTGGGTGTAGATGCAGATTATTTAAAAACTAATGAAGGTAAACCGCCTCCAGTAATTCATGTTGATACAGATGCACCACTTTATTCTGACAAAGATGGTAAAATAATTACAGAAGACTTATGGGGTATTTATTATAAACCTGATATTGAAGGATTGGGAGTTCAAGGTGGAACATCACCTTACATTGTTCAAAAACATTTTGATGAAGTTAATGTTGACCCATATGGAATTGACTCTCCTGAATATCAAACTACTGATAAATTTTCTGATATGTGGACTTCAGCACTTGCACATATTCAGAAACGTTTTGTTGGTAAATCTCATTTGTATAGAAAGGGACCATCAGGAGGATTGGGTTGTTTAACTCCAGATTCATTCCCGATATTCGATAGATTTTTTGAAAATGTTTACATGATTGCAGATGCAAATCATGGTTATAAAATGATAGGTGTTGGACACCTTGTTGCACAAGAAATTTTAGGTCAAGAAAGTGAATTACTAAAACCGTTCAGGTTCGATAGATATGAAAAAGGCAAACTTCATCCGACATCGAACAGTCCGTTTCCTTGGAGCTAATTTATCTAAGTAGACAAACGTTTTTTTTTCAGTTACCTTTTTGATCTGAAAATTCAAAGGGGGAAGAATGACGGATCTTGAAAAACACGTAAACCAACCAGGTAGAGCTAAACTCGTCAAAAAGGTTAGAGAAAAAATAAACGAATTAGGAATTACTTATATCTATTATCAATTTATTTCAGTAACTGGAAGAGTTGTTGGAAAAGGAATACCAGCAGACCACTGGGAAAGAACTGCAGAAAAAGGTTTTCAATTGGTTTATGGAGCAACAGCAAATTTATTTTTAGATCGTCATAATAATTATATTGGATATGGTCCAGAAGCTATGGAATTGGTAGGAATACCTGATCCAGAAACTTTTGTTCAATTGCCTTGGGATAAGAGAGTTGGAAGAGTTTTTGTTACATGTTTTAGAAATAGAGAAGAAAGAAAAAATCCAGGTGGTCATTTAACAAGTGACTGCAGAGGTAATCTTAGAATTTTCATGAATGAGTTCAAAAAGAAACATGGATTAGAATTAAGAGTTGGAACAGAGCCTGAAATGATGTGGTTAACAAAAAATCCTGACGGAACTCCAACTGGACAAGGTTTCTCAAAACCTTTCTGTTATCATATTGATCAATTTGAATCATTAAGACCTGTGTTTATGAAGGTTATTGAATACGCAAAAGCGATGGGTCTTGATATGATCCAAGGTGACCATGAAGATGCTCCTGGTCAATTAGAACTTAACTGGACATTTGATAATGTTTTAAGAAATGCTGATAGATTATCTACGTATAGACAAATTTGTGCTCAAGTAGCAAGAGAACATAATCTTATAGCTTGCTTTATGACTAAACCATTTATGGGAGTTTCAGCAAGTGGATGTCACACCAACATGTCTTTGTGGAAAGGTGGAAAAGTATCAGTAAACAAATTGGGTAACAAAAAACTTCCAGGAGTAGAAGAAGTCTTTAGCTATGTATCCGGTGGAACTAATACTTTCATGCCAGATACTAAGGATATGCAATTGCCTGGAAAGATTGGATTACAATCAATTGCAGGGATAATGAAACACTTACCAGCTTTAACAGCAATTGGTTCTTCGACAGTGAATTCATATAGAAGATTATGGGATCAAGGTTTTTGGGCACCAGTATATGCTGACTGGGGTTATCAAAATAGAACATGTGGTCTAAGAGTATCTGCTCCAGGTAGATTTGAGTACAGATCAGTTGACTCTATGCATAATCCATATTTATTAGGTGCAGCATTACTTAAAGCTTGTGATGAAGGAATATCTAAAAAAATGAAACCAGCCAAACCCGAGTCTAGAAATATATATGAAGCTCAAAAAGCTGGTAAAGATGTTAAAAAACTTCCACTAAGTTTAGGTGAAGCTTTAGATAGATTGGCGGAAGATGAGGTAATAAAATCATCAATGCCAGATGAAATGTATAAAGTATTTAATTGGTACAAACGAGATGAGTGGGAAAAATTCTTGGGTGCAACAACACAATGGGATCTTGATACTTATCTGGATTGTTTACCATAATTTAATAAGGAAATTATATGTGCGGGATTGCAGGATTAATTCATAGAGGAAATACTTCAAATGTTGGTTTTGAACTTCAAGGTATGCTCCAAGCATTAAAGCATAGAGGAGAAGATTCAACTGGATACGCTCTATACGGAAAAACTGACGGTCAAAATTTCATCATGCGATTTAAGGTTGGTGAAAATGTTGCAGAGGGAAGTTCTTCAGTAAAAGAAGATGTATCAGTTTATGACGAAAGAAAAAAAATTGTTGATTTTTATCTTTCTGAGCTAGGCGCTAAAGTAATAAAAGAAGATAGAATTCTTCCTTATTCATTACGATATGAAATTCAGTATGACAAAGATTTAATGGAATTTTCTCAAAAAATAGAAAGTGTTGAAGGTGTAGAAATATTATCTATGGGAAAATCTCTAGAAGTAATTAAAGATCTAGGAAACGCTGAAGTTGTTTGTAACAGATATAATTTAGATAAAGTTGTCGGGACACATGCAATTGGTCATGCTAGGATGGCAACAGAGTCGGGAGTGGATATTAAATCTGCTCACCCATTTTGGGGTTATCCTTTTAGCGATGTGTCAGTCGTTCATAATGGACAATTAACAAACTATTGGAATAATAGAAGAGTATTGGAGAACAAAGGCATGAGATTTATGTCAGAATGTGACTCTGAATTAATCGCTGTATATCTTGCAGAAAAAATGAGAAATGGAGCTACATTAGAAGAGGGAATGAAAGAGTCTCTCGTCGGTTTAGATGGGGTATTTACTTATTTTGTTGCTACAAAAGATAGCTTAGGAATGGCGAAAGATACAATGGCTGCAAAACCACTAGTATTGTATGAGTCAGATGATTTAGTTGCAATGGGGTCAGAGGAAATTGCAATAAGATCAATATTACCACAAGAAATCGAAACTTATGATCCTTTTGATGGAGAAGTTAAAGTATGGCAAATTTAAAAACATCAGAAAAAAAAAGTAAAGCTCAATCAATGGGACTTCATACAGAAGTCTTAACTGGAAAAACACAACAAAAATTTTTTAATCCAGATGAGGCAGAGAATTTTTATTACTTTGGGACATATGATGTAGATTTTAATAAAAGAACTGAGATTGACGTTAAGAACATGGATTGTCGTGAAGCAAATAAAAAAATTGATGAATTAATGAAAGATGGATACGGAACTATTGTAATAAAGAACCCACAGGGAAAACATAGCTTGGGAGTTGGAATTCTCAATAAATTAAATTTAATATTTGAAGGTAGTTTGGGTTACTTTGGGTGTGGATCAATGGATGGTCCTATTGTTAGAATTAATGGAAGAGTGGGATGGTCATGTGCAGAAAATATGATGGCAGGAAAAGTAGTAATTGAAAAAAATGCAGGTTCTTGTTTTGGTGCGGCAATTAGAGGTGGAGATCTGATATGCAAAGGAAGCGTAGGTGCTAGAACAGGAATTGATCAAAAAGGTGGGACAATAATTATTGGCGGAGATGCTGGTGCTTTTACAGGTTTTATGATGCAGAGAGGGCGAATTATTATTCTTGGAGATGTTGGAATAAATTTAGGAGATTCTATGTATGATGGGACAATTTTTGTAGGTGGAAAAATTGGATCATTTGGTAGTGATGCTGTCGAAGCTGAATTAACTGATTCAGATCAAGATTGGCTTAAAAGAAAATTAAAGGTTGCGGAGATCGGAGAAAACTTCGATGTTTCTAAGATGACCAAAGTTGTGGCTGGAAAAAAACTTTGGAATTACGATGCTCTTGAACCTACAGAAAAAAAAGGAGCAATTTAAATGGCAAAGAAAAAAAATGGTAATGGAAAATCAAACGGACATTCTAATGGTAATGGAATAGCTTCAAGAAATAAAAGTTTGTTGGGACACAACGCTATTTTTACTCCAGAAGTTATGGACGACATTCATATCAAAGCCGAATTAGGAAGATACAGAATGAGAGGAATGGCTTTGATGAAAAAGATACCTACTTTTGATGATCTAGTTTTTTTGCCAGGTACATTAACAAGATTTGTTATTGAAGGTTACAGAGAAAAATGTGAAACCAAAACTATTATTGGTCCAAGATGTGAAAATCCAATTGAGCTTGATATTCCAGTTTACATTACGGGAATGAGTTTTGGAGCCTTATCTTATGAGGCAAAGACTGCATTAGCTAGAGGTGCTACAATGGCTGGTAGCGCAACATGTTCTGGTGAAGGTGGAATGATACCAGATGAGAGAAGATATTCAGAAAAATGGTTTTATCAGTGCATACAATCAAGATACGGTTTTAACCCACACCATGCACAACTAGCTGATGGAATTGAGGTATTTATTGGACAAGGACAAAAAGTTGGAATGGGTGGTCATTTGATGGGTCAAAAAGTTACTGACCAAGTTGCAGAAATGAGATCGCTACCTGCAGGTATTGATCAAAGATCTCCAGCAAGACATCCTGATTGGCTGGGTCCAGATGATTTAGCTTTAAAAGTTCAAGAGCTTAGAGAATTAACAAAAAACAAAGTGCCAATTCAATTAAAACTTGGAGCAGCTAAAGTGTATGATGATGTAAGGATGGCAGCAAAATGTGATCCAGATTCAATTTATCTTGATGGGATGGAGGGTTCAACAGGTGCTGGGCCACACATTGCAGCTGCAAACACAGGTATCCCAGGAATTGCTGGAATTAGAGAAGCAAGAAGAGCTTTGGATGATGTAGGTAAAACTGGAAAAGTAACTTTAATTTATGCAGGTGGTGTTAGAGATGGAGCAGATATGGCTAAAGCTTTAGCACTTGGTGCAGACGCAATTGCAATCGGAACAGGTGCAATGGTGGCTTTAAATTGCAATAAGGAAATACCAGAATCTAACTTTGAAAAAGAAATGGGTGTTCCCGCAGGTCATTGCTATCACTGTCACACGGGTAGATGTCCGGTAGGAGTTGCTACTCAAGATCCTAAATTAAGAAAAAGATTAAATCCAGATGATGCAGCATTAAGAGTGTATAATTACTTGCATGCGATGACCTTGGAGGCTCAATTATTGGCTAGAGCATGTGGAAAAACAAATATTCACTCGCTAGAACCAGAAGATATGGCTGCATTAACAATGGAGGCTTCTGCTTTAGCTAAAGTGCCTCTTGCAGGAACAAATCATACAGTAGGAGTTAAAGATTTCCATAAAATCTAATAGCAAATATGCCAAAGAAAAAAGGTAAGAAAAAAGCCAAATCAAAAGAGATCAAAGGTCAATTAGGCAAGAAAAAAGAGACTGCAAGAGAAAAAATGATTGGCCAAACAATTGGCTATCGATATGACGTTAATCTTTTGCCTGACTATAGTCGACTAACTCCATTTTTAAAAAAATATATAGAAGCTATGGGTTGGGATGATCTTAATTGGTTAGAAGATGTTCATATGGGATATGAAGAAAATAGACCTGCTGTATTCGATAGAAATGCTAACGGTTGGGTAACGATACCAAGTAAAATAAAATTACCTAATAATCAGCAGGATAGAGATATGATTGCTAGAGAATTATTGGTAAAGTTTCAAATGTCGCCGAATCATCCTCTGGTTGACCTTAAAAAAGCTTATTTAAAATTCTAATTTTCAATTTCAAGTTGATAAAATAATTATTAACTTCTACTTTTTATAAATAAAATAAAATTGTCAGCGTAAAAAAAATTTCATAGAATCCATTAACTATTAATAGGAGAGAGAAATATGACTGATCAATTAGGTGCTCTCACAACCTTATTTACAGAATTTTACTATTGGGTAACTGTGGTTCTTATGTTTTTGATCCACGTGGGTTTCTGTATGTATGAAGTTGGGGCATCTCGTTACAAACATCACCAACATACTCTTATGAAAAATACAATGCTGATACCACTGGTAACAGTCACATGGTTTTTCTTTGGTTGGTGGATATACTGGGCATTTCCAACAGGACCCGGATTAGCTCCTTCAATTATGACCGAAAGCACCGGTCTAGTTCTTGGAGGTGGATTTGGTGGAAATGATCTTGCTAACCCTACAAATGCATTGATGGCCGTAAATCTTAATGATCATATAATGGGTGTCTTCTGGGCAGCCTTTTTATTATTTTCATGGACTGCAGCTTCAATTGTATCTGGAGCGGTTATTGAAAGGATAACTACTTTTGCATTTGGAATACTTGCAATTGCAATTGGATCTGTTTTCTGGACAATAGATGCTTCATGGGGATGGCATTTTGATGGATGGATGTTAAAAATATTAGGATATCACGATGCTTATGCTTCTGGAGTAATTCATGCAATTGCCGGAGGTTTTGCCTTAGGTGTTCTAATTGTTTTAGGACCAAGAATTGGAAAATTTTCATCTAGCGGAGAACCAAGAAACATTGGACCAAGAAATCCTTGGTTAGTGACTGTTGGATTATTCTTAATCTATACAGGTTTTTGGGGCTTTTACGCTGCATGTAATGTTCCGATTTATGATCTTGGACCTGAATATGGTATGGAAGGTGTAACTTTCTTTACTGCAACGAACATCTACCTGACTCCCACCACACTTAGTGGAATAACGATGAACTTTTTAATGTCGTTATCTGGAGGGTTGTTAGCAGGGTATGTGGTCTCGAAGGGAGATCCTTTCTGGACTTATTCATCAGGACTTGCGGGAATAATATGTGCATCTGCAGGTAATGATTTATATCATCCAATACAATCAATGATAATCGGTATGATCGGAGTAGTTATAGCTTACAAAATGCATTACTGGGTCGAGAAAAAATATAAAATCGACGATGCGGTTGGAGCGGTAGCTGTTCATGGTTATGCTGGATTTGTTGGTCTTGTAATATGTGGTTTCGTTTTAAATGGTTATCCTTCATCTGGATACAGTGTTGGAGCTATGTGGGATGGAACTAATTATGCAGCAATTAATCCTCTTGGAATGTTTATCGGCGCAATAATAATGTTTTTTGTACTAGGTATGCTTCCTGGATATATAATTGCAAAAGTTCTTCACGGAATGGGTAAATTAAGAATACCAAGAGAAGTAGAACTTGCAGGACTTGACTATACAATTATGGAAGAGGCTAAAGAAGACGAAAAAGCTGTAGTCTCGGCCAGTAGATAAAGGAGGTATGTAAATGGCAACAGTATCAAATTGGATAGATCATTTAAGTGCCTCTGAGGTACAAGGATCTGTCTATCCAGGCGTTGGTTCGGAAGGAGTGCTAGTTATAATAGCAATTCTTATTTGGGTTGGCTGGCATGTTATTTCATCTAAACAAGAAGATGGTAAGATGAATGCAATTGTCAGAAAAAAACCAAGTGCTAACGATTGGAAAAGCAATATAACAGACGGTTAAAACTTTTAAGAGGGCGCATGAAATACTGTGCCCTCTTTTTTTTTAATGCAAAATTCTGAAGAAAATAATCAAAATGAAAATAAAACTCCTAGCAAAATGGCTCGTCTTGCATGGCCAAAAGCAAAGTATGGAGTAATTATAGCGATATTAATTATTATCGCTGTAAATTTAATTTATTACAAAGATTTCTTTTTATCATTTTTTAAATAATTGTGTTACGTTATTAGATGGCAAAAAATTTATTTAAAATTTCAAAACAAAAAAAAATTAAATATTTTTTGATAAGTTTTGTAGATTTATTTGGTGTCTTAAGATCAAAATTGGTTCCTGCTCATGCAATAAAAGATATGCAAGTAAATGGTGCTGGATTTGCTGGATTTGCAGCCTGGCTAGATATGACACCAGCTGATTCTGATATGTTTGCAATACCTGATCCTGACAGTTTAATTCAAATACCATGGAATAAAGAAGTTGGTTGGTTGGCTTCAGATTTATGGATGAATGGTAAACCAGTCGATGCTTCACCAAGGGTGATGTTAAAAAAACAAATAAAAAAATTATCTGAATTGGGATATAGCATGAAGTCAGGTGTGGAGTGTGAGTATTTTTTGATTTCTCCTGATGGGAACGCAATTGCAGATAACAGAGATACTCAATCTAAACCTTGTTATGACCAGTCTTCATTAATGAGAAGATATGAGCTTATAAAAGAAATATGTGATTGTATGATTGAAATGGGATGGGGTCCTTATCAAAATGACCACGAAGATGCTAACGGGCAATTTGAAATGAATTGGGATTATTCAGATTGTCTAAAAACTGCTGATAGACATACTTTTTTTAAATTTATGGTTAAAACTATTGCGGAAAAGCATGATTTGAGAGCAACATTTATGCCAAAACCTTTTGAAAATTTAACTGGTAATGGATGTCATGCACATATTTCTTTATGGAAAGGAAAGAAAAATATTTTTCTTGATAAACATGATAAGCTTGGGCTAAGCAAGACAGCTTATAACTTTTTAGGAGGCATCATGAAACATGCTTCATCCTTATCTACTTTTTTTAATCCAACAATAAATAGTTACAGACGAATAAATGCTGCACCAACAAAATCTGGTGCCACATGGTCTCCAAGCAGTATATCATATACAGGAAATAACCGTACACATATGATAAGGGTTCCTGATCCGGGAAGATTTGAATTAAGACTTATGGATGGATCCGCAAATCCTTATTTACTTCAAGCTAGTGTATTAGCTGCAGGAATAGAGGGATTAAGTAAAAGAATTAATCCTGGCAAACCTCTTTTTTGTAATATGTATGAGGATTATAAAAAATATCCAAACCTTTCTAAATTACCAAATGAACTAAAAGATTCTCTTGATAAAATTGAAAATAATAAAGAAATGAATAAAGCATTTGGAAAAGAAGTAATTAAAAGTTATGTCAAGTTAAGGACTTCGGAATTAAAAGATTTTAATGATAACGAAAAATTTGATAAGTCCAAACCAATTACAAAATGGGAAAGACAGAATACTCTAGACTGTTAAAGTGACAAGCTTTGATAGTTATAGAAAATGGAAATATACAAAATTTTTACCGAATAAAAATTATAGTTTTAATCGAAATTATATTTTAAATATTATTTCGTCAAAAATAATCACTGATGCTTTTAATTCTATTTCTAAGTGGAAATACTATAAAAAAACACCATTATTAAAATTAGAGAAACTAAACAAAAATTTAAAACTTAATAATATTTTTTACAAAGATGAGTCGAAAAGATTTCATTTAAAATCATTTAAAGCTTTAGGTGGTGCATATGCCGTAGAAAAAATATCTAAAAGGAAAAAAAATATAATAATATCATCTGCAACAGCTGGAAATCATGGTAGATCAGTTGCTTGGGGTGCTCAAAGATTGGGTTTACAATGTAAAATTTTTGTTAGTCAATATGTAAGTGAAGAGAGAGTAAAAGAAATTGAAAAATTTGGAGCCGATGTAATTCGAGTAAAAGGTAATTATGAAAATTCATTAAACGAGTGTAAAAAATTATCAAAAAAGAATAATTGGAATATTGTTCAGGATGTATCTACGAAGAATTATAGTTATGTTCCTTTGTTAACTATGGCTGGTTATTCAATTATGATTAAAGAAATTTCAAAACAAACTACGCATTATATTACGCATATATTCCTTCAAGCTGGCGTTGGTGGCATGGCAGCAGGTGTAGTTGCAGGAGTTGCAAAATATTTCAAGAGAATTCCTAAAATAATAATAGTTGAACCAGATGGAGCTGATTGTGTACTTCAAAGCATAAAAAGCAAAAGTTTAAAAAAAATTAAAATAAAAAAAGAAAGTATAATGGGTGGTATGTCATGCAATGAAATGTCTCTCATACCTTGGCATGTATTAAAAAAGGCTAGTGATTGTTGTGTCACTGTAAATGACTCAAAAGTTCCTAAAACTGTTGCAATGCTTAAAGACAAGAAACTCAGTAAAAGATCAATAATAGGTGGTGAATGTGCTACACCAGGAATTATCAGTCTTATTAGTCTCTGTAATAATCCTAAAACAAAGAAATTAATAAATCTTAACGAAAAATCTAATGTTTTAGTTATTGGATGCGAAGGTAATGCAGATGTAAAACTTTACAAACAATTGCTATCTAAAGGCAGAAAGTAAATTATATGTCAAAAAAAGCTGTTGTTTGGATAAGAGACGATTTTAGAATAAAAAATAATTCTGCGTTATCTTATGCAACAAATAATTACGATACTGTCACGGCATTGTATATTTATAACAAGAAAAATTTTGATGATGTTAGAGAAGCACAAAAATGGTGGATAAGTAAATCATTAATAAATTTTAAAGATGAATTAATTAAATATAATATTGAATTAGAGTTAGTATTTTCTGATGAGATAACTTTTTTTAGTAAAATCAAAGACAAACAGAAAATTTCTATTTTGTGGAATAAAATATATGAGCCATCTCAATTAAAGTTAGATGATGAGCTCATTAAAATTTTTGAAAAAAACAAAATACTCTCAAAATGCTTTAAAGGAAATGTTCTTAATGAATATAAAAATGTTACAAAAGATGATGGAAGCCCTTATAAAGTTTATAGTCCATTTTGGAGAGTTGGAGAACAAATTTACTTAGATAGTATCCCAAGAAAATCATTAAACGTAAAAAGAGCTAAGAGCAAAATAAAATTATTCAAAAATAATAATGTTCCAGATCAAATTTTACCAAAGAAAAATTGGTATAAAAAATTTGAAAAATATTGGGATCCATCTGAAAAACAATCCGAAAAATATTTAAATGAGTTTGTTGAAAATAGAATGTTAAAATATGGAGTTGATAGAGATTATCCAGCTATAAATGGTTCGTCAAAACTTTCGCCATTCATTAGAAACGGACAAATACACGTAAGTAATATTTGGGACAAATGTTATAAATATAAATCAAAAAATATTAGTGTTAAAAAGTATCTAAATGAATTAGGCTGGAGAGAATTTTCACATAGTTTAATTAATTATTTCCCTGAAATGCTAAAAGGTAATTTAAGAAAAGAATTTGACAAATTTCCATGGGATAAAAATGCAAAAAATTTGAAAGCTTGGAAAAATGGTATGACTGGATACCCAATTGTTGATGCTGGGATGAGACAACTTTATGAAACAGGCTGGATGCATAATAGAATTAGAATGGTTGTTGGTTCTTTTCTTGTTAAACATTTAAGAATTAATTGGAAAGAGGGTGAAAAACATTTTAGAAATTGTTTGTTAGATTTTAATGAAGCAAACAATGTTGCACAATGGCAATGGGTTGCTGGCTGTGGTGCAGATGCAGCCCCTTATTTTAGAATTTTTAATCCTATATTGCAGGGTGAAAAATTTGATAAACAAGGTTTGTATGTAAAAAAATGGATACCTGAACTTGAGAGAGTTCCAAGTAAATTTATTCATAAACCATGGGAGATGGAAACAAAATATCAAGAAGCTATAAAAACTAAAATTGGTTCGGACTACCCTTCCCCATTAGTCGTGCATGAAGAAGCTAGAAACGCAGCTCTCAAAGCATTTCAAACTTTAAAAAATTAATTAATCTCCAATAAAATGATGAATAATCAGCCTTTTTGTAGAAGCTAGCCTATGTTCAAAAAGGTAAATTCCTTGCCAAGTTCCTAACAAAAGTTGTTTGTTTTTTATACTGAGGGATATTTGATTGTTGGTTAAAGCTGACTTTATATGAGCTGGCATATCGTCCTTACCTTCTATTGTATGAATATATAATTTATTATCCATTGGAGCAATTTTATCAAAATAATTAATTAAATCTGATTGAACATCAGGATCAGCATTTTCTTGAACAATTAAAGATGCACTAGTGTGCTGTATGCTTAAATTTAAAATACCATTATTAAAATTGTTTTTATTTATCCAGTCTATCGTTTGATCGGTAAATTCGTATAATTTTTGACCATTTGTTTTAAGTTCAAGATTAAAAAATTCTTGTCTCATAGATGCTTTTTAGATGTTAGTTCATATAATCGGCTAATGGTACGCTTAAATGGTTTTTCCAATAATCTTGATGATGTAAGTTTATCAATATTTTGTTCTGCACTAATAGCCATAGGTATATTTTGATCATACACGATATCTAAAAAAGTAATAAATCTTTGTTGTTGATTTGAATTTAAATCATTAAATGCTGGTACATTTTCCATAACTATAAAAAGACGAAATATAATACTATCCTACTCACTGAAACTAGATCTTAGCCTTTTTTGAGCTTTGGCTTTTATTTTAGAGTTATTATTTTCAAGACTAACTATTTGCTCAAAAAATTCTTTTGATTTTTGCATTTGATTTTTTGATAAATAATATTCTGCCATAATATAAAGGCTATGTGGTTTCCATATACTATCTGCTTTAATTAAAGGATTAAAAATAGCTAACAATTCATTTTCATCAGAAAAATCAGAATTATATAGGCCTTTTTTAAAGATTGTTAGCTCTTTAAACTTTTTATCCAAGCCAATATCATTAATTAAAATATCAAAATATTTGTTAATTTCATCTTTTGAATTTATCAAATCGTTATCTAGCAAAAAATAAAATGCTAGAGGAGAATATGTTTTGTCTTTAGCATTAATCACCTCTTTAAGATCTGGGATCACATTATATTTATTATCAGCTTCATATCTTATTGCGGCTAAGTCGTATTTATCAGCTAATTTTTCTCTTTTGCTAGATTGATATTCTTCAAAAGAAAAGTAGCCAATTAAAGCCAAAATAATTATTACTAATAACGAAATTAAAGAATTTTTATTATTTATGAAAAAGTTCTTAATTTTTTCATTACGTGTTTGGGTATTTATTATTTCAATATCTTCATCCATTAAATCATGTTCCTAAGTACATATTGTAAAATTCCACCATTTTTGTAATACTCTAATTCGTTCTTAGTATCTATTCTACTTAACATTTTAATTTTCTTAATGTCTCCAGAGACATATTTGATTTCAACATCAACTTCATCTCTAGGATCTATACCTTTTTCTAAGTCAATAATAGAAAATAGTTCTGAGCCATCTAAATTTAGATTAGTTCTATTTATTCCATCTTTAAACT
The DNA here is from genome assembly GCA_902534735.1 of uncultured Pelagibacteraceae bacterium. Lineage (GTDB taxonomy): Bacteria > Pseudomonadota > Alphaproteobacteria > Pelagibacterales > Pelagibacteraceae > Pelagibacter. The sequence continues at coordinate 113,496 of CACARD010000003.1, forward strand.
GTAATGGTAGTATACCCATTCCTATAAGATTTGATCTATGAATTCTCTCAAAACTTTCTGCAAAAACAGCTTTTATACCTAAAAGTTTAGTTCCTTTGGCCGCCCAATCTCTTGAGGAACCAGTTCCATACTCTTTACCACCAATTACAACTAAATCGGTACCTCTTTTTTTATATTCAACAACCGCATCATATACTGGCATTACTTTTTCCTCAGGGTACAACTTTGTAAAACCACCCTCAGTACCAGGTGCCATTTCATTTCTAATTCTTATATTAGCAAAAGTCCCTCTCATCATAACCTCATGATTGCCTCTTCTTGCTCCATAGGAATTATAGTCTTTAGGAAGTATTTGATGTTTCATAAAATATTCTCCAGTCGGACTATCTTTTTGAATTGATCCAGCAGGTGAAATATGATCAGTGGTAATGCTATCACCTAATATTAATAGTGGTCTTGCATCCTTAATTTGTTTAAATCCTTCAGGTTTATCAGGAAGATTATCAAAAAATGGAGGTTTTTTTACATATGTTGAATTATCTTCCCAATTATAAATATTGGTTTCTTCTGTTTTAATTTTTTGCCATTGTTCTGGTCCTTCGGAAACATTTGAGTACCTTTTTATAAACATTTCTGCATTTAACGAATTTCTCAATGTTTCTTCTATTTCTTTGTTAGATGGCCATATATCTTTTAAAAAAACATCTTTACCATCTTTATCTTTACCCAACGGATCATTATACAAATCAAATCTCATAGTTCCTGCTATTGCATAAGCAACAACTAATGGCGGAGACGCTAAATAGTTTGCTTTTAATAAAGGTGAAATCCTTCCTTCAAAGTTTCTGTTTCCAGATAAAACTGAAACAGCATAAATATTATTATTTTTTATGGAGTCTGATATGTTATCAGCTAATGGACCTGAATTACCAATACAAGTAGTGCATCCATAACCAACTAAATTAAATCCTAACTTATCTAAATAAATATTTAGCCCGGCTTTTTCTAGATAATCTGTGACTACTTGAGAACCAGGTGCTAAAGATGTTTTCACCCAGGGCTTAGTCATTAAACCTTTTTCAATTGCATTTTTTGCAAGTAAACCTGCTCCAATTAGTACACTTGGATTAGAAGTATTAGTGCAAGAAGTGATTGCAGCAATTAAAACATCACCATCAGTTATTTTAAATTCTTCTTTTTCAACATTATAAATATTTGGTTCATCTTTTTTAGTTACTTCTGAAAACACTTTTTTAAAATTTGATGATGCATTAGTTAGCAAAACTTTATCTTGGGGACGTTTTGGTCCTGAAATAGTCGGCACGATAGTTGACATATCTAAAGATAGAGTGTCTGTAAATTCTACATCTAAACTTGCCCAAAGTCCTTGTTCTTGAGCATACTGTTTTACAATTTCAACATTTTGATCATCTCTTCCTGAGAATTTTAAATATTTTAAAGTCTCGTCATCTATTGGGAAAAAACCACAAGTTGCACCATACTCAGGTGCCATATTTGCTATAGTAGCTCTATCTGCTAAAGTCAGATTTTTTAGTCCTTCACCATAGAATTCGACAAACTTTCCCACAACTCCTTTGTCTCTCAACATTTTAACTACAGTTAAAACAAGATCAGTTGCTGTTGTACCTTCTGGCATTTTTGATTTCATTTCAAACCCAATAACTTCAGGTATTAACATCGAAATAGGTTGACCTAACATTCCAGCTTCAGCTTCAATTCCACCAACACCCCAGCCCAAAACCGATAGTCCGTTTACCATAGTTGTATGACTATCTGTTCCAACTAAAGTATCTGGAAATATATATTCTTCACCTTTATATTTTTCATTCCAAACAACTTTTGAAAGATATTCCAGATTGACTTGATGACATATTCCAGTTCCCGGTGGAACTATTCTAAAATTATTGAATGCTTGTTGCCCCCATTTAAGAAAAGAATATCTTTCAGCATTCCTATTAAATTCAATATCAACATTTTCTTTTAATGAATTTTTATTTGCAAATTTGTCTACTTGTACAGAGTGATCAATTACCAAATCAACTGACGATAAAGGATTGATAGTGCTTGGATCTTTATTTTTTTCTTTTACAGCCTCTCTCATTGCAGCTAAATCTGCAACCGCAGGAATTCCGGTATAATCTTGAAGTAAAACTCTTGCGGGCCTATATGCAATTTCTGTATTAGAACTTTTAGATTTTAACCAATCTCTAATAGCTTCAATTTGATTTTTATTAACCGTTATATCGTCTTCAAATCTTAACAAATTCTCAAGTAAGACCTTCAATGATTTTGGAAGCTTTGATATACCTGCTAAACCATTTTTCTCAGCCTCTTTCAGTGAGTAAAAATTATAACTTTTGCCGTTAACTGAAATTTTAGTTAACGAATTAAACGAGTTTTTGTCTCCTGGTTTCATATTTAATAATAAAATGTAGCTATGCAGCCTAATAAAAGCGCTGACATAACATAATTGAACCATTTAATAAATTTCTCATTTGTCGCGAATTTTCTCATAAATTTACCAATTAAAGTCCAGAATAAGATACTAAATATAGCAAAGAAAAAGGCAGAAGTTAGGAGCCAGAAAGAATAATTAAAAAAGTTATCTCCAGATTCGATATAAGTTGATACTGCAATAATAGCAACGATTACTCCTTTAGGATTTAAGAACTGAAAAAGAAATGTTTCTATAAATTTAACAGGTTCTAGTTTTTCTTTTTGATTTGAGGATTTAGAAAATGAAATTCTGTAAGCCAAATAAACTAGAAATGCAGACCCTGTAAAAACTAAAATCTTTTGAATTATTGGATATAATTTAAAAACATTAATTAGCCCAAAATTGACTAAAGATAGCATTGAGGTAAAACCAAATATAACACCTAACATTAGAGGAATAGTTTTTTTTACTCCATGATTAAAACCTGAATGAGATGCAACAATATTATTTGGGCCAGGTGAGCAACTCGTAACAAAAAAAAATAAACTTAATGATAATAGTTCTGGATGCATTTAAGCAATTGGTAATCCATTCTCTGCTTCTTGAGATGGATGAACTAAAGTTACTCTACCTTCTGCATCTATAGCTCCGAGAATTAATACTTGTGATACAACTCCTGCAATATTTTTTTCTGCAAAATTACAGACACCAATTACTTGTTTTCCTTTAAGATTCTCTTCATTGTAATAGTGGGTAATTTGAGCTGAAGATTGTTTTATCCCTATCTTTTCTCCAAAATCAACTTCTACAACTAATGAAGGTTTTCTTGCTTTTTCATTTTTTCTTACAGAAATAATTGTTCCCAATCTAATATCTACTTTATCAAAGTCTTCATACGTAATTTGTTCTTTCATAAATTTAATATATAATGATTTGTAAATGAGTACAGAAAATAATCCTGATAAAATTTATAATAATTCGATACGAATATTGACAGATTTGATTGCTTTCAAAACTATTTCTGGAAACGACAATAATAGTCTCATTAATTATTGTGATGATATTTTAAAAAATTTAGGAGCAACTTCATTTAGAATTTTTGATGGTGATAAAAAAAGAGTTAATCTTTTTGCATCTTTAAAATCTAAAAATAGAAATGGAAAAAAACCTATTATTCTTTCAGGTCATACAGATGTAGTCCCGGTTTCAAAAGGCTGGTCTACTGATCCATTTGTTGCAACTATAAAAAATGAGAAATTATTTGGGAGAGGTTCTTGTGATATGAAAGGTTTTATTGCATGTGCTCTGGCATATGCTCCTGTATTTAAAGAAAATAATTTAGATAGAGACATTCACTTTTCATTTACATTTGATGAAGAAACCGCATGCATCGGCGCACCATTATTAATAAAAGAATTAAAAAAAAGAGATATTAAAGATGGAATTTGCATTATTGGTGAACCAACCAATATGAAAATTATTGATGCTCATAAAGGTATGAATGAATATACAGTTCACTTTGGAGGTTTAGCTGGTCATAGTTCTAAACCTGGCCAAGGTGTTAATGCAGTTGAATATGCATCGAGGTATGTAAACAAATTACTAGAAATTAGATTAAAACTAAAAGGTAGAGCTCCTAAAGATTGTATATTTAATCCACCATATTCTACATTATCAGTTGGTGGAATTTCAGGTGGTATAGCTCATAATGTTATCGCTGATAAATGTAAAGTTGAATGGGAAACTAGACCAGTAGTCAGAGATGATGGAGATTTTGTAAATCAAATAATAGACGATTATGTTGATAAAGAATTATTGCCAGAAATGAAAAAAGTTTTTTCAGATGCTTATATTAAAAAAGAAATTATAGGCGAAGTAGTTGGATTTAATAGATTGAACGATTCCGAAGCTTGTGAATTTGTTTCTAGTATAACTGGTGACAATTCAAGAGAAGCTGTTTCATTTGGAACAGAGGCTGGACTCTTTCAAGAAGTTGGTATTAGCACTGTAGTTTGTGGGCCCGGTTCAATTGAACAGGCTCATAAAATTGATGAATATATAGAACTTAGTGAATTAAAGAAATGTCTAGAATTTTTAAAAGGTGTAAAAGATAAATCTATAAATTAATTCCAACCACCTACAGATTTAACTTCTAGAAATTCAAGCAATCCTTCTTTACCTGCTTCCCTTCCAATTCCAGAATGTTTGAAACCTCCAAAAGGTGCATCAACTGCAATACCAGCACCATTTACATCAACCATTCCAGATCTAAGTTTTCTGGCAACTCTTTGTACCTTTTCCTTATCTTGAGTTTGAATATAGTTTGTTAATCCATAATCAGTATCATTTGCAATTTTAATTGCCTCTTCTTCGGTTTCAAATGGAATAACAGATAAAACAGGACCAAATATTTCTGTTCTTGCAATTTCCATTTCATTTTTTACGTCTGCAAAAACTGTCGGTTTTACATAATAACCATCATTTAATCCGTTTGGTTTTCCAACTCCACCCGCAACTAATTTTGCTCCTTCATCTATTCCTTTTTGAATTAAACCTTGAATTTTATTGAATTGAGTTTCAGAAATTACAGGACCAATATGCTCTCCACTTTTATTTGGATCATCGACTTTAAATTCATTTGCGTATTTTCTAAGTCTTTCTATCGCTTCATTATATATTGATTTTTCAACAAGCATTCTTGTAGGGGCATTACATGATTGTCCTGAATTTCTAAAACATCTAAAAGCACCTCTTTCAATTGCTTCAGCATCAGCATCTTCAAATATAATATTTGCACCTTTTCCTCCTAGCTCCAAACTTACTCTTTTAAAGTCCTTTGCAGCATTTTGAGAAATTAAAGCCCCTGCTCTTGTAGAACCGGTGAATGAAATCATATTTACATCTGGATGACTTGTTAATGCATCTCCTGTTATTTCCCCATCTCCATTTACTAAATTAAAAACACCTTTTGGAAATTTTGCTTCATCTATTAACTCAGCTATGATCATTGCCGATAAAGGTGCTAGTTCTGAAGGTTTTAAAATCATAGTACAACCAGAGGCCAATGCAGGAATGACTTTTAAAGTAACTTGATTTATTGGCCAGTTCCACGGTGTTATTAAAGCACACACACCTTTAGGCTCGTATATTATTCTTTGATTTTTTGCATGATCTCCCAAAGGTTTTTCGAATTCAAATTCTTTTAGATAACGAATAAATGATTTTGTATGACTCGCACCAGTCCCTGTTTGTAGTTTTGACGCAAAGT